>NZ_JBXSOO010000004.1:0-411626 GCF_057784515.1 Martinezella sp. CNPSo 3732
CGCACTGATCGGCATCGCCACGGTCTTGTCGGCCGTGTTTATCCCGATGGCCTTCTTCTCCGGTTCGGTCGGCATCATCTACCGGCAGTTCTCGGTGACGATCGTCTCGGCGATGGTGCTGTCCGTCATCGTCGCTCTTATCCTCACGCCAGCTCTTTGCGCCACCATTCTCAGACAGCCCAAACATGGTGCGAAGGAAAAGGGCGTGTTCGGCTGGTTCAACCGCAATTTCGAGCGGGGAACACGCAGTTATCAGCGCGGCGTCCACCGCATGATTCGCATGACCGCCGTTTTTCTGCTGATATTCGTCCTGATCGGCGTCGGCGTCGGTTATCTCTTCAACCGCTTGCCGAGCTCCTTCCTTCCGGACGAGGACCAGGGCATTCTGCTGACGGCCATCCAGCTGCCTCCAGGCGCCACGGATTCCCGTACCTGGGCGGTGCTCGACCAGGTGAGAGATTATTATCTCAACAACGAGAAGGACTATGTCGAGGGCGCATTCGCAGTCGCCGGGTTCGGATTCAGCGGTCAGGGCCAGAATGTCGGTCTCGTCTTCGTCAGGCTGAAGGACTTTGATCAGCGCAAGACGCCGCAGTCTAAGGCACAAGCCATCGCCGGTCGTGCCATGGGAGCCTTTTCCAAGATCAAGGACGGTAGCGTCTTTGCGCTGGCACCGCCGGCAATCCCCGGCTTCGGCAGCTCGAGCGGCTTCGACTTCTTCATCAAGGATATCAACGGCGCCGGCCATGAAGCGCTCATAGCGGCCCGCAATCAGCTGCTTGGCGCAGCCGCACAGAACCACAAGCTGTTCGGAACGCGTCCGAACGGCCAGGAGGACACGCCGCAATATTCCGTAAACATCGACCAGGAAAAGGCGAGCGCGCTGAACATCGGCCTTTCGGATATCGACACGACGCTGTCGACGGCCTGGGGCGGCACCTATGTCAACGACTTCATCGACCGCGGCCGTGTCAAGAAGGTCTATGTCCAGGCCGACAAGGATTTCCGCATGCAGCCCGAAGACCTGGGCCGTTGGTATGTGCGCAATTCCGGTGGCGACATGGTGCCATTCTCCGCTTTCTCGAGCGGCGAATGGACCTACGGCTCACCGCGTCTGGAGCGCTATAACGGCTCGTCGGCGGTCGAAATCCTCGGCTCCGCGGCTCCTGGCGTCTCCTCGGGCGACGCCATGAACGAGATCGACAAGATCATGGCGAGCCTGCCGCCCGGCTTCAGTCATGAATGGACCAGCCTGTCTGCCCAGGAAAAGCTTTCGGGCAACCAGGCGACCCAGCTCTATGCGATCTCGATCCTGGTCGTCTTCCTGGCACTCGCCGCCCTTTACGAGAGCTGGTCGATCCCGCTTGCCGTCATGCTGTCGGTGCCGATCGGCATCTTCGGCGCACTCTTGGCAGCCACCATTTTCGGCCAGTCGAACGACGTCTACTTCAAGGTCGGTCTGCTGACAACAATCGGTCTGGCGGCAAAGAACGCCATCCTGATCGTCGAATTCGCCATCGAGCAACAGAACCAGGGCAAGAGCCTGATCGACGCAACGCTGGAAGCATCCCGCCAGCGCTTGCGACCGATCCTGATGACCTCGCTCGCCTTCATCCTCGGCGTGCTGCCGCTGGCGGTCGCCAATGGGGCCGGTTCCGGCAGCCAGAACTCGATCGGCATCGGCGTCATGGGCGGCATGATTTCGGCGACCGTGCTCGGCATCTTTTTCATCCCGCTGCTCTTCGTCTCCGTCCGCCGTATCTTCAAGGGCAATGTTCGGTCGCCGGCAGGGCGGGAGGCTGGTAACCCTGACGTGGCGCATTAAGGTCTCTCCACTCGCTCTCTCGAAGCA
The DNA here is from genome assembly GCF_057784515.1 of Martinezella sp. CNPSo 3732. NCBI lineage: Bacteria > Pseudomonadati > Pseudomonadota > Alphaproteobacteria > Hyphomicrobiales > Rhizobiaceae > Martinezella > Martinezella sp. CNPSo 3732. The sequence goes on from NZ_JBXSOO010000004.1 coordinate 1,853, forward strand.
GAGAGCGAGTGGAGATCTCGATCGGGTATCGGATGCTTCGTCTTGATTTGCCAAGATTGTCATCAATGATTAATATGCAATCATTGATGATGGGATACTTCCATGGCCAGTATGACGATCCGCAACATCGACGATCATTTAAAGACCCGACTGCGCATTCGCGCGGCTGCACATGGGCGATCGATGGAGGATGAGGCGCGAGACATTCTGCGGGCGGCCTTGTCGACCGAAGAAAAGCGTCAACCCAACTTGGTTGAGACAATCCGTCGCCGCATGGCTGCGAGTGGTGGGGTCGTGCTGGATATGGCTCCGCGTGAACCAATCCGACCGGTCGATCTCGATCCATGATCGTTCTCGACACAAATGTCATTTCTGACCTATTGGCACCATCACCATCGCCAATGGTTGAAGCGTGGCTCGCCGCCCAGCCTCCTCTCGCCATCTTTACGACGGCAACGACGCAGGCGGAAATCCTTTACGGTCTCCGGCTGCTGCCTGCGGGCCGACGCCGAAGCGAATTGGAAGCTGCTATTCTCCCGATATTCGAAGAGGATTTCGCCGGAAGAGTTCTCCCCTTCGATAGCGAAGCCGCGGGAGCTTATTCCTTCATTGCAACATCGCGGCGTCGGGCCGGCAAGCCGATCAGCCAGTTCGATGCTCAGATCGCCGCAATTGTAGCGTCGCGAGGAGCAACCCTTGCCACCCGCAACGTGTCGGATTTCCTGGACATCGGAATAGCTGTCGTCAATCCGTGGGATTATCAGGGCTGATCCGGTCCATCCATACACCGCTAAACATTCAAGTTGAGAGCGGAGATATTGGCGGCACCGTGGCTTGTGCCTTCGGCGACCATTTTGCATGCAGCTTGGCAAGCATCAGGTAGATGATCGGCGTGGTATAGAGCGTCAGCACCTGTGACACGACGAGCCCGCCGACGATCGTGATCCCAAGCGGCCGACGCAGCTCTGCGCCGGGGCCGGTGGCGATGATCAGCGGAATGGCGCCCATCAATGCGGCAAGGGTCGTCATCAGGATAGGCCGGAAACGCTTGAGGCACGCCTGATAGATGGCTTCTTCCGAAGACAGGCCGAGTATGCGCTCGCCCTGCAGCGCGAAGTCCACCATCATGATGCCGTTCTTCTTGACGATGCCGATCAACAGGATGATGCCGATGAAGGCAATGATCGTCAGCTCGGTGCCGCTGATCGCAAGCGCCAGCAGCGCGCCGAGACCGGCGGACGGCAGCGTCGAGATGATCGTCAGCGGATGCGCCAGGCTCTCATAGAGGATGCCGAGGACGATATAGACCGTCAGCAATGCCGCCAGCAGCAGCAGCGGCTGGCTGCCCGACGACTGGGTGACGCTCGCCGCATCGCCGGCGAAATCCGCATGCAGCGTATCGGGCAAATGCATGTCCAGCACCGCCTTCTGAATGGCGTCGTTCGCCACCTGCAGCGGCGTGTTGAGCGCCAGATTGTAGGAGATGGTGACGGAGGGATATTGGCCCTGATGATTGACCACCAGCGGCGCCAGCGTCCGGTCGATCGACGCCACCGCGCTCAGCGGCACCTGCGTGCCGCCGGAGGCGGGCACATAGAGCTTGGAAATATCGTGGGGATCGAGCGCATACTCGGGATTCGCCTCCAATACGACACGATACTGGTTGCGCTGCGTATAGATCGTCGAGATCTGCCGCTGCGCGAAGGCATTGTTCAGCGCGGAATCTATGGACTGAATGTTCACGCCGAGCTGCGAGGCCAGACTGCGGTCGATATTGACGGTCGCCTGCAAGCCGTTAGGCTGCCTGTCGGTCGCGACATCGGCCAATCCCGGCAGGGCCTGCATCCGCTCCAGCACCTTGGGCGCCCATTCCACCAACTCGTCGTAATTCGCGCCCCAGAGCGTGAACTGATATTGCGATTGCGACTGGCGCGCGCCGGCGCGGATATCGCCCGGCGAAAACAGGAAGGTGCTGAGGCCTGGAACGGCCATCAGCTGCTTGCGCAGCCTGTCTATGACGTCGGCCGTCGGCGCACGCTCCGATTCCGGCTTCAGCGAGATGAAAAGCTGGCCACGATTGATGGAGCTGGAAAAGCCGCCACCGCCGACGGAAGAGCCGATACCGGAAACGGCGGGATCCTTTGAGGCGATATCCGCGGCCTGCTGCTGCAGCTTGACCATGGCGGGATAGGAAATGTCGGTCGCAGCCTGCGTTCCGCCCTGGATGAAGCCGGTGTCATCCTGTGGGATGAAGCCCTTCGGAACCTTGACATAGAGATACCCGGACATGACCACGCAGGCGATGATGACGACCACGGAAAGGAAACGGTGATGCAGCACCGCCCGTAGCGTGCGGCCGTAAAAGCCGGTAATGGCACTGAGCGTGCCCTCGACGATGCGGCCGAACAGGCCGGGCCGGGCATCGATATCGTGCTGACGCAGTCGATGGCCGCAGATCATCGGCGTCAGCGTCAGGGATACCAGTGTCGAAACGACGATGGTAAAGCCGAGCGTCAGCGAGAAGGTCTGAAAGAACCGGCCGACAATGCCGCCCATGAAGAACAGCGGAATGAAGGCGGCAAGCAGCGACAGGCTGATCGAAACGACGGTGAAGCCGATCTGCTTGGCGCCTTCGAGCGCCGCCCGCATCGGCTTCATGCCCGCTTCCAGATTGGCATAGATATTCTCGATCATAACGATGGCATCGTCGACGACGAAGCCGACGGAAACGGCAAGCGCCATCAGCGAGAGATTGTCGATCGACAGGCCGAAGAGCCACATCGCGGCAAAAGTGCCGGCAAGAGACAGCGGCACAGTAACGCCAGCAGCGACTGTAGGGGTAGCGCGCCGCAGGAACACGAAGACGACGGCCATGACCAGACAAATGGTGGCAAGCAACGTCCATTGCATGTCGGTGACGCTGGCATGGATCGTCGTGGTGCGGTCGGAGAGAATCGAGATATTCACACCGGCAGGAATGAGCCGCTGCAATTCGGGGATCAGCTGCTTGACGCCATCGACGGTGGCGATGACGTTCGCATCCGCCTGCTTGGTGATGTTGAGCAGCACGGCCGGTTTGCCGTCATACCAGGCATCCGAGCGGCTGTTGCGTACGCCCGGCTCGACAGTGGCGATATCGGACAAGCGAACCGCCGTGCCGTCCCCGCTCTGTACGATGATCCGTCCATAGGCTTCCGGCGTCCGCAACTGGCTGTTCACGGCAAGGGAGAATGCGCCCGAAGCTCCATCGATCGAGCCGAAGGGGCCGAGCACGCTGGCATTGACGATCGCGGTGCGTACGGCATCGAGCGACAGGCCCATGGCCGAGAGCCGATCAGGATCGAGCCTGACGCGGATGGCCGGCTGGTCTGCGCCACTGACGGTAACGCCGCCGACGCCATCGACCTGCGAAATGCGCTGCACGACCACAGTGTCGGCCGCATCGTAGATGGCGCTCGCAGGCACATTGTCCGAGGTCAGCGCCAGGATCAGCACGGGAGCGGCAGCCGGGTTGATCTTGCGGAAGGATGGCAGCGTCGGCAGGTCGCCCGGCAGGTCGGTCGCCGCCGCGTTCAACGCCGCCTGCACGTCCTGCGCGGCGCCATCGACGCTGCGGGAAAGATCGAATTGTGCGATAATGCTGCTCGAGCCGAGCGAGCTCACCGATGTCAGCTGCGTGACACCGGCGATCGTGCCGAGATGGCGTTCCAGCGGCGCTGCAACGCTCGCCGCCATGCTGGCGGGATCGGCGCCCGGACGGCTGGCGGAGACGACGATTGTGGGAAGGTCGACGGTCGGCAGGCTGGCAACCGGCAGGAAACGATAGGCAACGATGCCGAGGATCACCAGCCCGATCGCCAGAAGCGTCGTCCCGACAGGGCGTTTGATAAACGGCTCGGAGATGTTCATCTCTCGCCACCCGCCAATTCATTCATCTCAGCGCTCGGCGTGCCGCTGGTGCGGCCGACGACCTTGGCGCGCAGACGCTCGAAGGCGAGATAGATCACCGGCGTCGTATAGAGCGTCAAAAGCTGCGAGAGCACGAGACCGCCGATGATGGTGATCCCGAGTGGAATGCGCAACTCTGCGCCCGTGCCCTGCGCCAACGCCAGCGGCAAAGCGCCGAAGAGCGCCGCGAGCGTCGTCATCATGATCGGCCGGAAACGCAGAATCGAGGCTTTCAGAATGGCCGCGCGGGGCTCGAGACCTTCCTTGCGCTCCGCCTCCAGCGCAAAGTCGATCATCATGATCGCATTCTTCTTGACGATACCCATCAGGAGCACGACGCCGATGAGAGCGATGATCGAGAGATCCTGCCCGAACAGCATCAGCGCCAGCAGTGCGCCGACGCCGGCCGAAGGCAGCGTCGACAGGATCGTCACCGGATGCACGGCGCTCTCATAGAGCAGGCCGAGCACGATGTAGATCGTCACGATAGCCGCCAGGATCAGCCAGGGCTCACCCGCAAGCGACGAGGCAAACTCTTCGGCATCGCCCGAATATTTGCGCTGGATATTGTCGGGCATCTCGATATCTCGCTCCGCCGCCTTGATCTCCGCGACGGCATCGCTGAGCGAGGCGCCCTTGGCGAGATCGAAGCTGAGCGTCACGGCCGGGAATTGCTCATCATGGCTGATGACCAGCGGCGCGGTCGTGAAACTCGCCGTCGTGAAGGCGTTGAGCGGCACCTGCGTATCGCTGGCACCGGCGACATAAAGCTTGTCGAGCGATTTGGGATCCGACTGATATTGCGGCGCCGCCTCCAGGATGACGCGATACTGGTTGGCCTGGCCATAGATCGTTGCGATCTGCCGCTGGCCGAAGGCATCATTCAAAGTATCGCTGACGGCCTGCATCGACACGCCGAGCCGCGAGGCGGTCTCGCGATTGACATCGACGAAGATGCGCCCACCACCCATCTCCACTTCGGAGGCGACATCCATCAGCTTCGGGCTTTCCTGCAGGCGCTGGGCGAGCTTCTGCGCCCAGTCGACCACCGTATTCGTGTCCGTGCCCGTCAAGGTATATTGGTAGGGTGCACGGCTGGCCCTGGTGCTGATCGAAATATCGCGCACACTTTGGAAGGTGACGTGGATGCCGGGCATGCCGGTAACTTCGCCGCGCATTCGTTCGATAATCTGATCAGCGGACGCATTACGCTCACTCCGCGGCTTCAAGACAAGGCTGAGATTACCGGTATTCAGCGTCAGATTGCTGGCGCTGGCACCGATGACGGCAACGACGCCGGTAACATCCGGATCCTTGCGCAGTCGGTCGGTCACATCAGCCTGGATCTGCTTCATGGTTTCGAAGGAGGTCGTCGGTTCGGCCTCGATGACGGCGGTGATGAGGCCCGTATCCTGCGCCGGCAGGAAACCCTTGGGGATGACGACATAGAGCGCGATCGTCGCAGCCAGCGTCACCACCGTCACCAGCAGCATGAGACGGCTGCGATCCACGGCCCAGACAAGGCTGCGCCGATAGCCTTCAACCATCCAGTCGGTGAAACGGTCGGCACCGGCCAGAAAGCCGCCCTGATGCTCTTTCGGCTTGCGCAGGATGCGCGCGCACATCATCGGCGTGAGCGTCAGCGAGACCACGGCCGACACGACGACGGCAATGGTGAGCGTCAGTGCGAATTCGCGGAACATGCGGCCGACAATGCCGGTCATGAACAGTAGCGGAATGAAGACGGCGACCAGCGATACGGTCAGCGAAATGATGGTGAACCCGATCTCGCCGGCGCCCTTCAGCGCCGCCTGCATCGGATTTTCACCTTCCTCGATATGGCGGGCGATGTTCTCGATCATCACGATAGCGTCGTCCACGACGAAGCCGGTGCCGATGGTCAGCGCCATGAGCGAGAGATTGTCGAGGCTGAAGCCGGCAAACCACATGACGCCGAAAGTGGCAATCAGCGACAGCGGCAGCGCGACGCCGGCAATGAAGGTCGCAGTCATCGTCCGCAGGAACAGCAGCACGACCAGGATGACGAGGCCGATGCTGATGACGAGCGTCCATTGCACGTCATGGATCGAAGCGCGGATCGTCTCGGTGCGGTCGTTCACGATGTCAAGCGAAATACCGGCCGGCATCGCCTGCTTCAGCTTCGGGATCTGCTTCAGCACGTTCTCGACGGTCTGGATGACGTTGGCGCCCGGCTGACGCATGATATCGAGAATGACGGCGGGCTGCCCCTGATACCAGGCACCGACTCGATTATTCTCCAGCCCCTCGACGACCGTTGCGACGTCCTTCAACTGCACCGGCGCACTGTTGCGGTAGGCGACGATGACGGATTTATAGACATTGGGATCGACGATCTGATCGTTCGCGGCGAGCGTGAAACTCTGCTGTGTGCCGTCGAGCGAACCCTTAGCGCCGGCCACGCTGGCATTGGTGATCGCCGAGCGAATATCCTCCAGCGCCAGCCCATAGGAAGCGAGACGCGGCAGATCCACCTGGATGCGGATGGCGGGTTTGACGCCGCCCTGGATGTTGACGTCGCCGACACCCGACACTTCGCTCAAGCGCTGCGCCATCATGGTGTCGGCAAAATCGCTGAGCTCACGGATCGAATAGCTGTTGGAACGCAGCGCCAGCGTCACGATCGGCGTATCGGCCGGATTCACCTTCGAATAGGTCGGCGGATAGGGAAGCGTGCGCGGCAAAGTCGATCCGGCGGCGTTGATCGCTGCCTGCACGTCCTGCGCGGCGCCATCGATATCGCGGCCAAGATCGAACTGCAGCGTGATCTGGCTGATACCGAAGGCGCTCGACGAGGTCATGGAGGCAAGCGAAGGGATCTGGCCGAGCGGTCGCTCCAGGGGTGCGGTCACCAGCGCCGCCATCGTATCGGGATCGGCGCCCGGAAGCTGCGTCGTCACCTGGATCGTCGGGAAATCTACCTGCGGCAGCGGCGCGACCGGCAGGAAGAGAAAGCCGAGAATGCCGCCCAACAGAACCGCTACCCCGAGAAGCGTGGTGGCGATCGGCCTGGAAATGAAGAGCGACGAGACGTTCATTGTTGCTGCGTCGGCGTAGCGGAGGAATTGTTGTTGGAGGCCGAGCCGCCGCCCGTATCCGCACCCTGCTCGCCGCCGGCGCCAGGCTGACCATCGTGGCCGCGATGGCCACTATGACCGCCGGCACCGCCCTGCCCGCCCTGGCCACCATTTCCACCCTGGCCATTGTGGCGGCGGTGCGGACGTTCGCTCGCATTCGCGGTGCCTGGAGCAGCATTCTGTTGGTCGTTTTCTGCAACAGGCTGCCCGTTATTGTCGGTTGACGGAGCAGCCGGCGACGCCTGATCCGGATTGGCCGAAATCTGCACCTTCGATCCATTCTGAAGCCGCGCGAAACCGGTCGTCACCACTTTATCGCCGGGCGCCACCCCATCGGCGATGACGGCGAGCGTATCGTCCTGCTGGCGCACCTTCACCGGCTTCATCGCGACCGTCTGATCCCGGCCGATGATATAGACGAAGGTGCCGTTCGGTCCGCGCTGCACGGCGCCGCTCGGAATGACGGTAACGCCCTTCAGCGTCTCGACGAGCAAGCGGGCATTGACGAAGGCGCCTGGCCACAGCGCCAGTTTGTCGTTGGGGAAATTCGCCTTCAGCTTGACCGTACCCGTAGTGGGATCGACCTGATTGTCGACCACGCCAAGCGAGCCGTTGTCGACCACCGTCTCGCCGTCATTGCCCATGGCCTGGACGGCAAGCGTTCCGGCCTCACTGGCCGCATTGACGCGGGCAAGCTGTTGCTGGGGAATGGAAAACAGCACGGAGATCGGCTTGATCTGCGAGAGCGTCACGATGCCGGTCGCATCGGACGAGCTGACGAGATTGCCGACGTCCACGTTGCGGATGCCGGTGCGCCCATCGAAGGCCGCCCTGATCGTCGTATAATCGAGTGTTGCCTGCGCGCTTTCGATGGCTGCCACATCCACCTGGACCTGTGCTGTATATTGGGCCACCAATGATGTCTGCGTGTCGACCTGCTGCTGCGTGCCGGACGCGCTCTTTACCATCAGCTGATAGCGGGCGAGATCGCGCTGGGCGCCTGCAAGCAGGGCTTCGTCCTGCGCCTTCTTGGCGATCGCCTGGTCGAGCTGCGCCTTATAGACGGAATCGTCGATACGGGCGATGACATCACCCTTCTTGATATCCTGGCCCTCACCGAAATTGATTTCGACGATTCGTCCGCTGACCTGCGCGCGCACCGTCACGGTATTCAGCGCCTTCACCGACCCAACGCCGTTAATGTAGACGGGGACATCGGCCGTCGTCGCATCGGCAGCAAGCACGGGAACCGGCCCGCTGAACTGCGACATGCTGCGCCGTCCGCCACCACTGCCACCCTGCCTTTGACCGCCACGGCGTCCGTCCTGGGCTTGTTCCCCCGGTGCTGCAGCATTCTGGTAGCCAAGCAGCTTCTCCGCCGGCCCAAGCCAACGATCGCGGGTCGCATAGGCGCCATATCCGACTGCGCCGATCACTGCCAACCAAACGACGACCCGAAACGTCCGAGCCATTCACGCACCTTTCCTCAAATCCCGGGGCGACGACGATCCCGCGCTATTCATGGCGCGACCTTAGCTTGCATCGTGCCGCTTAGGAATTTGGTATGGCCATTAAATTTTGTCCATTTTAGCGCCACTTAGCGTAACAAACTGTAACATTGGACGAAAAACTAGGGTTGTGGTTGCAAGGTGGATGCGTCTACCCGCACAAGCCGCTGCAGCGCCTCAAAGCACGCCCCAGCCACGGTAGCGACCGCGACCCGTCATCTCGCGCAGGCCGAGCTCGGCCACCAGATTAAGCGCGCCTCTGGAGGTGACGCCGACATGACGTGCGATCATTTTCGCCGAAACGATCGGCCGCGACAGCACGATATCGATGACTTCGGGCAGGCTGCTGTTGGACCGCCGGTCCTTGAGCCGGAGCTCCATCTGCAGCCGGGCAAGCGAAAGGCGATCGAGCTCCTTCAGGCCCGAATCGGCCGAAAGTGCCATGGCCTCCAGAAAGGCTGTCAGCCGCGTGGTGCGATCCGGTGCACGCCGGCGATCGTGACGGACGGCTTTCAGGCCGACATTCAGGCAGAAGAGATGGGATGTGACCTTGCCCCGGCTGCGCAGATAGGCGCTGACCAGCAAGCCGCCGAGCCAATGCTGCCGCCGCAGTGGCTCGATGCGCTCCCAGGCATCGAAAAGCACCGCCGCGCCGAGAACGGGCGGCAGCAGATCCGCGTCGCGAATGACGGCGCGCCAACTCTCCAGCCGCTCATCCTCATCCCAATCCTCATCGCGAACGAGCGCAAGGGGATCTTCGACATCGATCGTAGGCTGCCGGGCTTCCGGAACGCCGCCGTTCAGGATCTTGTCGGATCGGGCGAGAATGGCGTCGATCTCGGCGAAATCAACGCCGAAATCGTCTTCCTCGTCCACTGGTTCGTCGGGCTCTATGGCCGGGGCACGCGTCGAACGCGGCGAAATGGTGTCTTCGGTTTCGCCGACATCCCCGCGTAAGACGGCAAGGCCGGCTGGCTCCAGCCCCCAGGACGGATCGGCGGCCCATAGCCGGCGACGGCTGCGCAGCACCGCATGGGCGATGGTCAGCTCGTGCGTCGGTGTGCGCGTATCCATGCGCGCATCATGCAGGACGAGATCCTCCACATGCACGAGTTCGCCGCCGACCCAGAGCGCGCCTGCGGCATCGAAAAAGTGCCCGCGCTCGCGAAAACCATCCGCCACCGCATGCCTCAGGACACGCTCATCCAGCCGTGCCAACATATCCTCCGCCTTGACGATGGCGGGCAGAAGCGCGGCAAGCGGCAGTGTGGTTAGATCATATCGCATTGGAATCACATCATTGCATCGATCTTACGGAACTTATCATCGCCGTCCGCGGCGAGATAGGAAGGCAACCCTGTGAACTGTGGATGGCAATCACTATTTTCCGCCTTGACCTTCCAGCGATCGGAAGGTTCATAAGGGTTTCCGACGCCCTTTCGGGCAAAGGAGTATGACATGGCACCGCACCACGAGCACGATCACGGCCATCATGGCCACGGTCATCACCATCATCATGATGCCGACATTCAGGATGTGGTGATCCGCGATCCCGTCTGCGGCATGACCGTCAATCCCGATGCTGGTAAGCCGTCGATGGATTATCACGGCTGTATTTTCCACTTCTGCAGCAATGGCTGCCGCGCAAAATTCGAGGCTGCACCGGAAAACTATCTCACAGCAAAAGATCCCGTCTGCGGTATGGTGGTCGATCGCGCCACCGCCCGCCATTTCATGAAGCACGAGGGTGAGAAATTCTATTTCTGCTCAGCCAGCTGCAAGGCGAAGTTCGAAGCGGAGCCATCAGCTTATCTCGATGGCAACAGACCCGCGCCAAAGCCGGTGCCGAAAGGCACGCTCTATACCTGCCCGATGCACCCCGAAGTCATCAGCGACCATCCCGGCGACTGCCCGAAATGCGGCATGGCGCTGGAGCCGATGGGTGTTCCCGCGGCCGATGAAGGCCCGAACCCGGAACTTACAGATTTCACACGCCGGCTCTGGATCAGCGCCGCGCTGTCGCTGCCGCTGCTTGTCATCAGCATGGGTCCGATGATCGGCCTGCCGATTCGCGACTGGATCGGCGAACCCCTCGCCACCTGGGTCGAACTTCTGCTCGCGACGCCGGTCGTGCTTTGGGCGGCTCTTCCTTTCTTCCGCCGCGCCTGGAATTCGCTCGTCAACCGCAGCCCTAATATGTGGACGCTGATCGGCCTCGGCGTCGGCACTGCCTATCTCTACAGCGTCATCGCCACGTTCGCCCCTGGCTTGTTTCCCATGAGCTTCCGAGGCCATGGTGAGAGCGTGCCCGTCTATTTCGAGGCAGCTTCCGTCATCGTCGCATTGGTCTTCGTCGGCCAGGTGCTCGAGCTGAAGGCCCGCGAACGCACGGGCTCGGCCATTCGCGCGCTTCTCGATCTCGCACCGAAAACAGCACGGCGCGTCGGCGCCGACGGAAGCGAAACCGATGTGCCTGTCGACGAAATCCAGGCCGGCGACCGGCTGCGTGTGCGCCCGGGTGAACGCGTCCCCGTGGACGGCTCCGTCGTCGAAGGACAATCCACTATCGATGAATCGATGATCACGGGCGAGCCCCTGCCGGTCGAAAAGACCAAGGGCGACGCCTTGACCGGCGGCACCATCAACAGGAACGGCGCGCTCATCATGCAGGCCGAAAAGGTCGGCGCGGAGACCACGCTCTCGCGCATCGTCGAGCTCGTTGCCAAAGCGCAACGCTCACGCGCGCCGATCCAGACAATGGTCGATCGCGTCTCTACCGTCTTTGTGCCCGCCGTCGTCGCGGCTGCCATCATCGCTTTCGCCGTCTGGACCTTTGTCGGGCCGGAGCCTCGGCTGGCGCATGCGCTGCTTGCCGCCGTCGCCGTGCTGATCATCGCCTGCCCCTGTGCGCTTGGGCTGGCGACGCCCATGTCCATCATGATCGCCACAGGCCGAGGCGCACATGAAGGTGTGCTGGTGCGCGATGCCGAGGCGCTGGAACACTTCGCCAAGGTCGACACGCTGATCGTCGACAAAACAGGCACACTGACCGAAGGAAAACCGCACCTGACCGACATCGTCACCGCGGCGGGCACAGACGAGGCACGCCTCCTCTCGCTCGCCGCCAGCCTGGAGCGCGGCTCCGAGCACCCGCTGGCTGAAGCCATCGTTGCCGGCGCGAAGGAGCGCGGGGCACGCTTCGTCGAAATCTCCAGCTTTGCGGCGGTGACCGGCAAGGGCGTGGAGGGCCGCTCCGGTGACACCGCGATCGCTCTCGGCAATGCCGCGATGATGGCCGACCTTGGCGTTGCGGCTGACGCATTGAAAACCGAGACAGAGCGCCTGCGCAGCGAAGGCAAGACGGTCATGTTCGTCGCCATCGGCAGGAAGCTGGCCGGCCTCGTCGCCGTCGCCGACCGGATCAAGCCGACCACGGCAGCCGCCATCAAGGCGCTGCATGAAAGCGGCCTGACGATCGTCATGGCGACCGGCGACAACGGCAAGACCGCCGCTGCCGTCGCCAGAGAGCTCGGGATCGACGAGGTGCGTGCGGACATGCTGCCGGAAGGCAAGAAGGCGCTGGTCGACGAGTTGCGGGCTAAAGGCCGTATCCTTGCCATGGCGGGCGACGGCGTTAACGATGCTCCGGCACTTGCATCAGCCGATGTCGGCATTGCCATGGGCACGGGCGCCGATGTCGCCATGGAAAGCGCCGGCATTACCCTGGTGAAGGGCGATCTCAACGGCATCGTCCGCGCCCGCCATCTCTCGGAAGCGACGATCCGCAACATCAAGCAAAACCTTGCCTTCGCCTTCGGCTACAATGCGCTCGGCGTGCCGCTTGCGGCCGGCGTGCTCTATCCGGTGTTCGGCCTGCTGCTGTCACCGATGATTGCGGCCGCCGCAATGAGCCTGTCCTCGGTCTCGGTCATCGGCAATGCACTGAGGCTGAGATTGGCGAAATAGCGCGATGCCGGGAAACTGGACACAGCAAATGGCCGATGCCAGTATCCATATCCGAGACAAGATAACGGACCTGGCATGAATAGGGATCGATTCCAGCTGAAGCGACGGAGCGATGATTTGGTCTATACGTTCCATCGCAAACAGCTATCCGATGGAAGGATCGGCTACCGGCGTGAGGATGCCGATCTCTGGATCAGGTTTCAAGTTGGCTTCGGTTGGGGCACTTGGGATGATGAAGACGGAGCCTTGCTCGGCAGGCCATGGAGCGTACCGTTTCCGGAACAAGACGCCGATTATCCGCCGGAAGGCGAGTGGGTGAGCAAGAAGGGTTCGAAATCCTACGTCTACGAACTGGTCTATGTTTGACGGCATGGAGAGGGCGAGGGCATGCACTCTTCCTGCTCGTGGGAAGAGGGAATTTTAGTTGATAGCCTACGATCTTTTACACAAATTCGCCGCCTCGCGCGGTCGTCCCTTCTCCCCGCATGAGCGGGGGAAGGCTAGATGAGGGGCCATGCCCACACTTGCGGCATCGGAAGACGCACCTGACTTGCCCAAATTCGCTTACGCGACCCGCTCCACAGCAATCGCGGTCGCCTCGCCACCGCCGATGCAGAGCGCGGCAACACCACGCCGCGCACCTTGACACTGCAGCGCATGCAGCAGGGTCACGATCAACCGCGCACCTGTGGCGCCGATCGGATGGCCAAGCGCGCAGGCGCCGCCGTTAACATTGAGACGGTCACGAGCAATGCCGAGCTCCTTGGCAGCCGCCATGGCGACGACGGCGAAGGCCTCGTTGATCTCGAAAAGATCGACATCGCCGATCTTCCAGCCCGTCTTGTCGAGCAGCTTGCGGATCGCCGGGATCGGCGCTGTCGTGTACCAGGCGGGCTCTTGGCTATGCGTGGCATGCGCCTTGATTTCGGCAAGGATCGGCAATCCCTCACGCTCGGCAAGCGAACGGCGAGTCAGGATCAAGGCGGCCGCGCCATCGGCATTGGCCGAGGCACTGGCAGCCGTAATCGTGCCGTCCTTGCGGAAGGCGGGCTTCAGCGTCGGGATTTTTTCCGGCGAGACCTTTTGCGGATGCTCGTCCTTGGCGATGGTGATCGGGCCGCCCTTGGCCATGACGGAAACTGGCGTGATTTCGGCTTCGAAGGCGCCGTTCTCCGTTGCGGCACGGGCGCGCGATAAAGTCTCGATCGCATAGGCATCCTGATCGTCGCGGCTGAACTGATAGGCCTCGACCGCCAGCTCGCCGAAATCGCCCATCGAGCGGCCCTTCTCATAGGCATCTTCCAGCCCGTCCAGCATCATGTGATCGAAGATGCGGTCGTGGCCCATGCGGTAGCCGCCACGCGCCTTGGCAAGCAGATAAGGCGCATTCGACATCGATTCCATGCCGCCGGCGACTGCGATGGAGGCCGAGCCGGCGAGAAGCAGATCATGCGCCAGCATGGTGGCCTTCATGCCGGAGCCGCAGACCTTGTTGACCGTAGTGGCGCCGACGGCATCCGGCAGGCCAGCCCCGCGAGCAGCCTGCCGGGCCGGCGCCTGTCCCTGCCCCGCAGGCAGGACGCAGCCGAACAGAACTTCATCCACTCTCTCCGCCGAAAGACCCGCACGCGCTAGCGCGGCGCGGATGACATGCGCGCCAAGCTCGTGCGCCTGCAAAGGCGAGAGATCTCCCTGGAAGCGGCCGAGCGGCGTGCGGGTGGCGGAAACGATGACAATGGGATCGATAGCGGACATGACATCTCCTTACGGTCGGCAAACATATCTTCAGCCCATTTCTATCACGTTAGATGATGATCGTCATCTAAATATCGCAGGAAAGAGGATACGACCGACGGCGGATATGATTGCCCTCACCGCGTACAGACCCTAAGGATATCCATAGACTTTGAAGGAATATTCCATGCCGCTTTACATTAAGGACGACGCCATCGACCGATTGGCGCGCCGCTATCAGGCGCTGACCAGGGCCACCACCAAGACGGAAGCCGTACGGCTTGCCTTGCAGAAGGCGCTGGATGAGGAGCTGACCAAGCCGGCTCTTGCTGACGTCGCCGTCGCTTTTTGCCGCAATCTCAAGCAGAAGGCCATCGCCAAAAGCGTAAGCGCCGACATAGCGGGAGAGATTTGATGTTCATCGACGCTTCAGTGCTGTCGGCGATGATGACCGATGAAGAGGAGGCGCGCGCCTTCGCCATCCGCATGCAGCCGGCAACGGCACGAATGACCTCGCCGCTTGTCGCAGCGAATGCCGCAATCCTGGTCTCCGATATTTTGGGATTGTCGCCTATCGAGGCCGGCGAAGCTGTCCGCACGTTTCTGCAGCTCATGAACATTCAGCCGCTTGCGGTGCCGCCTCGCGCCGCCATCTTGGCGACCGAAGCCTACGAGCGCTATGGCCAAGGCGGCCATACGGCGCGCCTCAGTCTTGACGATTGCATGACCTATGCCTGCGCTCGCTATTATCGCCAGCCGCTATTGTCGAAAAGCGACCGGTTCAAGCAGACAGATATCGAGCTGGCATAGAGCATGTCGCGTAAAAGTGTGCAGCGGTTTTGCGACGACGACATGCACAAAATCAAAGACCTAAAGCGTGAGAAGCGAATCTGAAAGATCGCGACGCGCTTTAGGCCAGCTCGAGCCATCACGTCATTACGGGCAAAGCGAGGCGGAGCCTGCACTATAGGTGCTCGAACGAGCACCGACGGAGTTAGGAGCAGCGGCGCATTGCAAGCGGGAAATGGAGTCGCCGGCGCGGATCGGGCCGGTCACCGACGGATCGGTATTGATCGTGCCGTCCGGAAGGATTGCATCCTTCGAATGGTCGACGCTGCCGACATCGGCCTGGAACGCCTCGACATTGACGCGCTTGGGATGATGCTTATGCACCTGCTCTGCCATGGCGGCGCTGGACATGCCGAGGACGAGAGCGGAGATGGCGAGGGTTCTGAGCAGCATGGGACTGCCTCCTGTGGGAGTTGACGCGGATTTCATATGGGAACCGGCAGCTCACTTTACAGCGGCTTGCCTGTCAATATCGTTAAGAATTTGAAGGTTTTGATTAGGTCTTCACTTTATGGCGGGATACCTCTGCGCCGGCATCGTACGGCAGGCTGATAAAACGCAATGCGGAGATGCCACCGATAAGGCCAATGATGAGGAAAGCCCAGCGAAAATCGATGAGCGAGAGCGTTTCCCCACCATGAATCGTGCGCGAGAGATTGAGAACGGCGGCAGCGACGGCAACGCCGAGCAATAGCGAAACCTGCTGCAGCATGCTCGACAATGTCGAGGCGGAGCTGCGCTGCGCGGCATGGATATCGGCAAACCCCAGCGTATTCAGCGCCGTGAAGTTCATCGACCGTGACAGGCCGGCGATGAATAGCAGGCAATATATCAACGCATCTGGTGTCGATGGAGACAGAAGCGCGCATCCGGCAATGCTTGCGGATGAGATCAGGCCGTTGACGACGAGCACGTTGCGGAAACCGAAAATCCTCAGCATGTGCGTCGTTATCGCCTTCATGCCGAGATTGCCGGCGAAATAGAAGAGCAGATAAGTGCCCGCATCGATCGCCGTACGGCCGAAACCGACCTGGAAGAGCAGCGGGATCAGGAAAGGCGTCGCGTTGATCGCCACACGGCTCGCCGTGCCGGCCGAAAGCGTCGACATCGCGAAGGTCTGCACCTTGAAGGCGGAGAGATCGAGCAAGGGCGCATCGACCGTCATGAAATGCCGGGTGGCGATGATGGAGAAAACCACACCTGCTACGATCAACCCAATGCTGGGCGCCAACCCCGTCGTGCCCTGCACCACGAATTCGAGGCCGGCAAGCAGGAAGGTCAGCCCCGCCGCCGATTGCAGAAAGCCGATAAAATCGAGCCGCGCGACCTTTTCCTCCCGCTGATCCGGCACGAAGCGCAGAACGAGGCCGAGACCGATGACGCCGATCGGGATATTGATCAGGAAGTTCCAATGCCAGCTGAGATAGGTGGTGATGAAGCTGCCAAGCACCGGGCCGATGACAGGAGCGGTCAGCGCCGGCCAGGTGATCATCGACATCGCATGCACCAGATCGGATTTGCGAGCATTCTTCAGCACGATGATGCGTCCCACGGGCGTCATCAGCGCGCTGCCAACGCCTTGAACGGCACGGGCAATGATGAACTCGGTCAAATTGCCCGAGAGACCGCAAAACAGCGATGCCACGGTGAAGATCGTAATCGACGCCAGGAACACTCGCCGCGCGCCATAACGATCGCCGGCCCAGCCGGCCAGGGGCACGAAGGCGGCCATGGTCAGCAGATAGACCGTGATGCCGATGCTCATCGAAACCGGCTCGACGCCGAAGGTTTTCGCCATCTGCGGCAGCGAGGTGGTGACGATGGTGCCGTCCAGGATCTGCATGAAGAAGGAGACGGCGACGACAAAGGCGATGATGCGGGACTGCCGGCCGAAACTTACTTCGGAAGGCTCTTCTATGGTCCGGACAACGGTCATGATCTGAATTCGGAGATTGGCGTTCAAAGGAGCCGTGCATGCCGGCCGTAATCATACGATCATTGAATACGCCCATGATGGTGGCTTGCAAAGCCACAAACCCAGCCGTCGCCATCAAAAATTGACACGGTGACATAAGAACCGCGATTCCAGAGAGCCAGGCCACCTCACCCGCAAGGCGCCGGGAGCGTCAATCGTCGGAGTAACGCTGCTCCCGCCACGGATCACCATACATGTGGTAGCCGTTTTTCTCCCAGAAGCCGGCCCTGTCCGCACCGATGAGCTCGATGCGGTTCAGCCATTTGGCGCTCTTCCAGAAGTAAAGATGCGGCACGACGAGGCGCATCGGGCCGCCATGTTCGACTGTCAGCGGCTGGCCTTCCCAGGCGGTCGCGAGGATCGCATCCTCGGCAGCGAAATCAGCAAGCGGCAGGTTGGTGGTATAGCCGTCATAGCTTGTCAGCAACACGTGCTGTGCCTCGGCCGTCGGCATGGCAAGATCGAGGAGATCACGCGTCGAAACCCCTTCCCAGCGATTGTCATAGCGCGACCAGGTCGTCACGCAATGGATATCGCTGACGCGGGTGCTTTGCTCGATCGCCTGGAAAGTCGCCCAATCGAGGCTGAGCCGATTTTCCACGAAGCCGATCACATCGAGCCGCCAATTCGACAAAGAAATCTGCGGCTGCACGCCGAGGTCGAGCACCGGCCAATTCTTGACGAGATGCTGCCCCGGCGGCAGCCGCTCGGTCTCGGGCCGACTAATGCGCCCCGTCAAAAACTTGCCCTCCGCCGCCCAGCGGCGCTTAGAGGTGGTGAGCTTGCTATCGGCGGGGATTTGGTCGTCACTCATGCCGGTATCCTCTCTGCTGAACAGAAATAGGATGACCGAGCTGGGCAGGTGTCAAGTCAAGGAACGGCGGATAGCCGACTATATTGCCGCGATGGCGATATAGAACAGCTGCGTCTTGCCCGAGATCGGGTGTCGCTCGGCACCGCCGTTGGAAATCAAAAGGCAATCGCCCGCAGCTAGCGCCATGCCATCAACCTCGGCACTGCCCCGATGGCAAAGAACAAAGGTGGTCCCGCTCTGGAAGGTGATTTCCTTATGTCCATCTATGGCGACGCGCCGCACCGAATGTGTGAAACGTCCCCGGCGCGTCATCACGTTGAGATCGGTGATCGTGCCATCAATCAAGGTCGCCGAGGTCGGCGCGTCGGCTGCAAAGGATAGCGGTTCGCTGGCCTGCGTCAGGCGGTCGGGCGCGCGCCCCTCGATGAAGAGGATCATGCCCTCGCCTTCAAGAATAGATAGCGTACGATCGATGCCCGGAAAAACCGAAAACGGCCCGTCCGTGGCAACGGTTGCCATGCTGACGCGCCAGTCGAAGTCGGCAAGCCCGGCGCCCTCGGGCGAAATGGCGATCTCCACCGTTTCCCCGCCGCCGTTTTTCCAGGGCATGCGACGGTGACTATCGCTGCGGAGAAGCGTGATTTTCGGCGTTGTCATCTAATCATGTCCCATCATTGCAATTCGATTCAGAGTAAACTAAGTTTAGTGGACTAAGTCCATTCGGAGCCTGCTATGGAAACCGTCAACATTCACGAGGCGAAAACGCATTTGTCGCGGCTGATCGAAAAAGCCGCCAAGGGCGAAGCTTTCATTATCGCCAAGGCGGGCAAGCCGATGGTGAAGGTCGTGCCGATCAAAGAGAAAGAGGCGCCAAAGAAGCGTCGCATTGGTTTTATGGATGGCCAATTTACCGTCCCCGAAGACTTCGACACGATGATGGCCGATGAAATCGAAGAGATGTTTTATGGGAATCTCAACGATTTCAAAGACATCAAAGAAAAATGAGGCTTCTTGTCGATACGCATATTCTGCTTTGGATGACCGGTATGTCCCAACGATTGCCGGAGAAAGCCCGCAATCTGATTGAAGATATCGACAATACGATTGTATTTTCGACCGTCAGCATATGGGAAGTGGCAATCAAGACCGGACGTGCTCGGGCAGACTTTACCATCGATGCCCGCAAGCTTCGCGAAAATCTGCTCGAAAATGGCTACCAAGAACTCCCAGTTCTGGGTGAACATGCAACTGCGGTCGCGGATCTGCCTGATATTCATAAGGATCCTTTCGACCGAATTCTTGTTGCCCAAGCCTTCGTTGAAGGCCTTTCCCTGATAACCGCCGACAAGACCGTCGCAAGCTACGGCGGCCTTGTGCGGCTGGTCTAGGCCTTAGTTCCCCAGGATGGCCGGCAGGCGCAGGCCCTGCTGCTTAGCCCAGTCGAGTGCTATGTCATAGCCCGCATCGGCGTGGCGCATGACGCCGGTGGCCGGGTCGTTCCAGAGAACGCGCTCCAGGCGCTTGGCCGCATCATCCGTGCCGTCGGCGCAGATGACCATGCCGGAGTGCTGGCTGAAGCCCATGCCGACGCCGCCGCCGTGGTGCAGCGATACCCAGGTGGCACCCGATGCGGTGTTGAGCAGGGCGTTGAGCAGCGGCCAGTCGGAAACGGCATCCGAACCATCCTTCATGGCTTCCGTTTCGCGATTCGGTGAAGCGACCGAGCCGGAGTCGAGATGGTCGCGGCCGATGACGACGGGAGCCTTCAGCTCGCCATTCCTGACCATTTCGTTGAAGGCGAGGCCGAGACGATGGCGATCGCCGAGGCCCACCCAGCAAATGCGCGCCGGTAGGCCCTGGAAGGCGATGCGCTCGCGCGCCATGTCGAGCCAGTTGTGCAGGTGCTTGTTGTCGGGCAGCAACTCCTTCACCTTGGCGTCGGTCTTATAGATATCCTCCGGATCGCCCGAGAGAGCAGCCCAGCGGAACGGACCGATGCCGCGGCAGAACAGCGGGCGGATATAGGCCGGCACGAAGCCCGGGAAGGCGAAGGCGTTTTCGAAACCCTCTTCCTTGGCGACCTGGCGGATATTGTTGCCGTAATCGAGCGTCGGCACGCCGGCATCCCAGAAGGCGACCATGGCTTCGACATGCACCTTCATCGAGGCGCGGGCGGCAGCTTCGACGGACTTCGGATCGCTCTCGCGCTTGGCCCGATGTTCGGCCACCGTCCAGCCGATCGGCAGATAGCCGTTCAGCGGATCGTGGGCAGAGGTCTGGTCGGTGACGATATCCGGGCGCGGGCCGCCGGCCTTCATGCGCTTCACCAGCTCGGGGAAGATTTCGGCGGCGTTGCCGAGCAGACCGACGGACTTGGCTTCGCCGGCCTTCGTCCACTTGTCGATCAAAGCAAGCGCTTCATCGAGCGTCCTTGCCTTCTCGTCGACATAGCGGGTGCGCAGACGGAAATCGATGCGGGTTTCGTCGGATTCAACAGCGAGGCAGCAGGCGCCCGCCATGACGGCCGCCAGCGGCTGTGCGCCGCCCATGCCGCCGAGACCGCCGGTCAGGATCCACTTGCCCTTGAGGTTGCCATTATAGTGCTGGCGGCCGGCTTCGACGAAGGTTTCGTAGGTGCCCTGCACGATGCCTTGCGTGCCGATATAGATCCACGAGCCGGCCGTCATCTGGCCGTACATGGCGAGGCCCTTCTTATCCAGCTCGTTGAAGTGATCCCAGGTTGCCCAATGCGGCACGAGGTTGGAGTTGGCGATCAGCACGCGCGGCGCATCCTTGTGGGTGCGGAACACGGCGACCGGCTTGCCGGACTGCACGAGCAGCGTCTCGTCTTCGTTGAGCGTCTTCAGCGTCGCAGCGATACGGTCGAAATCGTCCCAGGTGCGGGCGGCGCGGCCGATGCCGCCATAGACGACCAGCTCGTTCGGGTTCTCCGCAACGTCCGGGTCGAGGTTGTTCATCAGCATGCGCAGCGGCGCTTCGGTCAGCCAGCTCTTGGCGTTGAGCTCCGGACCACGAGGCGCCCGGATTTCGCGGATATTATGGCGTGGATTGGTCATGTCACATCTCCAAGGAGGGCAGGATGTCGGTTGAAATCGAGGCATTGAGGGCGCCGGAAGCGATGAGGTCGCTGGCGGCCTTGAGGTCGTTTGCCATGTAGCGGTCCTCTTCCAGCGACGGCACGGCGGCGCGGATCGAAGCGATGGCAAGGGTCAGTTCCGGGCTGGTCGTCAGCGGCGCGCGCAGCTCGACGCCCTGGGCGGCGGTCAGCGCTTCGATGCCGATGATGCCGAACAGATTTTCGGTCATTTGCAGCAGGCGGCGCGCACCATGGCAGGCCATGGAAACGTGATCTTCCTGGTTGGCGGAGGTCGGGGTCGAGTCGACCGAGGCCGGATGCGACATCTGCTTGTTTTCCGACATCAGCGCGGCGGAGGTCACTTCGGCGATCATCAGGCCGGAGTTCAGACCGGGCTTCTTCGCCAGGAAGGCCGGCAGGCCGTAGCTGAGCGCGGGGTCAACGAGCAGTGCGATACGGCGTTGCGCGATCGCGCCGATTTCGCAGACGGCGATGGCAATCTGATCGGCGGCGAAGGCGACGGGCTCGGCATGGAAATTGCCGCCGGAAATGACGGAATTGTCGGACAGCACGAGCGGATTGTCGGTGACCGCATTGGCTTCGATTTCAAGCGTGCGGCCGACAGAACGCAGGAGGTCGAGGCAGGCGCCGTCGACTTGCGGCTGGCAACGGATGCAATAAGGATCCTGCACGCGCTCGTCGCCCTCGATATGGCTCTCGCGGATTACCGAGCCAGCCAGCAAGCCGCGAAGGGCGGCGGCGGTATCGATCTGGCCCTTATGACCGCGCAGCGTATGGATATCCGGATGGAACGGGGCGGAAGAGCCCATGGCCGCATCCGTCGACATCGCGCCGGTAATGAGAGCGGCCTGGGCGGCACGATGGGCACGGAAGAGGCCGGCAAGCGCAAGCGCGGTCGAGACCTGCGTGCCGTTGATCAGCGCGAGGCCTTCCTTGGCGGCAAGCACGACCGGCTTCAAACCGGCCTTTTCGAGCGCCGCCGCGCCGGAGAGCTGCTCACCGGCATAGAAGGCCTCGCCATGACCCATCATGACAGCGGTCATATGCGCGAGCGGCGCCAGATCGCCGGAAGCGCCAACCGAACCCTTTTCGGGGATGACGGGCACGACGCCCTTTTCAAGCATGCCTTCGATCAGTCGTACCAGCTCCAGCCGCACGCCGGATGCGCCGCGGCCGAGCGAAATGAGCTTCAGCGACATGATGAGGCGAACGACGTTCTCAGGCAGCGGCTGCCCGACGCCGCAGCAATGCGAGAGGATGAGATTGCGCTGGAGCGTGGCGACATCGGCGCTGTCGATCTTGATCGATGCCAATTTGCCGAAGCCGGTGTTGATGCCATAGACGGGCGCGTTGCCGGCAGCGATTTCGGCGATGCGAGCAGCTGCCTTGGCAATGCCGGCATCGAAGGACGCATCGAGCTTCGCCGGCTCACCGCTCCAATAGATCGTCGCCAGCTGTTGCAGCGAGACGGAACCCGAATGGAGAACGACAGTCATCGGTTGAACCTCTTTCCCTTGAAAACATGTGCATGGAGCGGATTGAAGCCGATGCGGTAGACCAGCTCCGCCAGGCTTTCGACATCCCAGATGGCAAAATCGGCCGACTTGCCGGCCTCGAGCGTGCCGGTTTCGGAGAGCAGTCCAAGGGCGCGGGCGCCTTCGCGCGTCGCGCCGGCAATGCACTCCTCGACCGTCAGGCGAAAAAGGGTGGCAGCCATGTTCATGGTCAGCAGCAGCGAGGTCAGCGGCGAGGTACCGGGATTGGAGTCCGTGGCAATGGCGATCGAGACGCCCGCATCACGCAGGGCCTGAACCGGTGGCTTCTGCTTCTCGTTGATGGCATAGAAGGCACCTGGCAGCAGCACGGCAACCGTGCCAGCCGCAGCCATCGCCTTGACGCCATCCTCATCGAGATATTCGACATGATCGGCTGATAACGCACCATAAGAGGCGGCAAGCTTGGCGCCGCCGAGATTGGAAAGCTGTTCGGCATGCAGCTTCACGGGAATGCCTAGCGATTTGGCAAGATCGAAGACGCGGGCGATTTCCGCGGTCGAAAAGGCAATCCTCTCGCAGAAGCCATCAACAGCATCGACAAGACCTTCGGCGTGCGCCTGTTCCAGGCCGGGCAGCACGACATCAGTGATATAATCGGCGTTACGTCCCTTGTACTCCACCGGGGTCGCGTGCGCGCCGAGATAGGAGGTGACGACGCGAACCGGGCGAACTTCGCCGAGCTTGCGTGCGGCCCGCAGCATCTTCAATTCGGATTCAATGTTGAGGCCGTAGCCCGACTTCACTTCGATCGTCGTTACGCCCTCAGACAGCAGCGTATCGAGGCGCGGCAAGGCAGCGGCAACAAGCTCGCTTACCGAAAGTGCCCGCGTCGCGTTGACGGAGGAGACGATGCCGCCGCCGGCGCGGGCGATCTCTTCGTAGCTCGCGCCTTCCAGCCGCATCTCGAATTCACGGGCGCGATTGCCGCCATAGACGATGTGCGTGTGGCAATCGACGAGGCCAGGGGTCACCCAGCGCCCTTCGAGATCGATGATTTCAGCGCCTGATGTATCGGGCAAGTCGGCTTCATGGCCGGCGAAGACGATACGGCCGCCCCTGGTCAAGATCGCGCCTTTCTCGATCGCGCCGAGCCGGGCCTCACCCTCTTTCAAGGTCGCAAGGCGAGCATTGCGCCAGACACGGCCTGCCGCGCCGTCTTTCTCGCCATCTTCGGAAAAATTATTCCCACCCATCAGCTTTACGCCTTTCCTCATTGGCTCATAATGTATATACATAATCGAAAGGCTGACAAGAGGGATTTTGGACTCTGCGTCCGAAAGGAAAGGGTGAGACCATGATGAGACTTCACGCACGCACGGCTTTGCTTGGCGACGGATGGCACGAGAATGTGCGACTGACCCTCGCAGACGGCCAGATCACCGAGATCGCGACCGATGTCGCTCCCGAGGCCGGTGATGACAGGCAGGATGTTCTTGTTCCGGCGATGCCGAATCTGCACAGCCATGCCTTCCAGCGCGCCATGGCCGGCCTGGCCGAAGTCCGCGGCCCTGCAAACGACAGTTTCTGGAGCTGGCGCACGGTGATGTACAAGTTCGCTTTGTCGATGACCCCGGACCATGTCGAGGCCGTCGCAGCGCAGCTCTATATGGAAATGCTCGAAGCCGGCTTTTCCCGCGTCGGCGAGTTCCACTACCTGCATCACGACAAGGACGGCAGCCATTATGCCAATATCGCCGAACTGGCCGAGCGCATCGGCGCCGCCAGCACTGAGACCGGTATTGCGCTGACGCTGCTTCCTGTCTTCTACGCCCATTCCGGCTTCGGCGGCGCCGCTCCCATTGACGGCCAGCGCCGCTTCATCAATTCAATCGAGAGCTTCGAAGCCCTCATGGCCGGCTGCCGTACGGTCGCCAGCCGCCTCCCCGGCGCCGAACTCGGCATCGCACCGCACAGCCTGCGCGCCGTCACACCGGAAGAGCTGGCCAAACTCGTGCCGATCGCCGGCGATGGACCGATCCATATCCACGTCGCCGAGCAGGTGAAGGAAGTCGAAGACTGCATCGCCTGGTCGGGTGCCCGCCCAGTGCAATGGCTGCTCGACAACGCTCCTATGAACGAGCGCTGGTGCCTGATCCACGCCACGCACATGACCGAGGATGAAACCCGCCGCATGGCAAAGAGCGGTGCTATCGCCGGCCTTTGCCCCATAACCGAGGCTAATCTTGGCGACGGCGTTTTCGCTGCACCGCTCTTCCTCGAAGAAGGTGGTCGTTACGGTATTGGTTCGGATTCCAACATCCTGATTTCGGTGCCTGAGGAGTTGCGGCAGCTCGAATATTCGCAGCGCCTGGCGCTGCGTGCCCGCAACGTTATCGCCGAAACCGGCGGTTCGACCGCCCGCATGTTGTTCGACGGCGCTCTGGCTGGTGGTGGTGCGGCTCTGAAGGCACCAGCGGGCCTTGCCGTCGGCAACCATGCCGATATCGTTTCGCTCGATGTGAGTGCCGTGCCCTACCTCTCCGGCGACCGTATTCTGGATCACTGGACCTTCGCCGGCGGCGTCAAGGTCGATGGCGTATGGGCGCTGGGCCGCAAGCAAGTCGAAGGCGGTCAGCATATCAAGCGGGAGGCAATCTCTGCGCGATTCCGGCAGACGATGGCCGAGCTGATCGCTTAAAAACCGCTTTTCCTCCCCTAGATTGGCCTCTAAATAACCTGCGGGAGATCCCATGTCTCACACGGAACAGACGGACGGTATGACCACAGGCAAAGAGGCGACCCTCCATCAGCGCATCCTCAGCGATATCGAGGGCCGGATTGTCTCCGGCGCCTGGCCTCCAGGGCATCGCATTCCGTTCGAGATGGACCTGGCGGAGCACTATGACTGCTCGCGCATGACGGTGAACAAGGTGCTGACCCAGCTTGCCCGCGCCGGCCTGATCGAGCGGCGAAAGCGTTCGGGCAGTTTCGTCACGCATCCGCAGGCGCAATCCGCCGTACTTGAGATTCACGACATCAAGTCCGAGGTCCTGTCGCTCAACCTGCCCTATTCGCACCGACTGATAAAGCTTGCCGAACGGCGTGGACGGTCGGAGGACGCGCGCAGGCTGCAGTTCGTCGGCTCCATCCCCGTGATAGAGATCACCTGCATCCACTACGCCGGTCCGCGCCCCTTCTGCCTGGAAAATCGCGTCATCAATCTCGACGCGGTGCCGGAAGCAGCGACGGCAGATTTCGAGACATTGCCGCCGGGCCCTTGGCTGCTCAACCAGGTGCCATGGAGTACCGCCGAACATCAGATCCGCGCCATATCGGCCGAAGGCGACGCGGCCGTCAACCTCGATATTCAAAAAGGGACGGCATGCCTCGTCGTCGAACGGCGCACCTGGAGCGCCGCCGGCCCGATCACCCACGTTCGCCTCACCTATCCTGGTGATCGCCATAGCCTCGTGGCGCGCTTTACGCCGGCAAGCTGACCATTTCCCAGCCCCGCTTTAAGGACGCTGGGGCGAGTCTGTCGGCGGCGGAATGAGGCTGTCGGATTGACGGATAGGCTGGTGAGGATCGACCAGCAGGATACTGAGCGCAATCAGAACCAGTGCCAGAATCAGGAGGATTCCGATCAGAAGCGGACGAATCGCGGTCATTTCGTTCTCCAATCTCCCCAGCCCAGCGCCAAGCGCGATAGGGAATTCGAGATAACCGGCGCAGTCTAACGGTAAATGTTAAGCAATGCTTGATGTTCCGCGAAATAATAGGCCTTTTCCAGTAATTTCTGCCCACGCCGGACGAGACGACAATCTCACGCTTGTTTGAATGGCGAGTGATGGAAGCGCCGCATAGGATCGCGATGTAGATGGCTTCAAAGCCGTTCTTCGGCCTCCTGCCCCTCGTCCAACCTTCTTATCAAGCACGACCGGGGCATGGCTCGGCCGATATCTCAAGGGAGACTCCACCCATGGATCGCAAACGTCTGATCGCGGCTGCGCTGATGCTCTCCGTCGCCACGCTTGCCGCTTTTCAAAACGCCGAGGCCGCCGAGCGTGTAAAGGTGCGCGGCATCGTGGAAAGTCTCGATGGCGATACGCTCAAGGTCAAGTCCCGCGACGGCAAGGACATTACAGTTGCGCTGAAATCCGGCTGGAGCGTCGGTGGCGTCGTTAAGGCCGCGGTCAGCGACATCAAGCCCGGCGATTTCGTCGGCATCGCCTCGCAGCCGACCGATAGCGGCATCAATGGCGCGATCGAAGTCGTCATCTTCCCGGCTTCGATGAAAGGAACGGGCGAAGGCGACCGCCCCTGGGATTCAGCGCCGAATGGCTCGATGACCAATGCTACGGTCACCAATGCCGTGACCTCGGTCAGCGGCCCGACATTGACCCTCACCTACAAGGGCGGCGAACGCAAGATCAAGATCCCGGATGGAACGCCCGTCGTGACGCTGACATCAGCAACGAAAGCCGATCTGAAGCCCGGCACCGGCGTCTTCATCACTGGCGAGCAAACCGGAGAGACCACAGTCTCCGCCAACCGGGTTGCCGTCGGTCTCAACGGCACGGTGCCGCCTATGTGATCGCTTCGAAAGCCGCAGGCAGCCGGGCAATCTTGAATTCGATCGCCAAAAGTAATACCTCTTTTCGAGAGGGTATTACCGAGGAAGAGATGAGTACGACCGTAACGGCAAAAGGACAGGTGACGATTCCCAAGGCCGTCCGCGACATGCTCGGGATCGGCCCCGGAAGCCAGGTTGATTTTCGCCTGATGTCCGATGGCAACATCGTCCTTGTCCCGGTGGATGCCCAGAAGCAGGCTAGCCGATTCAGCAAGTTCCGCGGCCATGCCGGCAAGGGTATGACCACGGATGAAATCATGGCTTTGACGCGCGGCCAAGATTGAGGTGATTTTCGTCGATTCCAACATATTGCTGGATATTATCACGAATGATCCGGTGTGGTACGGCTGGTCGCTCTCGCAACTCGACGCCGCAAGCTTTCTCGGCCCCTTATGCATCAATGATGTCGTATATGCCGAAATTTCTGTCCGTTACGACAGGATCGAAGATCTCGATTATATGCTTGCCGAAACCGGCCTCGACATAGTGCCGATCCCGCGGCCGGCACTTTTCCTCGCCGCTAAGATCTTCTCTCAATATAGAAAATCAGGTGGGACACGCAGCAGCGTCCTGCCTGATTTCTTTATTGGCGCCCACGCAGCTGTCAGCGGCCTGCCTTTGCTGACGCGCGATACGAAGCGCTTCCGGACCTATTTCAAATCGGTCACGCTCATCAGCCCTCAAGGAAACTGAGACGAGACGGAACAGGAAATCCTGTTCCGCCACATGCAGCATCACCTTAATTGCATCGTCCGACCTATGGTCGGGTCGCTGAGTTGCCGGCGATCCTGCTCGCCGAATGGCTTAGATCTAGCAACTCCTTTTCCCTCATCAATGTCGGCGAACGGCTCATACGCCCTCTCGTCGGCTCGACGCGATATGATGACGGCCGATAGTTATTCGCCCACATGCCGCATGGCGTCGGCCAGCGAAATGTCCGACTTGATCTCCCGCGTCGACATCGAGGTCACCGTATGCCGGACGCCCGGCAGCCGGTTCAGCTCCTGCCGTAACAGCCGGTCGAGAGCAGCCATGTCGGTCGCCAGGATATGGAGGAGATAATCGGCCTCCCCCGTCGTCGCATGGCAGCGCCAGATCAGCGGATGCCGGCGCACGGCCGCTTCGAAGGCATCGAAGCGCTCGACGTCGATGGAGACCTGCACGAAAGCCTCCAGACCGAAGCCGAGGCGGGCGGGGTCGAGAAGTGCCCTGTATCCGCGGATCACACCAGCCTCCTCCAGCGCCTTCACCCGCTTCCAGCATGGCGTCTTGCTGAGGCCGGCGAGTTCGGCAAGTGTGGCAAACGAGATGCGGGCATCGGCCTCGAGGGCTGCGACGATCTTGTGATCCAAAGCGTCTAACTCCATCGTTCTCTCCACAGCGTCAATACTGCTCGATCGTACTCTATTTATGCGATTCTGGATGACAAATAGGAACAATGTTCAAGCCGAAATTTCGTATTCTGCAGGAAGAGCAAACATGCTTAGCGGCCGAGAGCCGGAACAAAGGGAACGAGGATGCAGAAGAAAGATTATTACGCGCGCATCGAAGCGCCCGAAATGCGCGACTACGGCGTCTACCTGCAGTGCGACAAGCTGCTGGCCTGTCAGAAGCCGTTGAACGGCATGGTCAACGGCGACGAACTGCAGTTCCAGATCATCCATCAGGTCGAAGAACTCTGGATGAAGCTGATGGCCTATACGCTGGTCGATGTCATTGCCTTCATGGAGGAGCACAACACGCATCGCGTCGTGACGCTCATGGGCCGCGTGCACCGGATCATGCGCATGATGACGACCCAGCTCGATCTTTTGGAAACCATGTCCCCGAAGGAATATCAGCAAATCCGCCTGCAGCTCGGCAATGGCAGCGGCCAGGAATCACCTGGCTTCGGGTTTCTGCTGCGTATGCCGCCGGATCTCTGGCACGCCTTCAAAGCGAACTATCTCGATGCCGCCGGCCTGACGGTCGAAGATATCTATGACGGCAAATACGATCACGGCGACAGCTATGTAGTCGCCGAAGCGCTGGTCGAATATGACGAACTGTTCCAGAAGTTCCGCGCCAATCACATCTATCTGATCCAGCGTTCCATCGGCCTCGGCTCGAAATCGTTGAAAGGCCGTCCCGTCGAGCTACTGCAGGCCGGCACGCGCCATCGCTTCTTCCCCGAACTATGGGATATTCGCCACGAAATGACAGATCGCTGGGGTGGCCAATATGGTGTCATCCGCGATTCCATCTCCAAGCACGACGCCGCCGACTAGGCGCTGAGCAAAGCCGGCATTCCGCCGCCCTCACCATGCGGCGGAAGCTTTCCGGGCGACAGCCGGCTCTTGCGAGAACCCGCAGTCGCGCCTCGGCGCAGCAACCAACATCAAAGGCCGCTGCGATTTTGGTCCCTCATAGGCTTTCAGCCGATGATCGATGGCCGCACCGGCCGGCAGCAACGCGGCCCTCCACCATAACGGTCCGGTCATCCGCATCCTTTCCTTAAAATCCTTCTGATGGCTTCGACACCCGAGCCTCCCTTGGCGCTCGACTCAAGGAGCCGGGACGCGCATTTTGATGCTACGAAATGCAAAAACTATGAAATATAGCCTATTGCATAAATTTGTTGCCTGGCATATTTGTTTAGTAACTCGCAATCCGATCCTCCCCGGAGCCACGTAAGCATGACGCAAATTCAGGAGGCCGCTGAGCAGCGGCGTGCATGGAAATTCGCTGATTCCGTAGAGGATGCCCGTCCGAGCCTTCCCGAAGTCAATGCCACGGTTAAGGTTCCTCATGGCGGCAGCTGGATTCGGCGCCTGATGGCTTTCGTCGGTCCCGGCTACATGATCTCCGTCGGCTATATGGATCCCGGTAATTGGGCGACCGATCTCGCCGGCGGCGCACAGTTCGGCTATACGCTTCTCACTGTCATCATGCTGTCAAACCTGATGGCGATCCTGCTACAGGCGCTGTCGGCAAGGCTCGGCATCGCCACCGGCCGCGATCTCGCCCAAGCCTGTCGCGATCACTATCCGCGGCCGGTCAATCTGGCACTTTGGTTCGCCTGCGAGCTCGCCATCATCGCCTGCGATCTCGCCGAGGTTATCGGCACGGCGATCGCGTTGCAGCTGCTCTTCGGAATTCCGCTGATCGGCGGCGCGCTGATCACCGCGCTCGACGCCTTTTTGTTGCTGCTGCTGATGAGCAAGGGCTTCCGCTACCTCGAAGCTTTCGTCATCGCGCTGCTGACCGTCATTGCCATCTGTTTCGCCATCCAGATCGCCGCGGCGGCACCGCCGGTGGCGGCGATTCTCCGAGGCTTTATCCCCTCGCCCGAAATCGTCACCAATCATGAGATGCTCTATATCGCCATGGGCATCATCGGCGCGACGGTGATGCCGCATAATCTCTACCTGCACTCCTCCATCGTGCAGACCCGCGCCTACAAGCGCACGGAAGAGGGTCGCCGCGATGCGATCAAATGGGCAACGATCGACAGCACCGTCGCCCTCATGCTGGCGCTCTTCGTCAATGCCGCGATCCTGATCGTCGCAGCCGCCGCCTTCCATACCAGCGGCCATTCCGATGTCGCCGAGATCGGTCAGGCCTACGAGCTGCTGTCGCCGCTGCTCGGCCTCGGCATCGCTTCGACGCTTTTTGCCGTCGCGCTGCTCGCCTCCGGCCTCAACTCCACCGTGACGGCGACGCTTGCCGGCCAGATCGTGATGGAAGGCTTTCTCCGGCTCAGGATTCCGCATTGGGCAAGACGGCTTTTGACGCGCGGCCTCGCAATTATTCCGGTTGTGTTTGTGACCGCTATTTATGGTGAAAAAGGCACTGCGAACCTGCTCGTGCTGAGCCAGGTCGTTCTCTCCATGCAACTGCCCTTTGCCGTCGTTCCACTGGTGCAATTCGTCACGAATCGCGAGAAAATGGGTAGTTTCGTCGTCTCTAGAAGCATCGCCATTCTATCCTGGATAGTTGCCGCGATCATCTTGGCGCTGAACTTCAAACTGCTCTACGACACCATCTTCGGTTGACGAATCATCTTGAACGCGCGAATCTCGCCCTGTGGACGATCACGGCAGTTAACTGACTCGTAATATTTGCCTAGATTTTGCCATGATTTGCCCTAGTTTGGGCCCACCGCAATCTGCAGGGTTCCTCACTTCATGGCCGAAAGTCCATTGCGCGTTCAATTTCCTGCAGAGGCTGCGATTCAGGCGCGGCCGCATCACGATTTTCATATTCCATTTCTGCCGCGCTCCGCCCATCTTCGCCACCTGATCGTCATCGGTCTCGCAGGCACTGCGTCCTTCGGCCTGCTCGCCACCGTGCTCTATCCCTTGCTGGCGCGTCACACGATCGAGCGGGCAACGCCGGTGGGCACGGCCCAGCTCGCGCGCCCTCAGCCAGCCATGCGCAAGGCCAGCCGGCTGGCCGCAAAACAGCGTTTCGACGGCGCCCGCTTTGCGCAGGTGGCCGAAAAATTATCCAGTGGTGAAACCCGCATCTTCACCTATCATCGCACGACGCTGGTCTTCAAATCCGACGAAGCTGCTCTGGCGCGTGACGGCGGGCTCGACATCAACGCCTCCTATGGCGAGGAGCGCGCTGACAATGTGGCATTTTCGCCGCCTTCACTTTCCGATATCCGCCACGGCATCTATCCGCAAACCACGCATTATGATGCCGTGCGCCGCTCTCGCTTTCCGGTTCGCGGCGTGCCGCTGAATGTCAGCGTATCGCGCGCAACGACCGGCGAAGCCGGCCGCGAGTTTCACAGGCTCGTATCCATGCCGAAGGACAAGCAGGATCTGCAGGACATCCTGGCGTCTGCGGGCCTCGGCAGCGACGCCGGCGACGAGCTGCAGCGCGCCTTGGAGACCGATACCGTTTCCCCCGGCGACAGCCTGGAACTGCTGCTTGAGAAAAAAGGCACCAATGCCCGCCCGAAGCTGATCATGGCCCGCCTCAGCGGCGACAAGACGCCGGAGCGCGTCGTTGCCCGCGACGATGCCAACGGCTTCGTCCCGGTGGCCGATGACAGGCTGTTTTCGATGCTCTACAGCGAAAGCCAGGCCGATGCTCCATCCTCGACGGAGGTTGCCGCGGTCGATTTGAAGGGTGTCGACGAGAGCGACGAGCGGGCAGTCAGCAACAAGCTCGAAAGAGCCGGCCTGACCAAGGAATATGCCTCGCAGCTCATCAAGCTCGCCAAGGCCAAGGGCATCTCGCTCACCAGCATCGACGATGCTCCCGACAGCGTCGACCTGCTCTTCCGCAAGGCGGAAGACGGCCGGACCGAACTTATGTTCATCGAATTCCATGCCGACGGCGACACGCATCGTTTCTATCTGCATAAGAATGAAGGCGAAGGCCCCTCGGAATTCTACGACGAGAGCGGCCACTCGATCGCGAAGTCGCTCGTGCACCGACCCGTGCCGAATGGCACGCTTGGTGACGGCTTTGCCTGGCGAATCCACCCCATCCTGGGTGTGAAGAAATTCCACAATGGCGTCGATTTCCGCGCACCGATGGGAAGCCCCATCCAGGCCGCCGGCGACGGCGTCGTCGAAAAGATCTCCTGGGAAACCGGTTACGGCAAATATGTCCGCATCCGCCACGACGGCGGCTACGAGACCACCTATGCCCATATTTCGGCAACGCCGTCGGATCTGCGCGTCGGCCAGCGCGTCACCCAGGGCCAGGTCATCGCCTATGTCGGCTCGACAGGCTACTCCACCGGCCCGCACCTCTATTACGAGCTGCGCGTCAACGGCCGTTACGAAAACCCGCTGACAGCGCAATTGCCCGCTGGCACCAATCTGACCGGCAAGTCCCTCGACAGCCTGCGCTCGCAGGTCAACCATGTCGAGAACATCATGAGCTATCTCGACGTTCCGCCGGCCCGTGAAAATCCGCCCGCCCCGTTCGCCAATTTCGAGCAAGGCCCAAGCTTCGGGCCGAATTCAGGCCCGGACTTCGGACCGAACTTGGGATCGGGCTTTGGGCCGAGCCATTTCGGCGCACCGTCTCCATAGGCCGGCCAGACATCCGCAAAAACGTCCTTCCCGATCCTTGCAAGCCCGATTCCCGCGGGCGGCAATGGCGCCTTGATGTCGAATGCGATAACAATCCTTTTGTGTTTCGCCATGGAGAAGATATCGCCGCGCACTATCTGACGCGATGCCGATATCATCGTGGCACCCTGCAAGGAGCAGAAATTGGCGCGCAAGCCGTTGCCGGAACCAAAGCCTATGCCGCCGAATGAAAGCCGGCGGCTGCGCGCCGATGCGCGGCGCAATTATGACAAGCTGATCGAAGTTGCAGCGCAAGCCTTCGCCAGCCACGGCACCGCCGCCTCCCTGGAAGACATAGCTCGCCGCGCGGATGTTGGTATTGGCACGCTCTATCGCCATTTTCCGAGCCGGGAACATTTGGTGGAAGCGGTTTATCGTCATGAGGTCGAAGCGCTGTGCGCTGCCGCAGAAGAGCTTTCGCGCGAGCGCGCGCCGGATGAAGCTCTGGAAGAGTGGATGAACCGCTTCGTCGGTTACATCGCAACGAAACGCGGCATGGCCGACAGTCTGCGCATCCTTCTCAGCAGCAATTCCAAGCTCTTCACCGACAGTTACGGCCAAGTGCCCATCGTCCTCGCAAGCCTGATCGACCGCGCCGTCGCCGCCGGTACGATCCGCACCGATGTCGATAGTACCGATGTGCTGCAGGCATTGTCCGGCACCTATTCCATGCCCAATTCGCCGGAATGGTATGAGCGGTCCCGCCGTCTCGTACGTCTGCTGATGGATGGATTGCGCTGGGGTGCCCCGAAAACACGAGTGTCGCAAAAGACCTGATAATCGGCAGGACGCTTCCTATATCCCTTTGAAGTGAGATCGTCAGGTGAATCTGGTTCTGCCGCAGCTTATGTGGCTGGCCCCTCACCCTAGCCCTCTCCCCGCTAGCGGGGAGAGGGGACGACAGCGCAAAACAACACGCTGCTCCATTGGGGCGGAAGCGCCTTAATCACCAAAGCCCCCTCTCCCCGCGATGCGGGGAGAGGGTTGGGGTGAGGGGCCATGCACGAAGCTGCGGCAGAACCAAACTCTGCTGACTATTGCTAAGCTGAGGAGAGCAAGAATGTCCGAAAGACCCATTAAAATCCCCGGTCCGGATCATCCAATCACGATCGAGGACAAGCGGGCCCATGTCATCGTCTCCGTCGCCGGCAAGGTTGTCGCCGATACGCATGAGGCGTTGTCGCTCAAGGAAGCGTCCTATCCGGCCGTCATCTATATCCCGCGCAAGGATGTCGATATGTCGTTGCTGGAAAGGACCAGCCACGAAACCTACTGCCCCTACAAGGGCGAATGCTCCTATTACAGCATTCCGGCCGGCGGCGAGCGCTCGGTGAACGCCATATGGACTTACGAAAATCCCTATGCATCCGTCAGCCGGATCAAAGATTACATGGCCTTCTATCCCGATCGCGTCGATTCCATCGATGTGAGAACTTAAAGAGCCAGGCCGCTCGCGGCGTCGAAGACATAGACCTGCTCCGGGTTCACCGAGACATTCAGCGGCTGCCCATAGCGCACCGGTGCTTCGCCATCGACAACGGCCGTCACCTGCTCTCCAGCAAGATCGAAGAGCACATGCGTCTGAGCGCCTGTCGGCTCCACGAGCAAGGTTTGACCCATAAGTGGCGAACCGCCGCTGGCAAGGCTGAGATGCTCGGGCCTGAGACCGATCTTCACGCTCTGGCCGGCCTTCACCTTGCGCTCCCCGGCGATGCGGATCGGCGTGCTGTCCTTCAGCCGTACGGCCGGCGAGCCTTCGACGCCCTCGACCACGCCGTCGAGGAAATTCATGGCTGGCGAGCCGATGAAGCCGGCGACGAAGAGATTGGCTGGCTTGCGGTAAAGCTCGATCGGCGTGCCCTGCTGCTCGATCTTACCCTGGTTCAGCACCACGATGCGGTCGGCAAGCGTCATGGCCTCGATCTGATCGTGGGTGACATAGATCGAAGTGGTCTGCACCTTCTGATGCAGCGCCTTAATTTCCGAGCGCATCTGCACGCGCAGCTTCGCATCGAGGTTGGAAAGCGGCTCGTCGAACAGGAAGACGGCCGGGTTGCGCACGATGGCGCGGCCCATGGCGACGCGCTGGCGCTGACCGCCGGAAAGCTGCGCCGGCTTGCGGTCGAGCAGCTTTGTGAGATCGAGCATGCGCGCCGCTTCATTGACC
This sequence comes from Martinezella sp. CNPSo 3732, assembly GCF_057784515.1. NCBI lineage: Bacteria > Pseudomonadati > Pseudomonadota > Alphaproteobacteria > Hyphomicrobiales > Rhizobiaceae > Martinezella > Martinezella sp. CNPSo 3732. The sequence goes on from NZ_JBXSOO010000004.1 coordinate 37,254, forward strand.
CGTTGTTCGATTACCGGCTTGGTCTCGCCCGAGAGTTTCAGGTTGAAGCCCATATTCTCGGCGACCGTCATGTGCGGATAGAGCGCATAGGACTGGAAGACCATGGCGATGTTGCGCTCGCGCGGCGTCATGGCGTTGACCACCTGACCGCCGATCGACACGTCGCCATCGGTGATTTCCTCCAATCCGGCGATCATCCGCAAGAGCGTGGACTTGCCGCAGCCGGAGGGGCCGACGAGCGCGATGAACTCGCCATCCTCGATCGACAGCGAGATATCATGGATGACGGTCAGCGCCCCATAGGCCTTGTGGATGTTGTGCAGTTCGACGGATGCCATGTTGTTTGTGCTCCGATGAGAGCAATTCCAGGAAAAGTGCCTAGCGGTTTTCCGCCCGGAATTGCTAAAACAAAGAGATAGAGCGGTTCAGAGTTTCCGTGAAAAGCTGAGCCGCTCCAGGCTCAGGATTTCACGGCGCCGGCGGTAAGGCCGGCAATGATGTGCTTCTGCGCCAGGAAGAAGACGATGACGGTGGGCAGGATAGTCAGCGTGATGAAGGCGAGCACCAGCTCCCATTCCGTGCCGAATTCGCCGCTATAGACCATCATGCCGAGCGGCCAGGGATAGATCGAATCCGAGTTCAGCATGATCAGCGGCAGGATGTAGCTGTTCCAGCTGCCGACGAAGGAAATGATGCTGACGGTCGCAATGATCGGCCGCGAAAGCGGCAGCGAAATATGCCAAAAGAAACGGATATAGCCGCAACCGTCGACAAAAGCCGCCTGGAACAATTCTTCCGGAAGGTTTCGAAAATAATTCCGGAAGAGCAGAATGCTCATGCCGAGGCCGAAAGCCACCTGCGGCAGCACCACGCCCCAATAGGTATTGAGCAGGCCGAGATCGCGAATGCGGATGAAGAGCGGCAGGATGGCGGTGGCGGCCGGGAACATCAGGCCGATGAGAAAATAGTTCAGCAGGAAGTTCGAGCCGAAGAATTTCACATGCGCGAAGGCGAAGGCAGCCATGGCCGAGACCGACAGTGTCAGGAACACGGTGAGAACGGCGATGATCAGCGAATTCATCATCTGCCGCCAGTAGCGGTCGCCGAACAGAATGCCGGTATAATTCTCGAAATGCCACTCGGCCGGCAGGCCGAACGGGTTGGTGCGGAGATCGCCGAGGGTCTTGAAGCCGCCGAGTGCGGTCGTCAGCAGCGGGATCAGCACGATCGCGGCAATGATGGTCAGCGACACATAGAGATAGATCTTCGTGCCGGTGGTCAGTCGAACGGATGAGGCCAGATCAGTCATTGCGCATAAATATCCGTTTGTAGCCGAAGGCGAGGGTGACGCAGATCACGAACAGCACGACGCCGACGGCGCTGCCGAGGCCGACCTGCATGCGAGTGACGCCGAAATTGTAGAGGAAGGTCACCATCGTCTGGGTCGAGTTGAACGGGCCGCCGCCGGTGAGCGGCATGATCATATCGAAGAGCTGCAGCGAACCGACGACCGCGAAGAAGACGGAAAGACGCAGTGTCGAGCCGAGCAGCGGCAGCGTCACGTAACGGAACTTCTGCCAGCCGGTGGCGCCGTCGATCTCGGCTGCCTCGAGCACACTCTTGTCTAGGGATTGCATGCCAGCGATGAACAGCATCATGTGGAAGCCGAAATATTTCCACACGATCACGCCGAGCACGGCGTACATCGCCAGGTCCTTGTCGGCGAGCACATAGGGTGTCGGCGTGCCGAGGAAATGCGCGATCGCGGCAAACAGGCCGTAATCGCCGTCATAGACGAAGCGCCAGATCAGGCCTGCGGCCACTTCGGCCAGCACATAGGGCAGAAAGAAGATTAGCCGGAAGAGCACGACGCCGCGAATGCGGTGCGCCAGCATCGTCGCGAGCCAAATGGCAAGCGGCACCTGGACCGCAATCGACACGACGATGATCAAAGCATTGTTCTTCAGCGACGTCAGGAAAGCGCCGTTCTTGAAGAGAACCTGGAAATTGCGCAGCCCCACGAACTCGGTCGGCGGACCATAGCCGTTCCAGCGATAGAGGCTGTACCACGCTGCTTCCCCCATCGGCAGGATGACGAAGATGGTGAAAAGCAGAAGAGCGGGCGGCAGGAACAGCAGGATAACGGGCAAGCGGCCCCGCGCGGCCGGCGATTTTCGCTTCGCTGCGACCTTCGTTCTTGCGACGGAGGGCATGGCGGTCGTGGCGCTGACATCGGTCATGGGCAGTCTCGACAGTTGCAGTTCAAAGAAAAACCGGCGCCGGCACAAGGGAGAGGCCGGCGCCAGAAGGCACTAGAGCTGATCCTGCTCGAAGGCGTCCTGGACCTGCTGCGCGCCATCCTTCGGCGTGATCTGGCCGGAGACGATGCCGACAGCCACATCGTTGACGACGCGGCCGACCGAGGGGCCGAGATCCTGGTCAAAGAAATTCTGATGCCAGGTCGAATGCGCGAGCTGGTCGGCTGCTTCGTGCATCAGCGGACCCTTCACGCCATCTTCGGCGCCGACGGCGACTGGGATGATCATGCCGGCCTGTGCCATGGTGCGCTCGTTTTCGGCATTGGTGAGGTAAGCGAGGAAATCGAGTGCCTCGGGCGGGGCCTTCTTGGTGACGGCCCAGCCATTCAGGCCGCCGAGCGTGTCTGTGGGAAGACCGGCGCCGCCGGTTACGGCCGGGAAGGCAAAGCGGCCGATATTGTCATCCGCCAGGCCCTTGCCGTCGCCGGCATTGGTGCGCTGGTTGGCAACCGTATTTTCGAAGCCGAGGATCATCGCAGCCTTACCGTCGCCGAAAACGCCGAGCGCCTGCGGCCAGGTGGTGCCGAGATAGCCGGGCTGGAAGGGTTCGAGCTTGCCGAGCTCGGCAAGCTGCTCGCCGGCCTTGATGATCGCCGGATCGTTGAAACCGTTGCCTTTCCCGTTTTTGGCGTCGTTGAAGACCTGCTGACCGCCGTCGCGCATCACCAGATAGCTCCAGTAGAAATGGATCGGCCACTTCTCGCCGCCGCCGCCGGCGATCGGCGCGATACCAGCAGCCTTGATCTTCTTGACCGCGGCCAGATAATCGTCCCACGTCTTGATGGCACTGGCATCGACACCGGCCTTGGCGAACAGGGCTTTGTTGTAGAAGAAGGAAACCGTGCCGAGCTTATAGGGTACTGCGCTGATCTTGTTATCGAAGGTCAGGCCCTTGACGGCCGCCTGATTATAGCTCTTCAGCCAGGCGCCATCCTTGGCGTTCATCGCCGCGGTCAGGTCGAGCAGCGTGCCGGTCTGCTGCTGCTGCTTCAAGACACCACCGCCCCAGCTGAAGAAGAAATCGGGAGCATCCTTCGATTGCAGCAATGTCGGCAGCTTCGCCTTGAAGGCTTCATTGGCCAGGAACTGCATCTCGATCTTTGTGCCGGGATGCTTGGCCTCATACTGATCCGCGATCTTGCGCCAGACGGCGACATAGTTTGGATCGGTTTCCAGATGCAGCCATTTGACGACGGTGTCGGCAGCAGCGCCCGTCGCGCCAGCGAGAATCGCCAGGCCGGTCGTAGCGGCGACAGCGGCAATGCGAAGGGCTTTGACCCCACGTAGATGGATCATGATTTTCTCCTCCCAAGGGAACCAAGAGCCTCAAATATTTTTTCCCTTATGCGGAATAATTCAACGGAGCTTTGCCCAAATGTCAACCGCCATCGCTAAATTTTCGGCAGATCACTGCGAAATGGCTTGACATTAGGCAATGGCCATAGGCTATTTAATTCGCATTCCGTTAAAAATACCAGGCCGCAGCCGAGCGGGTCCGTCATTCGGCGCCATTCTCATGAAAACAGCAGATCCCGAGCTTATGCGGGCGATAAACCGCTTCAACGTGCTGGATACGATCCGGCGGGCGGGCTCCATCGCACGTATCGAAATCAGCGACCGCACCCAACTTTCGACTACGACAGTCTCTGCAATCACGGCCTCGCTGCTGGATGACGGGCTGATCCTGGCCCGCACCGAAGGCGACCTGCGCGAGGCGGCCAGCCGCGGCCGACCCCGCGTCATGCTGGAGCTCAACCCGGATGCCGCGCGCGTCGTCGGCGCGAAAATCGCCGCCAATCGCATGGTTTTCGTCGTGACGGACTTCTGCGGCGAGGTTCTTTCGACGCTGACACTGGCGCTGCGTGTCGACCGGCAGCCGATCGGCGTCATTGCCGATCTCCTGGAGGATGGCGTGCGGCGCTGCGTTGTCGATGCCAATCTGGCGCTCGACGAGGTCGACTCCGTCTGCCTCGGCCTGCCCGGTGTTGTCGAGCACCGCACCGGCCATATCCGCACCAGCCCGATCTTCCGCGAGACGGGCGTCGATTTCGCCAAGGAAATGTCCGAGCGGCTGGGCGTGACCACCATCGTCGAAAGCGATGCGCATGCCATCACGCTGGCGCATCACTGGTTCGGCAAGGCAAGAGATCTGGACGACATGGTTCTCGTGTCGCTGGAACAGACGTTGGGGCTCGGCGTGCTGCATGGCGGCCAGCTCTTTCGCGGCGCCGGCGGCCTCAGCCACAATCTCGGCGATCTCGTTCTCGGCATGGGTCCACAAGGCATTATTCGTCTGGCAAGCCTTGCCGGCGAAAGCGCCATTCTCGGCGACCAGCCGAGCGGCCGTTTTGCCGAAGCCATTCGCCTCGGCCGCGGAATGGCGCATGCCAAAACGCTGATCGATGCCGAGGATATCTCGCTGATCAATGCTGCCATCCGCGCCGGCGAGGCATGCGGCATGGCGCTCGCCAACATCGTCACGCTGTTTGCCCCGCCGCGCGTTATTCTTGTGGGATCGAGCCTAGCGCTCGGCCAGCCCTTTCTCGACAGCCTGCGGGAGGCCTATTCGCTGGCCATCCCGCCATCGATCAGGGGCGTGACCGAACTCGTCTTCGACCAGTCGACCGACGAGACCTGGGCTCAAGGCGCCGCCGTCGTGGCACTGCGCGAACTCTACGAATCGCCCTGGGGAACGACGGGACCGGCACCGGCCCTCTGATCCCGGAGCAGTTCCAGGAAAAGTGCGTAGCGGTTTTCCGTCCGGAATTGCGTCGAAACAATAGAATAGAGCGGTTCAGCAGCTCCGTGAAACGCTGAACCGCTCCAGGACAGCAAAGACAATTTATTTGGAGGAATCTATGAACAAGGTCGGCATCGGCATCATCGGCTGCGGGAACATTTCCGGCGCCTATCTCACCGCCATGAAATCCTTTCCCATTCTTGACATCAAAGGTGTGGCCGACCTCAATCGCGAACTCGCCGAGGCAAAGGCTGCCGAATTCGGCCTGAAGGCAGTCGATATCGCCGCCCTGCTGGCCGACCCTTCGATCGAGATCATCGTCAATCTGACCATTCCGAAGGCGCACGTCGCTGTCGGTCTGCAGGCGCTGGATGCCGGCAAGCATACCTATTCGGAAAAGCCGCTCGGCATCAATTTCGCCGAAGGCAAGAAACTCGCGGATGCCGCAGCCGCCAAGGGTCTGCGCATCGGCGCCGCCCCCGATACCTTCCTCGGCGGCGGCCATCAGACGGCGCGTGCCATCATCGACGAGGGCGCGATCGGCATCCCGGTCGGCGGCACCGCCACCTTCATGTGCCCCGGCCATGAACGCTGGCATCCGAATCCGGCTTTCTACTATGAAGTCGGCGGCGGCCCGATGCTCGATATGGGCCCCTATTACATCACCGATCTCGTCAATCTGCTCGGGCCCGTCTCTCAGGTCGCCGGCTTTGCCATTACCCCACGCAAAGAGCGCATTATTACCAGCGAGCCGCGCAATGGCGAGCACATCCCCGTGCATGTGCCGACGCATGTTGCCGGCGTCATGGCCTTTGTGAGTGGCGCTGTCGTCCAGATCGGCATGAGCTTCGATGTCGCCGGCCACAAGCATGTTCCTCTCGAAGTCTACGGCACCGAAGGCACGCTGATCGTGCCTGATCCCAACCGTTTCGGCGGCCCTGTGGAGTTTCTAAAGAAGGGCGGCGAATTTGCCGAGCGCGAGATCACCGCGCCCTATGCCGACGGCAATTACCGTTCGCTCGGTGTCGCCGACATGGCGCACGCCATCCGCTCGAACCGTCCGCACCGCGCCAATGGCAGCCTCGCGCTGCATGTGCTCGAAGTCATGGAAGCCTTCCAGACGGCTTCCGATACCGGTCGCACGGTCGCCATCACGACGCAAACGGAGCGTCCGGCCCCTCTGTCCGAATCCCTGGTGGACGGGCAGATCGGCCGCTAACCAAGTAATTTCAGGAGAACTATCATGCGTGAAGCACTTATCGTCTGGGGCGGCTGGAGCGGCCACGAACCGCAGGAATGCGCCCATATCATCCGGGACATGCTGGAAGAGGATGGCTTCAAGGTCTATCTCGAAAACAGCACCGAGGCCTTCGCCGATCCCTCGATCCACGATCTCAGCCTGATCGTGCCGATCGTCACCATGTCGAAGATCGAAAAAGAAGAGGTGAAGAACCTCGCGGATGCGATCGAAAGCGGCGTTGGCATAGCCGGCTATCATGGCGGCGCGGGCGATAGTTTCCGCGAAAGCGTCGAATATCAGTTCATCATCGGCGGCCAGTGGGTCGCCCATCCCGGCAACATCATCGACTATACGGTCAATATCACCCGCCCGGACGATCCGATCATGGAGGGGATCACCGATTTCCCCTACACGTCGGAGCAATATTACATGCATGTCGACCCATCGAACGAAGTTCTGGCGACCACGACCTTCACCGGCGATCATGCCTACTGGATCGACGGCGTCGTCATGCCGGTCGCATGGAAGCGCAAATACGGCAAGGGCCGCGTCTTCTATTCCTCGCTCGGCCACCAGGCCAAGGAATTCGACGTGCCGCAGATGAAGACCATCTTCCGTCGCGGCGCCAACTGGGCGGCGCGCTAAGCCCTGTCTATTGCGAAAATCACCGCCCCTCATAATGCTTGAGGGGCGGTTCTGCGTCCGCCATCCCGATGATGGCGCGGTCGCGCACGGCGGTTTTCATCGTTTTGAGCAATGACGAGCAGGCGGGACAGACCGCCGCGAACGGAGCTTGGGCAGGGGCTCCATCCCGCGTCCTGCAATCAGCTATCAACCGTCCTTATCTCACCTCGACGTAGCAGATCCTGCCTCGCATTCCGTGCCAGGCTTCACTCCCCATTTTGATCGTGCGACTATCAGCACGGGCGACCAAGCTCCGTTCAGCCCCAATGCGCGTGGACGCATCGAAAGGTGCGTCAGCCTCCATTTGCAATTCCGATCAATTGCTTACCAGATTGATAATAAATCGCTAAAACACGCCTGAGACGGGATTTATGAAGCGAAACTGAAACGCGGTCAGTTTTCGTTTGACATTCCTTTATCTTCATTTATCGTCATTCTTGTTTCGGTTTTCGCGTGAGGGATGCAAATCGAAACAGGGGGAGGAATAATTGTCCGAATATCAGATCGATACGGAAAACGGCATGGTTGGCGGCATCGGCCGCATGGCCACTGACGTCGCCTGGCGCAATCCTCGCCGGCGCGACGGTTCCGCGGGCAGATCGGCGCAATCCACTTCCGAACAATCATAATCTCAGCAGCAGGCGCCGTCCGGCAACGACAGGACGGTTTGGTCTCTTCGCAATCCTCGCGGCAGCATTGACATGCGGCGCATGGAAGGAATCTATCGTGCTTGAACTCAGGGGCGTATCGAAGTCTGTCGGCGGCGAAACGCATATCGCGGAAACAAATCTGACGCTGCAGCGCGGCACGCTGAATGTGCTGCTGGGGCCGACGCTGTCGGGCAAGACGTCGCTGATGCGGCTGATGGCCGGGCTCGACAAGCCGACCACGGGCGCGATCCATGTCGATGGCAAGGATGTCACCGGCCTGCCGGTGCAGCGCCGCAACGTCGCCATGGTCTACCAGCAATTCATCAACTATCCCGCGATGACCGTATACGACAATATCGCCTCGCCGATGCGGTTGAGCGGCAAAAGCGCGGCGTCCATCGACAAGGAAGTAAAAAAGGCAGCCGATCTTTTGCGGCTTGGTCCTTTTCTTGATCGCCTCCCTTTGAGCCTTTCCGGTGGCCAGCAGCAGCGCACGGCGCTCGCCCGCGCCATCGTGAAAAATGCCGGGCTGGTGCTGCTCGACGAGCCTCTCGCCAATCTCGATTACAAACTGCGCGAGGAGCTACGTGCCGAATTGCCGAAGATCTTCGCCGAATCCGGCGCGATCTTCGTCTACGCCACCACCGAGCCCTCCGAAGCGCTGCTTCTCGGCGGCAATACCGCGACCCTGGCGGAAGGCCGCATCACGCAATTCGGATCGACGATCGATGTCTTCCGCAATCCCCATGACTTGATTACCGCGACCACTTTTGCCGATCCGCCGCTGAACACGATGACGCTCGACAAGCGCGGCCGGGAATTCGTGCTCGACAGCAACATCCGCCTGCCGGTACCGAGGGGTTTGGAAGACCGGCCGGATGGCCGCTACACGATCGCCTTCCAGCCGCATCATCTCGCGCTTGCGCCGCAGACGCCGGAGGCCGTCGCCGCTCCGGCACGGGTGATGGTGACCGAGATCACCGGCTCGGAGAGCTTCATCCATATCGATTTTGCCGGCCGGCGCTGGGTGATGCTGACGCAGGGCGTGCAGGATATCGATGTCGACGATGCGATCGATGTCTATATCGACCCGCGCCACATCATGGTCTTCGACACCGATGGCGCCGCCGTCACTCCCGTCCTGCAACAAGCCGCCTGAGGAGAGACCATGGCCCGCATCGATCTTGACCACATCCGGCACGCCTACAATGATCACCCGAAATCCGATGCCGATTACGCGCTGAAGGAAGTCAACCACAGCTGGGAAGATGGCAGCGCCTATGCCCTGCTCGGCCCCTCGGGCTGCGGCAAGACCACGCTTCTCAACATCGTTTCCGGTCTGGTACAAGCTTCCGAAGGCCGCATCCTGTTCGACGGCAAGGACGTAACCCGGCTGTCGACCCAGGAGCGCAACATTGCGCAGGTTTTCCAGTTCCCGGTCGTCTACGACACGATGACCGTCTACGACAATCTCGCCTTCCCGCTGCGCAACCGGCACGTTCCGGAAGCAGAGGTCAAGCGCAAGGTCGATGAGATCATCGAGATGATCGGCCTTTCCGACAGCGCCCATCGCAAGGCCCGCGGCCTGACGGCCGATGCCAAGCAGAAGATCTCCCTCGGCCGCGGCCTCGTGCGCTCCGACGTCAACGCCATCCTGTTTGACGAGCCGCTGACCGTCATCGACCCGCACATGAAGTGGGTGCTGCGCTCGCAGCTGAAGCAGCTGCACCGCCGCTTCGGCTTCACCATGGTCTATGTCACCCACGACCAGACGGAAGCGCTGACCTTCGCCGACAAGGTAGTGGTCATGTACAATGGCGAAGTGGTGCAGATCGGCACGCCGAACGACCTTTTCGAGCGCCCGCGCCACACCTTCGTCGGCTATTTCATCGGTTCACCCGGCATGAACGTCATGCCTGTCGAAATCGAAGGCAGCAGCGCGCGCATCGGCAACCGCACAATCGCGCTTCCCGGCGCGCCGAAGGAAAAGCAGACCGGCCGTTCCGAACTCGGCATTCGCCCCGAATTCGTCCGCATCGGCCGCGAAGGCATGCCCGCCACCGTCACCAAGGTCGAGGATCTCGGCCGCCGCAAGGTGGTCCGCGCCAAGCTCGATGGCCAGGACATCGTCGCTGTCATCGGCGAGGACCAGACGGTGCCGGCCGAACCGCACATCGCCTTCGATCCGGCGGGCATCAATATCTACGCCGACTCCTGGCGCATCGAGATGGGAGCCTGACGATGGACAAGACCTGGAACAACAAAGCCTGGTTCATGCTCATTCCGGTTCTGCTGCTCGTCGGTTTTTCCGCCGTCATTCCGCTGATGACGGTCGTGAACTATTCGGTGCAGGACACCTTCGGCAACAACGTCTTCTTTTGGGCGGGCACCCAGTGGTTCGAAGAAATTCTTCGGTCCGGCCGTTTCTGGGATTCGATGATCCGCAACCTGATCTTCTCCTTCGTCATCCTGGCGATCGAGGTACCGCTCGGCATTTTCATCGCGCTCAACATGCCGAAGAAGGGCATCGGCGTTCCCGTCTGCCTCGTGCTGATGGCCTTGCCGCTGCTCATCCCGTGGAACGTTGTCGGCACGATCTGGCAGGTCTTCGGCCGCAGTGACATCGGGCTGATGGGCTATGTGCTGGTCAATCTCGGCATCGACTACAATTACGTCTCCGATCCGGCAGACGCTTGGGCGACGATCATCATCATGGACGTCTGGCATTGGACAAGCCTCGTCGTGCTGCTCTGCTATGCCGGCCTCGCCTCGATTCCCGACGCCTTCTACCAGGCCGCCAAGATCGACGGCGCGTCGCGCTGGTCCGTCTTCCGTTACATCCAGCTGCCGAAGATGAACCGCGTGCTGCTGATCGCCGTGCTGCTGCGCTTCATGGACAGTTTCATGATCTATACCGAACCCTTCGTCGTCACAGGCGGCGGCCCCGGCAACTCCACGACCTTCCTGTCGATCGATCTTGTGAAGATGGCACTCGGCCAGTTCGACCTCGGCCCGGCCGCGGCCATGTCGCTGGTCTACTTCCTGATCGTGCTGCTCTTGTCCTGGGTCTTCTATACCGTCATGACCAATTACGATGCGGGAGCAAGCCGATGAGCGGCAAACCCCTTTCCACCACGGCCGATAACGCCACTATGCACAAGCTGACCGCTTCCGATGCCGCCGCCAATGCGAGCACTGCCACGGGCGCACAAGTTGCCCGCCGGCACGGCGAAAAAGGGCGATGGGCCTGGCTGGTCCCGACGATCTACATCATCTTCCTGCTCCTGCCGATCTACTGGCTCGTCAACATGAGCTTCAAGACCAACGAGGAAATCATCGGAGGCCTGACGCTCTATCCGCACCAGCCGACGCTGCGCAACTACGCGATCATTTTCACCGATCCGTCCTGGTACAAGGGCTATATCAACTCCATCACCTATGTCGTCATGAACATGGTGATCTCGGTCGCCTGCGCGCTTCCCGCGGCCTACGCCTTCTCGCGCTACCGCTTCCTCGGCGACAAGCATGTGTTCTTCTGGCTGCTGACGAACCGCATGGCGCCGCCGGCGGTCTTTGCGCTCCCCTTCTTCCAGCTCTATTCGGCCTTCGGCCTGATCGATACCCACATCGCCGTGGCGCTGGCGCACTGCCTGTTCAACGTGCCGCTGGCGGTCTGGATCCTCGAAGGCTTCATGTCCGGCGTGCCGAAGGAAATCGACGAGACGGCCTATATCGACGGCTATTCATTCCCCCGCTTCTTCATCAAGATCTTCATTCCCCTGATCGCAAGCGGCATCGGCGTCGCCGCCTTCTTCTGCTTCATGTTCTCCTGGGTAGAACTGCTGATCGCCCGCACGCTGACGACGACCGATGCCAAACCGATCGCCGCCATCATGACACGCACGGTCTCGGCCGCCGGCATGGACTGGGGCCTGCTTGCCGCCGCCGGCGTGCTGACGCTGATCCCCGGCGCACTCGTCATTTATTTCGTCCGCAACTACATCGCCAAGGGCTTCGCGCTCGGCCGCGTCTGAAGGAAAACCGCCATGAATACAGACTTTTCCTGGATGGCTTGGACCCTGCCGACGGCGCTGTTCTTCGCGACGATCCTGCTGCTTTTGATTGGCATGGCGGTCTGGGAATATGTTTCGCCAGGCGGTAATCCGCGCCTCGGCATTCTGCGCTTCGAAACGACGCGCGGCGACCGGCTGTTCATTTCGCTGCTCGGCGCCGCCTTCATCCATCTCGCCTGGCTGGGCCTGGGAGGCCCCAGCCTGTGGTGGGCTCTTGCTCTTTCCGTGGTCTACGCGATCGGCGTCTTCCGTCTGGTCTGACGCGGAAATTCAACCCGTTACCGCCCCGTTGCCCATCCGGTCATGCGGAGCAGTAAGGCAAATCGGTACAGATGGCCGGAAATCCGGCTGGCTGACAATGCACTCGCAACCTGTAGGGAGGAATATATGCGACGGCATCTCTTGACGACAACGGCAGTTGCCTTGCTGGCTCTGGCCGGCACGGCGCACGCCGGCATGAACGAAGCCAAGACATTCCTGGACAAGGAGATCGGCGATCTCTCGACGCTTTCGCGCGCCGACCAGGAAAAGGAAATGCAGTGGTTCATCGATGCGGCCAAGCCTTTCCAGGGCATGGAAATCAAGGTCGTGTCGGAAACTCTGACGACGCATCAGTATGAATCGCAGGTTCTCGCCCCGGCCTTCACCGCCATAACAGGCATCAAGGTCACCCACGACGTCATCCAGGAAGGCGACGTCGTCGAAAAGATCCAGACGCAGATGCAGACCGGCCAGAACCTCTATGACGGCTGGGTCAACGATTCCGACCTGATCGGCACGCATTGGCGCTACAAGCAGGTTCGCAACCTGACCGACTGGATGGCTGGCGAGGGCAAGGACGTCACCAATCCGGGCATCGATATCGCCGACTTCATTGGCACCAGCTTTACGACTGCTCCGGACAAGAAGCTCTATCAGCTCCCTGACCAGCAGTTCGCCAACCTCTACTGGTTCCGCTACGACTGGTTCAACGACCCGAAGAACAAGGCCGATTTCAAGGCTAAGTACGGCTACGAACTCGGCGTGCCGGTCAACTGGTCGGCCTATGAAGATATCGCCCAGTTCTTCACCGGTCGCGATGTCGACGGCAAGAAGGTCTTCGGCCATATGGACTATGGCAAGAAGGACCCGTCGCTCGGCTGGCGCTTCACCGATGCCTGGCTGTCGATGGCCGGCAACGGCGACAAGGGCCTGCCGAACGGTCTACCGGTTGACGAATGGGGCATCAAGGTCGATGCCAATTCACGTCCTGTCGGCTCCTGCGTCGCCCGCGGCGGCGACACCAACGGCCCGGCGGCGGTCTACTCGATCCAGAAATATCTCGATTGGTTGAAGGGCTACGCTCCGGCGGAAGCCCAGGGCATGACCTTCTCCGAATCCGGCCCGGTTCCGGCGCAAGGCAATGTCGCCCAGCAGATCTTCTGGTACACGGCCTTCACCGCCGATATGGTCAAGCCCGGCCTGCCGGTTATGAATTCGGATGGCACGCCGAAGTGGCGCATGGCACCGTCTCCGCATGGCGTCTATTGGAAGGACGGCATGAAGCTCGGCTACCAGGACGTCGGCTCCTGGACGCTGATGAAATCGACTCCGGTCGATCGCGCCAAGGCCGCATGGCTCTATGCGCAGTTCGTCACTTCGAAGACGGTGGATGTGAAGAAGAGCCATGTCGGCCTCACCTTCATCCGCGAATCCACCATCCGCGACAAGAGCTTCACCAAGCGTGCACCGGAACTCGGCGGTCTGATCGAGTTCTACCGCTCGCCGGCCCGCGTGCAGTGGTCGCCGACCGGCACCAACGTTCCTGACTATCCGAAGCTCGCACAGCTCTGGTGGCAGGCGATCGGCGATGCCGCTTCCGGCGCCAAGGATGCGCAAGGAGCCATGGATGCGCTCTGCGCCGATCAGGAACGCGTCATGCAGCGCCTAGAACGCGCCGGCGTTCAGGGCGACATCGGCCCGAAGCTCGCCGAAGAGCACGATCTTGCCTACTGGAACGCAGATGCCGTCAAGAACGGCCATCTCGCCCCGCAGCTGAAGGTCGCCAACGAAAAGGAAAAGCCGATCACCGTCAATTACGACGAACTGGTCAAGAGCTGGGCCGACGCGAAGAAATAAGCAACCGCACTTGGAGATGCGGCGGTGCCGGGGTCTGAAAGGACCCCGGCATTTTATTGTTTCAGAGCTCCAGCACGGCCCTGTCAAAAACGCCGCCGCATGATGGAGGCGCTTGGCACAGGGGACCGCAAATCGAAATCAACTGAACCCGGATCCACCAGCTGTCATATACTTGACACATTCCGTCTACGCGCAAACTATCCTTGCCCGGATCAGGACTTTGACGCCTGTTTGAAATCGTTGATGCGATGAGTTGATTTCCAGAATTTCATAAAGGAGAACGGAGTGGAAAATAGATATATAGGGCGCCTGACATTCGTGATCGGCCTTGCGTCCGCGTTGCCGGCTTTGGCCGCCGATCTGCCGGCCGCCATGCCCGACGACAATCTCAATGCCGTTCTTTGGGATCAGACCTCGGTGGAGGCGCAGGCCAATGCGCTTGGTGCCTATGCGCTCGGCCGTATCAGGCTCGATGAAGCGCTGGCCGATAAGAACTGGACCGCAGCTCCGGTTGAGCAGACAGGTAATTTCCAGGACTTTCCACCCGCCATCATCCTCGATGTCGACGACACCATCCTTAACACCTCGCCCTATCAGGCGCGCAACATCACGACGGGTACAAGCTTCAAGCCGGACACCTGGACGCAATATGTCAATGCCCAGCAGGACAAGCCGATTCCCGGCGCGGTGGAATTTACCCGATATGCAGCGTCAAAAGGCGTGAAGGTCTTCTACGTGACCAACCGCACCGCCGATGAGGAAGGCCCGACCGTTGAAGAAATGAAGCGTTTCGGCTTTCCGATGGGCGACAATGTCGACACTTTCCTGAGCGCCAAGGAGCAGCCGGACTGGGGTTCGGCCAAGGGCACGCGCCGCGCCTTCATCGCCAAGAACTACCGCATTCTCCTGATGTTCGGCGACAATTTCGGCGACTTCACCGACGACTACAAGGGTACGGTCGAAGAGCGCCAGAAAGTCTTCGAAGCCAACAAAGCGCATTTCGGCCACGACTGGATCGCCATCGCCAACCCGACCTATGGCTCGTTCGAAAGCGCACCCTACAAGGGCGATTACAAGCTGCCGCCGGAAGAACAGCGCCGGATGAAGCAGGATGCACTGAAGCCCTGGGATGGGAAGTAGGCGTCTTTCGAGAGTGATTGCCAGGCGCGTTCAACTCTGTGGGACCTTTGTGCCTAGCCCCTCATCCTAGCCTTCTCCCCGCAAGCGGGGAGAAGGGACGATCAAGAAACCGCCGATCGTCAAGGAGACTGAAGCTAAGTGAGGCACGATACCCCCTCGCCCCGCTTGCGGGGAGAGGGTTGGGGTGAGGGGCCAGGCACAAAATCAAGGCATAGCCGAACTGGCCTGACAGCCATCCACATAATCGGCCTTATCAGCTCTTCCGCTTTAGCTTCGCCGCACCTTCCTCCACCAGTCGCTTCGCCGCCTCGGCGACCGTAATCTTGCCGAAGGCGAGCTGGTCGGCGACGGGGCGGGCGACGTTCGCGTCGAATTCCTGGGAGCCGAGCGGGGCGGGCACGGGATAGGTGCCGACCTGATCCTTCAACAGCTCGATATAGTGCACCGTCTGCTGCTCCACCGGATTCAGCGTCGGCAGGATGGCGGCGCGCACGGCAGGCGACATCGGCACGCCGCGCTCGACGCCGAGAATCTTACCGGCATCGACATCGTTGACGAAGAAATTGATGAATTTCGCCGCCGCTTCACCGTTCTTGCTGGTGGCGCCGACGCTCCAGATCAGTGCGGGGCGATAATAATGGCCGGACGGGCCGTCCTTCTTCTCGCGCGGCAGCGTGGTGACGGCGAGCTTGCTCTTGACCACGAGCTGATAGCCGACGAGCTGGTTCGAATAGGCCATGCCGATCGCCGATTTTCCGAGTGCCAGACAGTTGCTCTCGATGACGTTCTGGTCGAGCGTCTGGACATCGGCGGAGACCGTGCCGCCGCGTTTGCGCAGATCTTCCCAATAGCTGTACCATTCCTTGGCGTCGTCAACGCCGAAGCCGAGCCCGCCCTCCTCAGTAAAGAGGCTCTTGCCGCGCTGGCGCAGCCAGACATCGAGCACATAATTGTAGCGCGCGCCATAAGGGCCGCCCCAATAGCCACGCTTGCCGGCAGCCTTGGTCATTTCCACCGCGAGATCGGCATATTCCGTCCATGTCGTCGTCGGACCGGGCGGCGTCAGGCCGGTCTTCTTGAACATGTCCTCATCATAGAACATCGCGAAGGAGTTAAGCCCGAGGCCAACGCCATAAAGCTTGCCGTCGACCGTGGTCAGCTTCAACACATCCTTGCCGAAACTGTCGATATTCAGCGTCGAAGGCACGAACTGGTCGAGCGGCATGCAGGCGCCGCGTTTCGAATAATCCGAGATGGTGCTCGGCTCGAGCTGGAAAACGTCCGCGATGTTCTGGCTCGCCATTCCGGTTGCCAGCTTGGCCCAGTAACCCTCACCGCTGATGCTCTCGCCGATGACAGACAGATCGGGATTCTTGCTGTGAAACAGTTCGGCAACGGCGACGGTGCGTTTGCCGCGATCGGGCGAGCCCCACCACATCGCCCGCAGCTGCGTCGTATCGGCAAAGGCGGGGATTGCGCTTCCCCCAAAGGCAAGGCCAGCTGCGGTTCCGGCAGCTCCGATCATGAAAGAACGACGATTCATGCGCATGAGATTCCTCCTTCTCTTGCGTGTCATCCGCGGCGATCTCCCCGACGCCTTCAGCGGACAAGTCAGCGTGACGATATGCAACTTCCTTGCACTGTGCAATAAAAAATCTTTCTATTGCAAATTTGCATAATTTTGCATAGCGTTTGCGATATGAACGATATTCGCTCCAAACGCATCAGGCAGGCCGACATCGCCACTGCCGCCGGCGTCTCCGTCTCGACGGTGTCGCGGGTCCTCACCAATGAACCCGGCATCAGCGAGACGATCCGCCAGCACATCTTCAAGGTAGCGAGCGATCTCGGCTATCCGGTGAAGACCGCAGCCGAGACGGCGGCCGGTGGCCTGGCATTGATCGCCAGCGACAGCGTCACCGGCGGTTTGAGCGTCTTCTATGAAGGCATTCTGGAGGGCCTTCGCGCAGGCGCTGCCGAGCGCGGCATGCGCTTCGACATCCGCCTCATCCGCGAGGCAAGGACGGAACCGGAACTGGTGAAGGAATATCTGCAGACCGCCGGCGCCGAGGGCCTCTTTCTCGTCGGTATCGACCCCTCGGAAGAGCTCTGCCGGTGGCTCGACACCAGCGGCACGCCGACCGTGCTCGTCAACGGCACCGATCCGAAGCTGCGCTTCGACGGCGTTTCACCCTCGAATTTCTTCGGCGCCTATAACGCGACCGGGCGCCTGCTTGATGCCGGTCACCGCCGCATCCTGCATTTGACCGGCTCGCATCGCCAGACGATCCGCGAGCGCATCGGCGGCTTCGAAGCGGCGATCGCTTCGGTGGAAGGCGCTGAAGGCCGCATCATGCCGATGAATTTCAGGGGCAGCTCCAGCCAGGAAGCCCACGACAAGACCGCCGAGATCCTTGCAGCAGACAAAGGCTATACCGCCGCCTTCTGCATGAACGATTTCATCGCCGTCGGCGTGCTCGACGCCGTCATTGAAGCCGGCCTGCGTGTGCCGGAGGATTTTGCCATCGTCGGCTTCGACGATCTTCCCTGCGCCCTGATGACCAATCCCCGGCTGGCAACCATGCGCGTCGATCGCGCAGCCCTCGGTCGCGAAGCGATCGGCCTGATGATCGCACGCTTCCGCGACCGTGATGCGCCAGCCCGCCACATCTGCCACGGCGTCCAGCCGATCGCCGGCGGCACGCTGCCACCCGAAACCTGAAGCTCAATCCCACCGCGGAAACGATCGAGAAGGCCGAACCGATGATCTATGACCCCGCCAGCTCCAATCCGCTTGCCGGCAACCCGCTGAAGACCCTTCCGGACATGCGCCGCGCGCTGACCGATCTGTTCGATCCGTTGCTGCCTTATTTTTCCGAAGGCAATGCCCGCGTCCGCATCGATGGCGCAGGCGCTCATTTCGACCGCGCAGCCGCCGATCTCGAAGGTTTCGCCCGCCCCCTCTGGGGCTTGGCTCCGCTCGGCGCCGGCGGCGGCGACTTCCGCCATTGGGATCGTTACGCCGCAGGTCTCGCCAATGGTGTCGACCCGAAGCATCCGGAATATTGGGGCGCGGTCAATGGCCGCGACCAGCGCATGGTCGAGCTGGCTGCCCTCGGTTTCGCGCTTGCGCTCGTGCCCGAAAAAATCTGGGAGCCGCTCGATCAGCGCGGCCGCGACAATCTGATTGCCTATCTCAAGCACGCCCGTACCTTCGATTATGCCGACAACAACTGGAAATTCTTCCGCATTTTCGTCGATATCGCGCTTGACCGGCTCGGCGTCTCCTTCGACCGCAGCCTGACCGAAACCTATCTGAACGAACTGGACGGCTTCTACATCGCTGACGGCTGGTATCGCGACGGCAATGTCCGGCGCATCGACCACTACATTCCCTTCGCCATGCATTTCTATGGGCTGATCTATTCCAAGCTCGTGGATGATGATCGCGCCAAGCGCTACCGCGAGCGTGCAGCGCTCTTCGCCAGGGATTTCCGCCATTGGTTCGCGCCCGATGGCGCCACGATCCCCTTTGGCCGCAGCCTCACCTATCGCTTCGCCTGCGCCGGTTTCTGGTCGGCGCTCGCCTTCGCGGATGTCGAGGCGTTGCCATGGGACGAGATCAAAGGCCTGTGCCTCCGGCATCTGCGCTGGTGGGCCGACAAGCCGATCGCCCATCGCGACGGCACCCTGCCGATCGGCTTTGCCTATCCCAACCTACTGATGTCGGAGAACTATAATTCCGCCGGCTCGCCCTATTGGGCCTTCAAGGCCTTCCTGCCGCTGGCGCTGCCTGAAACGCATCCATTCTGGACAGCGGAAGAAAAGGCCCCGGAAAATGAGCCGGCTATCATCCCGCAAAAGCATCCCGGCATGGTCCTGCTGCGTAGTAGGGATGATGTCGTGGCACTCTCCTGCGGCCAGGAAAATCAGCAGATGCGCTTCGGCGCGGAGAAATATTCGAAATTTGCCTATTCCACCCGCTACGGCTTCAGCATTGAAAGCGACGAACGCATCTTTACCGGCGGCGCCTTCGACAGCATGCTCGCCTTCAGCGATGACGGCCTGCACTACCGCGTGCGCGAAACAAATGAAGAGGCGAAACTTGCCGGCGATACGCTCTATGCCAAATGGTCCCCCTATCCGGATGTGACAGTGGAGACTTGGCTGGTGCCGGCTGCGCCTTGGCACATCCGCCTGCATAGGATCAACACGCCGCGGCCGCTGCAGACGGCCGAAGGCGGCTTTGCCATCGCGCGGCGGGATTTCGAAGCCGACACGCTCTCCTCCACGACCGGTGCCGCCTATGCCATCGGCGAAGAGGATTTTAGCGGTATTCTCGACCTCGGCTCGACGATCCCTCGTGAAGGCGTCGCGCAGAAGGCCCCGCCGAACACCAATCTCATCGTTTCCAAAACGCTGGTGCCGCAGCTGCGTGGCACCATTCCCGCAGGCGAAACCATTCTGGTCTCTGCCGTGCTTGCGGCGAAAGACCCATCCGCTGTCGATCACGCCTGGAGCAAGCCGCCAGCCAAACCCGATATCGATGCGCTGCGCGCACTCATTAAAGATAAGGGCGTCACGGTCAGCGCCATCGAGGCACCAGGTCGCCTGCCATGACACAACCTCTCTCCAGCCGCCCGGCCATCGCTTTTGCCATGCTGCCGTCGCGTACGCAGCATGTTCTTCCGGACGCACTTATTCAGCGCCTTGGAACCATCGGCCGCGTGCTCGATGCCGCACCGATGCAAAGTTTCGAGGATGAGCGTGCGGTCAAGCTGCTCGCGGAAACCGAAATCCTGATCACCGGCTGGGGTTCGCCGACGATCGATGCTGCCGCACTGGCGCAGGCGCCGCATCTGAAACTGGTGGTCCACGCTGCCGGCACAGTGAAAGGCCTGCTCGGCGATAGCCTCTTCGATCGCGGCATTCTCGTCAGCCATGCCGCCCAGGCCAATGCCCTGCCGGTCGCCGAATTTACGCTTGCGGCCATCATCTTTGCCGGCAAGAAGGTCTTCCGCTTTCGCGATTTCTACGTCGCCGACCGCAACCGCAATCGGACTATACCGATGCAGACCGACGCCATCGGCAATTACGGCCGCACCATCGGCATCATCGGCGCCTCGCGGATCGGCCGGCGGGTGATCGAGTTGCTTGCCCCCTTCAACTACCGCATCCTGCTCTATGACCCCTTGGTCGATATCGCAGAAGCGGCACGCCTCGGTGTCGAAAAGGCCGAGCTGGACACACTGATGGCATCGGCCGACATCGTCTCGCTGCATGCGCCTTCGCTGCCCGCCACACGGCACATGATCGACGCCCGACGCCTCTCGCTGATGAAGAAGGGGGCGACGTTCATCAATACGGCACGCGGCGCGCTGGTCGATGAAGCAGCCCTGATCGCCGTGCTGAAGACCGGGCGTATCGACGCTATCATCGACGTCACCGATCCAGAGATTCCGGAGGCCACCTCGGCGTTTTACGAGCTGCCGAACGTCTTCCTGACGCCGCATATCGCCGGTGCCATCGGGCTGGAGCGGACCCGCCTCGGCGAGATGGCGGTCGACGAAGCCATCCGCTTCATCAAGGGCAAGCCGCTGCTCTATGAAATCCGTCGCGAGGATATGGCGCTGATGGCATGATGCGACGCAGCAAATCCATGAAAGCACCCTGAAATCGCCCCATTTCGGCACAGACAAACAACCCGTTTTTAATCATTCCGCGCTAGCAATCTCATGAGCGTGTGTCCGTCAAAAGCTCGGTTTCGAATTTTTGGAAAGGACCATGCGCCGGCAGGTTGTTGCTGCGTACCTTGTGCCTCCGGAAGACGCACGGCGCAGCAATGAAGAGGTTCTAGTAATGCGTAGCCGCGTCCTTTCCATTCTGGCCGTAATGCTGCTCGGCGTGCTGGCGGGCTGCGCCACCGCACCGTCGCACACCCGCAATATCTGCGCGATCTTCGACCAGCGCGATGGCTGGTTCAACAACTGGCAGCGGGCAGCGGAGCGCACCGAACGCAAATACGGCGTGCCGGTGCCGATCCTGATGGCGACGATCTATACCGAATCCGGCTTCCGGCCACGCGCCCGGCCGCCGCGGCGCTATTTGCTCGGCTTCATTCCCTGGAAGCGCCCGACGACCGCCTATGGCTACTCGCAGGCGCTCGACGGCACGTGGGACAAGTACAAACGCGAGACGGGCAACTGGACGGCAAGCCGCACCAATTTCGCCGACGCCATCGACTTCGTTGGCTGGTATCATTACCAGACCCACCTGCAGACGGGCGTTGCCCTGAATAATTCCTACGATCTCTATCTCGCTTATTACTCAGGCCCGAAGGGCTACCTGCAGGGAACGTGGCGCAGCAATTCGACCGCACTCGCCGGCGCCAGGCGCTTCAACGGCATGACACGGATCTACGCTCAGCAGCTGCCGAGCTGCAGCTGATCTCGAAACGGGAAAGCTCAAACCGCGGCCTTTAAGGCCGCGGCTCCAGCAAGTTCAACCCGCCATCCTCGCCCCAGATATCGGCCACCGATACCTGCTGGCCTGTGCGACTGCTCTGCAGCGCGGCAATGCCACAGAGGACCGACATCGCTCCTGCCCGCGAGCCGGCGCGCTGCTTGAGCTCATCATTCGGACCGGAGCGCAGGAGCATGTTGCGCAGCCGGTCGTCGCCGCCATAATGCCCGCCGGACGAATGCGGCACCCATATACGCTCGACATCGCCGAAATTCTTCATAATGACGATCTCGTCCGCCGGCGGTGTCGTCCAATTCTGCTTCTCGTATTGGCGCAATTCGATGCGCCCCTTGTGGCCATTGAAAGCGATGTGATGGCCTTCGATCGGCATATAGGTATTAAGGGAATAGGAGACGTTGACGCCGTTGCGATAGCGGATGGAAGCAACCATCGTATCGGGGATATCGATATCCTCGCGGAAGACGCAGGCATCGCGGACATAGCCGTCGACGGTCGACGGTTCCTCATAGAGGCTTTCGAGCAGCGGCGCCTCGCTGATGTCGAGATAATAGTCGCATTCGTCCTTGTAGCGACAGGTGCGACAGCGCTCGCCGCGGAACGGGCCCTTGCGGCCGTAATGCTTGAGATCGGCAAAGGCGGCGACCGATTCCGGATCGGAATCCAGATACCAATTCAGAAGGTCGAAATGATGCGTCGCCTTATGAACGAAGAGGCTGCCGGAATTTTCGACGTAAGCATGCCAGCGGCGGAAGTAATCGGCGCCGTGGCTGGTGTCGAGATACCAGTGGAAGTCGACCGAGGTGACATCGCCGATGACGCCGGAATTGATCAGCTCCTTGATCTTCGCCGCCGTCGGTGCGAACCGGTAATTGAAGGAAATATCCAGCCGTTTGCCGGTACGCGCCTCCGCATTGAGGATGCGCTTGATCTTGTCAACAGTCGTCGTCATCGGCTTCTCGCTGATGACATCCGCGCCAGCCTCCATCGCCTTGACGATCAGATCGTCATGGGTGGAATCGCGGGTGCAGACAATGACGAGATCCGGCTTTTCCGTCCGCAGCAGCTCGTCGAAATCGGTATAAACAGGCACCGAAGCGCCGATATACTCCAGCGCCCGCTTCGCACGCATGGCATTGAGATCGCAGACCGCTACGAGTTCGACCTCGTTGCTCCAGCGCTCCACAAGATCCCTGCCCCACATGGTCGCACCACGATTTCCCGTGCCGACCAGAGCGTAACGTTTCCTCGATGACTGCATCTGCTCCTCCACAATCTGCAAACAGCGATGATGAGGCCGCGGCGGCCTTCATTTACTTCGGCAGAGGCCCCTCACCCCAACCCTCTCCCCGCAAGCGGGGCGAGGGGGCTTTCCCCGCCAAATCAGCACCCAGCCAGCACCATGAACTTGAGTATCTTGCTCCGTCGTCCCCTCTCCCCGCTTGCGGGGAGAGGGCTAGGGTGAGGGGCTAAGCACGAGGGCAGGCATCAACGCAAAACCCTCATCAACTTGCCAAAATCCTACGTCGGCGACCTCTCCATTGCCGTCCAATCCGGCGCGACCGACGAACCGAGACCGATAGCACCGATAACGGAGCCGATCGCAAGCTGCCCCGCTTCGATCCGCAATCGTGTGCGGCCATTGCTGACGCGATAGAGATCGGAATGCGCCTCGGCGAAGGCGGCCTGCTCCACCTCCGGCGCACCGGCCATGCCGTCGACGTAGTGGTGACCGTTGCGCTCGATATGCGTCATGCCAATGAGGGAAGCGAGCGCCAGATCCTGCTGCACGGCAAGCCCGCCTTGTGTCGTCAGATCCTCGGCCGACATGAAATAAGGGATACCGTCCTCGGCGCTCCATTTGGCGACGCGGGCACGGTTCAATAGCGAGCGATAGAAACCCTTGCAGGATTTCGAGGATATGCCGGTATAGCCGAGCCCCCTCGCCGTAACGAAGGCATCGATATCGGCATCAGATTCGTCGATCTCCACCGGCTTGAAGGCAGCCAGTGCTTTCACCGGCTTCTCGAAGGCATGGGCGCGGGCGATCGGCTGCTCGACGAACAGGATCGAAGAGGCGAAACGTGCAAGCCTCGGCTCCTCCTTCACGCGGGAAAGCAGATCGGCGACCGCCTCGGCGGACGAAAACTGTTCATTGCCGTCAAGCGTCACCGAGTAGTTGGGCACCTTGGCATCGATAACGGCAGAGACGCGGCAGAGACGGTCGATGTCGACCTCGGGTGCACCGGAAACCTTGACCTTGAAGAAGGTCAGGCCGTAGGCGTCGATAGCCTCTTCGAAACTCTCCGGCAGGCCGTCGTTCAGCCGCTCGCTTGCCGGAATATCGCCTGGCACGATGGCGTCCACCAGACCGACGGTATGGCGGGCGGCAAGGCTTGCGGCCGGCTGCAAGGTTGCAAGGAAACCTGAGAGATCGAAGCCCGCGAGATCGCGCGTAGTGGAAGCATCGATGCCAGGGCGGTTCGCCTTGATCGCTTGCGCGACGGTCAGCCCCCCCAGCCGGCAGAGCGCATCGAGAATGGCCCGATTGGCAAGTGCCAAGCCGAATGACGCGACAAGCCCGTTCAGCTTCTCGGCTGCCGCTTGCGCATGATGCGAGGCCTCGACGGCGGCATGCAGGCCGAAAGCCGTTCCTGACCCGGCACTTCGCAACGCATCGAGCGCCAGTGCCAGCGACCGTCGCAGCTGGTTTTCATTGTCGGCGTTGGAAAGCTCGGGCGATTTGTCGAACCATTTCGGCACCATCAACTCCGCTGCCATGCCCTCGGCCGACCGTCCCTGGGCATCCTCGATGCGCGCGCGCAGAAAAATCTGCCGCGCCTCCCGCAAAGTCGCTGCCCCGAAACGGAAGGGAAGCCGCAGCTTGACCAGGCGCTCGAATGTCTCGGCCTCGACAAGCCTGATTTTCAATGGATCGGTCATGATGCTGGTCGGCTCCTGTTATGGGTAGGCAAGTCTATTTGCATAAGGCACCAATATGCGTGGCCCCTCACCCGATCTTCTCTCCGCTTGCGGGGAGAGGGAGTCTTCCAGCCTATATCCGACTCGAAATAGGGATAGCGAGTTGGCTTGCTCTGTCGCCCCCTCTCCCCGTTTCAACGGGGAGAGGGCTGGGGTGAGGGGCTATTCAGAATCATTGCAGAGGCAGTCTACCGCCAGCCAATTGCATCGCCCTGTAGCAGGAGTAGATCGTGTCGGTACGACAAGACTTCATGATTTTCCTCCATGCCCGATTCCCTCCAGAACCAGGAAAAGCAAATGTTTGGCCACCCAGGCAATGTAACCATATGGTTACAAGATCGCGCGTTATCATCAACCTTGTCAATCGCCTTTTAAAAATTTCTCGAAACCATCGCGTCAGGATCACCTACGCGCGAATCGAAGCGAGCGTGACGGCAACGATATGCTCACCCCACTCATTCAGCGCATCCGGGGCCGTTAGCTTCCGCGCGAAAATCGTCGATAGTGTATGGCGGTTCGACAGATAGAAAAAGCCAAGTGCCGCGATCGTGAGATAGACGGATATCGGATCGACCGCCGCCCGGAAAATGCCGAGAGCCTCCCCGCGTCGCAGCACATCCGCAAGCTCATCGATCAGATGCGAATGCATGGCCGAGACCTTATCGGATCGCTGCAGATAATGCGCGTGATGCAGGTTTTCGGTGGCAAGCAGGCTCAAAAACTCCGGATGGGCGAGAAAATGCCGCCAAGTGAACAAGGCCAGCTCCCGCATCCCCTCTTCCGGATGACGATGCGCCAGATCCAGCTGCTTTTCAGCATTGCGGATCGTCGCATAGCTCGCCTCCAGCACGGCGAGGTAGAGTCCCTCCTTGTCGCCGAAATAATGATAAAGCATCCGCTTGTTGGTCTGTGCCCGCGCTGCAATCGCATCTACCCGGGCACCGCCGAAACCATGCGCGGCAAATTCTTCCGTCGCCGCATCGAGGATGGTGGCATGGGTGCGTTGCGGATTGCGCGATGCTTTTCTCGACCGCTTGCCCATGGTCTTGCCGGCATCCGCTTGTGCTTTATTTTCAGTCTCTTGTCTCGCCCTGACCGCCATGGACGATCTCCTTCCGAACGGTAGCATTAGCGACGGATACTGCCGATTCCGGCACGCATCGTTTTGATTGCCGCACGATTGGCGCTTGACAGCGGTCGCGTTTCTATCCAACTTGTAATCAAATAGTTATATCATGCAAAGCAGTTCGTAAATCATCGGTTCGCTGGGGAGGAGACCAGGATGACGTTGACGATCGACCGCCGGCAGTTGCTTGCCGGCATGGCAGCCACGCTAGCTTTCAGCAGTATCGGACTTTCCCGCGCCAATGCGGCAACCGCGATGCGCCTTCTTTGGTGGGGGTCGAAGGAGCGCAGCGACCGGACATTTGCAGCGGTAAAGGCCTATCAGGCCAAGAACCCGGATATCACCATCGCCGGCGAATCCTTCGGCTGGGACAGCTATTGGACGCGCTTGGCCACCCAGACCGGCGGCGGCAACGCGCCCGACCTCATCCAGATGGATTACCGCTACATCTTCGAATATGCCCGTCGCGGCGCGCTGCTCGATATGACGCCTTACCTCGGCAAGAGCCTGGCGATCGAGGATTTCGGCCCGGCCAACATCGATTCCGGCAAGGTTGATAACAAGATCTACGGCGTCAGCCTCGGCGTGAACTCCTCGATGGTCGTCGTCAATACGGCCGCGTGGAACGAAGCCGGCGTCGAGCCGCCGCGTGACGGTATGACATGGGAACAGCTCGGCGATGCCTGCGCCAAGGTCACGGCTGCCAAGAAGCGCCGCGGCTTTTACGGCACGGCGGACGCAAGCGGCGGCGAACCGGCCTTCGAATGCTGGCTGCGCCAGCGCGGCAAGGCGCTCTATACGGCCGACGGCAAGCTGGCTTTCGAGGCCAAGGATGCCACCGAATGGTTCGATTTCTGGGGCCATATGCGAGAGATCGGCGCTTGCACGCCGGCCGACGTCCAGGCTCTGGACCAACAAACCCTCGAAACCGACATGCTGGTGACCAAGAAGGCGGCGGTCAGCTACGCCCATTCCAACCAGTTCGTCGCCATTCAGGGCCTGAACAAGGAAAAGCTCGATATCGTTTCCTATCCGGCCAATGCCGATAGCAAGCCCGGCCAGTATCTAAAGCCGTCGATGCTGATGTCGGTCTCGGCAACATCCCAGAACAAGGATGCCGCCGTCGCCTTCGTCAATTATCTGGTGGAGGATCCGGAGGGCACCAAGGCCCTCGGTCTCGAACGCGGCGTTCCCGCCTCGCCGAAGATTCGCGATCTTTTGACCCCTGCTCTGGATGAGACGAGCAAGAAGGTGGTCGATTATATCGGCCGGTTGACGCCGCATGTCGGCCCACTGCCGCCATCTCCGCCGAACGGCGCCGGCGAAAATGCATTCCTGCTGAAGAAGATCGCCGAGGAGGTGGCCTTCGGCAAAACCAGCGCGCAGGACGCTGGCACGAAGTTCACCGAACAGGCAGCAGCAAACATTACGCGAGGCTGACACCGTGGGTACAAACAGCAAGAGCGTTGCCGGTGGCTTGGCTGTCGGCGCGCGCGCGCCGTTGCGCGTGGAAACCTCCTATAAGGCGCCGAGCGCGTTCGCGCGCAACGCACCCGGCTATCTCTTCCTTCTGCCGTGGTTCATCGGCTTCTTCGGACTGACCCTCGGGCCGGCGATCGCCTCACTCTATCTCTCCTTCACCGATTACAATCTGCTGCAGTCGCCGAACCTCGTCGGCATGGAGAACTACGTGCGGATCGCGACGGCCGACGACAAGTTTCTATCGTCGATGAAGGTGACGCTGTTCTATGTCGTCTGTTCGGTGCCGCTGAAGCTTGCCTTCGCACTGCTGGTGGCGCTGCTGCTCAACCGCGGCATCAAGGGCCTGCCGGTCTACCGTGCCATCTTCTACCTGCCGTCGCTGCTCGGCTCCAGTGTCGCGATCGCCGTACTGTGGCGGCAGATCTTCGATGCCGACGGCATCGTCAACACCCTGCTCTGGTACGCCTTTGGCATCAACGGGCCGAGCTGGATCTCCAATCCCGACTATTCGCTCTATACGCTCGTCATCCTCGCCATCTGGCAGTTCGGCTCGCCGATGATCATCTTTCTCGCAGGCCTGCGCCAGATCCCGACCGATCTCTACGAGGCCGCCAGCCTCGACGGCGCCTCCAAGGCGCGGATCTTCTTCAAGATCACCCTGCCGCTTTTGACACCCGTGATCTTCTTCAATGCCGTGGTCCAGACGATCGACGCCTTCAAAGCCTTCACGCCGGCCTATGTGATTTCCTCCGGCACCGGCGGGCCGATCGATTCGACGCTGTTCTACACGCTCTATCTCTACCAGGAGGCCTTCGGCTATTTCCGCATGGGCTATGCCTCGGCGCTTGCCTGGATCCTGGTGATCATCATTGCGATCTTCACCGCCTTCTCCTTCCTCTCCGCTCGTTATTGGGTCCACTACGATGACTGACGCGAAGCTCACCCATTTTGCCGAGGACATGAAGCCGCCGCGCGAGCGCCCGTGGTTCCTTTCCCTCCTCATCCACGTCGCTCTCGTCGCCGCGTCGATCGTGATGCTCTATCCGCTGCTGTGGATGCTTTCCGGCTCGATCAAGGACCAGAACGAGATCTTCGGCACGGCATCGCTGATCCCCTCGCAATTCGATTTCAGCTCCTATGCCCGCGGCTGGTTCGGCGGCCAGGTCACCTTCGGAAAATTCGTCTGGAATTCGGCCGTCATCGCCGTGCTTTCGGTCATCGGCAACGTGATTTCCTGCTCGCTGGCGGCCTATGCCTTCGCGCGGCTGAACTTCTGGGGCAAGAATTTCTGGTTCGCGCTGATGCTGGGCACGCTGATGCTGCCCTATCACGTCACACTGATCCCACAATATATCCTCTTCCTGAAGCTCGGCTGGGTAAAAACCATGCTGCCGCTCGTCGTGCCGAAATTCCTCGCCGTCGACGCCTTCTTCATCTTCCTGATGGTGCAGTTCTTCCGCGGCATTCCGCGCGAGCTGGACGAGGCCGCGATGATGGACGGCTGCAGCCCGTGGCGCATCTACTGGCGCATCATGCTGCCGCTGTCGCTTCCCGTTCTGGCGACGGCCGCCATCTTCTCCTTCATCTGGACCTGGGACGATTTCTTCGGGCCGCTGATCTATCTCTCTGACATCAACACCTACACGGTACAGCTCGGCTTGCGCTCTTTCGTGGATTCCACGGGTAGTTCCGACTGGAGCAGCCTGTTTGCCATGTCGAGCCTGTCGCTGATCCCGGTCTTCCTGATCTTCCTCTTCTTCCAGAGGCTGCTGATCGACGGCATCGCGACCGCCGGTCTCAAACGCTGATTATGAACCCCGCGGTCCCGAATACCCAAGATTTGGGGCTGCGAACCAACGAACCCACGAAAGGAAATGTCGCATGAGCGCGCTGCGCTTCGCCGCCATCGGCCTCAATCACGATCACATTTACGGCCAGGTCAACGTCATGCTGCGGGCCGGCGCCGAACTCGTCGCCTTCCATGCGTTGGAGGACGATCTCGCCGCCGTCTTCGCCGACCGCTTCCCGCAGGCACGACGCGTTGCCGATAAAAGGGAAATCCTCGAGGATAGCTCCATCGCGCTGATCGTCAGCGCCGCGATTTCCAACGAGCGCGCCAGCCTTGCCATCGAGGCCATGCGCCACGGCAAGGACGTGATGCTCGACAAGCCCGGCATGGTGACGCTGGATCAGCTGGCAGACGTCAAAAAGGTACAGGCCGAGACCAAGCGTATCGTCTCCATCCTTTACTCCGAGCACTTCGAAACGGCATCGACCGTCAAGGCCGGTGAGCTGGTCAAGGCCGGAGCCATCGGCAAGGTCATTCACACGACGGGCCTCGGTCCCCATCGGCTCCGCAAACCTACTCGGCCGGACTGGTTCTTCGACCGCAAGCGCTATGGCGGCATCATCGCCGACATCGCCTCGCATCAATGCGAGCAGTTCCTGTTCTTTGCAGACTCCCTCGAAGCCGAAGTGCTGTCGGCAACGGTGTCGAACCGCGCCAATCCGGAAACGCCGGGCTTGCAGGACTATGGCGATTTCCATGTGAGGACACCTGACGTGACGGGTTATGTCCGGGTCGACTGGTTCACGCCGGACGGGCTTTCTACCTGGGGCGACGGCCGTCTCTTCATCGTCGGCACCGAAGGCACGATGGAGCTGCGCAAATATATCGACGTTGCCGGCCGTCCTGGCACCGATCACCTTTTTCTCACCGACCGCAAAGGCATGCAGCATATCGACTGCGCCGGAGTGGAGCTGCCCTATGGCCGCCAGCTCGTAGCAGACATAAGAGACCGCACCGAAACGGCCATGGGTCAGGAACATTGCTTCAAGGCCATGGAGCTGGCGCTGAAGGCGCAGGCGCTCGCCGAGGCAACATCCCTCAAGAACATTCAGAGGTAATTGCGACATGTCCGACATCAAGAAAGTCGCGATCATCGGCCTCGGCATCGGCCGCTCGCACATCGTCGAAGGCTATCTGCCGCATGCGGATCGTTTCGAGGTCGCCGTTCTCTGCGATCTCAACGAGGAACGCCTGAACGCCGTCGGCAACGAATTCGGCATCGCGAGACGCCTCAAGGACTTCTCCGAAGTCCTCAACATGCCCGATATCGACATCATCGACATCTGCACGCCGCCCGGCTCGCATTTCCAGCTCATCATGCAAGCGCTTGCTGCCGGCAAGCATGTGGTCTGCGAAAAGCCGCTCGTGGGATCGCTCGCCGATGTCGATGCCGTCATCGAGGCCGAAAAGACCGCCAAGGGCCGGCTGATGCCGATCTTCCAGTATCGCTATGGCGACGGTATCCAGAAGGCGAAGCGCATCATCGCTTCAGGCATTGCCGGCAAGCCCTATGTCGCGACGTCCGAGACGCATTGGGTGCGCGGCGCGGATTACTATGCAGTCCCTTGGCGCGGCAAGTGGGACACCGAGCTCGGCGGCGTGCTGATGACGCACTCCATCCATCTGCACGACATGCTGACCTATCTGATGGGACCGATCGCAGGCCTCTTCGGCCGTGTTGCCACCCGCGTCAACGATATCGAAGTGGAGGATTGCGCCAGCGCCAGCCTGCTGATGGAAAACGGCGCACTCGCCACCATCAGCGCCACGCTCGGCTCACAGGAGCAGATCAGCCGCCTGCGCCTCGCCTTCGAAAACGTCCTGATCGAGAGCAACCATGAGCCCTATAGCCCCGGCCAGGACCCCTGGAAGATCGTTCCCGCCAATGACGAGATCGGCGCGAAGATCGATGCGCTGCTCGCCGATTGGTCGCCGATCCCCAACCGTTTCAACACGCAGATGAAGCTGTTCCATGAAGCATTGGTATCGGGCGGACCACTGCCGGTGACCACAGTCGATGCTCGCCAAGCGTTGGAGCTGGTCACGGCATTCTATGAATCGTCGGAAACCCGCACCGAAGTCCGTTTTCCTGTCGGGCCGGAAGCCAAGAAATACAAGAGCTGGAGGCCGTCATGAACGTTGACCCGCGAGCCATCAGGACCAACAGGGAGGGAGCGCCTATGGCGACAAGCGTATCGCTGCAGAAGGTTATCAAGCGCTATGGCGAGCTTCAGGTGGTTCACGGGATTGACCTCGAAATCGAGCCGGGGGAATTCACCGTCTTCGTCGGCCCCTCCGGCTGCGGCAAGTCCACGCTTCTGCGCATGATTGCCGGGCTGGAGCCGATTTCCGGCGGCGGGCTTTATCTCGACGGCAGCCGCATGAACGATGTCCCCGCCTCCAAGCGCGGCATCGCCATGGTCTTCCAGTCCTATGCGCTCTATCCGCATATGACCGTCTACAAAAACCTTGCCTTCGGCCTCGAAACCGCCGGCATGAAGAAGCAGGATATTCAGCCGCGCGTCGAAAAAGCAGCCGAGATCCTGCAGATCAAGCAGCTGCTGCAGCGCAAGCCGAAGCAGCTTTCCGGCGGCCAGCGCCAGCGCGTCGCCATCGGCCGCGCCATCGTGCGCGAACCCAACATCTTCCTCTTCGATGAGCCGCTTTCGAATCTCGATGCCGAACTGCGCGTGCAGATGCGCGTCGAGATCGCCCGCCTGCACCAGCGACTCGGCAACACCATGATCTACGTGACCCACGACCAGACGGAGGCCATGACCATGGCCGACAAGATCGTCGTGCTCAATGGCGGCAAGATCGAGCAGGTCGGCGCGCCGCTCGACCTCTACAACAAGCCGAAGAACAAGTTCGTCGCCGGCTTCATCGGCTCGCCGAAGATGAACTTCCTTGATGCCAAGATCGTCGCCTCCGACGACGGCTCTGCCGTCATCGATCTTGCCGGCCAAACGGTGCGCCTGCCGCGACGGCTCGGCGGCCTACAGCCGGGGCAACCCGTCACCCTCGGCGCCCGCCCGGAGCACCTGAACGTCGGCGATCGCGGTCTGTCACTCGGCAATGCCCGCGTCGATCTCGTCGAACACCTCGGCGGCCAGACGATCCTCTACGTCACGCTGCAGGGCGGTCAGGCGCTAACGGTTGCGCTGGAAGATCAGCAGGCCATCCGCGCCGGCGAGACGGTCAGTATCCATATCGATCCTGAGCGCTGCCATCTGTTTGGGCCGGATGGTGTGACGTTGTGAGCTGAGCCGGCAGCACGACGGGTTATCTCGCCCGCCAGGGGCGAGATAACCCCTTACACCTCGACGATCCGCCGGCTGCCGATAGCGCGGATTTGCCCGGATGGAATGACATCGATCGGAACGCCCCCCCGCCTATGCAGGCGAATCCGCCGGCTGCCCGGCGCAAGATGGAACCAGTCGTCCTCCGCCCGATAGGCTTCCAGATCGATCTGCACCGATTGCGCCAACCGGTCGGTGCTCAGATCAAGGAACCAATCCTCGCCCTCCTGCACCGCCGACGCCGTGATTTCGGCATCATGGAACGCTTTGGCTCGGCCAAGCGGGAAGTAAAAGGCCTGGGCGATAACAGCACCGGTCGCCGGGGCTGTCAGCCGCGCCACCGTAACGTCATGCGATGGTGGACCGAAGCGGAAGGCATAGGTCGTGTCGAAGAAGGCGCCGAAAAGATCAGTGCAGGCGATCTTTTGCTTGCTGCGCGCCTTAAGCACCAAATCGCGGCCGCCACCGACGACGATCTGACGGCCGTCGCGCAGGCAGGAGACCTCGACGGTCAGATCGAGCGCCGCATCGCTTTCGTTGATGACATGGACGTCAAGACCGTTCGTACCCTCATCCGTGAGCAGCACCTGCACCAGCCGGAAGGCTCGGCGCAGCCCATACCAGACCGGCTTCGGCTCGCGGGTGGAATCGATCACACCCCAGCCAGCGCCGGGAAGCAGATCCTGCAGCGTCCAGACGAGCGCCCCGTTGCAGCCGGAACCTTGGCAGCGCCACTCGGCATAGGTCTCTTCCGCGACTTCGCCGGTCACCGCCCGCGAAAGGTTGAGGTAGAGATCGGGATCTTCCCTCCGCAGCCGGTTTGGCTCGAAACCGTAAAGCTCCTGAAGATAATGATCGCGCACATCCTCGAAATCCCAGGAGGCACCGCGATCGCGCGGCACGCGCTCTTTCCATAGCGGGCTATGGACTGCCGGAACCGGCAGATGCTGGCCGAGCGTGCGGGCTTGCGGCACATGCGCGAAAGCCAGGCTCTCGGCGGCGAAGCGAACATCGGCGCGGCGGGCATCGGCAAGCGGCCGCATATAGGCGCCGACGCCATAGTAATGCGTGACACCGGCATTCGGTGAAAACGGCATCGGCCCGCCCGACGGAGAATTGACGACATAGGGCACATCCGGCCGTAGCGATTGCACCAGGGGCGGGATGATCTCCTCGACAACAGGGCTTTTCCAGAACTGCTCCGGCAGGCCCATCATGGCTGCCTGCTGGTAGATCTCACTGCCGCCGCAAAGGACCGCCAGCGAAGGCGAGAGGCGTGTGCGGCTCAGAAATTGCGAAACCTCCGTTTCGACATGGGCATTGAACGCCTTGTCGTTCTTCGGATAGTCGAAATTGGCAAACATGAAATCCTGCCAAACCATCAGGCCAAGCTCGTCGCAGAGGCGGAAGAATTCCGGTGTTTCGTATGCCATGGTGCCACCGATGCGGATCATGTTCATGCCAGCCTCGGCGGCGAGCCGCAGCCAGCGCTCGTAATCATCGCGGCCACCGGGCAGGCGCACGATATCCGCTGTGGTCCACACGGCACCCCGGCAGAAAATCCGCTCGCCATTGACGATCAGGGTGAAATCCTGCCCATCGGCACCGCGATCCACCGACAGCCGCCGGAAACCGGTCTGCCCGAGCCCATGCTCAACGCCATCGACGACGAGCCTGACATCATGGAGTTGCGGCACGCCATGCGTATGCGGCCACCAGGGCGCCACATCTGGGATCTTCAGGATTGCCGTATAACGGCCGGCACCATCCTTCTCGAAGGCCTGCTCCGTCTCGCCGCACCTCAGCACCAGCTGTTCGGCATCACCTTCGATCGAAAGTGACGCATAGAGCCTGCCTTCACCGTTTTCGAGCAGGTCCGGCCGCAAAGAGAGATCGCGGAGAACAGGCGCACTTGGCCGCAGCAGCGTAATCGGTCGCCACGGGCCGACGGCCTGAACCTCCGGGCACCAGCCAGGCATATGGCCAAGCAGCGTCGTGCGCACTGTCCTCAAACCCTGCGGCGTGATCATCTGTGGCCGCCAGCGGGCCCGAGGCCCCGGCTCGGACAACCTCGGCTCCAGCGCGCGGAAGCATAGCGCCAACTCGTCGCCGCCAAGCAGGATGACGTCGACGTCGTGAGCCTCGAACATGCTCTCGGACACGAGGATTTGCTGGCCGTTTAGGAAGACTTCGCAGAGTGTCGCCAACCCTTCCAGCCGCAAGACCGCCTCACCGGCCTCGGCATCCACCAGACGGCAGATGTACCAGGCATCGCGGTCGTGAAGCGGCTGTGGCTTCGTCCGGTCGAAGCGCCCGGCCCTTTCCAGTGCTTCCGCCACCGTGCCGGGCACGGGTGCCGGGATGAAGCCCGACGTCAGCGGTACATCAGAAGGCGAGAGGCAGGTGCCCGCCTCCGTCAATACCAGATTCCAACCTTCGCTCAGCCGCATTCCGCCGCCGAGATCCGCCAAGCGCCCGCCCATGACATCTTCCGGGGGATTTCCCCCGCCCCAATATGTTCAGAAATGACCCAGCTGTATCGCGTTCGAACGAAAGCCGGTCAAAGCTTCCGTTCGAGCTCGCTCATCATGGAATCCCACGCATCGGCGGCGGGATCAAGCGCCGTGCGCAACGGCTCGAATTTCTTGCGCGTAATGGCCCGGGCAAGCTGGAACTGGACCGACTTCGCCGTCTCGGAAATTTTCCGCGCCTCTACCGCCGCTTCGGACAGAGCGGCCGAGAGCCAATCGAAATGGCTGCCGGCCAGTTCGAAATTGGCGCCGAGCTGGCGCAGCGTGTTGAAGGCATATTTATGGAAGAAGCCGAAAGGCCGTTCGGCGACCGCTTCCACCTGCGCCGGGAAGACCTCCGCGAAGGCGCGGATCGGATTGGCCAGCGGACGACGACGGAAATGGAAGGACAGGAGCTGCTGCGCCGTCTGACGGATCGCAGCTTCGCTCGGTGCCTTCTCCGGAAATTTCGCAAATTCCGTGTAGGGCAGAAAGGGCAGATCCTCATCCGTCAGATGCAGCTGGAAGAGCCCGTCGAAATCCTCGCCCGACAGCTGGAAGAACCCGCCATTGTGGAAATAGTCGACCGTGCGGCCGTGCATGTCGAGCCGGTTGATCGCGACCGTCGTCTTGCCGTGTTCGCGGCGATAGCCGACGCCCTGCGTGTCCGGCATGAAGAAGGAATCCATCTCGATCAGGCAGAGCCGGCCGCGACCGATCTGTTCGGCGACATGGTTCTTTACCTTGTCGTAGATCGCAAGCTCGGTGCAGCGCACGCCGTAGAGCGCTTCCAGATCCTCGAGCGGCACCTTGAAGAAGGTGAACTGGTCGCCCTCGAAATCCTGTGTCAGCGTAAAGCCGAGCATGGCTTCCGGCGGCAGCTTCAACGTCGAAAGCACCTCGATCCAAAGATCGATGTAGCAGTTGGTCTCGGGCCACATGCGCTCGCTGTCATGCAGCGCATGTGGCTTGTAGGCGGCGGGATCCAGTCCCTGAAACACGGCAGCCATCGGTGCGATCAGCCCCAAAGCGTCTTGCGCACGCTCTCGGGCCATTCCTTGACGTCGAGACCGTGGGTGTGGAACAGCGCCAGCGCGATGCGCTCCAGGCCGAAGCCGACGCAGGCCGTGTGCACGACGCTGCCATCGGCAAAGTTCAGGCCCCATTTCGTGCCGAAGGCATCCTGGTGGTAGTTGAAGCTCATGCAGGCGGTCGGCTTCGCGGTCGAGGTGATCGGGATCAGCAGCTCGAACTTGAGGTTCTGGTCGCGCTGGTTGTTGGCAAGCATCTTGCCGGCGCGACCGAAGAAGGGATCGTTGGCGACGTCGATGGTCACGTCGAGACCGACGGCCTTCATCATCTCGATGCCGCGGTCCATCCAGCTCTGGCGGAAATCCGTGACATGCTTTTCGCTGCCCATGCAGACATATTCGCGCATGCGGAACAGCTGCTGGCGGGCTGGATCCTTCGAGGGTTCATGGCGGAAGCAATAGGACTGCAGATCGTAAAGTGCGCCGTTTTCCGGAATGGCACCGCGCTTGGCAACCGTCGGATAGAGCGGATAGCACGCAGCCGGCGTCAGCACGATATCGGTCGCCTGCTGGTCTTTCGTCCAGTCGTCGCCGACTTCCATGCATTTCAGCAGGCTCATATGGTCGAGTTCGTTGCCGCAGAAGCTGTGCACCGTGCCGGCCAGTTGCGGGAAGCTCTTCATGTAGCCGCTCGTCTCAAAGAAGGCGCGGTTCATGCCCGGCGGAAAGCGGATAGCTTCGGCACCATCGGCGCCGCCGAACGTATCGATCAAGCGCTCGAAAGCGGAAATCACGTCTTCGAACTGGCCGCTGCGGCCGTAGAGACCATCAACGCCGGTGTCGATCAGGAGACCGGAATCGAAAAGACGGTCGAGAAACGATGTTTGCATATCCATGACGATTACCCCAACAGGCTGGTATCTTGTTTGTGGACGAGCAGCATGGTCGACGTATTGCCGAGAATGCGGTCATTCGAGATCATCAATTGTGCCGAGTGCGCATCGCGCAGGTGGCGACCGAGGCTGTAGGGCGTACCGTTCTTGTAGCCCATGATGCCGCAGATGAGCATCGCGTGGTTGATGATCGGCAGGATCATCTCCGACGACGCGATCTTGACGTTGTTCATCGCCACGGCGAAAGCCATCGACGACAGGCGGTCCGCGTCGAGCTTCGCCTCCTCATAGGCCTTCAGCCCGGCAACTACATTGGATTTCACCATCTGTAGCATGCTGGAGGCTTCGGCAAGGCGCAGGGCGCCGGGCGGCGGTGCGCCGGGAGACTTGCGGGCGGCGGCGCGCACGAAAGCCTGCGCGCGGGAAACCGCATCGGCTGCAATGCCATACCACACGCCGCTCCAGAGCAGGTGCGAGCTCGCCAGCATCGATTGCGCGGCGATCTCGGCAAACGGTTTTGGCAGGATCTGCTTGGCCGGCGCCTCGCCCTTGAACAGGAAGCCATCGGAGCAGGTGCCGCGCATGCCGAGCGTGTTCCACTCGACGGTGCGCTTGATATCGTATTGATCTTTCAGGAAGCAGGTCAGCACCTGATCGGAAGACGCCGCCTCGGCATGGCTGCGCGAGGTAATCAGAATGGCGTCGGCATGGGCGCCGTAGGAGATGACGGTCGCATCCTTTTCGAGGGTGCAGATATCGCCTTCGACCTTGATGGCGCAGATGCTGTTGCGCAGGTTGCCGCCGATCCCGCCTTCGGTCGTCGCCGAAGCGAGCAGCAGCTGTTCCCTCGCGATGCGGCGCATGAAGTCGCGGTGCCAATCGCTATCGACGCCGTGCTCGACCAGGCTCGAAAGCTTGATCTGGTGCATGGCGAAGACCATGGCGCTCGCCGCGCAAGCCTGACCGAGGATCGAGCAGAGCTCGGCGATTTCGGTCATCGACGCGCCTTCACCGCCGAGATCGGCGGGGATCTGGATGGAGAGCAGCTTTTCGGCGCGCATGGCGTCGACAGCCTCGCGCGGGAACCGGCCCTCGGCATCGACGGCATCGGCGTGCTGGCTGGCGATCGCTGCGACGCGGGCGGCGCGTACCGCCGCTCCCTCGCCCGTCCCAACCTCGAGTAAAGCGACCGCCGCAGTCATTACGCGACCTTTCTACTGTCGAGGATCATGCCGACGGTTCTTTCGATCGCGGCGATGCTGGCG
Source organism: Martinezella sp. CNPSo 3732 (assembly GCF_057784515.1). Classification (NCBI taxonomy): domain Bacteria; kingdom Pseudomonadati; phylum Pseudomonadota; class Alphaproteobacteria; order Hyphomicrobiales; family Rhizobiaceae; genus Martinezella; species Martinezella sp. CNPSo 3732. The sequence goes on from NZ_JBXSOO010000004.1 coordinate 75,134, forward strand.
AAGGACTTGCGGTTCAGCAGGTTGTCGGGAAACTCGATGTCGAAGGCTTCCTCGATGCCGAGCATCAACTGCACGGAAGCGAAAGAAGACAGGCCGGTCGCGTAAAGATCGGCGTCGTCTTCGATCTGGTCGATAGCAACGGGAAGCGCGCCGAACTTGGCCAGCAAATCGCGAATCGTCTTGTTCATAGTCTAGTCCCTTCTGGCAGTGATAAGCATAACTGGAGTTACACCGTCTTATCGTTCGCCAAGAAGTAACAGGTAAAATAGAACATTCCGCTAAGCGACGTGGTAAATACAAACAACTTATACTTTGTCGAAAAATGATATATTCAACACTTGTCTGATTAAAATTTACCTTCCGTAAGTCATATAAACGATGACTTCTGCACAAATATTAAATTGACCTAATATTGCGCCATGTCGATTTTTGGAAGAGCGAGGTACCGAAGAAGGTTAACGCACCAAAATTCGCCACTACGTTTTATTCGAAAATGACAATCACAATCAGAGCGTCAGTGCAATATAAGATCATAAGTATGCACTTTAGCTTTGCGGCGGATAGATATGCTCGCCGCCACGATAGTCCGAAATCGAGTAGCAACCTTCGCCCAGCTCGCGAACGGAGCTTTGACCGATATCGGCCTTGCCGTAGCCGCCGGGGATATCGAGAATGTAGGTGGGCTGACAAAGGCCGGAGATGCGGCCGCGCAGCGCCGCAACGATTGCCTGTCCCTCGGCGATGCCAAGGCGGAAATGGCCGGTGCCAGGTGCAAGGTCGGGATGATGCAGGTAATAGGGCTTTACGCGCGTCTCGACGAAAGCCTTCATCAGCGCCGCCAGCACATCGGGATCGTCATTGACCCCCTTCAGGAGAACCGACTGGCTGACAAGCACGATGCCCGCATCGACCAGCCGGGCGCAGGCAGCGCGCGCCTCGTCGGTCAACTCCCGCGGATGATTGGCATGCAGCGCCACATAGATGGTCTTGCCGCTCGCCTTCAGTGCCGCAATCAGCGCCGTATCGATCCTTGACGGGTCGACGACGGGGATGCGGGTATGGAAACGGACGATCTTCACATGGTCGATCTCGGCAAGCTGCCCGAGAATCTCTTCCAGCCGCCTTGGCGAGAGAACCAGCGGATCGCCACCGGTGAGGATGACCTCCCAGATCTCCTTATGATCGTGAATATAGGCAAAGGCGCTGCCAAGCGCATCGCCATCCAGCGTGCCGAGCCCCTGCGGCCCGACCATTTCGCGGCGGAAACAGAACCGGCAATAGACCGGGCAGATATGCACGGCCTTCAGCAAGACGCGATCGGGATAGCGATGAACGATACCCTCGACCGGGCTATGCGCATGATCGCCGATCGGATCGGCGCGCTCATCCGGGCTGACGACGAGTTCGGCGGCATCAGGCACGAACTGTCGGGCAATGGGATCGGCAGGATTTTCGGGGTCGATCAGGCGCGTCACGGTCGGCGTCAGGGCAACGGCATAGCGCTCCGCTACGGCTTCCAGCGCCACTGCCTGATCGGCATCGATCAACCCGGCACGCTCAAGCTCGCCGATAGTCCGGATCGGTCGCATCGCATTCATGCGTCGAACTCCGCGACCGGTGCCCACAGCACTTGCTCGATCCGCGAGGCGCCGGTCGCCAGCATCACGAGCCGGTCGAAGCCCAGCGCGATGCCGCTCGCCTCGGGCATGACGGCAAGCGCCTCCAGAAACTCCTCGTCCAACGGATAGGTTTCGCCATAGACGCGCTGCTTTTCCGCCATCTCGATATCGAAGCGGCGGCGCTGCTCTTCGGCATTGGTGAGCTCGCCGAAAGCGTTGGCAAGCTCGACGCCACAGGCATAAAGCTCGAAACGCTCGGCAACGCGATGATCCCTGGACGATGGCCGCGCAAGCGCCGCCTCGGAAACAGGATACTCGTCAAGAATGGTGGCGCGTTCGAAACCCAGATTCGGTTCGATCTTCTCGACGAGCACGCGGCTAAAAAGATCCTGCCATAGATCGTCGTCGGCAACGCGAATGCCAGCCTGGCGCATATCTGCCGCCAGACGCTCGCGATCCGTCGATCCATCGAGGCCGATGGAGGCGAAGAGATCGATACCGGCATAGCGCTCGAAGGCAGCCGCAACGCTGATCCGCTCGGGCGGCAGGAACGGATCGGTTTCCGCGCCGCGATAGCTGAATTTCTTCGCCCCGACGGTCTCAGCCGCAAGCGCCAGCAGCGCGGCACAATCGGCCATCAGGGCCTCATAGCTCTCGCCTGCCCGATACCATTCCAGCATGGTGAATTCCGGATGATGCAGCGGCCCACGCTCGCGATTGCGATAGACATGGGAAAAGCAGGCAATGCGTTCTTCGCCCGCCGCAAGCAGCTTCTTGCAGGCAAATTCCGGCGAGGTATGCAGATAAAGAGGCCATGCCTTGCCGTCGGTCGTCAGCGCCTCGGTCTCGAAAGCATGCAGATGCGCCTCGTTCCCCGGCGACACCTGCAGCGTCGCCGTATCGACCTCGATGAAGTCGTTGCGCGCAAAGAAAACGCGCAAGGCAGCCTGAATGGCATTGCGGCCGATGAGGAACGGCCGCCGGTCCGCATGGACATTGCGGGTCCACCAGGGGGACGCTTTGCTCGTCTTTGGCTTCATTCCTAGCTTTCTTCGGGGCACGAGCCACGCAAGGGGGTGGCAATTTCCATTGATTTAGGGTAGTTGCGCCCCCAAGCAAACAATTGCTGCGTCTCGGAGAGCATTTCGACAGTCCCTCTACGACGCAAAACGCAGCGTTACAAGGAAGTCTTATGGTCAAGGTCATCGCCTCTTCGGTCCGCAAGGGCAACGTTCTCGACGTCGACGGCAAGCTCTACGTCGTTCTCACCGCACAGAACTTTCATCCGGGCAAGGGCACCCCGGTCACGCAGGTCGACATGCGCCGTATCGTCGATGGCGTGAAGGTGTCCGAACGCTGGCGCACCACCGAGCAGGTCGAGCGCGCCTTCGTCGAAGACGTGAACTTCCAGTATCTCTACGAAGACGGCGAAGGGTTCCACTTCATGAATCCGGCCAACTACGATCAGGTCGTGGTCGACGTCGAAACCATGGGCGACCAGAAGGCCTACCTCCAGGAAGGCATGACCTGCATCCTGTCGATCCACGAAGGCATTCCGCTGGCGCTCGAACTGCCGCGCCATGTCACACTCGAGATCACCGAGACCGAGCCGGTCGTCAAGGGTCAGACGGCATCCTCATCCTACAAGCCCGCCATGCTGTCGAACGGCGTGCGCACCATGGTTCCGCCGCACATCAACGCCGGCACCCGCGTCGTCATCGCGACGGAAGACAATTCCTACGTCGAGCGCGCCAAGGACTGAGCCTCGGCCACCTGCTTGCATGAAGAACGCCTCGTCCTGGTGACGGGGCGTTTTGCGTTTTAGGGGAATTGAAGCCGAAGCGGCAGCGACTGCGTGAAGACTCGCCGCGCCGCTCTCGTTAGGGAGCGCTGGCCTTCTTCTCGTCCGCCTGCATCGCACTGGCGGTTTCGGGAGGCGCTTGCATATCGGTGCTGTGCTCGTGCGGAGCCAGAGACTGCAAATGCAGGACGCGTGGTGACATGGCGTGCATGAAGGCGTCGGAGCGGCCGATATAGATCAGGGTCGCATCTTCCAGTTCGGCCAGCAGAGCAAAGGCCTTCGCCTGAACTTCGGCCTCCAGCCCTTCCAGGGCATCGTCGAAGACGACCCATTTCGGCTTTGCGAGCAGCAGATGTGCAAAGCCGACGGCTTTCTGCTCTTCGGTATCGAGCAATCGATCCCAGCGCGCCTGCGTATCGAGACGGCTCTTCAGACGGCCAAGCCCTACCTTGTCGATGACGGTGTCGACAGCAGCATCGTCATAGGCGTCCCGATCATCCGGAAAACAGATTGCCTCCCTGAGGGTGCCGGTCGGCACATAGGGCGTGTGCGGCACGAACAGCATGTCGTCCATCGGCGGCAGGCTGACCGTGCCGGAGCCGCTATACCATTGATGCGCCAGCACTTCGAACAGCAGCCTGCGGTTCACGCCATGATCGCCGTTGATCATCACATGCTCACCGGCCTTGATCGTGACCGTACCCTCCGCGATCCGGAAGCCGTTTTCCGTCGCCTCGTCGCTGGTCTTCGTCGAAATTTCCAGGTCGGTCCAAACCATCGTGCCCGGCGCCGCCTTCTCAAAGACGAGGGTGTGCGGCATCGGCGTCTTGTCGTCCATTTCCGTCAGCGCCTTGCGGAAATCAGTGACGCGCATCAGCGTCGCGCGCCATTCGGCAATCGGCCCGAAATTGGCGACATACCAGCGCAGCGCCGAATTGACCTGATTGAAGGCACCGACCGCCACCATCAGCTGGCCGAAGGTCAGGCCGCCGGAGAAATAGGCCGGCGCGGCAACGAGGATGGGAATGATCAGCACCAGCCAGCCATAGCCGGCCGAAACCCATGTGAGATTGGTATTGGCGATGGCAAGCTGCCGGATAACGGCGAGCACGGCCGATATATCGAGATTGATCCGCCGGCGCTCGTTCTCCTCACCGCCGGCAATCGTGATCGCCGGCATATGCTCGTTGGCATGCATGAGCGCGAAGCGCAGTTCGGCTTCCTTCGAATAGCGATCCGCATTCAATCGCACGAGGCGGCGGCCGACGAATTGGCTGAGGAAGGAGGCGGATCCGGCATAGAGGATCGCCGCCCAGACCATGTAGCCGGGAATGGAGAAGCTCATGCCCCTGAGGTGGAAGACCATGCCGCTGGAGAGCTCCCAGAGCACGCCGATGAAGCTCAAAAGCAGGATCGTCGCCTGCACCAGTCCGATGGCAAGCCCAGTCGAGCTTTCGGCAAGATTGCGGGCGTCCTCGTGCAGCCGCTGGTCGGGATTGACGCCGATCAGCCCGGATGAGGCAAGACGAAGCGCACGCTTGGCCTGCAGCCATTGATCGACCAGATCGCGCGCCAGGCCCTCGCGCATGTAAAGGGCGGTCATCTGGTTGAGCCATGCCTGAACGACGTTGAGGACCAGCAGCGAGCCGGCGATGATGCCGAAGACGCCGAGCTGATGGAAGAAAGCGGAAATATCGCGCCTTGCCAGCGAATCGTAGAAAGGCGCATTCCAACTGTTGAGCAGCACCTGGACATAAGCCGTGACCAGAATGATCACGAAAAGCGCGATAGTCAGGGAAATGATCTTGATGCGAACAGCCGAATTCCAGAAAGCGGAGAACATCATCCTCAGCCGAAAGAAAAGACTTAAATCGTATCCGACCTGTTCATTTCCCTGGATATTCGGCTTGGCTTGCTTTTCAACTGCCATCAGCACTTCCCTGCGACACGTCCCGTCAGTTAATCATGACCCGCCCTCATGTCCACCCTTGCAATAGATCGGTGGGATCACATTCCTATATACACGGTTTCGCGTCTTGAACCGAATAAGGTCAGCAATTAGCTTGCACTCGAAAGATTGAGAAAGCCTTCCGATGCAATTTCAGGGAACCGCCGACTATATCGCCGACAAGGATCTGATGGTCGCCGTCAATGCCGCTATAAGGCTGGAGCGCCCGCTTTTGGTAAAGGGCGAGCCCGGTACGGGCAAGACCGAACTTGCACGCCAGGTGGCCGCCGCTCTCGGCTTCGAACTGATCGAATGGAATGTCAAATCGACGACGAGGGCTCAGCAGGGTCTCTACGAATATGATGCCGTTTCGCGCCTGCGCGACAGTCAGCTCGGCGACATCAGAGTTCACGATGTCAGGAACTATATCCGCCAGGGCAAGCTCTGGCAGGCCTTCACTTCGCCGACGAAATGCGTGCTGCTGATCGACGAGATCGACAAGGCCGATATCGAATTTCCGAACGATCTCCTGCAGGAACTCGACCGCATGGAATTCCATGTCTACGAGACCGGCGAGACGATCCGGGCCGCCGTCCGCCCGATCGTCATCATCACCTCGAACAACGAGAAGGAACTGCCGGACGCCTTCCTGCGCCGCTGTTTCTTCCACTATATTCGTTTTCCCGACATGGAGACGCTGAAACGCATCGTCGAGGTGCATTATCCTGGCATCAAGCAGACGCTCGTCCATGCGGCACTGACGCAATTCTTCGAAATCCGCGACGTGCCGGGCCTGAAGAAGAAGCCATCGACCTCCGAAGCGCTCGACTGGATCCGCCTGCTGGTCGCAGACGACATCGATCCCGAAACGCTGCGCGCGGATGCAAAGGGCGTTTTGCCGAAACTGCATGGCGCGCTTCTGAAGAACGAGCAGGATGTGCACCTTTTCGAACGGCTGGCCTTCATGGCGCGAGGACAGGGACGATAATGCAACCCGATGCCGTCAAGGTCCTGATCTATGCCGTTCGGGATGGGCATCTGCTTGTCTTCGACGAACCGGATTTTCCCGCTGTCCAGCTCCAGGTTCCTGGCGGTACTGTCGAAGCTGGTGAGGACATTGCGGCGGCCGCAGCGCGCGAATTCGAGGAGGAGACCGGTTTTGCGCCACACGAACTTTATCCGCTTGGTGTCCACGACTACCGTTTCGAAAAGAACGGCCGCGATTACTATCACCAGCGGCACTATTTCCGCTGCGGTATCTCCGAACGAGTGCCCGCCACTTGGCTCCACTACGAAATGACGCCTTTCGACGGTGGCGACCCGATCGGCTTCCGCTTCTTCTGGCTACCGATCGAGGCTGCCAGGCATCGCCTCGGTTACGGCATGGAAGCCCTCCTTAAATATCTGTAGGCCACATCGCGCCTCCGAACTCAGCCCCGGAATTTCCCCGACCCCTGCCCATTGACCCGCGGAGATGTCAGGTCTATTGAATTTCTCTCGTGGTGATTTGGCCGGCCGGCTTGCAGCCACGTTAAATAAGTCGCTAAAGGGCCGCGTGCGGACCGGTAGCGATTCATGATCGCGGCCGGTTTTTTTGTATTTGGCGAGTGAAACAATGCCCATCAAGATTCCCGATACGCTCCCCGCGTTTGAAACCCTCCAGAATGAGGGTGTGCGGGTGATGACTGAAACGGTGGCATTCCGTCAGGATATCCGCCCTCTTCAGATCGGGCTTCTCAACCTCATGCCAAACAAGATCAAGACCGAGATCCAGATGGCGCGCCTGGTCGGCGCATCGCCGCTGCAGGTGGAATTTTCGCTGGTGCGCATCGGCGCACACAAGGCCAAGAACACCTCCGAAGAGCATCTGCTTGCTTTCTACGAGACCTGGGAAGAGGTGAAGCACCGCAAATTCGACGGCTTCATCATCACGGGCGCCCCGATCGAGCTGCTGGAATATGAAGACGTCACCTATTGGAAGGAAATGCAGGAGATCTTCGACTGGACGGCGACCAACGTCCACTCGACGATGAACGTCTGCTGGGGCGCCATGGCGGCGATCTATCACTTCCACAATGTGCCGAAATATACGCTGAAGGAAAAGGCCTTCGGCGTCTATCGCCACCAGAACCTGAAGCCCTCCTCGGTCTATCTCAACGGCTTCTCCGACGATTTCGCCATTCCGGTTTCGCGCTGGACCGAAGTGCGCCGCGCCGACATCGAAAAGGTACCTGGCCTGCAGATCCTGATGGATTCGAGCGAGATGGGCGTCTGCCTCGTGCACGAGCAGGCCTGCAACCGGCTCTACATGTTCAATCATGTGGAGTATGATTCCACGTCGCTGGCGGATGAGTATTTCCGCGATGTGAATGCCGGCGTGCCGATCAAGATGCCGCACAACTACTTCCCGCATAACGACCCGGAAATTCCCCCGCAGAACCGGTGGCGCAGCCACGCGCATCTGTTCTTCGGCAACTGGATCAACGAGATCTACCAGACCACGCCGTATGATCTGGAGGAGATCGGCCAGGAAAGGACTTGAGGCTTGTTCATTCCCTTCTTCCTGAAACTCAAGGAAGCGAAGGTTCCGGTGACGCTCCGGGAGTTCCTCTCGCTGCTTGAGGGAATGGAAGAAGGGATTGCCGATTACGATGTCGAGGCCTTCTACTATCTGGCCCGCGCGACGCTGATCAAGGACGAGCGCTTCATCGACCGTTTCGACCAGGTCTTCGCCGATTACTTTCGTGGCTTCGAGGCGATTGCCGGCAATGCCGAGGGAGAAGCGGTGGAGCCTTCCGCCATTCCTGACGAGTGGCTGCGCAAGCTTGCCGAACGGCATCTGACCGAAGAGGAAAGAAAAGAGATCGAGGCACTCGGCGGCTTCGACAGGCTGATGGAGACGTTGCGCGAACGGCTGGCGGAACAGAAGGGCAGGCACCAGGGCGGCTCGAAATGGATCGGCACGGCAGGCACCTCGCCCTTCGGCGCCTATGGCTACAACCCCGAAGGCGTACGTATCGGCCAGGAAACCTCGCGCCACCGCCGCGCCGTCAAGGTCTGGGATCGGCGCGACTTCAAGAACCTCGATGACGGCGTCGAGCTCGGCACCCGCAACATCAAGGTGGCGCTGAAGCGTCTTCGCCGTTGGGTGCGCGAGGGGGCAGCCGAGGAACTGGATCTCTCCGGCACGATCCGTTCCACCGCCGAACATGGTTATCTCGATGTTCAGACGCGGCCGGAGCGCCGCAACGCCGTCAAGCTGCTGATGTTCTTCGATGTTGGCGGCTCGATGGACGATCACATCCGCGTCGTGGAAGAACTCTTCTCCGCCGCCCGCGCGGAGTTTCGCCACATGGAGTATTTCTACTTCCATAATTGCCTCTACGAGGGCGTCTGGAAGGACAATCGCCGCCGGCGCGTCGATATCACGGCGACGGCCGACTTGATCCGCACCTTCGGTCCCGATTACCGCGTCGTTTTCGTCGGCGACGCCTCCATGAGCCCCTACGAGATCACTCAAGCGGGCGGCTCGGTGGAGCACTGGAACAAGGAGGCTGGCGAGACTTGGCTCGCCCGAATGACAGGCCATTTCCGCAAATGTATCTGGATCAATCCGGTGCCGGAAAACTATTGGGGCCATACAACCTCCATTTCGATGATCCGCCGCCTGATGAGCGACCGCATGTATCCCTTGACGCTTGGCGGATTGGAAAGGGCGACGCGGGAATTGTCGCGCTGAATTTTCAGCATTTGCCTGTCACGGCGCCACCAAATAAACACAACCATTTATAGAAATAGAAGTGCAGCAGATATCGCTCCGACTCGCTGCGGAACCCGGTGGAGATGTGCGTGCGCCACGCTTTAAAATTACTTCTCTTCATCGCAACCATTCTGTTCACCTCGCAGCAGGCGAGATCCGAAGAAGAGGGATTCTCCGGACAATGGGAACAGATCGACTTCAACGCCAGCGTCGGTGAAAAGTGCCGCATGGGAATAATCAGGCAGGGCAGGTTTATGAGGATCAGCACCAGCAATGGCTGGAGCGCTACTGCGGAAACGAGCAGTTATGGAAACGCCAGCTACGCGGCAGGTATGGGACGCTGGAGCTCCTATGTGGAAAAATACAGTCAAAAGGCGTTCTATATCCTTCTCGCCGTTCGCGGCGACAGGTTGATGGTGATCATGGAGGCCGAAAAAGCGGATGGGTCGAACCAATTAATTCGCACGCTTTTCAGCAGACGGACGACCAACTCTCTTCACAACAAGCCGGACGGATCAGGACGAAATCGACCGCCTTTCTTATGCGCCTCACATTCACAGTATAACGTGTCAGTCTACTAGCGATGGGCAAAGCCTAATCAGACCTTGCTTCCTTTCCACCCGCGCCTAAATTTCGCCAGGGAATCGGTTGCGGAACCGCGCGAATGGAGGCAGGGTCTGGCCTCGCATACTCAAAAGCAATGGATGAGCTGATATGACGGAAAGCACTTTGCAGCGGGAACATTTTGGGACAACGGCCGATGGAGAGACCGTCTATCGCGTCAAGATCGTCGGTGGCGGCCTGACGGCCCATATCATGTCGTGGGGCGCAGTCATTCAGGATCTTCGCCTTGAAGGCCACGAGCCCTCGCTTCTGCTCGGTTTCGACAATTTCCCTGATTATCCTGCCCATTCCTCCTATTTCGGCGCCACGCCCGGCCGCTGCGCCAACCGCATCGGCGCCGGTCGTTTCACCCTCGACGGCAAGCAGTATCAGCTCGAGCTCAACGAAAAGGGCGTCACCCACCTGCACGGCGGCAAGGACAATATCGCCAAGCGCAACTGGACCATCGTCGAGCATAGTACGGACCGCGTCGTCCTGAAGATCGTCGATCCCGATGGCCGCGCCGGCTATCCCGGCAACTGCACGATCCAGGCAACCTACCGGGTCCATGGTGACGGCGAACTGTCCGTCACCTACGAATCGACCACCGACCAGCCAACCCTCGCCAATGTCTGCCAGCATGCCTATTTCAACCTCGACGGCCGCGACGATGCCCTCGGCCACGATATCATGATCGCGGCCGACCACTACACGCCGACCGATGACAAGCAGGTGCCGACGGGCGAGATCCGCTCCGTCGAAGGCTCTGTCTTCGATTTCCGCGAGATGGCGCCGATGAAACGCTTCGAAGGAAGCGAGCAGGCGCTTTACGACCACAATTTCTGCCTCTCGACCGAGCGCACCGCCAAGCGATCCGTCGTCCTTGCCCGCAGCGTCAATTCCGGCGTATCGCTTGAGGTCCGCACCACCGAGCCGGGCGTGCAGTTCTATACCGGTTTCAAGCTGGATGTGCCGGTTCCCGGCCATGACGGCCGCAAGATCGGCCCGTTCGCCGGCTTCTGCCTGGAAACACAGGTATGGCCTGACGCCATTAACCACGAAAACTTCCCCAATGCCGTACTCCGCCCAGGCGAGGTATTGCGGCAGGAAACGGATTACATCTTCACCAAGAACTAGGTTGGAGATGCCTGCTCACTTGAAAAATCGGCCGGGCGTCTAAAAGCGCCCGGCCATTCTTTTTTGCGCTAGAGACAGATTCACCTTGTGAATTGGTTCTAAATAGGTTCTATATAGCAGCCATGGATAGAACCAGTTTGATCACCGAATTGAACAATCGCGGCCTCAGCGACGAGACCGGAAGCGGACCGCTGTACAAGCGTCTGGCACAGGCGCTGACCGGCCTCATCCAGGAAGGCTTGCTGAAGCCGGGCACGGCACTTCCGGGCGAGCGGGATCTCGCCGGTGCCCTGCAGATTGGCCGCGTCACGGTGAGAACCGCCTATCGCGATCTCCTCGCCTCGGGCGTCATCGAATCCCGCCACGGCAGCGGCACCTTCGTCTCGCAGCATGTCGAGCGCATCGAGCAGCCGCTGTGGCGCCTCTCCTCCTTTTCCGCCGATATGCGCTCTCGCGGTCGCGAACCGGCGGCGCGCATCCTGTCACGCACCGTCAGCGCGCCCGCGCCGGAAGAATCTTTCTTGCTCGGCCTCGGGCTCGACGAACCCGTGTTGCGGCTCGACCGGCTGCGGCTGGCGGACGGCCAGCCGCTCGCCATCGAGCGCGCCGTCGTTCCCATCAAGTTTCTGGGCGAAGATGCTATATCCGAAGGGTCGCTTTACGATGCGCTGGCCGCCAAGGGCTTCAAGCCGGTGCGTGCCCAGCAAAGGCTGACTGCCGTGACGCTCGACCCGACCTCCGCCTCGATCCTGACCGTCAAGGCCGGGGCGCCGGCGCTACTGATCGAGCGCGTTTCCCGCCTCGCCGACCAGCGCGTCGTTGAATATACCCGCTCGCATTATCGCGGCGATGCTTATGATTTTGTTGCTGAATTGAGAATTGGAGATGACCTATGAGCGAGACCCAATCCCTGATGCTGACGGAAGCCGGCCAATCGCCCGAGGTGGTTGCGACGCTGCTTGAAAAGGAAAAGCCTGCTTTTGCCGAGATCGCGAAGCTCTTCTCGGCTGGCCGTCCATCGCTGATCACGACGGCGGCACGCGGCTCGTCCGACCATGCCGCCACCTTCTTCAAATATCTGTTCGAAATCTCCTGCGGCATTCCGGTCGCTTCTGTCGGTCCGTCGATCGCCTCCGTCTATGGCGCGCCGCTGCATCTGAAGGGCGGCATCCACTTCACCGTCTCGCAGTCCGGCGGCAGCCCCGACATCATCGCCATGCAGGCCGCCGCCAAGAAGGGCGGCGCCACCACGATCGCCGTCGTCAACGTCACCGACAGCCCCCTTGCCAAGGAAGCCGACATCGTGCTCGGCCTCAACGCCGGCAAGGAACAGAGCGTCGCCGCGACCAAATCCTTCATCGCCTCGGTTGCCGCTCTAGCCGGTGTCACGGCTGCAGTGTCGCAGGACAAGGCGCTGATCGATGGTCTTGCCAAGTTGCCGGAAGCGCTTGCCGCCACCTCGGGCATCGACGGCAGTACCGCCGAAGATGTGCTCTTCGACGCCTCCTCGCTCTATACCGGCGGCCGCGGCCCGGCTTTCGCCATCGCGCTTGAAGCAGCGCTGAAGGCCAAGGAAACCGCCGGGCTTCATGCCGAAGCCTTCTCGCTTGCCGAACTGATGCACGGCCCGATGCGCCTCGTGCAGCCAGGCTTCCCGATCGTTGCCTTCTCGCCCGACGACGCCGCCTTCACCAACAATGCCCAGGCGCTCGAGCGCCTGCAGAAGCTCGGCGCCACGGCCGTTTCCTTCTCGACCGCGCCGCTTGCCGGCATCAACCTGCGCATGCCGACGACAGGCAACGGCCTGCTCGATCCGCTCGTGTCGCTGCTGTGCTACTATCGCCTCATCGAGTCGGTGACGCGTCGCAAGGGCTTCGACCCGGACAAGCCGGCTAATCTTCTCAAGGTAACGGAGACCATGTGATGGACTACAAGGTCTTTACCGGTGCCCGCATCTTCGATGGCGATCGGTTTCACGAGGATAGCGCGTTGGTGGTTGGCAATGGCCGTATCCATGCCATCACCGGTGCCAATGACGTACCTGACAATGCCGAGACGATCGAATTGAAGGGCGGTGTGCTTGCTCCCGGCTTCATCGATGCGCAGGTCAACGGCGGCGGCGGCCGCATGCTGAATGACGAGCCTTCGCCCGCCTCCATGTACATGATTGCCGAGGGGCATCGCCCCTACGGCACGACGTCGCTGCTACCGACGCTCATCACCGATGTCGCAGCCGCAACGACGGCCGCGATTGAAGCGGCCATCGAAGCCGTGAAAGCCAATCGCGGTGTCGCCGGCGTGCATCTGGAAGGCCCGCATTTGGCGCCTGCCCGCAAGGGTGCGCATCTGGCCGAACTGATGCGTCCGGTCGAAGACAGCGACGTCAAGACTTTCATCCGCGCCCGCGAGGCGATCGGCACGCTGCTGGTCACCATGGCGGCCGAGCAGGTGACGGAGCGGCAGGTGCAGGCACTCAGCGAGGGCGGTGTCATCGTCAGCATCGGCCATAGCGATTGCACGGCTGAAGCCGCCGATGCGCGCTTCGATGCCGGCGCCCGCGGCGTTACCCATCTTTTCAACGCCATGAGCCAGATGGGCCATCGCGCGCCCGGTCTCGTCGGTGCGGCAATCGATCACCCTGCCCCCTGGTGCGGCATCATCGCCGACGGCCATCATGTCGATCCGATAGCGCTGCGCGTCGCGCTGCGCGCCAAGCGCGGCGAAGGCCGGCTGTTCTTCGTCACGGATGCCATGTCGCTGGTCGGCACCGATCTTCCGAGTTTCACGCTGAATGGCCGCACGGTCTATCGCACCAAGGGCGGTTATTGCTCCAAGCTGACGCTCGACGACGGCACGCTGGCGGGTTCGGATGTCGATATGGCCTCCACCATCCGCTACGGCGTCAATATTCTCGAGCTGCCGCTGGCGGAAGCGCTGCGCATGGCGACCTCCTATCCCGCCCGCTTCCTGCGGCTTGCCGACCGCGGCCATCTGACGCCGGGAATGCGAGCCGATCTCGTCCACATCAACGACGGCATCGAAGTGACGGAAACATGGATCTCGGGTCGAGCTTCGGCCTGACACAGCATATAAGGAGGCTCGGAATGAGCGCAGTCACGGACAGCTATTTCTCCGCCCTCATCGGCCGGCTGGAAACCCTGCGTGAAACGCTGGCCGAACCCATGTCCCGGGCTTCGGCCGCCATTTGCGCCGCCGCCCGCGCCGACCGCCGCGTCTATGTCTTCGGCACCGGCCACTCGCATATGCTGGCCGAAGAAGTGCATTATCGCGCCGGCGGCCTCGCCTTCACCATTCCCGTGCTGGTGGGCTCCGCCATGCTGCATGAAGGTGCCGTCATCAGCTCGGTCTATGAACGCACCGAGGGTCTTATTCGCCCGGTCTTCGAGCGCTACGGCATGCAGCCGGGCGATGTGCTGATCATAGCCTCCAATTCCGGCGTCAATGCCGCACCGATCGAGGCGGCGGATTATGGCCGCGAGATCGGCGCAACGGTCATCGCCATCACATCGCTCGCCTATTCGGCCGCCATCGCCAATGGACGCAGAAAGCTCGCCGATATCGCCGATATCGTGCTGGACAACGGCCTGCCGCCCGGTGACGCGATGATAGAGCTGTCGGGAACGGAGCTGAAGGTCGGGCCGGCCTCAACAGCCGTCGGCGCCACCGTGCTGAACGCCATCTTCGCCGATGTCGCCGCCGAACTCTGCAAGGATGGCAATCCACCCGTCTACCTCAGCGCCAACATGCCGGGTGCCAAGGAAACCAACCGGCAACTGGTCAAGAAATACCGGCCGCGCAACCCGCATCTCTAAGGCCGCGGCCGGGAAGCGCCCAGCAGCATCCTCTCGGAAGCAACGTAAAAACAATCGGATAGAGCGGCTGAGCGTTTCCCGTGAAACGTTCAGCCGCTCTGTTGGGTATCATTGTGCCGCCGCATCGGTAGCCGAGGGCTCCTGCGCGGCTTCTGCCTGCTTGCGCCGGCGGCGCAGGACGACGTAGAAGACCGGCGTCAGGAACAGGCCGAACAGCGTCACCCCCAGCATGCCGGAGAAGACGGCCGTGCCGAGAGACTGGCGCATTTCCGCGCCCGGGCCTGTGGCGATCATCAGCGGCACGACGCCGAAGATGAAGGCGAAGGCGGTCATCAGGATCGGGCGCAGACGCAGATGGCTGGCCTGGATCGCCGCTTCGACGGCGCTTTTTCCTTCAAGCTGCGCCTGTCGGGCAAACTCCACGATCAGAATCGCGTTCTTGGCCGCAAGACCGATCAGCACGATCAAACCGATCTGGGTCAGGATGTTGTTGTCCATGCCCCTGAGATGTACGCCGATCAATGCCGCCAGAACTGCCAACGGCACGATGAGGATGATAGCAAGCGGCAGGACCCAGCTTTCATACTGCGCAGACAGCGCCAGGAAGACGAAGATGACCGACAGGGCGAAGATATAGATCGCCGTATTGCCGGTATGCTTTTCCTGATAGGCAAGCTCCGTCCATTCGAAGGTCGTGCCCGAAGGAAGGAGGTTCTTTGCTATCCCTTCCATGATATCGAGGGCCGAGCCGGTGGAGACGCCCGGTCCCGGATTGCCCTGCACGGGAACCGAGACATACATGTTGTAGCGCTGCACGAGCGTCGGCCCAGTCGTATCCCGGATATCGACCAGCGTGCCGAGCGGTACGAGCGCTCCGGTCGCCGAGCGCACCTTCAGTGCCAGAATATCCTCACGATCCATGCGATATTGCTGATCGGCCTGCGCCCGCACCTGGTAGACGCGGCCGAAGGCATTGAAGTCGTTGACATAGGACGTGCCGAGGTTGATCGAGAGGGTCTCGAAGATATTCGGGATCGGCACGTTGAGCGCCCGCGCCTTGTCGCGATCGATCGCCAGGAAATATTGCGGGCTGTTGGCGGAGAAGGTGGTGAAGACGCCACTTACGCCCTTATTCTGCGCCGCGACGCCCATCATCTGGTAGGCGAGCGGCAGGATGCGGCGCATGTCAGCATTTTCCCGGTCCATGATCTGCATCTTGAAGCCGCCGGAATTGCCGATGCCTCGGATTGAGGGCGGCGGAATAGCGATGATGAAGGCCTCCTGGAGGCCCTGCAGGCTGCCGAAGAGCTGGCCGATGATCTTTGTCGCCGAGTCCCCGGTCTTCAGGCGCTCCTCGAACGGCTTGAACGGCGTGAAGATGACGCCGGAATTCGAGGCGTTCGTAAAGGTCGCGCCGTTGAAGCCGGCAAACGCGACGGCATTGGCGATACCGGGCGTCTTGTTGATGATCCCCGTCGCCTTCTGGATAACGGCATTGGTGCGCGCGAGCGAGGCGCCGTCAGGCAATTGGACGACGACGATGGCATAGCCCTGGTCCATTGTAGGCACGAAACCCTGCGGCACGATCCGGCCCATGTACCATGTTCCGGCGAGCAGACCGGCAAAGACGAGAAGCGCGCAGGCGAGCGCTGCCCACGTCGTAACGAGATGGCGGACGATCCAGGAATATCCCTGGCTCATTCGCTCGAAACCCCTGTTGAACCCATCACCCAAGGCACGGCCGAAGCGCGCGAAGACATTGTTGGATTTCTCGTGGCTGTGCGGACGAAGGACGATCGCGGCGATCGCCGGCGAGAGCGTCAGCGAGTTCAGACAGGAGATCGCCGTCGCGACCGAGATCGTGACCGCGAACTGTCGGTAGAATTGCCCGGAAATGCCGGGAATGAAGGCTGTCGGCACGAAGACCGCAATCAGCACCAGCGAGATTGCGAGCACCGCCGTACCGACCTCGTTCATGGTCACATGTGATGCCTCTTTCGGCGTCATGCCGAGTGCGAGGTTGCGCTCGACATTCTCCACCACCACGATCGCATCGTCGACGACGATACCGATCGCGAGTACCAGGCCGAACAGCGTCAGCATGTTCAGCGAGAAGCCGAAGGCAAGCAGGAAGGCAAAAGTGCCGATCAGCGAAACGGGGATTGCGACAATCGGAATGATCGCCGTTCGCCAGGATTGTAGGAAAACCAGCACGACGATGGCGACGAGAACCGCCGCTTCGAAGATCGTCTTGTAGACCTCGTGGATCGACTCGGCGATGAACTCCGTGGGGTTGTAGATGATGCGGTATTCGAGCCCCTGCGGGAAATCCTGCGATAAGTCCTCCATGGTCTTCTGGATATCAGCGGCGGCGGCGAGCGCATTGGTGCCGGGCCGGGCGAAGACGCCGAGCGCCACCGCCGGGCTGCCGTTCAGATAGCTGTTGGTGACGTAATCCTGAGCGCCGAGCTCGATGCGTGCGACATCCTGCAGCTGCACGAGGCGGCCGTTGCCTGTCGCCTTGACGATGACGTAGCGGAATTGCCGCGCGTCGGAAAAACGCCCCTGCGTGGTGACGGTGTATTGGAAGGCGTTGGTGCCCGAAACCGGCGGCCCGCCGATCGCGCCGCCGGACACCTGCACGTTCTGATCCCGCAGCGCCTGCACGATATCGCCGGCGGTCATGCCGTAGGCCGCGAGCTTTTCCGGATCGAGCCAGATGCGCAGCGAATATTGCCGCTCGCCGAAGAGCTGCACATCGCCGACACCATCCAGGCGGACGAGAATGTCGCGGATGCGCGTACGCGCATAGTTGGAAATATAGAGCTGATCGTAGCGGTTGTTCGGCGAGAGAAGATGCACGACCATCATCAGGTCGGGCGAGCTCTTGACTGTCGTAATGCCGATGCGGCGGACGTCGTCGGGCAATCGCGGCTCGGCAATGGCGACGCGGTTCTGCACCAGCACCTGCGCCTTGTCGAGATCGGTGCCGAGCTTGAACGTGACCGTCAGCGACATGGAGCCGTCGGCGCTGGAATATGAGGACATGTAGAGCATGTCCTCGACGCCGTTGACCTCCTGCTCGATCGGCGTCGCCACCGTATCGGCGATGGTCTGTGCGTCGGCGCCGGGATAGGAGGTGCGAATGACGATGGTGGGAGGCGCGACCTCGGGATATTGCGCTACCGGCAACTGGAAATAAGCGATGCCGCCGACGATCAGCAGCACGATGGAGAGGACCGATGCGAAAATCGGCCGATCGACGAAGAAGTGGGAAAACCTCATTGGCTCGTCCCCTGTGCATCGGCCTGAGCCGGCGGTTCGTCATTCGTCGCCTGCTGCGGCAGCTCGATCAGCTGCGGCGTCACCTTGGCGCCGGGCCGGATGCGCATCAGCCCGTTGACGACGATCGTCTCGTCGCCGGTCATGCCGTCACGGATGACGCGGTAGCCGTAGAGCTTCGGCCCGAGGCGCACCGGCTTCGGCGTGATATTGCCGGCGGTATCGGCGACATAGACGACGCGCTGGTTCTGGTCGGAACCGATGGCTTCGTCGGGAACGAGGATTGCCTTGTAGCTGTTCGAGCCCTGCACCTGAACGCGTCCGAACAAGCCGGGCTGCAGGATGAGATCGGGGTTCGGAAACCTGGCGCGGACGCGGATCGTGCCGGTTTCGTTGTCGACGCGGTTTTCGGCGAAATCGAGTTTGCCCTTGAACGGCTTCTGGCGGGAATCGGCAATGGTCACGGTCACATCGAGCCCGCCACCGCCCTGCTGCAGGGCACTGCCATTCTTGCGAGCCTCGTCGGCATAGGAAAGCAGCCGGCGCTCGTCGACGTCGAAATAGAAATCGATGGGGTCGAGCGACACAATGGTCGTCAGCACGGTCTGATCGGCCTGCACCAGATTGCCGACCGAGATCAGGCGCCGGTCGATGCGGCCGCTGAGCGGTGCAGTAATCTTGGTGAAATCCATGTCGAGATTGGCGCGATCGACAGCGGCCTGTGCGCCGCGCACATTCGCCTCGGCGGAAACGAGATCGCGGCGGCGGTCATCGAGCGTCGATGCCGACTGGCTGCCCGTTGTCGACAGCGATTGCGCGCGCTTGAATTGCGCATCGGCGAGCGTCAGGGACGACTTCGCGACTTCTAGCGAGGCCGTCGATTCGTTCAGCGCGGTGACAAAGGGCCGCTGGTCGATGACGAAAAGCAGGTCGCCCTGCTTGACGATAGCGCCATCCTTGAAATGCACTTCCTGCAGATAGCCGCCCACTCGCGAGCGAATGGAAACTTCATCGACCGCCTGGAAGCGACCAATGAACTCGTCGCTGTCGACGACGTCGCGCACCACAGGCTTGGCGACCGTCACAGGCGGGGCCGGCGGCGCCCCCTGCGCCAGCGCCTGGGCGCCCGAGAAAACGGCAAGAACACAGCTGAACAAAACGGCACGCGGCAGCATCGGCATGAAGCCCCCCTCGAAAAACCGCATGCGGCATCAAGCGCCGTCATCACGGTAAGCGCTCACGAAATTTGCCTGCAACTTTCCACGAAGAACCTGTCGCCATCAGGCGCAATGTAATCAGGTCGCTTCGGACTTCCCCAACATGCGCCACGGGCCACGTCGGCCCGGGGGTATCAACCGGCGCGTCGTCCGGCAGCATGCGTTAATGTATAAACGGTTTATCGGATTCGACAACAGGGAATGAACCGGCGGCGACCGAGCGCAACCGATTGTTTTTACTGCATAGTAAAGACGCGCATAGGATGAGCGGATATGAGCCCTAGCCCTCCAGCTCCTCGCGCAGCATTTCCAGCTCCAGCCATTCCTCTTCCATCTTGGTCAGGCTTTCGCGCAGCTTTTCCATCTCCGTAACAAGACGGTTGAACGTTGCGGCATCCTTGGAAAAGAGGTTCGGATCGGCCATTTTCTTTTCGCGGGCGGCAATCTCGGCTTCCGCCTTCGCCATTTCCTTCGGCAGGTTTTCGAGCGCGAATTTCTGCTTGTAGGAAAGTTTGCCCTTTCCCTTCGAAGCCTCGGAAGCCGTCGCCGAAGCTTCGGTCGATTTCGGCTTTTCGGCCGCCTTTTCAGCCCGTTTCCGCTCCTCGATCGCTCCCTTGCGCTGGGCGAGCATGTCGGAATAGCCGCCGGCATATTCGATCCAGCGGCCGTCCGGATCTTCGGGATCGGCGGGCGCGATCGTCGAGGTCACGGTACGGTCGAGGAAATCACGATCATGGCTGACGAGGATGACCGTGCCGGCAAAACCGGAAACGATCTCCTGCAGCAGATCGAGCGTCTCGATGTCGAGATCGTTCGTCGGTTCGTCGAGGATCAGAAGATTGGTCGGCCGCGATAGGATGCGCGCCAGCATCAACCGGGCGCGCTCGCCACCGGAAAGATTCTTGATCGGCGTGCGCGCCTGTTCGGGCTGGAAGAGGAATTCTTTCATATAGCCAGTCACATGCCGCTGCTCGCCATTGACGAGCAGGTTCTCGCCGCGGCCATCGGTCAGATAGTTGGCGAGCGTATCTTCCGGATTGAGCTCCTCGCGCTTCTGGTCGAGCGTCGCGATCTCCAGATTGGTGCCGAGCTTCACCGTGCCGCTATCGGGCTCGAGCTGTCCGGTCAACATCTTCAGAAGTGTCGTCTTGCCGGCGCCGTTCGGGCCGACGAGACCGATGCAATCGCCGCGATGCACACGGATCGAAAAGGGCGCGACGATGACCCGCTCATTATAGGACTTGGTGATCTTGTCCGCCTCGATCACCAGCTTGCCGCTTTCCTGCGCATCGGAAGCAGCCGCCTGTACCGTGCCCAAAGCGCCTTTGTGACCGCGATAGCGCGAGCGCATGTCCTGCAGCTCGCCGAGCCGGCGCATATTGCGCTTGCGCCGCGCCGTCACGCCATAGCGCAGCCAGTGCTCTTCGCGCTCGATCTGCTTGCCGAGCTTATGCTGCTCCAGCTCTTCGGCTTCCAGCACCTGATCGCGCCAGGCTTCGAAATAGCCAAAGCCCCTGTCCAGACGGCGCGAGGTGCCACGATCGAGCCACACAGTCGCGGTCGACACCTTTTCGAGGAAACGACGGTCGTGCGAGATCAGCACGAGCGCGCTGCGGCTCTTCTGCAGCTCGCCTTCCAGCCATTCGATGGTTGGCAGATCCAGATGGTTCGTCGGCTCGTCGAGCAGCAGGATATCCGGTTCAGGCGCCAGAACGCGGGCAAGAGCCGCGCGACGCGCTTCGCCGCCCGAGAGATTCTTCGGATCTTCCTCGCCGGTCAGGCCGAGATGGGAAAGGAGATAGGTGACACGATAGGGATCGTCACCCGGCCCGAGGCCAGCCTCGGCATAGGCCGCCACCGTCTTGTAACCGGCAAAATCCGGCGCCTGCTCAAGATAACGCACGGTCGACGATGGATGACGGAATACCTCGCCCGATTGCGCTTCGACAAGGCCGGCGGCGATCTTCAAAAGCGTCGACTTGCCGGAACCATTGCGGCCGACAAGGCAGATCTTGTCACCGGGCTCCACCTGCAGGCCGGCACCGGCGAGCAAGGGCGCGCCGCCGAAGCTCAGGAAGATGTCGTCGAGTTTCAGAATGGGAGGGGCCAAGATCAGACTCCGGAAAGGTCATAAGGGCGGGCAAGAACAATGGCCCTGCCGCTGCCGAGCGAAAAGCGCACATCGCCTTCCGCTACATTGGAAATGGTGCGCGACGCGCCGAAGGGCAAATGAAAATCGCGCAAGGGGTAACGGGCATTGTCGATGAACAGGCCCGTCAGATCGCTGAAACCGAGAACCGAAAACAGCGAGCCTGAGGGTAGCGTCAGCGTGAGTTCGCCCGGCGGAAGAGGCACCGCCTCCTCGTCACCGGAGGTCAGCAAGATATCGAGGCCCTTTTCGGCCAGATGCACGCCGTAAAGCAGGTGCTGGATCGCATGGTCGGAACGTTCGCCGCCCATGGCGCCCGCCAGGATCAGTCTCGTGGCGCCGCGATCGATCGCTTCCGAGACGGCAATTTCGCCGTCCGTTGCAGCCTTCGCCGCCGGATAGGGCTGCTTGGGCACATTGGGAAAGGCGGCTTGCAAATCCGCGGGCGTGGAATCGAAATCGCCGACCCAAAGCTCAGGCTTCACACCAAGCGTGATCGCATGGCGCATGCCACCGTCGGCCGCGATGAAGCGGCTGCCGGAAACGGCATCGCGCAGCCGCTCCGTCAAACGAAGCTCGCCGCCAAGCAGGATGGTGAAGGTGGTGGACTGGCTCATGAGGCATGCCCATAGCGCAAAGTCGTATCCCTAGGGAAGAGCGCGATGCACAAGAACAACCGCGCCGACCGCTCAGTCGTCCGTTTCCTTGATGCGCGCCTGGAAAACCTGCTCGTAGCCGCTGACATAGCGATCGAACAGCAGCGAGAAGCTCTCGATCTCCTCCTGCGTCCAGTCGGCGAAGATGCTGCCGATGACGGAGAATTTCTGCGCCTGGATCTCCGACAGCAATCTTTGACCCAGCGCGGTGAGCACCACCACGATACGCCGAGCATCCGCCTGCGATGCCTTGCGGCGCAGAACGCCGCGCGTCACCATGTCGGCCACGATGCGGCTTGCCCGCGACGGATCGATCCGCAGCATCTCGGCAATCGTGCCGACGGTGACTTCGCCCGTCGCCTCTGCCCGCCTCACGACATCGAGTACGTCGAGATGCGAAAGCTCGAGGCCCGGTGCCACGCTCTGGATGGCAAGCCTGCCGATCATGCGGCGGCCCGTCAGCAGACGCATGCGCGTCATCGCATGGCCGATGCGCAGGAGATTCTCGTCTTCGGTCAGCTCCGAGGCTTCAACTTCACGTGTATTGGTCGCAGATGTCATCTTTCCACCATATCAGAGGCAGAAAACAAATAAAACATGCAAACAGCATTCACCTGTCATTGACAATTATATGCTATTGGCACACATATATAAACTATGAAAACCGGGGCGTCCCGCGCATTCGATCGACCGCGCAGCGTTTCGGCCAAGCTCGGATTTCCTGCCCCATGGACATGCAGACAACTTTCGCGCCGCTCGTGGCGGATCATAAACGGCGGCTCATACTCTTCCTGTTTCTGATGACTGCCATGTTCATGGCAACGCTCGACAACCAGATCGTCTCTACGGCACTGCCGACGATCGTCGGCGAGTTCGGACATCTGGAGCGCTTTGGCTGGATCGGATCGGCCTATCTTCTCTCGCTCTCCGCCGTCATGCCCGTCTACGGCAAGCTCGGCGATCTCTTCGGCCGCAAATATGTGATGATGACGGCGATCGCGATCTTCACGATCGGCTCCGCCGTCTGCGGCCTTGCCGTCTCGATGGATACGCTGATCGCCGCCCGCGTCCTTCAAGGCTTCGGCGGCGGCGGTATCATGGTCTCGATCTTCGCCGTGAACGCCGATCTCTTCGAGCCGCGCGAGCGCGCACGCTACCAGAGCTATTCGAGCCTCGTGCTGATGGCGTCGGGCGCCATCGGCCCCGTTCTCGGCGGCACGATGAGCGATCTCTTCGGCTGGCGTTCGATCTTCCTCGTCAACGTGCCGATCGGCTTCATCGTGCTTACCGGCCTCGCCTTCATGCTGCCCTACCGCAAGCCGGCCCGCCGTCCGAAGATCGATTATGCCGGCGCCATCCTTCTTGCCCTGACGACGACAAGCATCGTGCTTGCTGCTGACGGAAGCGAACTCTTCGGGTCGCTGCTCTCGCCGCAATGCCTCGGTATTATCGCCTTCGGGGTGATCTGCGCCATCGCCTGGGTCTTCATCGAGCGCCGCGCACCCGAGCCCATCGTGCCGATGACGCTGTTCCGCAATCCGACATTCGGCCTTCTGCTGATCCTCTCGATCACCAGCGGTGCCGTGGCCATCGGCATGGTGAATTATTTCGCGCTCTTCCTGCAGACGACGACGGGCCTTTCGCCCTCCATGGCCGGGTTGCTGTTCATTCTCCTGACCGGCGGCATCGTCTGCGGTTCGCTATCGGCCGGCCGGCTGATCGCCGCAAGGGGCCGCTACAAGCCCTTCGCCGTCGCAAGTGCTGCCTGCAGCACAATCGCATTCGCTTCACTCGCCTTCGTCCATGCCGGCACGCCCATCGCCCTCATTGGCAGCCTGATGCTGCTGCACGGCGTCGGCATCGGCCTTGCCCAGCAGGTGCCCGTCATCGGCGTACAGAATGCAGCCGCAGCGCGTGACGTCGGCGCGGCGACGGGTGCCGTCACGCTCTCGCGCATGGGCGGCGCCTCCATCGCCATTTCCGTCTATGGCGCCATCATCGCCGCCAAGCTCGGCAATGTCGGCGTCTCCATATCAGGCATATCCGACATCGAGCAGCTGACTCCGAAGATGATGGCCGCGTTGCCCGAGGCGACCCGCGAGGCCGTCGCCAATGCCTATGCGAGCGCCTTCAGCCCGCTGTTCATGACCGCCGCCGGCATCTGTCTCATCGGCCTGCTGACCGCGCTGACGCTGAAGAACGTGCAGCTTCCAAGTGCGGCTAAGAAATTCGACAGCCCGACGGCCGCCGCGCACGCCGCCGAGTAAGCTCCTTCGGCCTGCAATCGGCAAGGGAATCATTTCCCTTGTCATCCCTCCGTCACAAGGCTAAATCTGCCGACGCTCTAACGGGGTGCCTATGTCCTTCAGGACATTTGGCTGAGAGGCTTTCATCGGCCAACCCGCGGAACCTGATCCGGCTAACACCGGCGGAGGGATTAGACGCGTGACAAAAATCATAGCGCCCTTTTCCCCTTCAAGACGAAACCAAAGTGGAGGCGCTGTCGTGCAAAACCGATCGCTATTGTCATTCTTCGCCGGCTTGGCCCTTGCAGCCGGAACGACCTTTTGTGCCGCGCAGTCTGCCGCTGCAGCCGACAAGACCCTGACCATCTACACCTATGAGAGCTTTACCGCCGACTGGGGTCCGGGTGCCAAGGTCAAGGCCGCTTTCGAAAAGACCTGCGGCTGCACGGTCAATTATGTCGCTGTCACCGACGGCGTGGCACTTCTCTCCCGCCTGAAGCTGGAAGGCGCCGGCACCAAGGCCGATGTCGTTCTCGGCCTGGACACCAATCTCGTCGACGAAGCTAAGGATACTGGCCTCTTCGATGCAAGCGGCGTCGACACCTCGGCACTCAAGGTTCCCGGCGGCTTCAAGGACGACGTTTTCGTGCCCTACGACTACGGCCATTTCGCCGTGATCTATGACAGCCAGACGGTTAAGAACCCACCGAAGAGCATGAAGGATCTCGTCGAGGGCGATCCCTCGCAGAAGATCGTCATCGAGGACCCGCGCACCTCGACGCCGGGCCTCGGCCTGCTGCTCTGGGTCAAGTCGATCTATGGCGACAAATCCGCCGATGCCTGGGCGAAGCTCAAAGGCCGCATCCTGACCGTCACCCCCGGCTGGTCGGAAGCCTATGACCTCTTCACCAAGGGCGAAGCGCCGATGGTGCTCTCCTACACGACGTCGCCGGCCTATCACATGATCGAGGATAAGACCGATCGCTATCAGGCCGCCGCCTTCTCGGAAGGACATTACATCCAGATCGAGGTTGCCGGCCTCATCAAGTCCTCGCCGAACAAGGAACTTGCGCGCGACTTCCTCAAATTCATGATCTCACCGGGCTTCCAGGATATCATACCGACAAGCAACTGGATGATGCCGGCCTCGGCCACTTCGGAACCGCTGCCGGAAGCCTTCAGCAAGCTCGTGGTGCCCTCGAAGACCTTCCTGATGAGCCCCGCCGACGTCGACAAGAACCGCAAAGCCTGGATCGACGAATGGCTGACCGCCACCAGCGGCAACTGATGCTTTGACGATACTCACGGCACCAGAGCGAAGACGCGCCATTTCCGGCGGGACATTCAGTCTCGCCGGCATCGTGGTCTTCGTCGGGATCGCCGTACTCGCCCTGCTCGCCGCCGGCATCGAATCTGGCGGCACCAATCCCCTGGCAGACCCCTACCTGCTGCGCGTCCTGCGCTTCACGCTGCTACAGGCGGTGTTCTCGACGCTGCTTTCCGTTATGCTCGCCATCCCGGTGGCCCGGGCATTGGCGCGCCAGCCGCGCTTTCCCGGCCGATTGTGGCTGATCCGGCTGATGGCCGTGCCTATGGGCCTGCCGGTGCTGATCGGCGCGCTCGGCCTGCTCGGCATATGGGGCCGACAGGGGCTTATCAATCAGGCGCTATCAGCACTCGGCCTGTCGCAGCCCGTCAGCATCTATGGCCTTGCCGGTATCCTGCTTGCGCATGTCTTCTTCAACATGCCCCTCGCCTGCCGGCTGATGCTGGCCGGGTTGGAGCGTGTCCCGGCTGAATATTGGCTGGTGGCCGGCGGACTCGGCATGAGGCCTGCCTCGGTCTTCCGCTTCATCGAATGGCCTGTCCTGCGCGGCCTCATTCCCGGCATTGCCGGCCTTATCTTCATGCTCTGCGCCACCAGTTTCACGCTGGTCCTAATCCTCGGCGGCGGTCCGGCTGCGACAACACTGGAAGTGGCGATTTATCAAGCGCTCCGCTTCGATTTCGATCCCGGCCGCGCCGTCCTGCTATCGCTGCTGCAAATCGTCGTCACTCTCGTCATACTCGGCGCCATGACGCTGTTTCGCGCACCGGACGATCATGGGCTAATCAGCGGCCGCGCCCTGCGGCGCATCGATGGGCAGGCGCCCGCCGCCCGATGGATCGATGCCATCATGCTGTCGACCGCCACGCTCTTTCTCGGCCTGCCGCTTGCTTCGGTCGTCGTCACCGGCCTTGAGGCGAACCTCTTTAAGCTCGCCAGCCAGCCTATCTTTCTGCAGGCGGCAGTCACAAGTCTTGCAATCGCGCTTGCTGCGGGCCTTCTGGCCGTACTGATATCCTTCGCGATCATTCGCGCCCGCTCGGTGATATCTGCGGATCGCCGAAAGTCCCTCGGTCTGCGCGGTCTGGCGATCGCATTAGGCGCAAGCTCCTCCCTCATCCTGCTGGTGCCACCGATTGTGCTGGCAACCGGCTGGTTCCTGGCACTCCGGCCGTTGGGAGATCCGAGCCGCTTTGCGGCCACCCTGATCGTCGTCATCAACGCGCTGATGGCGCTGCCTTTCGTCATCCGCGTCATCGAGCCGGCCTATGCGGTCCATGTCAGTCGCACCGAACGGCTGGCGGCGAGCCTTGGCGTTCACGGCATTTCCCGCCTTCGCCTCATCGATTGGCCCGGTCTGCGCAAACCGCTCTTTACGGCACTGTCTTTCGCAATGGCCCTGTCGCTAGGCGATCTCGGCGCCGTGGCCCTCTTCGGCTCGGACAGCCTGATGACCCTGCCCTGGCTGGTCTATAGCAAGCTCGGCAGCTACCGCACCAATGATGCTGATGGATATGCCTTGATCCTTGGCCTTGTATGTCTTCTCCTGACCATTGCCGGCACGGCCGGCCAAGGCGCACGCGATGACGAAAGCAGGCGGCATGACTGACGGCCACGACAGGAACGAACGGGGCGTTGCCATGGCCGGCGTCGAGCTGCGCCTCGGCACCCATGATTTCCGTTTCGACTGTGATTTGCCACAAGGCAAGATCATCGCTGTCGCCGGCCCGTCGGGATCAGGAAAATCGACCTTCCTCAATTTGCTAGCCGGCTTCGAACCGCCGGATCGGGGCCGCATTATGCTTGCCGGACAGGATGTAACCGGCCTGCATCCCGCCGAGCGGCCCGTGTCGCTCGTCTTCCAGGATAACAACCTCTTTGCCCATCTCGACCTCTTCACCAATATCGGTCTCGGCATCAACCCCTCGCTGAGGCTCTCGGCGCAGGACCGGCAAAGGGTCTCGAAAGCCCTGGCGCGCGTCGGACTGCCCGGTTTCGAGACGCGCAAACCGGGGACGCTCTCCGGTGGCGAACGGCAGCGCGCCGCTTTCGCTCGGGCTCTGGTGCGCGACAAGCCGATCCTTTTGCTCGACGAACCCTTCGCGGCCCTCGATCCCGGCCTGCGCTCCGGCATGGTCGAACTTCTGAAAACCCTGCATCGCGAAACCGGCAATACCGTGCTGATCGTCTCGCATGATCCCGCCGAAGTGCGGCGCCTTGCCGACCACGCCGTCTTCATCGATGGCGGCACGATCAGGCTCGCCGCTCCCATAGGAACCTTCCTAGAGACGGACAGCATTCCGGCATTGACCACATTTCTGCAACATTGATTGTGTCATGGCATCTTGTCGCTGGTTTTGCCTTAATTTCGTCGCGGCAAGCGGCTGAAAGTCCTGGGGAATGCTTGCTAAAATACAACGCCGCCACATTTAAACGGAGTCTCGCTATGCAACCGGTGCCAAAATCGGCTACAGCAAGGGGTGGAGACCGTCCGGGTAAACGCGGATAGATGGGGGCGAAAACAACCTTTATCGGCGCACGACGATGATCGGCCCGGTAACGATCAACCGGATTTGGCGCCGAGCCGGCATGACAGCGAAATGAGTAGGATACAGGTCCTGAAGCAGAGCAAGCGAGCAGAACGAAGGATCGATGTGACCGTCGCAGCCCGTTTGCGCCGCTTTGTGCCCTTCCTTACGGCCGCGGCAATGTTGAACAGCTGCCAGACGGTGATGGATCAATCCTATCAGCCGAGCGTTTCGCCCTCCGCCAATCCGCAGATCGTTTCCGAAGTGCAGAAGAACGATCCGCGCGCACAGATGGGCGCTCGCGAGCATCCACGTATCCTCGCAAGCTATGGCGGCGAATACAAGGATGCCAAAACCGAGCGCCTCGTTGCCCGCATCGCCGGCGCGCTGACCAGCGTGTCGGAGAATCCGCAGCAGTCCTACCGCATCACCATCCTCAATTCGCCCTCGATCAACGCCTTTGCGCTGCCAGGCGGCTATCTCTACGTGACACGCGGCCTTCTGGCGCTTGCCAATGATGCATCCGAAGTCGCCGCGGTGCTATCGCACGAGATGGCTCACGTAACAGCCAATCACGGCATCGAGCGGCAGAAACGCGAGGAAGCCGAAGTCATCGCCAGCCGTGTCGTTTCGGAAGTTCTGTCGAGCGATCTGGCCGGCAAGCAGGCGCTCGCCCGCGGCAAGCTGCGTCTTGCCGCCTTCTCGCGCCAGCAGGAACTCCAGGCCGACGAGATCGGTATTCGCACACTCGGTCAGGCCGGCTACGATCCTTACGCCGCGGCGCGCTTCCTGAACGCGATGGAGGATTATAGCCGCTTCATGTCGGCCAATTCCGACGTGGACCAGAGCCTGGACTTCCTTTCGAGCCATCCAAGCACGCCGCAGCGTATCGACCTTGCCAAGGCCCATGCGCGCGAATTCGGCGAAGAAGGCAAGGTCGGCGACATCGGCCGCGACTATTATCTCAACGGCATCGACGGCCTCCTCTATGGCGACAGCCCGGAGGAGGGCTATGTGCGTGGCCAGACCTTCCTGCATGGCGGCCTCGGCATCCGCTTCGACGTGCCGCCCGATTTCCGTATCGACAACAAGGTCGAAGCCGTCATGGCGACTGGCCCCGGCGACATCGCCATCCGCTTTGACGGCGTTGCCGATACCCAGAACCAGAATCTGACCAACTATATTTCCAGCGGCTGGGTCACGGGCCTCGATCCGAACTCGATTCAGTCGATCACCGTCAATGGCATGCCGGCGGCGACAGCGCGCGCTTCGGCCGATCGCTGGGATTTCGATGTCACGGTGATCCGCGATCGCACGCAAATCTTCCGTTTCCTGACGGCAGTGCCGAAAGGAAATATCGCCCAGCTCGATCAGACCGCCAATGTCCTGCGCGCAAGCTTCCGGCATATGACACCGGACGAGGCGGCCTCGCTGAAGCCGCTGCGCGTACGTGTCGTCACCGTCAAGCCTGGCGACACCATTACCACGCTTGCTGCCCGCATGATGGGCACCGATCGCAAGCTCGACCTGTTCAAACTGATCAACGCCCTGCCAACCGGGGCGACGATTGCGCCGGGCGACAGGGTCAAAATTATCTCGGAATAGATCGATCTTCTCCCGGCGGGGAGAAGATCTGCCTCAGGCGTAGCTTGCCATGCGCGGGTCTGCGTCGACAAGCGCGTTGCGGAGCTTGTCCATGGCGCGGCTTTCGATCTGCCGCACGCGCTCCTTGGAAATGCCGAGATCGGCGCCGAGCTCTTCCAGCGTTGCGCCATCTTCGACTAGGCGGCGCGCCCGGATGATCTTCATTTCCCGCTCGTTGAGATGCTTCAGAGCCGATGCTAGCCAGATGCGACGGCGTTCGCCATCGATCATGTCGGAGACCTGCTCGTCGGGAAGCGGTTCGTCGCTGATGAGAAAATCGATGCGTTCGGCGCTTTCGGAATCACCGGCTATTGAAGGCGCCTGCAGCGAGGTGTCGCTACTGGAAAGGCGCGCATCCATCGTCTGCACGTCGGCGAGGCTGACGCCAAGCGTGACGGCGATTTCCTCATGGATGGACTGGACAGTGACGCTGGAATTGCTGCGGGCAAGCTTGGCGCGCAAACGGCGCAGATTGAAGAACAGCGCCTTCTGCGCGGAACTCGTGCCACCGCGTACGATCGACCAATTGCGCAGGATATAGTCCTGGATAGAAGCGCGTATCCACCAGCTTGCATAGGTGGAGAAGCGAACCTCCCGTTCCGGTTCGAAGCGGGCGGCCGCTTCCAGCAGGCCGACATAACCCTCCTGCACCAGATCGCTCATCGGCAATCCGAAATTACGAAATTTCCCCGCCATGGAAATGACGAGGCGCATATGGGCGGTTGCGATCTGATTGCGGGCACCACGATCCTCGTGGTCCTTCCAGCGAATGGCGAGATCGTGTTCCTCGTCGCGATCGAGATAGGGAGCAGCCATCGCAACTTTGATCATGCGCCGATCTGCAGACATATTCGTCATATGCATCTCCTAGGTTCGGCCTCAAATCGTCTCTATGCCGCGGTCGACGAAAAGGGCAGCAAGCATCGTTTCCGGACATCGCTGTTCGGATGGAAATCAATGAATGAAATTGCGAATTGGAAATCGATATCCGGCTGGCCGGATGATCGATGACTAGTCTAGTTCGATCTCATCGAACGGGTCTGACGATTGAAGCATCTTCAGATCGCCGGGGAGCTTCGAGTGAAAACGCATAGGCCGGTCCTCGTGAATGTCTATAATACGGCCTGTATGGAACCCCTCTCCACAGGAGCGCACCCACACCGACCGCCAACACGAGGCTTAAACGCGGCAGAACGGAAAAGGTTCCAAAGAAAAAAACCCGGCACGAAGGCCGGGTTTTTTGAAGCAATGTTGGTGTCTTGGCCTTTATGCGGCTTCGTCTTGCGAGTCGTCGTCGTCGACGACCTTGCCGCGCTTCGGGCCCTTGTTCAAATTGGTCTCGACAAGGCGAACGGCTTCGGTTTCCGACATCTTGTTGACGGCGGCGATTTCGCGCGCCATGCGATCAAGAGCAGCTTCGTAAAGCTGGCGTTCGGAATAGGACTGTTCCGGCTGGTTCTCGGCGCGATAGAGATCGCGAACGACCTCTGCGATCGAGATCAGATCGCCGGAATTGATCTTGGCATCATATTCCTGCGCGCGGCGCGACCACATGGTGCGCTTTACGCGGGCCTTGCCCTGCACGACCTTCAATGCACGCTCGACGAAATCCGTCTCGGAAAGCTTGCGCATGCCGATGCTCATGGCCTTGGCCACCGGCACCTTCAGGCGCATCTTGTCTTTCTCGAAGTCGATTACGAACAGCTCAAGCTTCATGCCTGCGACTTCTTGCTCTTCGATCGCAGTGATCGTGCCGACACCATGGGCCGGATAAACGATCGCTTCACCAGTCTTGAAGCCGTGGCGTGCTGCTGAAGGTTTTTTCTGCTGGGTCGTCATTCTTTTCAAAAACTCCCTGTTACGCGCCCCGTTAGGGCCGGGGTGCCGGGTCAGTCAGGCCCGGATGAGACGGGCGTACCGTCGGGTCACTTCATCCTGGTCCAGCCAGACTTATGCAAACAGAAACCCACCCATCGCGATCTAAGACCCGACAACACAAACGGTTGATATGTCAAGGAAACCGCGTACGGATTGGTGATTTGCTTTCGTGATGGTTTTGGGCATGCGAAATGCCACAGTGGATCAGTATAAGAAACCTATCACAAAAATCTGAGGAAATCAATAATTTGCTGCGCGCGCGCCAAAATGGCCACGTTGACCGACCAGCGGCCCAACGGCAATGATTCGTTTTCTGCGATATCGACTACACCTTTATCGACGGCCTGTCACGACCTTCGATCAGTCGCCCGAACCGGGGTTGGTCGAGAAATATTTCTCGAATTTACCCTGCTCGCCGTCCATTTCCTTGGCTTCCGGCATCGGGTCGCGCTTAACCGTGATGTTCGGCCAGATGGCGGCATATTCCGCATTGACCTTCAGCCACTTGTCGAGACCCGGCTCCGTATCGGGCTTGATCGCCTCGGCAGGACATTCCGGTTCGCAGACACCGCAATCGATGCATTCGTCGGGATGGATGACAAGGAAGTTCTCGCCTTCGTAGAAGCAGTCGACGGGGCAGACTTCCACGCAGTCGGTATATTTGCAGCGGATGCAATTGTCGGTCACGACATATGTCATGAAGCACTCCAGGAATGTCTCTAGTTCCCGCGGATGCGCAACCTGGAACGTCGCACTTTGTCCACGGAGCCGAACGAGCTAACGAATGCGTCACGCACAAACGCGCCGTCCGGCGGGTTACCGGCAGGTTGATCGTGAGGTATCCACTTTGTCAGCCAATTTCAAGGACAAACAATCTTGAAAACCGCCTGCGACAGACAGAGTTTTCTAATCGTCGTCGGAGGTGAGGCGGTCGATTGCACGCCGCTCCCGTTTCGTGGGTCTGCCGCTGCCCGGCGCTCGCGACGCCTGCTCAAACGGGGTGAGACGTTTTGTCTCATCCGGCGGCGGCGTCAGATCTTCGTAAAGCAGCCTGGCTTCCTCGAATGGCCCTCTGCGATCGCCGGGTGCGCGCACGATCAGGATGACATCGCGCCGCTCCAGCGACAGCTCGACGCGGTCGCCGGCCTTGACACCATGGCTCGGCTGTACGACCCGCTGGCCATTCACCCTGACACTGCCGTTTTGCACATAGAGCTGCGCCAGCGATCGGGATTTCACCATGCGGGCAAAGAACAGCCATTTGTCGATGCGCTGGCGCGAACCGGAAAATGGCTGTTTCTCGTCCGTCATGGCCTATTTCTTCATCTGCTCCTTCAGGGCAGCGAGCTTGGCGAAAGGAGAATCGGGATCGATCGGCTTTTCCTTGCGCGGCGGCTTGGCCTCGAAACGAAGCGGCTGCGATGCGCCGCGGTTGTTGCGATCATTCCGATCGCCACGATCCTGACGATCACCCCGTTCGCCACGGTTGCCCTGATGCTGCGGACGGCCGCCCTCGCGATTGCCGCGCGGACCCTTGTTGTCGCCGCCCCGATTGTCTCGGCCATCACGACGATCGCGTCCCTCACGATTGCTCTCGCCACCGCTGGCCTGCTGTTCGCCGCCGCCACGGCGATTGCCGTGCTGACCGCGACCCTCGCCCTGCTGGCCACGACGGTCACCATGACCGCGGCCACCCTGGCGCTGCTGGTTGTCGTTTCGGCCGCCCAGGCGCCATAGCAGAACCGGCTTCGGCTCCGCAGGTTCGGCGGCGACTTCCGCAACGGCAACGGCTTCGACAGCCACCGCCACTTCGGTCTCAGCCGGCGCCTCGGCGGGAGCGGCTGTTTCCTGCGAAACGGCTTCTGCTTCCTTAGCCGCCTCGTCAGTTGCAGCATCGCCATCGTCATGATCAGCCTTTTCGGCCGCGGCTTCCCCAGCGGCCGTGGCCGGTGCTGCAGCCGCGTCCTGCTGGGCGAGGAAGGCCGTGGCCTCCTCCGCCTTTACCGAATCGGCGCGGTAGCCGAGGCCCTTGAGGATCTCTTCCATATCCTCGAGCGTTGCGCCGAGAATGGAGAGCATCGCGGTGGTCGTGGTGAAGCGACGACCATCATAGGCGCCATCAGGGCGCGAAGCCTGGCCGGGCTTCCACTGCAGCAGCGGACGGATAAGGTCCGCCAGGCGCTCTAGAATGTCGATTCGCACCGCGCGCTTGCCGAGGAACCGGAAGCCCGCAAGCTTGTAGAATGTGCGCTCATAGCCCGGATCGGTGACGACTGAAGTGCGGCCGGCAGCGAGAACCGGGATCAGGTCGCCATAGCCCGGCTTGTCGAGACCATCATTCTTCAGCGCCCAGAGCAGCGTGATGAGCTCGGCCGGAGCCGGCTTCAGCAGGGCGGGCACGAAAATATGGTACGCACCGAAGCGAACGCCGTAGCGGCGCATCGAGGCACGCCCGTCCTGATCCAGCGACTTCACTTCCTCAGTGACATCACGGCGGAACAGAACGCCGAGATTTTCGACCAGCTGGAAAGCCAGCCCCTTGGCAAGGCCCTGCAGATCTTCGGCACGCTGGAGATCGTCCAGCGGCTTCAGAATCGTGCTGATATGGTGGTTCACGAAACGCTCGATGCGGGCGGCGACATGATCGCGCGCATTGCCGGTCAGCTGCTCGTCGGCGAGCAGGATGACGCGCGGGCGCATGACATGATCGCTGCCTGACAGGCGCGCGACAGGATCGCCGAGCCAGCGCACGAGGCCATCGGCACTGATCGCGAGATCGCCGTTGCCGGCCGCATGCAGACGTGCGGCACGCGCCTCGAACTCCAGCCCCAGTGCCTTCTGCGAGGCGGTCTGGACAGCCTTGGCATCAGGCCCTTCGGTCCCTGCGATAGGCGTGAACCGGAATCCGGTCAACTGTCCCACATGATGCCCCTCTACGAAGACATCTCCATTCACACTGATTTCAGCTTCCAGCATCGCATTCTCTCTCAGGCGCTTCATGAGCACAGATGTCCTGCGATCAACAAAGCGTTTCGTCAACCTCTCATGTAACGCGTCGGACAATCGATCTTCGATTTCCCGCGTCTTTTCTTGCCAGTGTGTCGGATCGGCAAGCCAGCCGGGCCGGTTCGACACATAGGTCCAAGTCCTTATCTGCGCGATTCGCGCCGAAAGCGTGTCGATCTCGCCATCCGTCCGATCGGCGCGGTGCACCTGTTCGGCAAGGAAATCCTCTTTCACCGTGCCATAGCGCACGAGATCGGAAAAGAGGGCGGCAATGAGATCGGCGTGCTGGGCAGGCGTGATGCGCCGATAGTCGGGAAGCGCACACGCCTCCCATAATTTCTCAACCCGAGCCGGGTTGCTGGCAAGATCGACTATCTCCAGATCGCGTGACAGATATTCCAACGCCTGCTGGTCTACCGCAGGCAGCGCCCGCGTCAAGCCCTGCACGCGAGGCGCGTCTTCCAAACTTGCACGCAACGCCGCGATTGAAGCGAAATCCAGATTCTTGCTGCGCCATTGCAGCACCTTGACCATGTCGAATTCGTGTCCCTCGATCCGGCGCACGAGTTCGTCGTCAAAAGGATCAACCTGCCCCGTTACGCCGAAGGTGCCGTCCTTGAGATGACGGCCGGCGCGACCGGCGATCTGGCCGAGCTCGGCCGGATTGAGATTGCGGAACTGATAGCCGTCGAATTTGCGGTCCTGAGCGAAGGCGACATGATCCACATCGAGGTTGAGACCCATGCCGATCGCATCCGTCGCAACCAGATATTCGACATCGCCGGCCTGATAGAGCGCCACCTGCGCATTGCGGGTACGCGGGCTGAGCGCCCCGAGAACGACCGCCGCGCCGCCGCGCTGGCGGCGGATAAGCTCCGCGATCGCATAAACTTCGTCGGCCGAAAAGGCGACGATTGCTGTACGTTGCGGCAGGCGCGTGATCTTCTTCTGTCCGGCGTAGAAAAGATGTGAAAGCCTCGGCCGCTCGAGAACGGTAATACCAGGCAGAAGCTGCTCGAGGATCGGCCGCATAGTGCCGGCGCCAAGCAGCAGTGTTTCATCGCGGCCGCGCAGGTGCAGGATACGGTCGGTGAAGATATGCCCGCGCTCCAGATCGCTGGCAAGCTGCACCTCGTCGATGGCGACGAAGGAAGCGCGCGTCTCGCGCGGCATGGCCTCCACGGTGCAGACCGAATAGCGCGCATTGGGCGGCGATATCTTTTCCTCGCCGGTCACGAGCGCGACATTGTGCGCCCCGACCTTTTCGACGACGCGCGTATAGACCTCGCGCGCAAGCAGCCGCAACGGCAGGCCGATCACGCCGCTGCCGTGTGCCACCATGCGCTCGATGGCATAATGGGTTTTGCCGGTATTGGTCGGTCCGAGCACCGCGGTCACGCCGCGTCCGCTCAGGATCATGGGCTGCGAAGTCTGAGTCATAGGTCCGTGCATAGGCGAGAAACAGCCGTCTTCCGATCAGCATGTTCCTCCTGGAGGAAACGAACAGATGACGACCATATGTGACAAAGGCAAGACCCGAATGAAAAAACAGATACGGCAACAATCGATTTCATATTTGATCGCTTCAACCATAAGCTACATTTCAGCTGCACCCCATGCGAGTCCCGGCAATTCCGGAACAGCTTGAGAACGAATCGGAGACGAATCGCTGACTCCATTGCGTTCTTTATTTGTTCACGACTACATATGGATTTCAACGAAAAGATTCCCACCAAATGCTGAATCTTGTTTAGGCTGCTTTTCCATAGGAAAAGGAGTCAAGGGGAGAATCCTCAGCGAACGAAAATTCGCGTCACATCATGGTTAATGATCTGTAAATAATGGAATTTCTCAGGAATCAGCCGGGACCGTTAACATCTGGG
This sequence comes from Martinezella sp. CNPSo 3732, assembly GCF_057784515.1. NCBI lineage: Bacteria > Pseudomonadati > Pseudomonadota > Alphaproteobacteria > Hyphomicrobiales > Rhizobiaceae > Martinezella > Martinezella sp. CNPSo 3732. The sequence continues at coordinate 111,651 of NZ_JBXSOO010000004.1, forward strand.
CCAAAGCCGGAACGAATCGGCGACGAATCGCAGATTCCAAGCAATTCCGTTTTTGTTCTCCACAATATCTAGCGCTTCCGCAGCCAGGACATACCGGACTCCGGATGGTTGAGAGCCGGATTCAGGTCGAATCTGCGATTGTGATTAACCATTTAGCGAGCGCAGCTATAATGAATCGGCAAATGCACGCAAAAGATGAATCCGTTAACACATCAATCAAAGCCGGAACGAATCGGTGAGGAATCGCGGATACGAGCAGGTATCGCATTTGTTCACGGCTACATGTTGTATTTTGCCGGAGCAGTGTCACGACATGGGGATCAGCTCGAACGGCGATACTATCCCGGCGTTCGCTGCGAATTAACGAATCCGCCCACCAACGCACCGCCTGAACGATATTTGCAGCAGCATTCTTGTTTTCGGCACGCCGGCAAAGGCTCGGACCATTACCAAGGTTCAAACGCAGAACGAATCGCCGACGAATCACGGACATTTGGCTTTTCTCGTTTCGTTCACCGCAACCCATTGTATTTAATTATATTTTAACCATAAAAACGATTTGCTGCCGCGCCCGCAACCGCCGTACGATGCGGTCCCATTAACGTTTCGCAGAGCATGCCAGCTGCTGCGCACCCGCATTTTTATTTCTTAGCCGGAACAATTATCGGACATGCAAGTTTCTATGAACAGAATTGAGGAATCCGGCTCATTCACTGGAACAGTTTTGAGCTGGAACCGCTGGAAGGATAACGCCGCATCGAACAGCGATATTGGCGTGATATTCAAGCGGGGGACATGGAGGATACATATAATGCTTGGTACGGTATTGCTTGTCATACTGATTCTGCTGCTGGTCGGCGCACTTCCCAGCTGGGGTTACAGCCGGTCATGGGGGTATGGCCCATCGGGCGGTCTCGGGCTTGTTCTCGTCATCGTCCTCATTCTGTTATTGATGGGGCGCATCTGATCCGCAGACATTGTTCAAACCTCGCAACATCAGGGAGCTAACACCATGAAGAAGATTATCGTCGCGATCGCCCTCGTCGGGGCATTGGCGTCGTGCACGGCAACGGAAAAAGGTACGGCGATCGGCGCCGGTACCGGCGCGCTGATCGGTGGCGTCGCCACCCATAGCTGGGGCGGCGCCGCAGTTGGCGCGGTCGCTGGCGGCGTAGTCGGCAATCTCATCGGACGTTCGGAAGAGCGTCGCGGCTACTGCATCTATCGCGACCGCTACGGTCACCGTTATGAGGCTCGCTGCCGCTAAGGCATTGCCTGACCGGCTGTCATCGGCGGCCGGTCAGGATGCACTCCTGGAACAAATTCAGGAAGCGGCAGTTCCCTCAATGAGATCTTTTTCTCGCGCCATCAGTCACGGCGAGGTGGCAGTGTTTTGAGAAAGGAACGGCATCATGGCCGCAATCGTCGCAAGCATTGCAGCATTCGTGCTCATCGGCACGACTTTCTACGCCCTCGCAAGCGCAGCAAGAGCACGCGGCAAGGAAAAGCAGCAGGGAGCCTTTGAAGCCGTCGTCCTGGAATTCAAGCCACGGCAGCGACAGCAGGCAAATTCAAGCCGGGGATGATTGCAGATTTAGGCCGGGAACTCCCATCCACCCCCTGAAACGGCCTGAAGCGGTTCAGCCTCCCGCGAAAGCTCTGAACCGCTCCAATCTCATTGCCTTACGCAGCTTCGCGCGGGAAACCTTCTCCTGGAATCACTTATACGAAGAGCTGGCCGCCATTGGCTGTGATCGTCGATCCCGTCATGAAACCGGCATCGTCGCTGGCCAGGAAGACGGCGATGCGGGCGATTTCCTCGGGCTCGCCAAGGCGTCCCACAGGAATTTGCGGGATGATGCGCTCGTTCAGCACCTTTTCCGGCACCGCCAGCACCATCTCCGTGCCGATATAGCCCGGGCAAATCGCGTTGACCGTGATGTTCTTGGCGGCCCCTTCCTGCGCCAGTGCCTTGGTGAAGCCGAGATCACCCGCCTTGGCGGCGGAGTAGTTCGCCTGCCCCATCTGCCCCTTCTGACCGTTGATCGACGAGATGTTGATGACGCGGCCGAAGCTGCGGTCGCGCATGCCCTGCCAGACCTGATGCGTCATGTTGAACAGGCCGGTAAGATTGGTGTTGATGACCTCATGCCACTGCTGCGGCGTCATCTTGTGGAACATGGCGTCGCGGGTGATGCCGGCATTGTTGACCAGGATGTCGACATGGCCGAGATCGTGCTCGATCTTGGCGATGCCCTTGCCGCAGGCCTCGTAGTCGGTGACATCCCATTTGTGAACGGAGATACCGGTCACGTCGTGGAAAGCCCGGGCCTTCTCATCATTGCCGGCATAGGTTGCCGCCACCTTATAGCCCGCATTGTGCAGCGCCATCGAAATGGCAGCTCCGATGCCGCGCGTACCCCCGGTTACCAATGCCACTCTGCTCATGTGCCACTCCCCTTTGTTGCTGCGGAAACTGGACGCGCGAATGTCGGATCGCCCGCTCCGCTTTCACCACTTCTTCTGGAAAAATCCTTTCGAGACGCCTTAGAGCATGATGCCGAAAAGTGTCAGACGGTTTTCGGGCGACATCATGCTCTGCTTCTTTGATTTTAGAGCGCTTCGAAGCACATGGCGACGCCCATGCCGCCGCCGATGCACAGCGTGGCAAGCCCCTTGCGGGCGCCGCGGCGCTTCATTTCGAACAGCAGCGTATTGAGGACGCGGGCGCCGGAGGCGCCGATCGGGTGACCGATGGCGATCGCGCCGCCGTTGACGTTGACGATCGACGTATCCCAACCGAGATCCTTGTTGACGGCGCAAGCCTGGGCGGCAAACGCCTCATTGGCCTCGACGAGATCGAGATCATGGACGGACCAGCCGGCCTTTTCCAGCGCCTTGCGGGAGGCCGGGATCGGTCCGGTCCCCATGATCTGCGGATCGACGCCGGCCGTCGCCCAGGAGACGATGCGAGCGAGCGGCTGGATGCCGCGGCGCGAGGCTTCCGCTTCGGTCATCAGCACGGCAGCGGCGGCACCATCGTTGAGTCCGGAAGCATTGCCGGCGGTGACGGTGCCTTCCTTGTCGAAGGCCGGACGCAGCTTCGTCATGCCCTCCAGCGTCGCGCCATGGCGGATATATTCGTCGGCATCGACCGTAACGTCACCCTTGCGCGTCTGGATCGTGAAAGGAACGATCTCGTCCTTGAAGCGGCCGGCCTTCTGCGCCGCTTCCGCCTTGTTCTGCGAGGAAACGGCGAACTGATCCTGCTCCTCGCGCGACAGCTGCCACTGGCGGGCGATATTTTCGGCGGTAATGCCCATGTGGTAGCCGTAGAATGCGTCTGTCAGGCCGTCCTTGATCATGGTGTCGATCATTTTCATGTCGCCCATCTTGGTACCGGAGCGAAGGTTTGCTGCATGCGGCGCCATCGACATGGATTCCTGACCGCCGGCGACGATGATCTTCGCGTCACCCGTTGCGATCTGCTGCAGGCCGAGTGCCACGGCACGCAGGCCGGAGCCGCATAGCTGGTTCACGCCCCATGCGGTCGCCTCCTGCGGAATGCCGGCCTTCATCGCGGCCTGGCGAGCCGGGTTCTGCCCTTCGCCGGCTTGAAGCACCTGGCCGAGGATCACTTCGTCGACTTCCTTGGCATCGACACCGGCGCGCTCCAGCGCACCCTTGATCGCGGCCGCGCCGAGTTCATGCGCCGGAACGGTCGCGAATGCGCCGTTGAACGAACCGACCGCAGTGCGGGCCGCGCTGGCGACGACGATGGATGAACTGCTCATGGAAGCCTCCTCACAGAATGAACACGTATATGAGGCGAAACTGTCAAAGCTTTGCTCCTGAGTCAAACAGCAAGAATTTTCATCGTGCAGATTTCACGAAGCTGTCACCGCCTTCAAAAAATCCAATCAAAGGAAAGGCCTTGCCGCATCGCACAAACCGATTGTCACCAAGCTTCTTTTGCGTCTACACTCCGGAGTGGAGGAATATTCCATACAATCAGACGGGGCCAGGAGACTGATAAATGGCAAAGAATGAGGGCCAGATCGTAATCAAGAAATACGCCAATCGCCGCCTATACAATACCGGCACCAGCACCTATGTGACGCTGGACGATCTGGCGGAGATGGTGAAGAAGGGCGAGGAATTCACTGTCCAGGATGCCAAAAGCGGTGAGGACATTACGCATTCGGTCTTAACACAGATCATTTTCGAACAGGAATCGAAGACCGGCAATACGCTGCTGCCGATTTCCTTCCTCCGGCAGCTGATCGGCTATTATGGCGACCAGATGCAGATGGTCGTGCCGAGCTTTCTCGAGCACTCCATGCGCGCCTTCACGGAGCAGCAGACCCAGATGCGCGAACAGATCAATCGCGCTTTCGGCGAAACGCCGCTTGGAAAGAATCTTCAGCTGCCCATGCAGATGGTCGAGGAGCAGGTCCGCCGCAATACCGAAATGTTCCAGCAGGCCATGCAGATGTTCTCGCCCTTCATGAAGCCGCCGGCGAAGGAAAGCCGCAAGGCCGAAGCCAAGGACATCGACGAATTGAAGGAGCAGCTCCGCGCCATGCAGAGCAAGCTGGATAGCCTTTAATACATGGCAATGCGCTAATGAATCCGTGGAGAGTTCCCCCTCCGTCACTGACGTGACATCTCCCCCACAAGAGGGAGATCGGTAATTCGCGGCGCCTCCCTGCCTCAGCTCAACAGCCGATCTGTTGAAACCGGCACGTAAGTTCACATTGGGATGAGCAGCATACTCCCAACAATCTCTCCCTTGTGGGGGAGATGTCCCGAAAGGGACAGAGGGGGGAGCAGTCTTTCGGGATACCATTAAGCCGCTTTCACGCATCCCAGCAAACCCCCATCAAAACAGAAAAAGGCCGGCGAACCGCCAGCCTTTTCATTCATTTCATCAAGGCAGCGCTGGATTATGCGCTTTCCTTCGGCGTCAGGACCTGGCGGCCGCGATACATGCCGGTCTTCAGGTCGATGTGGTGCGGGCGACGCAGTTCGCCGGAGTTCTTGTCTTCGACATAGGTCGAAGCCTTCAGGGCGTCAGCAGAGCGGCGCATACCGCGCTTGGACGGGCTCGTTTTTCTCTTCGGTACAGCCATTCTCGTTACTCCATGTACGGACGAAACATATCCACGGCCAGCAAGGCGGCCGAAACAGACATGCATCAATTTCGGAAATTGGGCGGGCTTATACATGGCTTGACGGGCTTTGACCAGTCCCCAATAGCATTTTTTACCCGTCGCACCAGATTCGCGGATAGTCGAGGCCGAGTCAGTCCTCATCCTCCGGCACGGTCCATGTTTCCTGCAATGCTGCTTTCTCCCATTTTTGCCAGGCAGGCAGCGCCTTCATGGCCGCCATATAGTCCCGCGTATCCGCCGCAACCGCGATGTCATACCGCTCCAGACGGCTGACGACGGGGGCAAACATGGCGTCCGCGCCGGAAAAATTCCCGAACAGGAAAGGGCCGCCAGAAAAGGCTCTCGCTTCGCGCCAGATGGTCTCGATACGCGCCACGTCCGCCGTCACTCCATCGGGCAGATTGCGGCGGGCGACCGGACGGCGCATGTTCATCGGGCAGGCGTTGCGCAGGGCACTGAAACCCGACACCATCTCCATGCTGTAGGATCGCGCGAGCGCACGCGCCTGACGATCCCTCGGCAGAAGCCCGGCATCCGGGAAAAGCTCGGCCGCATATTCGATGATGGCGAAGGATTCCCATACCTTGAAGCCGCCGTGAACCAGCATCGGCACCTTGCCCGTCGGCGACACCTCCCGAATGCGCGGATTTCCACCTGGAAAATCGAAAGGTATCAGCACCTCTTCGAAAGGAATGCCGCACCCTTCAAGAGCAATCCACGGCCGAAACGACCAGGACGAATAGTTCTTGTTGCCGATATAGAGTGTGAGCTTGTCCACGATCGCATGTTCCTTTTCAGTGCCGGACTCTGAAGGGAAAGAATTCTTTGAAGTAATTCATATCGCCCTTTCATCACGGTTAAGAATGCCAGAGGACGACAAGGCGATCGAACGACAAGTTCTGATATCAGTCATAAAGGCATTTGATGTATGCGTCGGCATTGCGCGCGCGGCGCTGGATCAGCGCGGCGAGCTGGCTGAGACCTCTTCCCGGCTTGCTTGCCACCCGGTCGATCGGGTTCGGCAGCGAAACGGCAAGAAGCGCCGCCTGACGTGCCGTGAGCTTGGAGGCCGGCACCTTGAAATGGTAGCGCGCCGCCGCCTCGATGCCGTAAATGCCTGGCCCCCATTCGGCGATATTGAGATAAATCTCCATCATCCGGCGTTTCGACCAGACGGCCGAGGCGGAAACCGCAAGCGGTAATTCCAGCGTTTTGCGTACGAAAGAGCGGCCGTTCCATAAAAACAGGTTCTTGACGGTCTGCATCGGGATAGTGCTGCCCCCGCGGGTGGATTTGCCGCGCAGCGTTTCCTGGACCAACGCGCGCATTTCGCCCCAATCGACGCCGCCGTGATAACAGAATTGTCCGTCTTCCGAGACCATGACGGATTTCACCAGCACCGGCGCGATTTTATCCAGCGGGACCCAGCGGCGGCCATATCCCTGAAAGGTAACGGCGTCGCCTATCATCAGGGTGGAAACGGGGTGGACGAATGGCAGCAGATAAAGGACGATGAAGAGATAGGGCAGAAGCAGGACGCCGATCACCACAAGGACGACGCGCTGCCAGATTGGCCTTGCCTTGAAGCGCGCCAACGGGGAGGAGCGTTGCGGCACCTCGGCTTCCTCCTCCTCATTATCAGTCGATATGTCCAAGTGCCTGACGTCCACGATCGCTCCATCCCGGTACAACCCCTTCATGCATCCGGGAAACGCTCTGATGCTCCATCCCGTCATACCGTCTACACAAAGCGATGACCAGAGTGCGGCGCAATTCCCCACCCCGCGTCGACAATTGTCATTGCCAGCAACGGGCTCTCATGCCAAACAGCGCCCATGGACAGCACCCATTCCTCATTCGAGAACCGCCTCAAGGACAATGCCTGCAAGACCGAGGCACTGCTGACCCGGCTTCTCGCCGACGACAACCTGAATGACGAGATCGTCCGCCCCGACAGGCTGCTGAGTGCCATGCGCCACGGCGTCCTGAACGGCGGCAAGCGGCTGCGTCCCTTCCTCGTCATGGAATCGGCCGCCCTTCTCGGCGGCAATGCCGAGGCGGCGCTCAGGGTCGGCGCCGCACTCGAATGCGTGCACTGCTATTCCCTCGTCCATGACGATCTTCCCGCCATGGACGACGACGATCTGCGTCGCGGCCAGCCGACCGTACACATCGCCTTCGATTACGCCACGGCGATTCTGGCCGGCGACAGCCTGCTGACCTATGCCTTCGACATCATCGCTGCCCCTGAGACGGAGTTGCCGGCGGATCGGAAAATGGCGCTCGTGCTGGCGCTGTCGCGCGCCGCCGGCATCGGCGGCATGGCCGGCGGCCAGGCGCTTGATCTCGCTGCGGAGAAAGAAACGCCCGACGAAAACGGCATAACGACGCTGCAGGCGATGAAGACGGGCGCGCTGATCCGCTTTGCCTGCGAGGCCGGCGCCATCATCGCTGGCGCCTCGGCCGAAGACCGCAAACGCCTCAGGACTTTCGGCGAAAAGATCGGCCTTGCCTTCCAGCTCGCAGACGATCTTCTCGACCTCACTGCCGATGCCGCCACCATGGGCAAGGCAACCGGCAAGGATGCCGGCCGCGGCAAGGGTACGCTGGTCGCCCTGCACGGCCAGGAATGGGCAGAAACGACGCTCGCAAAGCTTGTAACCGAAGCAGCCGGCCTGCTGTCCGCCTATGGCCGCAACGCGGATATTCTGATGGAAACCGCCCGCTTCGTCGCAAACCGCAAAAGCTGATCCCGAAGCGCCGTCATGATATTGCCCGAGATGAGCCACCCACTCGGCAGCAGCGACCATCCCGTGGCCCGTTCAGCCATGGCCATCCATTCGGCCAGGAAATGTCACCATCACAAGAATCCATGATTGCGCCGGATGATTTCCGCCGTGATCTATGACACATTCCCGTTCCGTATTGGCCTGTAGACGCAGAATTCTCCGCGCCGGCTGGACACCCCCGGGAAATCTTCCATGCACGAGACCCTTGCCTACCTGCCGCAGATCCTGCCGGCATATATCGCCTACATTATCGCCGTCGTTAGCCCCGGCCCCGCCATCATGGCCATCATCGGCACCTCGATGACCCATGGCCGCAAGGCTGGCATGACGATTTCGCTTGGCATTTTCGGGGGATCGATGACCTGGGCGATTGCCGCAGCGGCAGGCCTTGCGACGCTGCTGCAAACCTATGCGATGGCGCTGGAAATTCTGAAGATCTTCGGCGGCATCTATCTGCTGTATCTCGCCTACAAGGCATTCCGTGCCGTGCGTGCCAATGGCGAGCTGCAGACAGCCACGATGGAGCAGAAGACGCCTGGTTTCAAATCGCTGGTCCTGCGCGGCTACGGCATCCACGTCACCAACCCGAAGGCGATCTTCGCCTGGCTGGCCATCATCGCGCTCGGCATGCCGCAGGGCGCGCCCGCTTCCGTGGCGGTGCTAATCATCGCCATCTGCGGCACGACCGGTCTTCTGGCGTTCATGGGCTATGCGATCCTGTTTTCGACATCGCATGCGCTGAAAATCTATCGCAATGCCCGCCGCTGGATCGAGGGCGCCATGGCCGGCTTCTATTGCTTTGCCGGCATCAAGCTGCTGACGAGCAATATCTGATCCGGCCCAAGCAATTTCAGGAAAAGCGCAAAGCGGTTTTCCACCCGGAATTGCATCAACGCAAATGGAGAGAGAGGCTAGGGCAATCGCCTATGGATAGGGGAGCCCCTCAATCGTCCTCTCACAGTCCGCTTCGCTTGACTGTTCGAGTCCACCTTCTCCCCGTTTTAACGGGGCGAAGGGGCTTGGTGATGTCGCTCCCTCGCCCCGTCAAAACGGGGAGAGGGCTGGGGTGAGGGGCACTTATTCACATGCGATAGCCGATCACTCCGCCGCAACGTTCTTCTGGCCAAACCGCTTTTCGATATAGTCAGTCACCAGTGCCTCGAAGTCCGAGGCGATGTTCGGGCCGCGCAGTGTCATGGCCTTCTGGCCGTCGATGAAGACGGGAGCCGCCGGCGTCTCGCCGGTGCCGGGCAGCGAAATGCCGATATCGGCATGCTTGCTTTCGCCCGGACCATTGACGATGCAGCCCATGACGGCGACGTTCAGAGCTTCCACGCCCGGATATTTCTCACGCCAGACCGGCATGTTCTTGCGGATGTCGTTCTGGATGTTCTGCGCCAGTTCCTGGAAGACGGTCGAGGTCGTGCGGCCGCAGCCGGGACATGCCGCGACGACCGGGATGAACTGACGAAAGCCCATGACCTGCAGCAGCTCCTGCGCCACCTGCACTTCGCGGGTACGGTCGCCATTCGGCTCCGGCGTCAGCGAAACGCGGATCGTGTCACCGATGCCGTGCTGCAGCACATAGCCCATGGCAGCCGACGAAGCGACGATGCCCTTGGAGCCCATACCGGCTTCGGTGAGGCCCAGATGCAGCGCATGGTCGGAACGCTCCGACAGCATGGAGTAGACGGCGATGAGGTCTTGCACCTGGCTGACTTTGGCCGAGAGGATGATTCGGTTGCGCGGCAGGCCGATTTCCTCGGCAAGATCGGCCGAGATCAGCGCCGACTGTACAATGGTCTCGCGCGTCACCTGCCGGGCCGAGAGCGGCGAGCCTTCGGCGGCATTCTTGTCCATCAGTGCGGTCAGCAGATCCTGATCGAGCGAGCCCCAATTGACGCCGATGCGCACCGGCTTGTCATAACGGATCGCCATCTCGATGATCTCGGCGAACTGCTTGTCCTTCTTGTCCTTGAAGCCGACATTGCCGGGATTGATGCGGTACTTCGCCAGCGCCTCGGCGCAGGCCGGATGATCGGCGAGCAGCTTGTGGCCGATATAATGGAAATCGCCGATCAGCGGCACGTCCATGCCGAGACGCAGCAGCCGCTCGCGGATCTTCGGCACGGCAGCAGCGCTTTCATCGCGATCGACGGTGATGCGCACGAGTTCCGAGCCGGCTTTATAAAGTGCGGCGACCTGGGCGACGGTCGAATCGACATCGGCCGTGTCGGTATTGGTCATGGACTGCACGACGACGGGCGCGCCGCCGCCGACGATCACGCCGCCGACATCGACGGCAACGGAGGAACGGCGCGGTTTCGGATCGAAATCGGTGGCGGACGACATGGAAAGCTCTCGCAGGCCTCGAAAATGGGTGCCTTTCAGGTGGATCACGAAGCGGTCGTTGTCAACCGCTCCGGCGATCTCTTTTGATCGGACGGAGCTTAGCCGTTACCGAGCAAAAGCGACGAAATTAATGCTTGGCATCCCCGATGCCGTCAGCGTAGCGCGCCAGTGAGGAGAAGGCCAGCACGACGAGCAGCAGCACCGGCAGTGCCATCAGGACCGGCGAGAAGCCGACATGCTCGGCGGCAAAGCCGATCGCGGACGGCGCGACCAGCATGCCGGAATAGCCGAGCGTCGTGACGACCGAAATACCGATGCCGGGCTGCAGCCCCGGAATATTACCAGCGGCGGAAAAAGCGATCGGTACCATGTTGGAAATGCCGATGCCGCAGAGTGCAAAGCCGAGAATGGCGATCGCGGCGTTTGGCGCAAGTGCTGCCGTCAGCATGCCGATGATGGCAAAGACCGTACAGACGCGCAATGTCTTGATCGCGCCGAGCCAATCGCGGACGAAATCGCCGGCAAAGCGCATGGTCGCCATGGTGGCCGAGAAAGCGGCGAAGCCGAAGCCCGACAGCGCCACCGACGCCCCTTTTTCCTGACTGAGATAGAGCGCGCTCCAGTCGAGCACCGCACCTTCCGGCACCATGCAGAACAACGCGACAATGCCGAGGAGCCAGGGCAGCGGAATCATCGGCAGCCTCGCCTTCGGCTTGGCCTCATCATGATGCGGCTGATCGCTGAGGACCATCGGCCAGGCAACGACCAGAAAAACAACGGCGATCGCGGTCGAGGCTTCGGCGTGGCCAAGAATGCCCCAGCGCGAGATCAGCAGGCCGCCAATCGCCGAGCCTAGCAGACCGCCGAGGCTCCAGAAGGCATGGCAGGAAGACATGATCGCCCGGCGCATGGATTTTTCGACCGAGACGGCATTGGCGTTCATCGCCACATCCATGGCGCCGATGAAACCGCCAAAGAGGAAGAGCGCGACGGCCGCCGTCCAGACATTCGGCGTCAGCGTCAGCGCCAGAATCATCGGCAGCAGCAGCACCGCAAAGGCACGCACGACGACACGCGAGCCGCGCACCGCGATCTGAGCGCCGGCAAGCGGCATCATGACGAGCGAGCCGACGCCGAAGACGAGGATCATCAGGCCGAGCTCGAATTTCGTCAGCTGAAGCCGCTCGGCGAATTCGGGGATTTTCGGCGCCCAGCACCCAACCATGAAGCCGTTCAACAGGAACATCAACGAAACGGCCGCACGCGGTTTGGTGAAAAATCCACTCCTGCGCACCTCGAGACCCTCGAATCCAGCCCTGTCGTTCATCAAAATTCCCCCCAGATCGGCATCGCAGTCTATTTAAATCGATTGAAGTCGCAACGACCGAAACAGACCGCCGCAGTCACATTTCGTCTCCGTCTGTTAAAGCGGAGGCAAAGACACCACAACCCCGAATAAATCATTCATATGTGCACGCCATCGGCGAAATGTCCTATTGACGCGAAAAAAGTAGGCTCCTATCGGTTGAGGCCTGAAAGATTCTTCGGCCGGCCCAAGCCGGGTCATCCTCTGGTGCATCCTCGTGAAAAACTCCATCGGCTATGGCATCCTGCTTACGGTGTTTGCCTACATGCTGTTCACTGCGCATGATTCGGCGGTGAAGCTGCTCGTCGCCTCCATCCCGGTCTGGCAGGTCCTGTTCATCCGAAGCTGCACCATCCTTGCCGGCTGCTTCGTCTTCGAAGGCCCGGCGCTCGTTCACAAGGTGGCGCGCTCGCCGATCATCAAGCCGATGATCGTGCGCAGCGTCATCATCCTGATCGCCTGGATTTCCTATTATTCGGCGGCGTCCTATCTGCAGCTCGCCGAGGTGACGACGCTCTATTACGCAGCGCCGATCGTCGGCACTATCCTCGCGACCATCGTACTGCGCGAGAAGGTCACCGTCGCCCGCTGGATGGCGGTTGGCGTCGGCTTTTGCGGCGTCGTGATCGCCTCCAATCCTGTGGGGCTGTCGATTTCCTGGCCGGTCTATCTAGCGCTGCAGGCGGCCGTTCTCTGGGCATGCGGCATGGTGCTCCTGCGCAAGACGGCGCTGCACGAGAAGAGCCATATCCAGATGGCCGTCTCCAACATCCTGTTCATCATCCTGACCGCGGGCATGGCGATCATCCATTGGCACACGCCGACGCCGTTCCAGATCGTCCTGCTCGCCTTGACCGGCATCATCGCCGGCGCCGGCCAGCTCGCCCTTTTCGAAGGCATGCGCCAGGCTCCCGTCTCGGTGCTGGCACCATTCGAATACACCTCGCTCGTCTGGGCCTTCCTGCTCGGCTACCTGATCTGGGGCGACATTCCCGGCGCCAACACCTTCATCGGCGCCATCCTGATCCTGAGCGCGGGATTCATCATCATTATCAGCGAACGGATGAAGCGGCGGACCGCGGTGGTTTGAGACGGATCAATGCGCTTCTCTCGGGCGCAAACCAAGATTGCTTGGCGAGCGATGTTTCCGATGCGCACCGAGGCGCTGAATTTCACTCCGCCACGGCGGCAGTTCCCTCGACGAGCTGCGGCCGCCGCATCAAAAGAACCTGCATCGGCCGCTCGAAGAACTTGAGAAGCACCACCGAGATCCCGATCGTGCAAAGCGTGACCAGCGCCAATATTCCCGTCACAACGGGCAGGGAGAGGTGCTTGCCCAGCAATTTGACCGGAAGCTGAAACGTATAGGGGTGAATGAGGTAGAGCGAGTAGGATGCGTCTCCCAGCAGAACCAGAATGGCCCATAGTTTCCCGGACGGCATCCGCATGAGCAGGAAGCCAGCGACGAACAGGACCGCAAACAGGCTTGAGGCAAAGAGACTGGGACCGGCAAGTGTCACGATGAAGAAGTAAGCCCCGCATGCCAGGAGAACGAGCACGAAGGCGGCAGCATTCGATCCGCTCCTGATGGCGCTGTAAGCCGAATATGCCTTGTGAAGCATCATGCCGAGAACGAATTCGATCAATATCGGATTTGTATAGAAACGCCATTCGACAGATCCCGCGGGCCAAATCTCATGCAGCGCGATCAGGAAGAGGATGGCTGCGGAGGCGAACCAGGTTGCCCTGGCGCCAAAGATCAGGCAGGCGCCGTAGATCAGGTAGAAAAACACCTCGTAACAAAGCGTCCAGCCCAGGAAAAGGATCGGTTGTACGGCGCCTCCGCTTTTCTGATAAGGGATGAAAAGCAGAGATTTGATGACCGTGTCCACCGTCACCACAGTCGAATTGAGCAGGTTGGGCTTCACGAGCGCGATCAAGACGATCACCAGCGTCAGCAACCAATAGAGCGGAACTATTCTCGCAACGCGCTTGCGTGCGAAATAGACAAGCCCCCGTCCCGGATCGGAGGAGTAGCTGATGATGAAGCCGCTCAGAACGAAGAAAATGTCGACGCCGGCAGCACCCATGTCGAAATAATTGCGATCGACATGGTACTCGAGCACGAGCGTGCGTCCGAAATGAAAGAGAACGACGGAGAAGGCGGCGACAAACCGGAGAAACTGGAGAGAGTCCAATTGTTTCGAGTTTGACCGCCGAATGGAAAGCACCTGCTCGTTAACCATGACGGCCCCGATCCGCTTTGATTGCTTGTTCCAACAAATCCGCCATTGCCGCCTGGGTGCTGCGGCTCGGATGCCAGTTGCATCCAAAATCCTTCGGTTTGACGCGTAAATTCAGATATCGAAGGCGGCTTTCGCCTTTCGCGACGCTCGTCTGGACGACGGCCTTGATTGCTTTCTCGGCCGTATCGAAGTCCTTCTGAGGCATCATCGGACCGAGCGCGGCGTAAAGATACGCTTTTGGAAACTGATATCTGAGCCTGGAGAGAAGCTTGGCGTATTCCCCGCCGAAATCGTCGGGATTCTTGCCGTCCGAAAAGTCGTTCGTCCCCAAATTGATGACGACGGCGGAAACGCGCTCGTCAGGAAGACTAGGTGCGCCGCCTCTCAACAGCGTCCCATTGTCGATGACGTCGAGCATGGTTTTCGTGCCCTTGCGAGCGCGCGAAAGGCCGATTCCCGAAACCGCGAGCGTCGTAAGCTCCATTCCGAGGCTACGCGCTGCGACAGCGGCATATGTCAGATATTGATTTTCAGTTCCGGGTGTGAATTTACATCCGGGACCGACACCCTCAATGCCGTAGCCTGCAGTGATGGAGTCTCCTATTGCGACCATCTCTTCGGCAGATGCTTCCGCTGGAAGAAACGACCCGTCGGTTTCGGCGGAAACGAATGCGGTATCGCCGACCCATCCTTCGGTGCGACGCGTCGCGCGAACGCTATGGACGCCTCGCGGCAAGCCATCGGCAAGCTGGTATCGGTGCTGCCCCGCCTGCAGGTCAAGGCGCTGAGGAACGCCGTCCAATTCGATCTCCAGGCTGTTTTGTCCGGTATCAACGAGGATAACCGAGAGCGAGGTGCCTTCGAAACGAAGCGAAAAACCGCTGCCGGGCCAGCCAAATGCCGCATCGCTGGCCGCAACGCGGCCGATCCATTTCGATGGCCGCTCGATCGTTTCCGCCGCAAAGGTCGGCGGAGTGGTGCACAAACTCAGAATCAGAAAAAGAGACGCGACCGCGATATCAAGCCCGGTAATCGGCCGAAGCCGCCAGCGCGCATCGATAGGCAATTCGTTACCTCTCCGGCTGTGTCAGATAGATTCTTGTGTTTTTGCTTTGTGATAGAAACGCCATTTGATCGCTGCCGGCGTCTCGCAGCGAGCCGCCAGGACGCATGTTCGACGCACATGCCTTGCGCGAAGGATGCCGCACCGGGACAATAATCAGATGACGACATAGGGCGGTGTTGAGAATTGTCACCACGCCGCTCATGTCACGCGGCCGGCGATTCTTGACGATAAGCGGGAGCGGCGGCGCTCTTAGCAGCGTAATCCCGATCTTTTGAGAAAAATATTCGCAATTGCCCATTTATCCC
Organism: Martinezella sp. CNPSo 3732; assembly: GCF_057784515.1. Taxonomy (NCBI): domain Bacteria; kingdom Pseudomonadati; phylum Pseudomonadota; class Alphaproteobacteria; order Hyphomicrobiales; family Rhizobiaceae; genus Martinezella; species Martinezella sp. CNPSo 3732. Next base: position 126,949 of record NZ_JBXSOO010000004.1, read on the forward strand.
GCAGTTTTCTACGCTTTCGCGATGCAATTTTTCTGCGATGTATGCGACATTGAATGAAACCGCTCCAGAAACGGAAGAGAACGATGAACTGGTTGAAGACTGTTGCCGCCGCCGCCCTCGTGCAGGCTGCGTTCCTGCTCCCCGCCCATGCCGGCGAAAACCTCAAGGCGATCCAGTCGGCCGGCGTATTCAAGGTCGGCACGGAAGGCACCTATGCGCCTTTCACCTTTCATGACGAGAGCGGCAAGCTGACCGGCTTTGACGTCGAAATCGCGGAAGCCATCGCCGGCAAGCTCGGCGTCAAGGCGCAGTTCCTGGAAGGCAAGTGGGATGGCCTGATCGCCGGCCTCGACGCCAACCGCTACGATGCGGTCATCAACGAAGTCGGCGTCACCGAAGCGCGCAAGAAGAAGTATGACTTCTCCGAGCCCTACATCGCCTCCAAGGCCGTGCTGATCGTCAAGGACAGCAACAGTGCCATCAAGGATTTCGCCGATCTCAAGGGCAAGAAGGCGGCGCAGTCGCTGACCAGCAACTTCGGCAAGCTCGCAACCGAATCCGGCGCCGAACTCGTCGGCACCGACGGTTTCGACCAGTCGATCCAGCTCGTTCTGACCGGCCGCGCCGACGCCACCATCAACGACAGCCTTTCCTTCCTCGATTTCAAGAAGCATAAGCCCGACGCGCCGGTGAAGATCGTCGCCCAGCAGGCCAATGCCGATTTCTCCGCCGTCATCATCCGTAAGGGCGAGCCGGAACTGCTTGCAGCGATCAATAAGGCGCTGGCCGATATCAAGGCCGACGGCACCTATGACAAGATCTCCAAGAAATATTTCGGCCAGGACGTTTCGAAGTAAGAAGGCATAGGCAGAGACATAAAACTGTGAAAAAGATGCGTCCGGGGTCACCTCCGGACGCATTCTGTTATCGAAAGGCTTCTCCTTGGAGCATTGGCTGCAACTGATGTGGGAGTCACTGGGCACGCTGCTTTGGGCGGGGCTCGTCTTCACCATCCCGCTCACCCTGATCACCTTCGTGCTTGGCCTTCTGCTCGGCCTGCTCACCGCCGTCGTCAGGCTCTTCGCCCCGGCGCCGTTCGTGGCCATCGCCCGCTTCTATGTCTGGGTGATCCGCGGCACGCCGCTTCTGGTGCAGCTCTTCGTCATCTTCTACGGCCTGCCGAGCCTCGGCATCCTGCTCGACGCTTTTCCGGCCGCCATCATCGGCTTTACGCTGAGCGTCGGCGCCTATACGTCCGAAATCATCCGCGCCGTCATTTCCTCCGTGCCGAAGGGCCAGTGGGAAGCCGCCTATTCGATCGGCATGAACTGGCGCCAGGCGATGAGCCGTACCATTCTGCCGCAGGCAGCCCGCGTCGCCGTGCCGCCGCTGTCGAACACCTTCATTTCGCTGGTCAAGGATACGTCGCTCGCCGCCGCTATTACCGTGCCGGAGCTGTTCCAGGCCGCGCAGCGCATCGTGGCGACGACCTATGAGCCGCTGATCCTCTATATCGAGGCCGCCATCATCTATCTCGTGCTCAGCACCTTTCTGTCGACGCTGCAGGGCTACCTCGAACGCCGCTTCGCCCGTTCGGGCGGCACGCTGGAGGCACAGGCATGATCGAGCTTTCGCATATCGAAAAGCGCTTTGGCGACAATGTCATCCTCAAGGATATCAGCCTGATGATCCCGGAAGGGACGGTGACGGCGCTTGTGGGCCCTTCGGGCGGCGGCAAGAGCACGCTGCTTCGCTGCATCAACCTTTTGGAAATCCCAACCGCCGGAACGATCCGCATCGGCGGGGAGACGGCCACCTTCCAGCCGGGCAAGAAGCCCTCCTGGCAGGACATCCAGAAGATCCGCCGCCAGACGGGCATGGTTTTCCAGAATTTCCAGCTCTTTCCGCATCAGACCGCGATCGGCAACGTCATGGAAGGGCTGACCACTGTGCTGCGCTGGCCGGCAGACAAGGCCCGCGCCCGCGCAGTCGAACTTCTGACCAAGGTCGGCATGGCGCACAAGATAGATGCCTGGCCCTCGACGCTTTCGGGCGGCCAGCAACAGCGTGTCGCCATCGCCCGCGCGCTCGCCCCCTCGCCGCGCGTGCTGCTCTGCGACGAACCCACCTCGGCGCTCGATCCGGAACTGGCGGCCGAAGTGGTCGACGTGCTGGGCAAGCTCGCCAACGAAGGCACGACCATGGTCATGGCAACGCACGATCTGCGCCTCGCCTCCAAGATCGCCAACAATGTCGTGTTCCTTGAGGCGGGCAACATCGTCGAGACCGGCTCCTCACGCAATATCTTCTCCAACCCGGCACAGGAGCGGACGAAGCAATTCATCTCCACGCTGAATTCCGGGCTCAGCTACGATATTTGAGCCGCCGGCCCGCATCGAAAAGCGATCCTGCCTTGGAGCAGGTCGCGCATTGACGCTGGGCCGCTTTGCGGTTAGCTCTAATGCCATGAACACGGCACTCGTTCTCGTAGTGGTAGGAAGGCGCATGGGCAGGATGGTGTAACCATCCGGCGAAAGCACCCATGCGCGGTAAGCAGGCTCCTGACGGGGCCTTTTTTGTTGCCTGGAATCCGGGCGACGCCTCGTCAAATCCCCCTCGACTTCCCCACACACGACGGACAAGGCCATGACGCGCGCAGAAAATCGCATCGACCATTCAGCCAGGCAAGTAACCGAAGACACGATAAACGAAAAAGCCGCCGCACAACCGCGGCTGATAACCCTCGTCCTGCTCTCGGGGCTTGCCGTGCTGCCCGTGAATATGATCCTGCCGTCGCTACCGAAGATCGCAGCGGCATTCCACGCCGATTTCGCTCTCGTGAACCTCTCGGTCGCCGGCTTTTCCATCGTCACAGCATTCCTGGAGGCTATCGGCGGCGCGATATCGGACCGGTTCGGCCGCCGGCCGGTCGTCCTGACCGCGCTTGCGATCTTCATCATCGCCTCGATCGGCTGTGTTCTCGCTCCGACTATCGCCATATTCCTGCTGTGCCGCATGATTCAGGCCTGCATCGGCCCCTGCTACTCCGTCGCCCTCGTCATCATCAAAGAAACATCCGACGAGCGCCAGGCTGCCAGCAAGTTCGGCTATCTCGCCATGGGATGGGCATTGGCGCCGATGGTCGGACCGCTGTTCGGTGGTTCGCTGGACGAGATTTTTGGTTGGCAAGCAAGCTTCATCGTCCTTGCGATCTTCGGTAGCGCCGCCTTCCTCCTGTCCCTACGCGAGCTGAAAGGATCGAAAGCACCCGCGTCCGCTGCACGCAGAAACTATCTTGCCTCCTACACCCTGCTTTTGCGTTCGGCGCGATTCTGGGCCTATACGCTCTGCATGGCCTGTTCGATGGGCGTGCTTTATATCTTCCTCGGCGGAGCACCGCTGACGGTAGGCGATACGCTCGGCGGTTCGAGCGCCAAGCTTGGCTTCTATATGGGCCTCGTTCCCGCCGGCTTCATTCTCGGCAGCTATCTCGCGGGTCGCTATGGCGCAAAAATCCCCATCGGCACAATCCTCATCATCGCGCGGCTGCTGACCTGCATCGGCCTGTCAATTGGGCTCGCCTTGTCGCTATCGGGCATGACTGAGGTTCTGGCGCTCTTCGGCCCCTGCATCTTCATCGGTATCGGCAATGGCCTCACCATGCCAGCCGCCAATAGCGGCGCCATGTCGGTCAGATCGGATATTGTGGGAATGGCAGCAGGGCTCGCCGCCGCCATGCGGATATCGGGCGGCGCGCTCATCGGCTCGATCGGTGGCCTGTTCATCGCGCGATCGCCAACGATCCATACGCTCTTCGTCCTGATGCTGGCATCGGCGGTACTCGCGCTGCTGGCAGCAATCTGGGCCGCCATCGTCGAGCGGCGTACCCGCAAGCCGGATTAAAAGCAACTCCGTCGCAAAGCCGGCAATAGCCAGGCTTTGCGACGGAAGACATTCCGTATTTTAGTCGGCTGCCAGGATTGAAAGCCGTCCTTTGCCGCTCAGGCGCCATAGACGACGAGCAGATCCTTGGCGTCGATCTGGTCGCCGGCGCGCACCAGCACCTCGGAGATCGTGCCGTCCTTTTCCGCGTGCAGTGCCGTCTCCATCTTCATGGCCTCGATGGAAACAAGCACGTCGCCGGCCTTGATCGCCTGGCCGGGCGAGACAAAGACGGTTGAGATGACGCCCGGCATCGGCGCGCCGACATGGGCGGCATTGCCGGTCTCGGCCTTGCGGCGCACCGCACTGCCGGAGGCCCCATGGGCGCGATCCGGCACCTTGATGCGGCGCGGCTGGCCGTTGAGCTCGAAGAACACGGTGACCATGCCCTTCTCGTCGGTCGCCGTCATCGCCTGGTTCACGATGACGAGCGTCTTGCCCTTCTCGATCTCGGCAAAGAGCTCATCACCTTCCTTGAGACCGTAGAAATAGGCCGGCGTCGGCAGCACCGAGACCGGGCCATAGGTGTCGGCGGCCAGCGCATAGTCGGTGAAGACCTTCGGATACATCAGATAGGAGGCGAATTCGAAATCGTCGACCTTGCGCTCGAGCTTCGTCTCGATGACCTTGCGCTCCGCATCGAGATCGGCTTCGGCAAGCAGCGAACCCGGTCGGACGGTGTAGGGCTTGTCGCCCTTCAGCGCCTTCTTCTGCAGCGCTTCCGGCCATCCCGACGGCGGCTGGCCGAGATCGCCCTTCAGCATGGAGACGACCGAATCCGGGAAAGCGATGTCCCTGGCCGGGTTCTCGACATCGGCAACGGTCAGGTCCTGGCTTACCATCATCAGGGCCATGTCGCCGACCACCTTGGAGGACGGCGTCACCTTGACGATATCGCCGAACATCTGGTTGGCATCGGCATAGGCCTGCGCCACCTGGTGCCAGCGGGTTTCCAGGCCAAGCGAGCGGGCCTGCTCCTTGAGGTTGGTGAACTGACCGCCCGGCATTTCATGCAGATAGACTTCCGAGGCCGGTCCCTTGAGGTCGCTTTCGAAGGCGGCGTACTGGTGGCGAACGGCCTCCCAGTAGAAGGAGATGCGGCGGATCCATTCGGGGTCGAGGCCCGGATCGCGCTCGGAGCCCTTGAGGGCTTCGACGATCGAGCCAAGGCAGGGCTGTGAGGTATTGCCGGAGAGCGCGTCCATCGCCGCATCGACGGCATCGACGCCGGCGTCGACAGCGGCAAGCACCGTCGCAGCTGCAATGCCAGACGTGTCATGCGTGTGGAAGTGGATCGGCAGGCCAGTCGCCTCGCGCAGCGCCTTGAACAGCACCTTGGCCGCAGCCGGCTTCAGCAAGCCCGCCATGTCCTTCAGCGCGATGATATGGGCACCGGCCTTTTCCAGCTCGACGGCGAGATCCGTATAATACTTCAGATCGTATTTCGGGCGGGCGGAGTTGAGGATATCGCCCGTGTAGCAGATCGCCGCCTCGCAGAGCTTGTTCTCCTCGGCCACGGCATCCATCGACACGCGCATGTTCTCGACCCAGTTCAGGCAGTCGAAGACGCGGAAGAGATCGACGCCGCCCTTGGCCGCCTGGCGGACGAAATATTTCACGACATTGTCGGGATAGTTGGTGTAGCCGACGCCGTTGGCGCCGCGCAAAAGCATCTGCAGCAGCAGGTTCGGTGCACCCTCGCGGATCAGCGCCAGACGTTCCCACGGATCTTCCGTCAGGAAGCGCATGGAAACGTCGAAGGTGGCGCCACCCCAGCACTCCAGCGACAGAAGCTGCGGCAGGGCGCGGGCATAGGTGCCGGCGACGCTGGCGATATCATAGGTGCGCATGCGGGTCGCAAGCAGCGATTGATGGCCGTCGCGCATCGTCGTGTCGGTCATCAGCACGCGCTTCTCGTTGCGCATCCATTCGGCGAACTTCTGCGGTCCGAGCTTGTCGAGCAGCTGCTTGGTGCCGTCGGGAATATTGCTGTCGATATAGGGCAGCACCGGCTCCGCGACCTTCGGCGAGGGTGCCGGACGGCCGCGTGTTTCCGGATGGCCGTTGACCGTAACGTCGGCGAGATAGGTCAGAAGCTTGGTCGCACGATCCTGGCGTTTGACCTGCTGGAACAGCTCCGGCGTGGAATCGATAAAGCGCGTCGTATAGCTGTTGTCGCGGAATTTCTCGTGCGTGATGATCGCTTCGAGGAAGGTGAGGTTCGTCGCGACGCCGCGGATGCGGAATTCGCGCAGCGCGCGATACATACGGGCGATCGCCTCCTGCGGGTTCGGCGCCCAGGCCGTCACCTTCACCAGCAGCGGATCGTAGTAACGGGTGATGATTGCACCGGTATAGGAGGTGCCGCCGTCGAGACGGATGCCGAAGCCGGATGCCGAGCGATAGGCGGTTATGCGGCCGTAATCCGGAATGAAGTTATGTTCCGGATCTTCCGTCGTCACGCGGCACTGCAGCGCATGGCCGTTGAGGCGAATGTCTTCCTGCTTCGGAACGCCCGATTCCGGCGTGCCGATGGCAAAGCCGTCGAGAATATGGATCTGCGCCTTGACGATATCGATGCCGGTGACGACTTCGGTCACCGTGTGCTCGACCTGGATGCGCGGATTGACTTCGATGAAGTAGAATTTGCCAGTGTCTGCATCCATCAGATATTCGACCGTGCCGGCACCGACATAATTCGTCGCCTGGGCGATCTTCAGCGAATAGGCGGCCAGCTCCTGGCGCTGCGCTTCCGCGAGATAAGGGGCCGGCGCACGCTCGACGACCTTCTGGTTGCGGCGCTGCACCGAACAGTCGCGCTCGAACAGATGCACGACATTGCCATGCGTATCGCCGAGGATCTGGCTTTCGACATGCCGGGCGCGTTCGACGAGCTTTTCGAGATAGACCTCGTCCTTGCCGAAGGCGGCCTTGGCTTCGCGCTTGGCTTCCGTCACTTCCTTGGCGAGATCGGCCTCGGAGCGGATGACGCGCATGCCGCGGCCGCCGCCGCCCCAGGAGGCTTTGAGCATGACCGGATAGCCGATCTCGGCCGCCATCTTGGCGACTTCGGCCATATCGTCAGGCAAGGGATCGGTTGCCGGCACGACCGGCACGCCGACCGAAATCGCGAGATTGCGAGCTGCCACCTTATTGCCGAGCTGGCGCATCGTATCGGCGCGCGGGCCGATGAAGATGATGCCGGCGGCATCGCAGGCATCGACGAATTCCGGGCTTTCCGACAGCAGGCCGTAACCTGGATGGATCGCGTCGGCGCCGGAAAGCTTGGCGACGCGGATGATCTCGTCGATCGACAGATAGCTCTCGATCGGTCCGAGATCACGGGCAAGATGTGGGCCGCGGCCGACCTGATAGCTCTCGTCGGCCTTGAAGCGATGCAGCGCGAGTTTGTCTTCCTCGGCCCAGATGGCCACCGTTTTTATGCCAAGCTCGTTGGCGGCGCGGAATACGCGAATGGCGATTTCGGAACGGTTGGCAACCAGGATCTTGGAAATGGGCAATGCTGTCTCCTCACGGCATCGAAACGGGCAATGCTGCACCCGCGAAGAGAATTCTTAACTTCTTGTCACAGGAAGTTCAATTTCTCCTGCGACATCCGACATCAAAATAGTTGCCGTTACGGAATAAGTCCGTTTCTGAAAGCGATGGCAACGATGTGCTGCCGATTTCTGGCTTTCAGCTTGTCCTGGATGCTGTTCATATACCAATCGACGGTATGATTGGAGATGACAAGCAGCCGGCTGATCTCGATCGACGTCATGCCGTCCGCAAGGTGGCTGAGCACCTCCATCTCGCGCTTGGTCAGCTTCAGCTCGGCCGTTCCCGCCCCCTCGAACGATTGCGCCTCGTCACGCAGCTCCAAAAGTCGCCAGAAGATTTTTCTCGCGACCGCGTCGAAGACGGAGATCTCCGTCGGAGAAAGATCGACCGCCTCACCACCGATCGTCATGCTTCCAAGCAAGCCGTTGCGTCCATGAATCGGGAAGAGATAGCCATCGACAAGCCCATTGGCACGGGCATCCGCCATCATCTGCTCCATACGCCGCCGCAGCGGGTCCTTCTTCAGCGCCGCCACGGCATCGCTCCAGCGAAAGGGGCGCTGTGCCTGGCCGGCATAGCGCGCAACCGGGTCGACGAGCATGTACCTCTTGCGGACATAGGTCAGCGGCCATTGATCGGGCCAACGGCCCGCCAGGATGAAATTCGCGACATCGACACTCGGTCGCGTCTGTTTCAATACCCCATAGAAATCGAACTTATAGGAGCGGAGCACGAGTTCCAGTTCGGCCACGACGTCCTTGGCGAGCTTGCATTCTTCGATGACCACAAGCAATTGTATTAGCGAATGGATATTCACATTTACCCCTCGGCCTCGCAGCCTGAATTGTCGGCAGACGAGCGTTGCAACCCTGCTCGCCAGGCCCCATAGCGCGCTTAATCGCCGGCAACATACTCAGGCCGGCGCAAAATTGAACGCCTTTGGCGATTTTTTTGCCGTTCAACCCTGAATGGCCGCCTTCGGCGTGACTTAATAGTAACGGACGATGTGGCGGCAGGGTCGTCCCCAAATTGTCACATTTCTGCGGCGACCGATAGCACCTCGCTGCGGCAGCACGCGCCAGGCGGGAAATTCTCCTGAAAAAACAGCTTCAGATTCCGTTAATCGCCGGTTCAGGTACCGATCTGTAGTGTCGCAGCATTCCGAGTTTTGCTGATGCACAGAGGGTGCCTGACGTGTCACTGTTCAAAGTCTATGCAAGAGCCCTGAAGTATCTTGGCGCGTATCGATACCGCGTTTGGATGGTCGTAGCCGCAAACATCGCGCTTGCGATGACCACCATCTATGAGCCGGTTCTGTTCGGCCGCATCTTCGACGCCATTGCCAAGAAAGAAGCCGTCACGCCGACCATGATGCTGTGGGCCGGCTTTGCCGTCTTCAGTGCTGTCGCCTTCATCGTGGTGTCCCGCGAGGCCGACCGCCTTGCGCATGGCCGCCGCGCCTCCCTGCTAACAGAAGCATTCGGCCGCATCATCTCGATGCCGCTCTCCTGGCATAGCCAGCGCGGCACGGCGAGTGCGCTGAACACGCTGCTTCGCGCCTGCGAAGCGCTGTTCGGCCTGTGGCTCGAATTCATGCGCAACCACCTCACGACCGCCGTCGCGCTCGTCGTCATGATCCCGACGGCCATGGCCATGGACCTGCGCCTATCCGCAGTCCTCGTCCTGCTCGGTGTCTTCTACTGGATCATCGGTCGTCTGGTCATGAGCCGCACGAAGGATGGCCAGACTTCGGTCGAAAGCCATTACAATACCGTCTTCTCGCATGTGAGCGACTCGATCAGCAACGTGTCGGTGCTGCACAGCTACAACCGCATCGAAGCTGAAACCAAAGCGCTGAAGTCGTTCACCGAACGTCTGCTGGAGGCTCAGTATCCGGTTCTCGACTGGTGGGCGCTTGCCGGCGCGCTGAACCGCACGGCCTCGACCGTTGCCATGATGGCGATCCTGATGATCGGCACCGTTCTTGTCCAAGATGGCAGCCTGAGCCTCGGCGCGCTCATCACCTTCATCGCCTTTGCCAACGTGCTGATCGGCCGCCTGGAGCAGCTGCGCAACTTCGCCAACCAGATTTTCGAAGCTCGCGCCAAGCTCGAAGACTTCTACACGCTGGAAGATTCGGTTCGTGACCGCGAAGAGCCGGCCGGCCTTGCCGAAATCAAGGACGTCAAGGGCGAAGTGGAGTTCCGCGATGTCTCCTTCGGCTTCGCCAATTCGTCGCAGGGCCTGCACGACATCTCCTTCAAGGTGAAGGCTGGCCAGACCGTCGCCATCGTCGGCCCGACCGGCGCCGGCAAGACGACGCTCGTCAACCTGCTGCAGCGTGTCTTCGATCCGCAGAAGGGCCAGATCCTCGTCGATGGTCACGACATCACCAAGGTGACCCGCAAGTCGCTGCGCCGCTTCATCGCCACCGTCTTCCAGGATGCCGGCCTGCTGAACCGTTCGATCAGCGATAACATCCGCCTTGGCCGTGAAGGTGCGACGCAGGAGGAAATGATCCGCGCCGCCCAGGCCGCCGCCGCCAACGATTTTATCGAAACCCGCGAAGGCGGCTACGATACCCGGGTCGGCGAGCGTGGCAACAAGCTCTCGGGTGGTGAACGCCAGCGTATCGCGATCGCCCGCGCCATCCTCAAGGATGCGCCGATCCTCGTGCTCGACGAAGCGACCAGTGCGCTCGACGTCGAAACCGAAAACCGGGTCAAGACCGCGATCGACAACCTGCGCCAGAACCGCACGACCTTCATCATTGCGCACCGCCTGTCGACGGTTCGCGAGGCCGACATGGTCCTCTTCCTGGACAATGGTCGCATCATCGAGAATGGCAGCTTCAACGAGCTCAGCCAGAGCAACGGCCGCTTCGCCGCCCTGCTGCGCGCCAGCGGTATCCTGACGGACGAGGAAGTCCGCAAGGCACACGCAACGGAAAACGAAGCCGCCTGATCTTCGCAAGGGGCCCAAGATCGAAGCCGGGAGAGCGACGCTCTCCTGGCTTTTTGTTGCCTGGAGCGCGCCCATTTTACGCGAGGTCAATCCGCGCGCCGTGAAGTCGTCGGAGCATTCTTGGGGTTTGAGAAACGCAACGATCTCGCCGACTGTGTCCCACAGTCCTTCGACGGTGCGCTTTGCTCTGGCTTGAAGGAGCGCTTTGAGCTTGGAAAAGGCATTTCGGTGGGGTTAAAAGTCCAGGCTATAGGGCGGGTGGTAGAGCAGCTGGCAGCCGGCCACTTCAATAGCCTGCCGCACGCCTTCGGCTTTATGCGCAGGCCGGGTATCCATCACGATAGGTCGCCGGGGATCAGTGTTGGCACGAGAACCTTTTCGACCTAGGTACGGAACGCTGTGGCATTCACTACGTCGTCGAGCAGCACCATAGCCGACGATCCGGTCGAACGGTATTCGCCATCGTCCTCTTAATCCAGCATCTTCCCTTCGACAATTGCGCGCCATGCGGCCTTGATCTCTTCCACATCCAGCGTCGCAAGGACCCGATCTCGATACCCTTCGGCATCGGGCCACGAGGAACCCAGTCATCAAACGTTGAAATACAAGCTGGCCGCGGCTTCCGCCCGGCTTACGGCGCCTTGGATGTTGTCGATAGGAACACTAGTCCGCGATAAACGTTGGCCGCGTTTTGGTAGTTGGCAATGTGACAGAAATTATTTAACCCACTTTGATGGGTTGAATAAATAAAAAAGATGCGTTAATTGATCCACTGAAAGGGTCATTAAATGCGCCTAACGCTCCAAACCCATTTAAATCGTGAGTGGCATTACGCTGCCACCCTAGAGCTAAAGGACGACGACGCCGGCTTTCAGGGCGCGTCCATCGTCGATTACGATCTCGACTACTTCGTTACAATGGCATCGGCGGAATTTGCGGCCGGAAAGACAGTTCATGACCATCGCGCCTTGTCGGTCCGTTATCCCGTAGATCTCGAAAATCGATATAGCCGTAGCTGGCCGCCCTTCCTCTTGGACCTTATGCCACAGGGCCATGCAAGGCGAAAGCTTGCCGAACACCTCGGGCTCGCGGAAGGCTCGCGCGCCTCCGATCTCCCGCTGCTTCTGCGATCAGCTACAGGTGGCATTGGCAACATCCGCATCAGGGAAGCGGCTGAAGCCGAAACGGAAAGATTGCGAGGTGTTGAGCGTCAAGGCGTTACAGAAGCGGAGATTCTTGAGCGCTCAGATCGTTTCATGGAAGTCGCTGATCGCTTTGGAATGCTCGCCTCTGGCTCAAGCGGCCTCCAAGGCGAATGGCCGAAGGTCTCAATGACCAAGGCGAAAGACGGGCTCTACTATCCTGACAGTTTCGTCACCGACGATGAGGCCATGCGCCATGTCATCGTCAAGCTGGTACGCAGCAACGAGCCTGTAGACCGCCTCATTCTGGAAGGCGAAGCCCTCTATTCGCGGATCGCCCAAGAGATTGGTCTGAACGTCAGCGAACCCTCGACTTACGCCGAAGGCGTCTTGATCATTCCCCGTTTCGATCGGAGGAAGATGGAACGCGGGGAAACAGTCCGACTGGGTCAGGAAAGCCTGGTATCAGCGGTTGGAGTGGCCGACTTCGGCCATGTCGGCACGCATGAGGCCTATATTGAAGTTCTGCGTCAATTTTCAGCCGATCCCTTCGCGGACATAGTCGAATACCTAAAGCGCGACATCGCTAACCTAGCGCTCGGCAATCCCGACAATCACGGCCGGAATTCAGCACTCAGCAAGCATCAAGACGGCACGGTCCGCCTGTCTCCGCTCTTTGACTTCGCTCCTATGCGGCTCGCCAAGGAGGGAATTGTCCGTTCCACCCGATGGGCCATGATGCGCGACGGTGGTCGCGACCATCTTCCGGATTGGAAACGCATTTGCACTGAACTGATGCCCGTTCCTGCCGAGCAGGAACTCCTAACGGCTTCGATCTGTGCATTTGCACAACATCTACAGCACGCACCAGAGCTGGCGAAGCGCATGGGGGCATCTCCAGAGGTGTTAGAGCGTGCCATGGGGCGCTGTAAGGAAATCGCGGATAACGTTGTGGCGGCATGCCAGTGATGCCTGAGGAATGTTAATGGCCCGATGGAAGAAGCCCACGAAGGAAGAAATTCTTGAAAACAGACGAAAGCTGGCGGAGCGTGCTCGACAAGGGGACCTTAGGCTGCCGGATGCTGTGATGGAGATACGAAAAGGGTTCGGAATGACCCAAGAGGAATTCGCCAAGACCCTGTCACTTACAAGGCGCCAAGTTGCCGAGATTGAATCAGGTATGGCAAACCCCACACTTGAAACCTTAGAAAAGATTGGTCGATTGTTTGGGTTCGGAATTGGCTTTGTTCCTAAAAGCAGTTGAATCGCTGCCTGTTCCAGGAGTTTTCGGTGCTCGTCCCACATATGCGATAGCTCTGCCGCAGACGGGGTGAGGGTGAAGGGCCTCTACCTGCACGAACTTACGCCGGTCAAATACAGGCCAGCCAAAACGAAGAAAGACCCGGCGGGAAAACCGGGCCTTTCCGTTTCTGATCGGAGGTCAATACGGACGAATGCCGACTGGAGTTAGGGTCGGCACCCGACCGGCATCGGATCAGAACTTGCACTCGAAACTAAGCAGGCCGTCCGGTTGTCAGTGCCGATTCCCATGAGCCGGGCCGTCGCACGCTCGACAACGACGGGAGATCGACAGGCCGAACCGCGCAAGCACGCGGCGCGGAAGAACCCTTCAATGACGCTTTCCGAAATGAGCAGGCATTGCGATCGGTGCTGCAGGCGCCTTCGCCGCACGCTGGCCGGCAAGCTCAAGCCGCTTGTGCTCGAGATGATAGGCATAGAGGAACTGCACAGCGATGCCGAAGACGACATAGACAGCACCGACGACGGGGCTCTTGTTGGTCACGTAGAGAAGGACCTGGCCTGCCATGGCAAGGATGGTGCCGGCAACGAAGATGTTCAGCGAATGCCGCCCGAGGATCGTCAGCGGGTGATTGGCCGAGCGGCGCAAGAACGCGGAAATGGCGGGGATGCTAACGATCAGATACGCGAGCGCCAACACATGCAGCAGCCGCGGCAGGGACAGGAAGGTCTTGTCGAAGCCGGAGACGACGGTCGGCAGACCGAGCGTGGCGAGATAGTCGCCGAGTACCCATAGCTTGTCGGTCACCCAGATGAAGGACACGAGCACATAGGCACAGGCCAGCGCGATCAGGACCGGATGAACAGGAATTTGCCCGCCGCGCTTGACATGCATGCTGGCGACGAAGCCGATGACAAAAAGCAGCTGCCAAGATAGCGGATTGAGGAACCAGAAGCCGTCAAGCAATGTCGTATGCGGCGCGATGTAATAGATGCCGGATACCAACCAGACGGCGACCGAAATCGCGAGCAGAAGCAGGGGGCTCCTTGCCTCCAACAGCATGATCAGCGGCAGCATCAGGAACAGGGCGCCGTACATGGGCAGAATGTTATTGTAGCCGATCTGGTGCCCGAGCGTCAGCAGCGCGGGAATGCCGCGCGCCGGGTCCATCAGCAGGGCAAGGATGTTCACTTCGCAGAGCAAGCCCTTTTGGTGGAAAATCCACGCGCCGGAAATGAAGAGTACCAGCGTCACGAAGGTTGTGATCATATGCGCGGTATAGAGCGTGAAGGCGCGCCTGACCGCTTTCCAAGCCATTGTCAGCCGACTGCCCGGAAGAAACTTGGTTCCGTAGGCAAGACCGACGGAGATGCCGGAGATCAGCACGAAAGCCTCGGCGCCGTCGGAGAATCCGAAATTCTTCGACGTGAAATCCTCGAAGATCTGCCCCGGCACATGGTTGATGAAGATCATGATCAGAGCCAAGGCCCTGAGAACATCCAGTCGAGTATCCCTCTGGGAGACCGGCTTCGGCAAACTCACGCGTTGTGCCAGCACCGGGCTCATATTCGCCCTCGAATTCATAAAACTCTCCTGTTCCGACACTCAAATGCAATCGGGGCCAAAGAGTTCCCCTTTTGGCCCCGATCGTCGAAGCGAAACAGTGCAAAACGCTACTGTCCGACCGGATAGCCCTCTTCGGGATGGGCGATCGCCCTGTCATTGATGGTGACCGAGTATGTCGCTGCATCGGGCGCTTTTGAGACGGAAATACGGTAATTTCCGCTCGGCAGTTCGATGTCCGCCGCAAAGCCGTCCCAGTTCGAAGGCGGGGGGCCGGCTTGACGAAGAGCCGGCCGTTTTTCACGCGGATACCGAGAATGCCTTCGACAACGACGCGATACAGCGAGCCGGCGGAGCCTGTGTACCAGGTCCAGCCGCCACGGCCCGTCAATTGTCCTTCGCCGTAGATAGCAGCAGCAACCACAAAGGGCTCTACACGATAGGTATCGGACTGATCACGATCGCGTGCATGGTTGATGGGGTTCAGCATATCGAAGCAATTGCCAGGCATCCCGCCGGGATCCATCTCCGCCAGCGGCATGACGACCCAGATGGCCGCATGGGTATGCTGGCCGCCGCTCTCCCGCACACGAGGCGGTTAGGACTTGATGTAGCGCGGATCTCGCGCCGACTTCGCGAAAGGTGGCGTGAACAGCCGGATGATCCGGTTTCGTCATCGACGAGCTTGTCGGGCACGGCATTCATCGCCTTCTCGACGCGCCCTGTCGCCTTCGCCGGAGAGAATGTTTGCCAATGAAATGAGATCGGAAGTTGCACGAGGAGAAAAACGGCCAGACTTGATCGACCGGACCCGCAAACTTGCCAATTTTCAAGAGATGGGCCGCATCGGCCTCACATCAGCAGCGGAACAAGCCGCCGCCCGCCAAACGTCGCCTTAAACAACGATACCGCAAACAATGGCCGCAACGAAGAGGAATGCAGCCGAAAACAGGACGACATGAACAGCCGTTTGAATCTTCTGCCGCGTCTTGGCGGCACGCTTGGAACCACCGAACTGATTCACATGCGTATTCGAAATACCCAAATTCGCCATGTGTCGCCTCCGTTCGTTTCTTATATGTCTCTCAGGCCAAGCCTGGGACAAATATTCATATATTTTCTATCAACTAGGTAGAGATGAATTTCCGTCCAGAGCATCAGCTGAGAAAAATTAAACCACTGGATTTCGAGGACCCGAAAGATCGGCAATGCCACTTCAGCAAAGAATGCGGCGGGCCCAAATCAAGCTGCGCTCAATGGCGCTGGCATCGGCCGTCTGCTCTTCGGCAGATCCGGTCTGGCGGCGGCTGTTTTCGTCAGAAAGAGTAGCGGACCGTGCACCTTCTCGTTTCGCCGGAACCGGCGGATGAAGATAGCCCATGGTCATGCCACCCATGAAAAACATGCCTGCCTCCACTTAACGTGTGACCCCTCATCGGGATCACGAAAGTTAACTGCCATTAACGAGATCATGACAGAATTGCGGCAGGTGTCAATAGTCTATACGATTGGTCGTGTTTAAGCGGCCCATTCGTTAACGCGCCGCTAGGCAAAAGTCGCCCCCTCAGGCGCGGACAAACCCCTTGCTGGCGACCATCAGATTGCGCGTGTAATCTTCCTTGACATCGCCGGCTGCCAATTCTTTCGCAGTCAGCCTCTCGACGACCGCACCGTTGCGCATGACGGCCAGGCGCTCGCACATATGGGTGATGACGCCGAGATCGTGGCTCACCATCACGAAGGTCAGATGGCGGTCCTTGCGCACCTGCTCGAGAAGGTTCAGCACTTCGGCCTGCACGGAAGCATCCAGCGCCGAAGTCGGCTCGTCGAGCAGCAGAATGGACGGTTCGACGATCAGCGCGCGCGCAATGGCGACGCGCTGGCGCTGGCCGCCGGAGAGCTGGTGCGGATAGCGGAAGCGGAAGCCCTTTCCGAGGCCGACTTCGTCCAGCGCCCTGGCGATACGGGTCTCCGTATCGCCGATCCCGTGAATCGACAAAGGCTCCAGCAGCAGCCGGTCGATCGTCTGACGCGGATGCAGGGAGCCATAGGGGTCCTGAAACACCATCTGCACCTGACGATAGAAGGTCTTGCTGCGCCTGGCGCCCTTCAGCTGTTCGCCGCCGACCTGGATCTTGCCGTCGGTGACGGGCGCAAGGCCGGCAACGGCGCGCAGCAGCGTCGATTTGCCGGAGCCGGACTCGCCGACCAGACCGAAGGATTCGCCCTTGTTCACTTCGATGCCGACGGCATCGAGCGCATAATAGCCATCATAGACGACGCTGAGGCCATCAACTGCGAGCGCTGTCGTCATGCCGCCCACTCCGGCTTGCGGTCGAGCACCGGCAGCGGATGCCTGTTTTCACCTATGACTGGCATGCAGTTCAGCAGGCCGCGCGTATAGGGGTGCTGGGCATTGTTCAATTCGGAAGCCTTGAGCTCTTCCACCACCTTACCTGCATACATGACGATCACGCGGTCGCAGAAGGACGATACCAGCCGCAGGTCGTGCGAGACGAAAATCAGCCCCATGCCGCGCTCCGACACGAGCTTGTCCATGATCTTGAGCACATCGAGCTGAACGGTAACGTCGAGCGCCGAGGTCGGCTCATCGGCAATCAGCAACTCCGGCCCGGCGATCAGCATCATGGCGATCATGACGCGCTGGCCCATGCCGCCCGAGACTTCATGCGGATGCAGGTCATAGACACGACCTGGATCGCGGATCTGCACGGCTTCCAGCATGGCCATGGCACGGTCCCGCGCCTCGGCCTTGCTGATCTTCTCATGTGTGCGCAGCGTCTCGGTGATCTGCTTGCCGATGGTCATGACCGGGTCGAGCGAATATTTCGGATCCTGCAGTACCATGGCGATGCGCTTGCCGCGCAGCGACCGGCGTTCCCCAGCCGAAATCGACAGGAGGTCGATGCCGCTGAAGTCAAGCTTGTCGGCGGTGACGATGCCATGCGGCGGCGTCAGCCCCATGATGGCACGGCCGGTCTGCGATTTGCCGGAACCGCTCTCGCCGACGATGCCGAGCCGCTCGCGGCCGAGCGTGAACGATACGCCGCGCACGGCATCGATGACGCCGGTGCGCGTCGGATAGCGAACCCTGAGGTTCTCCACGGTCAGAAGCGTCGTCATTGCCCGCTCTCCTTCGGATCGAGCGCATCGCGCAGGCCGTCGCCGAGTAGGTTGAAGCCGAGGCTGACGATGAGGATCGCAATGCCAGGCATGGCCGCCACCCACCATTGATCGAGATAGTATTTGAAGCCGCTTGCGATCATCACGCCCCATTCCGGCAGCGGCGGCTGCGCGCCGAGCCCTAGGAACCCGAGGCCGGCGGCCGTCAGGATCACGCCGGCCATGTCGAGCGTGACGCGGACGATCACAGAGGAGATGCAGAGGGGCATGACATGCCGGAAGATGATGCGCAGCGGCGAGGCACCCATGAGCTGCACCGCGGCGATATAGTCCGAACGCCGCACCGTCATCGTCTCGGCCCGCGCCAGGCGCGCATAGGGCGGCCAGGAAGTGATGGCGATGGCGATGACGGCATTCTCGATGCCCGCGCCGAGCGCGCCGGCGAAGGCAAGCGCCAGTACCAGCTTCGGAAAGGCAAGGAAGATGTCGGTGATGCGCATCAGGATCACATCTACCCAGCCGCCAAGATAGCCCGACACCATACCGATGATCAGCCCGATCGGCGCCGAGATGATTGCGACCAGGACGACGATATAAAGCGTCCAGCGCGACCCGTAGATGAGGCGCGAAAGGATGTCGCGGCCGAGATCGTCAGTGCCGAGAAGATAGCCCGGCGTGCCGGGAGGCTTCAGATAGGCATTGGTCAGGTCGCCAATAACGGGCGAATGCGGTGCGATGACATCGGCAAGTGCTGCCACGAGCACGAGCGCGATAATGATCAGCAGGCCGATGACGGCCAGGCGATTGGCTGAAAACTGGCGCCAAGTGACATAGGCACGCCCTAACCTCGCCTGCCGGCGCGACTGCGGCCGATCGGAGAGCAGCCAGTCCCTCAAGCTGGGTTGGGTGGTCTCGACTGTCATTTACGTCGGGTCCTTGGGTCGAGCGTCCGATACAAAAGATCGGAAATCAGATTGATGCCGATGAACACGGTACCGACGACGATCGTGCCGCCAAGAACGGCGTTCATATCGGCGTTGCGCAGCGAGCTGGTGATGTAGAAGCCGATGCCGGGCCAAGAGAAGACGATCTCCGTCAGCACGGATCCCTCAAGCAGGCCGGCATAGGAAAGCGCGATCACAGTGATCAGCGGGACAGCGGCACTGCGCAGCGCATGCCCCCAGATCACCCGTGTTTCGGAAAGGCCCTTGGCACGGGCAGCGACGATATATTCCTGGCCCAGCTCGTTCAGCATGAAACTGCGGGTCATACGGCTGATATAGGCGAGCGAGAAATAGCCGAGCAGCGATGCTGGCAAGATGATGTGGCGAAACACGTCCCAAAAGACGTCCCATTGCCCCTGCATGGCGCTATCGAGCAGGAAGAAGCCTGTGATCGGCGTGAAAGTATATTCATAAGCGATGTCGATGCGGCCGGGATAGGCGACCCAATTCAGCTTCGCATAGAAGATAACGAGCGAGACCATGGCCAGCCAGAAGACCGGCACCGAATAGCCGACGAGGCCGATCACGCGGACTATCTGGTCGATGAAGCTGTTGCGACGCACGGCGGCAAGAACGCCGAAGGGCACCCCGAACACGGCGCCGATGATCGTACCGACCGTCGCAAGCTCCATCGTCGCCGGGAAGACGCGCCTGATGTCATCCATGACCGGATTGGTCGTCAGCACCGACGTGCCGAAATCGCCGCTGAGCGCGCTCACGAGATAATAATAGAATTGCAGATAAAGCGGCTGGTCGAGATGCATCTCGCGCCGCAGGCGCTCCAATATCTGCTGCGGCGCGTGATCGCCGGCGATCGCCAGCGCCGGATCGATCGGTATGACGCGCCCGATGAAAAAGGTGACGGCCAGAAGACCCAGATAGGTGGTGACGGCCACGACGAGGAATCGCAGCAGCCCCATGAAAAAGGGAGCGGCACGGCCCTTCTTGGGCCGCACCTGCATTTTCCGTTCGACAGTGCTCAAAGATCTAGTCCTGCCGGATCATCACTTGGAGATCGGCCAGACGAAGTTGTTGTCGAAGCTCGGACCAAGCTTGAAATCCTTGATATCCTTGCGATAGCCGGCGACTTCCGTCTGCTGATAGAGGATGATGAAGGGGCTTGCTTCCAGAAATTTCTTCTGAATGTCCTGATACATGGCGCCGCGCTTGGCCGCATCGCCTTCGAAGAGCGCAGCCTTGGCGAGCTTCTCCAGTTCGGGAGTGGTCCATGTGTTGCGCCAGACCAGCGTCTTGTTGCTGCTGGTATCGGAATTGTCGTCGTTGGTGGTGAAGGTATCGGCGTTGGAATGGGGGTCCCAATAATCCGGGCCCCAGTTGCCGAAGTAGATATCGTGATTGCGGGCACGATACTTCGTCAGCTTCTGCTTGCCGTCACCGGGGATGATCTCCACCTTGATGCCGGCTTGGCCGAGCGTCTGCTGGATCGCGGTTGCAATACCCGTATCCGGCTCGATGCTGCGCACGTCCATGGTGATCGAGAAGCCATTGGGCAGGCCTGCCTTGGCCAGCAGTTCCTTGGCCTTGGCGACGTCGAGCTTGAACGGGTTTTCATCGAGCGAGCCAAGCATGCCCTTCGGTTCGAAGGTCTGGTGGATTTCGCCGATACCCTTGATCAGCGTCTTGCCGATGGCATCGTAATCGACCAGATACTTGAACGCCTGCTGCACTTCCGGCTTGGCCAGGTTGGCGTTCTTCTGGTTGAGGCTCATATAGTAGATGGTGCCCTTCGGCGCGCTGGTCGAAGCGAGCTGCGCGTTCTTCTCGACAGCCTCAAGATCGGTCGGCGAGAGATTGCGGGCGATATCGATATCGCCGTTTTCAAGCGCCAGACGCTGTGCCGAGCTTTCCTTCATGAAGCGATAGATGACGCGGTTCAGCTTCGCCTTTTCGCCATAGTAGTTGTCATTGCGCTCCAGCACGACAGCCTCGTTGGCGCGCCATTCACGCAGCTTAAACGGACCGGAACCGGCAAAGCCAGTCTTCAGCCAGCTGTTGCCGAAGTCGTTGTCATATTTGTAGTCGGCGGTCGGCGTTGCCGGCTTCACATGCTGCAGAACCAGCTTCTTGTCGACCACTTCGGCAACGGTTGCCGTCAGGCAGTTCAGCACGAAGCTCGGCGCATAGGGCTTGTCGACAGTGAAGGTGAAGGTGTTCGCGTCGGTCGCCTTGGCCTTGTCCGTGACGTTGTCGCCCGTGATGCCGAACTGCGTGAGAATGAAGGCCGGGCTCTTGTTGAGCTTGACGACGCGCTCGAAGGACCAGGCGACGTCCTCGGCCGTAATCGGGTTGCCGGACGCGAACTTCAGACCGGGCTTAAGCTTGAACGTGTACGTCAGGTGATCGTCGGAAACAGACCAGCTCTCGGCAAGGTCACCCTTGATCTTCGAGGTATCGTTGATGTCGAGACGGACCAGCAGGCTATAGGTGTTGCCGGTGATTTCGGCAGCCGACAGTTCATAGGCTTCGGCCGGATCCATGCTCAGAATGTCGTCGAAGGCAAAACCCTCGACCAGAGTGTCCTTGGGCGTCGCAGCATATGCGTTCGGCGTCGCCATCAGCAGAAGCGAGAGAGCCACGCCGGCAGACAGTGCGCGCAAACTGCGGTTCATCTTGGTCATCATCATTGTTTTCATTCCCCTTTTTTAAACTCTACGCAATATTCAGTACGCACTCTAACGGCTGCCTTCCTTCCAAGCGAACGCGAGGACGCGGAGCCAGTTCTCCCTGCACAGCTTTATAAGATCGGCTTCACCATAACCAGCGCTCCGAAGAGCGGCAATCAGCTTTTGGTTACCGGCTGCATCGCCGATCTCAGCCGGAATCGTGGCGCCATCGAAATCCGATCCGAGGCCCACGCAATCGATGCCAAGGCGGCTGATGAGATGATCGACATGCCGTACCATCGCCTCGAGCGGCGTATCGGCATCCGAGCGGGCATCGTCGCGCAGCATCGCCGTCGCATAGTTGAGGCCGACGATGCCGCGGCTCTCCTTGATGGCATCGAGCTGCTTGTCGGTGAGGTTGCGCGCGACCGGCGTCAGCGCATGCGCATTGGAGTGGCTCGCGACCAGCGGCTGATCCGAGGTCTTCGCCACATCCCAGAAGCCTTTCTCGGTGATGTGGGCGAGATCGACGAGGATGCCGAGCTGGTTGCAGGCGCGTATCAGTGCAAAGCCGGCGTCGGTGAGGCCAGGTCCTGTGTCCGGGGAGCTCGGATAGGCGAAGGGCACACCATGGGCAAAGACATTGTTGCGGCTCCAGACCGGGCCGAGCGAGCGCAGGCCGGCTGCATAGAAGGTTTCGAGTGCGACGAGATCGGCGTCGATCGCTTCGCAGCCTTCCATGTGCATCACAGCCGCGAAAATTCTTTTCTCTATGCAATCGCGGATCTCGGCAGTGGAACGGCAGAGCTTCCAGGCGCCGGCGCGGTCGAGCCGCAACGCGATCGCCGCCATATCCAGCGCGATGTCGAGAGAAGGCGCCCGCTCCAGCGGAGCCGCGAGCGGCGTCGCATAATGACCGTTGCTATCGGGATCGGCAAAAACGAGATCGCCCGACGGAATATAGATAGCGCAGAGGCCCCCAGCTAGGCCCCCGGCCAGCGCGCGGGGCGCATCGATATGGCCGCTAGACGTCCCGTCCCGGAATTCGGCAACCGGATCGGCGCCGTCGCGCGCGTGATGCCAGAGCCTCAGGAGAACGTCGTTGTGACCATCGAATACGGCTTGCATTGTCTATCCCGGATGAAGCGCTCGGGTGAGCGAATGGAAAGCGGCCAGAATAGAAAAGCTGACAGGATTCGCCATACCAAAATGAAAAAAATTTGCATTTGCATGGAACTGCATATTCGAATGGAAAAAGGCGGGGCAAATACCCCGCCTTGAAAGCATGCTTTACAACGCTGATGATGTGTCGGGCATTCAGCGCTTGGCCCGCTTCTTCTGGCGGTAAACGTCGATGGCAACGGCCGCGACGATGATGAAGCCCTTGGCGATTTCCTGGTAATAGGCATCGACGTTGAGGAAGGTGAAGCCGGAGATCATGACACCGAGGATGACGGTGCCGATCACCGTGCCGGCGATGCGGCCGACGCCGCCGGTCAGCGACGTGCCTCCGATGACCGCAGCCGCGATCGCATCCAGCTCATAGTTGACGCCCATGCCGGCCTGCGCCGTCTGCACGCGGGCGGCGGTGATGATGCCGGCAAGGCCCGCCAGAAGCCCGGCAATCGCATAGACCTTGACCAGATGCGCCTCGACATTGATGCCCGAGACGCGCGCCGCCTGCACATTGGCGCCGATCGCATAGGTGAACTTGCCGTAGCGCGTGTAGCGCAGCACGATGTGGAAGGCGATTGCGATGATCAGGAAGACGATGACAGGCCAGATGCCGGAACCGATGAAATTGAACTGGTCGGTGAGGCCCGAAATCGGCTGGCCCTTGGTGTAGAGCTTCGACAGGCCGCGGGCCGAGACCATCATGCCAAGTGTCGCGATGAACGGCGGAATCTTGGTCTTGGTGATCAGCTGCCCGTTGATGTAGCCGGCAAGAAGACCGATCAGCAGGCCGATGCCGATCGGCACGAAGAAGGGCATGTCGGTCAGTGCGGGATAGACGGCCCGCGCCCATGTCGACGACTGGGCAAAGCTCGCGGCAACCATGGCCGTCAGGCCGACTACGGAGCCCGACGACAGATCGATGCCGCCTGTGATGATGACCTGCGTCACGCCGACCGAAATGATGCCGATAACCGAGACCTGAAGGATCATGATCTTGAGGCGCTGCAGGTTCATCAGGAAGCTCTGTCCGACGAAGATCCAGCCGAGGATCTCGCAGAGGAGCGCGATGCCGATCAGCACCAGGAAGATGCCGAGTTCAGGCGGCACGCGGCGACGTCTTGGCCGTGTGACTGCCGGGGCGGTCGCCTCTGCAACTTTGCTAACCATGGTTCAGTCCTCCCTTGCGATGATTGGCGGCGTCACTGCGCTGCCAGCTCCATCACCTTCACTTGAGTTGCGTCCGCACGATCCAGGAATCCGGTGACACGTCCCTCGTGCATGACCATGATGCGGTCGCTCATGCCGAGCACCTCGGGCATTTCCGACGAGATCATGATCACGGCGACGCCGTTGCGCGCCATCTCGGTAACGAGACGATGGATCTCGGCCTTGGCGCCGACATCGATGCCGCGCGTCGGCTCGTCCAGGATCAGAATGCGGGGATTGGTGAGCATCCACCGGCCGATCAGCGCCTTCTGCTGATTGCCGCCGGATAGATTTTCGATGCGTTCGTCGAGGTTCGGCGTCTTGACGCGCAACTTCCTGGCCATTTCCTCGCAGGCCTCTTCGATCGCGCCCTCCTGCACGAAGCCGCCGCGCACGAACTTGTCGTGCAGCACGGCCACCTGCATATTCTCCAGCACGCTGAGGATGAGAAGACAGCCCGTATCCTTGCGGTCCTCCGTCAGGAAGGCCATGCCTTGACGGATGGCGGCGGCCGGCGAGGAAATCTCGGTCTTCTTGCCGAAAAGTTCGATCGTGCCGGACGAGGCCGGCGTCACGCCAAAGATGGTCTCGGCGACATTGGACCGGCCCGATCCGACAAGCCCGGCCACGCCGAGAATTTCGCCGGCCTTGACGTCGAAGGACACGTTGGAGAAGACGCCGTCGAGGCTCAAATCCTTGACCGACAACACGGTGTCGCCGATCGGCACCTCCTCCTTCGGGAACATCTGCGTGATCTCGCGGCCGACCATCATGCGGATGATGTCGTCGCGGGTCACGTCGGTGGAAGCATGGGTGCCGATATATTTGCCGTCGCGGAACACCGAGAATTCGTCGGCGATCTCGAACAGCTCATTCATCTTGTGAGTGATGTAGACGATGCCGATGCCCTGGGCACGCAGGTCGCGGATGATCTGGAAGAGGTGCTCCACCTCGCGCTCGGTGAGCGCCGAGGTCGGCTCATCCATGATCAGCACGTCGGAATTATAAGAAACCGCCTTGGCGATTTCGACCATCTGCCGGCTCGCGACCGAAAGCTCGCGCACCTGGATTTCAGGATCGATGGAAATGTTGAGGCGCCGGAAGAGCTCCTCGGTCTTGCGGCTCATTTCCGCATGGTCGACGAGGCCAAAACGGTTCTTCGGCTCGCGGCGGATCCATATATTCTCCGAAACCGTCATGAAGGGCATCAGGTTCAATTCCTGATGAATCATGGCGATGCCGTTTTCCAGTGCGTCGAGCGGTGACTTCAGCCGGATTTCGACACCCTTGAGGCGCACCTCGCCCTGATCGGGGATATAAATGCCGGCAAGGATTTTCATCAGCGTCGACTTGCCCGCGCCGTTTTCGCCCATCAGCGCATGCACCGTTCCACGCTTCAGGCGGAAGGAAACGTCGTCGAGGGCGACTACGCCGGGAAATTCCTTGCGGATGCCTTCGGCGCTCAGCAGATAGGCGGCATTGGGAACAACGCCGCTGGCGCGCACCGCCGCCATGGTGGATGGGCTCACAACCATTTTTCCCTCCCGGGCAGATCGGATTTCAAAGGATGCGGGCTTTCGAGCCCGCATCCGTCGATCATTTCGTCCTCAGTTCTTCTTGACGAAGTCCTTGACGTTGGCCGGCGTGACGAGCTGGAAGGGGATGTAGACCTTCTTCTCGATCTTATCGCCCTTGGCGAGCTTGAGCGCGGCGTCCACGGCACCCTTGCCCTGGCCTGCAGCATCCTGGAACACGGTGACCTTCAGGTCGCCGGCCTGCATGGCGGCAAGCGCATCCTGCGTAGCGTCGACGCCGGCAACGATGATCTTGTCGAGCGGCTTGCCGGCCGCCTTCAGCGCTTGGATGGCGCCGATAGCCATTTCGTCGTTGTTGGAGATCACGGCATCGAATTCGATGCCGCTGGAAAGCCAGTTGGTCATCAGATCGGCACCCTGGGTACGCTGCCAGTTGGCGGTCTGCTCCTGAACGATCTTGATGCCCTTGCACTCATCGGTCGCCACGACATCATGGACGTCCTTGGTGCGCATGCGGGCAGCCTGGTTGGAAAGCTCGCCCATCATAATGACGGCCTTGCCCTTGCCACCCAGCAAGCGGCAGACTTCCTTGGCTTCCAGCGTACCGGATTCCTGCTCGTTGGAGGCGACGAAGGCCTGCTTATCCGGAAGGCTGTCGACGTTTGCCGGCTCGCGGTTGACGTAGACGAGCGGGATCTTGGCATCGGCGGCGAGCTTGGAAATCGCAGCCGTCGCGTCGGTATCGACCGGGTTCACGATGATGGCATCGACCTTACTGGCGATGAAGTTCTGGATCTGGCTTTGCTGCTTGGCGATGTCGTTCTGGGCATCTTCGACCTGCAGCGTCACACCCTTGTCCTTGGCGTAGTCCTGCATACCGTTGCGCAGAACGGTCAGGAAATTGTCGTCGAATAGAGCCATCGAAACGCCGATGGTTTGGGCGTGGGCAGCGGTCGACAGCAGGAGAGCCATCGCAGAGCCAAGGATAAATTTCTTCATGTTTTCCTCCCAGATAAGGTGCCCGGCCACACCCCTCCTAAATGCCGGAGCCCCCAGTCTCGACTGCGGGGCCTCTATTCAATTCAGCCGCCACTCCCATGGCGGCCACATCGAAAACGGAACAAACAAACCGTAAAATTCATTATGCGGAATATTCATTCCATTTTTCAGAACAAAGGTCAACAGCAAAATCTGGGCGCATCGCCGGACCGGGAAAGACGAGTTTTCTCGTCGCTACCGCTGCAAGATGGGAAGATCAAACCTACATACGGGCGCCGGCACCGTGGAACGGTTATTCCATCGACATGGGAACGGAATAGAATGTCGGCGAACCAACCGGCCGCGCCGCGGCCCGCAATGGAGAATAAGCATGCCCTCGATGTACAGTTTCTCGGTCCCGATCTTTCAACGCGGCCTGCAAAACCTTTCGGCCTATCTCGACAAGGTCGAAGCCTATGCGGCGGAAAAAGGCATTGCGGCGGAAGAACTCGTTTCCGCGCGCCTGATCGACGACATGCTGCCGCTCTCCGGCCAGTACCAGCGGGCCTCCGATACGGCGAAGCTCGCCATCGCCCGTCTTGCCGGCATCGATGCGCCACGCTTCGAGGACAATGAAGTTACCGTCGCAGACCTGCGCGAACGTCTGAAGAAAACGCAGGATTTCCTGGCAACGATCACCTCGGTTACGATGGAAGGCAGCGAGACGCGGGAGGTGACGATCTCGCCGGGAGGCAACAAGATCACCTTCAAAGGCGAAGATTACCTGGCGAAATTCGCGCTGCCGAACTTCTTCTTCCACGTGACGACGGCGCATGACATCCTGCGCAGCCGTGGGCTGTCCGTCGGCAAGATGAACTATCTCGGCTCGTTCGCCTAAAGAGCAATGCCAGGAAAAGGGCGCAACGATTTTCCGTCCGGAATTGCATAAAAGTAAATGACAGAAGCCGATCAGGGCCGACGCGAAACCGGCCCTTTTTCCGTCAGCTCCGTATAAGCGAGCGTCTGGTCCAAATGCTCCGCCCGAAGAGAAAGGAGCTTTTCCGCATAGGCAAGCCTGATCGCCAGATAGGCGCCGTCTTCGGCGACGTTGGACAGCTCCGCCGGATCCTTCTCAAGGTCAAAGAGCAGCGGCGGAAGCCCGGCGCAATGGACGTATTTGAATCGCTCGTCGCGCATAACAGCCAGATTGCAGGCATTGGACCGCAAGCCGAAATGCCCCTCCGGAATACCCTCGGCGATATCGCGGAAATCGAACTCCCAAAAAGCCGCATCGCGCCTGTTTTCCGGTTCGGACCCTGCAAGGAACGGCAACAGGCTTTCGCCATCGACATGGTTTGCCGGCGCGATGCCAAGCCGGTCGCATAGGCTCGGGAAAATATCCGCGGCACTGGTGAAACGCTCTACCTGTCGGCCATGCATTGCGGGTTGACCGGGATCGCGAATGACGAGCGGAACATGATAGCTGCCATCGAAGAAACCGCCCTTCCCGAGCATCCAGTGATCGCCCATCATCTCCGCATGGTCTGATGTAAGGACAATCACCGTATTGTCCCAGGCACCGGCATCCTTCAATGCTTGCCAGATCCGGCCAAGCTGCGCGTCGACCTCGGCGATCATGCCGTAGTAAATCGCGCGGATGGCCGCAAAATCCTCGGACGTCCACTCATCGATGGAGCCCTTGCCGCCATAGATGAAGCCGCCTTTGCCGATCAGCGGCAGGCCGAAGGCAAGCAGCGGATGCGACGCCATCTCCGTCTCGCGATCGGCCGCGCGCGCAAAAGCCGGGCCGTCGGCGGCCGAAAACATGCGGTTATAAGGCTCCGGCACCGAGAAAGGCGGATGCGGCCGCAGGAAGGAAACATGCGCGAACCAGGGCTGATCCTGCTCTCCGAGCCAGCGGATGAACTCACCCGCTAAAAAGGCCGTCTGCGTCTCGTCCCTGGAATAGGCAGGCGCATTGCTGGAAATCTCACCGGGCTCGGCGCCGACCGGAATATGAATATCGCGGCTGACGGCATCGGCATGGCCGCGCGACCGCAGCCAGGAGAGCCACTGCTTCTCGTGCTCGGGCAGAAGCTGCCGCGCCGTAAAGCCGGGCAGCACGCCTTCGTAAGTCGTCAGATGCGGATCGTGGGGATCTCGGCTGCGCGGATCCGGCGCCGTATCCGTATAGCCGAACAGCGTCGGCTCGTAGCCGGCCCGGCGTGCGGCAAGCGCGATATTGTCGAAACGCACGTCCAGCGGTGAACCATTGCGGCAAACACGATGGTTCATTTGATAGAGGCCGGTATAGAGCGTCGCGCGCGCCGGCGAACAGGGGGCCGTTCCGGCATAATGCCGCCGGAACAGGACGCCTTCCTCTGCCAGCGCGTCGACGTTCGGCGTCTTCACGCATTGATGCCCGACGGCGGAAAGGCAATCTCCGCGCCACTGGTCGGCCGAAATCAGCAGGACGTTCGGGCGTTTGCCCCCAACAACTGAGGAACGCCGTTCAGTGCTGGTTGGACTTGGCATGCCAATTCCAGGCGGATTGGATGATCTCGGTCAGATCATATTGCGGCGACCAGCCGAGGATATCGCGCGCCTTGTCGTTATTGGCGACCAGCGTCGTCGAATCGCCCTCTCGGCGGCCCACATACTCGACCGGGAACGGCCGATTGGACACTGTCTCGATCGTGCCCAGCAGTTCCTTCACCGTCGTTCCCGTGCCCGTGCCGAGATTGAGCGCGACGGAATCGCCGCCATCAAGCAGATATTCCACGGCGCGGACATGGGCATCGGCGAGATCGAGCACATGGATGTAATCGCGCACGCAGGTGCCATCGCGCGTGTCATAATCGCTGCCAAAGACCTTGAAGCCCTGGCGGCGACCGAGGGCGGCATCGATAGCGAGCGGGATAGCATGGGTTTCCGGCGTATGCCACTCACCGATGCGCCCCTCGAAATCGGCGCCGGCAGCATTGAAATAGCGCAGAATGACGGAGCGCAGCCCCTTGTACTGGTCGTAATCGGCGAGCGCCTGCTCGACGATATATTTCGTACGGCCGTAAGGGTTGATCGGCACCTGCTGGTGGCTCTCGTCCAACGGCACGCTCTGCGGCAGACCGTATGTTGCACAGGTCGAGGAGAAGACGAAAGCCTTCACACCGGCCGCCTGGGCTGCTGACAGCAGGGTCAGCGTGCCGATAACGTTGTTTTCATAGAAAGAAACCGGATCCTTGACCGACTCGCCGACCTCGATCAGCGCGGCGAAATGCAGGATGGCGGTAGGTTTGTGTTTGGCCAGCACCTCATCGAGACGGGCGCGATCGCGGATATCGCCTTCCTCGGCCGGACCCCATTTGACGAACTCGCGATGACCATTGGAGAAATTGTCGTAAACGACAGGCTTGAACCCCTTGTTCGCCAGATCCAGACAAGTGTGCGAACCGATATATCCGGCTCCGCCGACCACAAGCACCGTTTCTCCTGCCATGACCATCCCTTCTTAACTCACAAGGACTTGCCGCCTCAAACGCGGCGGACCGGTTCGATCCGACGCGTACACTTAGAGAGCTGTAGCCGACTTGCAAGGCGGGAGGAAGGAGCAAGATTGGCAGTATCGAGAACGGGCTGAGGCGAAAACCTAAGCCGGCTTCACCTCCGCCTTGCCGGCATGCATGAGAATTCCGGCAAGCGCCAGCACCGGAGGCAGAAGGAAACAGGCCATGCCGACAAACAGAAAAAGGGCCGCAGCCAGCGCACAGCCGAAGGCAAAGCCGCCAACCGAGACGCCCATGCGGCGAAGCCGCGCCTTCATCGCCGCCTTTTCTTCCGGCTTGGCACCATGGAGCAGGTCGGCGATATCGATCATAATCTGCGTTGTCGTGCCCGTCATCATGGTGGTCGGTGGCGTCGAGCCGAGATGAATGCGATGTGCCGTCGTCTGGATGGCCATGGCCGCCACAAGCGTCATCCCCGTTAGAAGCGGCTTCCAACCGTCCCCGTCGCCGAACAGGCCGAAGCGCATGGCCAGGATCGCGGCAAACACAAGTAGCAGCAATTTCAGCGTAAGGATGATCTGCAGCGTCGGCAGATTGCGCCGCGAGAGATCGCTACCAATGAGACGGGCGAGAATGACAATAACGCAGAAAACCGGCAGCGCGAGAAGCTTAGCCAAAGCGCCAGAGGTTCCGAGCGCCAGGGAAGCGCCGAGCGTGACGAAATTACCCGTCACATGCGCCGTGAACAGGCCGTGCAGGGCAAGAAAGCCGGCGGTGTCGACATAGCCGCCATTGATGCTCAGAAGGGTAGGAAGACTTGGCCTCATCGCTTTCTCGTTCGCTTATCGTCTCCGACCTTATCGCGCGGAATAGCTGCTGATGTCGAGATGCTTGCTTGGCCGGGAAACCAAACATCCAGCATCAGCAAAAGGAAACTGCCTGTCGCTCTTCTTAATTGAAAGGACTACATGTCCTTGTTATGCAACAATAATAGCGCATCCTAATTCAGTGGAATCGCTCAGGATCAGTAGAATTTTAGCCTGATTTGTCGGCGGCTCTCCCAATGTTACCGCCTGTATGGTCGACGACCACATCGCTTACATCGCGACGACGGAAGGACGCGATCTGATAACGAGAATGTTGCTGCTTTCGCCCCGGGCTGAAGGCGGGTTGTTTCGCTTGTTGGAGTACTCACCGAGGAATGACGTCTGAACCGCAACTTGGAAAACCGGCTGGAAGCAACTACTATATCTTGTTGAAGCCGTTTTACCCGGCACCTTTTTGGAAGGTGAGCGAGCAACATGAAACAGATCAACTTTGTGCTGAACGGCCTGATTCTGATATTAGGGTTTTGCGCGATTTTCTTTTTCATCGGCGCTATCCTGCAATTTCTACAGCTAGATGTCGGCATGGATAGCATTTGGCGCGGCACCATTTTCTCTTCGACCTGCGCGATATTATTGGCAGGCGCCGCCATCTGCCTTGATAAGGCAAACCAAGCGCTCGCTCGAGGATCGAAGCGCACTTGAGTTCACGGCACCCCGGCCGACGGCTGGGGCACTGCGAGTATTGTGGTCATTCCCAGGGTATGACCGCCATCGACTCTTCGTCATCCTGACCGGGACAGCGACCAAGGTTGGCGTTAAGCCTTCCATAGCCAGTATTGACGGAGAGAGTGAAATAGTCGCCTCCATTCTGATTCTTTTCCAGATGCCGCCGATCTTGACGCGTTGCCACGTGGGCTCTTGGCGGAGAGGCGATAGACGGGGCTTTGGCGTTGAGACCTCGCCTGAGATGTCGAAATCGTAGGCGATCGAGGCAATGTTCCCGTCCCAGTGGGCTTACGGCTGTTCCTGCCCGAGAGTTGGACCAGCGATCAGGATCGGATGGCTGAGGCTGATGTTCCCGAGGAGATGCGGCTATCCCGCACCAAACCGAAGATCGCACTCAGCGAGATCGATCGGCTGATTGCCGCGGGTGTGCGGTTTGGTACCGTGCTTGCCGATGCTGGCTATGGTCTGTCGGCAGCGTTTCGCCAGGGGCTCAGTGCACGCAATCTCACCTGGGCTGTCGGTATTCCCAAGCATCAGAAGGTTTATCCTCATGATGTTGCATTGATCTTTCCGGTCGCCGGCCATGGAAGGCCACGCAAGCTTTCGATCCACGACACCCTTTCGACCGCAGCCGCATCGGCCTGTCGCCGAGTAATTATGTCCGATATCGCCTCATCGGACGTATTTGACACAGCGCCGCCTTCACGGTAGAAATCGATAAAAAGGTAGAATATCGGAGTCTCCCATGTCTCTTAACATCAAAAACCCGGCCACCGTCGCGCTTGCCGACGAACTCGCCCGCCGTCAGGGCATCAGCAAGACCGCCGCCATTCATCAGGCCCTCACCGAACGCCTACATCGCCTGGGATACGGTGATGTGGCGCAGGAGCGCCTGCTTGGCGACTTGCGCGCCATCCGCGAACGGGTGGCGCGATTGCCGGACCTCGACAATCGCAGCGATGAGGACATCGTCGGCTATGACGAGCACGGAATTCCGAACTGATGGTGATCGATACCTCCGCCATCGTCGCGATACTACGCAACGAGCCTGAGGCTTTGCGGTTAGAACGCTCGCTGGTCGCTGATCCGATCCGTCTGGTGCCTGCGACTTGCGTGCTCGAGGCCCGCATGGTTCTCATCAGTCGGCGCGGTGAACACACCCTGGCCGAGATCGACCTTTGGCTGACGAAAATCGAAGCGGAGATTATTCCGGTCGACGCCGACCTGGTGGATCTGGCAACGCAAGCCTGGCTGACCTATGGCAAGGGCCGCCATCCGGCCAGCCTGAATTTTGCCGATTGCTTTTCCTATGCTCTGGCCAGACGCGCCGATGAAGCCCTGCTCTTTATCGGCAACGACTTTTCCCAAACCGATATCGAGGCAGCGTGATGACCAGCGACACGGAGCGCGAGGATGATCGAACCGATTACCTCCCCTCCCCCGCCGCGCAGCCGACATCCAGCCTACCCGCGCACCTGCAAGAACTCACCGACCGCGCCCGCACTTACGTCGAGGCGGCCAGCTCCGCCAACACGCGCAAAGCCTATGCCAGCGACTAGGAGCATTTTTCCGCCTGGTGTCGGCGCTCGAACCTGACGCCCCTTTCAGCCGATCCACAAATCGTCGGCCTCTACATCACCGCTCGTACGTCCGGCACCGCCGAACGTGGTATGAAGGCCAACTCTGTGTCGACCATCGAACGGCGGCTGTCCGCACTCACCTGGAATTACACGCAACGCGGCATGCCGATCGATCGAAAGGATCGCTGTCGCTATCTCGCCACTACTCATTACCAGCCCCAAAACCCGTATCTTCGCTTTCGTTGGATTGTCCAAAAAAGCTCCTAGACAACGCATCCGGGTATAAGCCTGCCGTTTTCCTTTGGAATCTTTGGACGTTCTCAGCGATCAACACCACGGGCGCGGTTAATCGTTCGACGTTGGCGCTCGGCGATAATCTCTTCTGCCCTATCTAAAGCGACGGCACGTTGGACTGTGCGCAATTGACTAAGCATGGCTTTGAAAACCGTTTGCTGAGACTTCGAGACCATGTTGGCAACATCAGCCTCGTTGCGCAAAATTGCACCCGGTCCAAAGCGAGCATCAAGTGCCTTACTGACCACAGAAAATTCCTGGCGGACATCTGGTGACAACGACTGGACCAATCGTGCCAGCTCGCGCGGGTTCTTCTTCGTCTCGGACGTGATGTGCCGCAGCTCATTCTGGGCAATTCTCGTCAGCCCTGGAATAGCTATGGCCATCCGTTCCCGCTCTATCATGACCGCCGATTTTTCGGTCTCAAAGGCGCTCAAGTAATATCGACCAAGAGAGTGAATGTCGGCACCAACCGCGTTAGCCGCCTGCAATGCTTTCCTGCGCTCCCGGCCACCAGCGAGCAGCCTATCGATCATCCTGCCGCTACCGCGCAAAGGACCATAGGCCGTTGGCTCTGTGGCAACGGCACGTGCAACACGCTCAGGGTCGAGCAGCTTGATCACCAGATCTTCGATCATCCTCACAGCTGTTGCGGGATCGCGCCAGATCACGGATCCAGTCGCGGCGAGTGCTGCTCTCACCTGTTTGTAGTGCTCAGTCTCGGTCACACGCATTCGCGCCTCCTCGTCGAGGCTTGCATTGAATTTCGTGACCGCCGGCAACATTGCAGGAGATGCGAGTTGGGCGAGACGCGCCTCTTCTGCAATCGATTGGGTAAGGGAGTTCACCGCGGGTAGTAGATCGGAAGCATCCGCCGTCGGAGCGGGCAAGGCGTCTTTATCGCGTGTTGCGTGAATAGCAGCATTCCGCCCTGAAGTTTCGACTGCGACCCCGAAGGGCACGTTCGCCCGTTGCCAGAGCCGCGCCACATGATCACTTTGTACGGTGAACCAATTGGATAGGCGCTCCACCTGTGCCTCGACGGCGTAACCATACTCCGCGATAGTGTCGATGCCGCGCCGCCGTGCGAAATCGAAAGCGGCGGATCGATAAGACGCCTCGTTTTCGAAATCGAGCGTCGTCGTCTTTTCGCCAGGGCGCGACAGCCGTTCAATCAGTTGCGCAAAGAGCGTCGGGGGGCGATGTTCGGCGGCAAGTTGCTCCATCCGAGCCTCGGCCTTATCAATTGAATATGCCGTCCAAATGTTGCGGTCGACAACGCGATCCTCAAAATGCCTCGCTCCCGTTTCCTCATCAACAACGGGGACTTTAACGGTAACTTTTTCAGTTCCCTCCTTGCGCATGGCCACTGTATCGCCGACCCCGACGCCGGCCTCCTCAATCGCCTTGGGCAGATTGACGCCCCAAAGGCGATGCGTGGTTCCATCGTTCGTTCTGACGTCAACATAAGGAGAAGGACCGGAGTCGTCCCGCTTGCGAAAATTCGCAAGCCCGATTTCAACAAGCTCGCCGCTAATGCCCGCGGCATGCTCGACGCGCGCCGTCTTGCCCCGTTCGAACTTTGGCTGAAAATCTTCCCTTGCCGCATAAAGATCGACACGCTCGCGATGACGCGTCATGGCAACATATGTCAGGTGCCGGTCCATCATGCCGGTTGCCAGCACGAAAGTGCGATCGAAGGTCGATCCTTGGCTCTTGTGAATCGTCGCGGCGTAGCCATGGTCGACATTGCGATAAGTGTCTTCCGCGAACATGACATCCCGTCCACTGTCCAACCGAACGAAAAGAAATGGTTCCCCTCTTCGACCCGCCGTCGATACGACCGTTCCAAACATGCCGTTTTTGACATGCTGAACAGCGAGGTGAGAGGCCTTGGGTTCGACGAATCGCGCATTTTCCAGGAAAATGATCCGGTCTCCCTTGCTAAACTCACGTATGCCGCGCTCTGTGCGAAAGGACCTGCCTTCGCCAAGCGCATCCTGTTGTGACATGACCGCACGGATCGCGTCGTTGAGGCGTCTCACGTCACTGTTGGTGTGGGCGAGAACCATCAACTCGTCGCCACGCAACTTACGACCTTCGACCTGCGCCTTGGCAATGGCATCGAGGCGAGCGCTCGCCCAGTCGGATACGATGCGTTGAACCGCATCATTACGCGTTTCACTTTCGAGGACATGGCCATGGGCGCTATAGGCGTTCAAGGCTTCCTCAACATTTCCACGGGCAAACAAACGGGACGCCTCTCGCGCCCATTCGTGTCTCTGGCGGCGAACGCCGACCAATTCGGCAAAGCCTATGCGCTCGACGATGACGCGGAAGGAAGCCCCCGCCTGGATCGGCTGAAGTTGCATCGCGTCGCCGACAAGAACCGCTTTCGCGCCGGCATCCTCTACGCGTTTGAGAAGACGCGCCATCTGTTCCGATGAGACCATGCCAGCCTCGTCTAGAACCAACACGTCGCCCTTCTGCAGGAGGTCATGGTTGTTTTTCCAGGCAAGCTCCCAAGCGGCAATCGTACGAGAACGGATCCCGGAACTACCAGTCAATGCCTCCGCCGCCTTGCCGGCAAGCGCTGCTCCGAGGACACGCCTGCCATCTCCTTCCCAGGCGATACGTGCCACACTCAGCAATGTCGATTTGCCAGCGCCCGCGATACCAACGACTGCGGCAATGCCGCTATCGGCCGTGATATGTCGAACCGCATCGACCTGCTCAGCATCGAGGCAAATGGCCTTGTTTGGCGCTGCCTCAATCTCAACGATCGCAGCATCAACTTGAGATGGCGATACCGCGAAGCCACCGATGTTGGAGAGATTCAATGCCGAGCGCGCCATGTGGAATTCGGTTCTGATCGTCGCGCGCGTCGTGAAGACTGCCGGCAGCTTGACCCCACCAGTTTCCGCACTGACCTGCTGCGGTCGCAGCATTACCAAATCATCCGACGCCATCAGTTTCGCGCGGATGTTGGCAAAGGCGATTGGATCATCAACGTGGCGGTGCAGGGCACGAGCGATCTCGGTTTCGTCGAAAGTCGAACGCTCGTTGCTGAGTTGCCGAAGCAATAGACCGGGATCGGCAGCGAGGCGATCCGCAGTCTCGTAACGCTGCGCCAATGCCGCAGGGGCGAAATGGACATCGGCACCTTTGCGTAGAAGCGCCGTGCGGGCAGGACCGAGATTGTGCTGCCCCACTCCCCGCAACCCCTGCTCCTCATAGGAGCGGCCGTCTATGCGGATATCGTGACCGGCAAGTGCCAGATGGTGCGTTACCGTTTGAGCCCAGGCAAGCTTCCACTCCTCCATCGTTTCCTTGTTGCCCGCCCACCGACGGTAAATAATTATTCCTTTCGGCTTATCGGGGGTTTTGAGCCGCAATGGCTCGCCCCTGTCGTCGACGATAGCGACTAGCTTGGGCCCAAACCCTTCCGCGGTCAGCGGACGCAGCGTGGTCATAACGTGGACGTGCGGATTGCCCTTCTTGTCGTGATAGACCCAGTCTGCCACCATTCCGCGCGACAACAGGTTCTTGCGAACGAAGTCGCGTACGAGGGCGATATTCTCCTTGGTGCTGAGTTCGTTTGGAAGTGCAAGGATGAGCTCGCGGGCCAACTGTGCATCACGCCGGGTCTCGAAACAATCGACAGCATTCCAGAGCGCTTCGCTGGCGCCAGCAACCGATCGTCCGTCAATTAAAATTCGCAACCATGCCGGCGTATCGTCGGGCAGAGCGAGTTCCTCATGGATAAGTTCGTCCGCCCTTGCCGGGTAGCGGAACTTAATCCCCACCTGCTCATCCATCATCTTGGTCCGATGACGATAGGCTGCAGCCGAGACAATGCTCTGTCCCGCTCCGCGGCTGATCAATTTCGCTCTCAAAAACATAATAGCCAAATTTGACTCTATCCTTTCTGGCACCTCGGCACCATGCAGATATCGAGATACCTTGGCGAAAAGCCTGAAAAAGAGTAATTTTCCCAGGATGAATTCCACTTTCCTATACTATTTCAGTCCATTTGACTACCGTATTTAATGCAGTATAAAAGATGCCATCAGAATTGATCCTGATGAAAGAAAGGACAGGCATGCGTGCAAGAACCACGACTTCCGAGATCGAGCAGCTCAGGGAGAAGCGCAAGAACATGGTCGCCAAGGCCAATGAACGTTTCGCTAGCGCGGCACGGAGGGCAGGTCTCGCGGAACTGGACATTTCGGACGCCGAGCTCAATGAGGTTCTCGCCGAAATCACAGAGCGATTTCGCGACGGCGAAAAAAGGAAAACGGGCGCATCCACTTAAGAGGCTAGATCAGCGGATTATGCTTCTCGAACGCAGGCAGCAGCGCGACATGATAAAAGATCGCAAGCACGAAACGCGCGAAAAGATGATCTTCGGCGGATTGATCATCAAGGCTGGCTTGAGAAAAGCCGATCGCGCGTTCCTGCTCGGCGCCTTGATCGAAGCCAGCCGGATCCCGCCAGATACTGCGCAGTACCGTGAGCTTCACAAGATTGGTATGGAAGCGTTCCGAGCCGATGCACGCATGAATAATTCGGAGAGCAAGGATCTAGATGTTTGACCCAGGCTTTGATCCCGCCGACGATACCCCCTCTGACACGTTCGTCTTTACATCGAGGCCTTTGCCTCGCTCGGTCTTGGGACGATGATAGGGGGCAATAGCTTCGCGCGTTGAATCCGCTGAAAAACAGCATGGTTCGCCGAAGCGGACGTAGCCGCCGATCATGACCGCGCACCGCTGATACTTCCCGCAGTTGCCGTAGCTTTACACGTCAGCAGAAAGGGACTTGCCATAACGGTGGAGCAGCTGCGCGACGTCGCTTTGCATGGCAGACAGGGGATGCGTCGCCTTCGCCTCGAAGGCGATCGGTTTGCGCTCGAAGACCGCGTAGCAGACCTCGCTGGGATCATGCCGGGACAGATAGGCAATCCCGTCCGGCTCCTCCGGATGATCCCAGAGCGCATCGGCCCATGCGCCGCATGGCTCATAGGGGCCGGTGGAGATTGAATTATCCGTGCCGAGGATCTGCAGCCCGGCGCCGTGCATCGTCACCATGCGCAGAGCCGTCCGGCTGGTGAGCGCCGTTACCGACCGGGTGACAATTTCGCGTTCTGCAACCATCAGCCGTTGCGGGTTGAGCAGGATCGTCTCGGCGAACGCGCCTGCGAAGGCGTGGCCGATATAGAGCACGCCGAATCGTCCACTTGCGCTATCGAATCGATAAATTGGATCGTGGCCGGCTCCCGGTCCGAAAAACACCGGATCAAAGTTCGATCGGTGAATCCGATGCAACACCGATCCGGCCGGAATGGTCGTGATCGGTAAGTTCGCATCCTTCAACCAATCGGGCGGCGGCACCGCCGCCCCGGACGGTCCTCGCACCGGCGGGACCATCAGGCGAAGCCGTCGCCGGTATTGGCGCGGACTAGCCGCTCGACCGCGCCGAGATCACCCTGGCGCAAAGCCTCCAACGGCGACCGGCCGCCGAGCGCGCTATCCTGCGCAAGCAGGAAATCGAGCGTAGCCCAGGCGCCTTGGTCTGCGAGACCGCGAACGACCTCGGCTATCCCCGGCAAAACCTCTCCGTCCCGGAACTGGCAGGCTGGATATTTCCAGTCGCTTCCCTCCCGGACGCCAAGGATCGCGTTGCCCCGACGCCGCTTGTCGATCGCTTGGCGGGTGATGCCGGCAATTTTGCCGGCTTCTTCGGCGGAAAGGACGCCGCCGGCACGCAGGAGCAGTTGGTTCCGATGCTCGAGATTGCGCGCGAGCGCCGAGACCATCGGGTCGAGGTTGCTCACCGCCTCCCCGATAAACTCGGGATGGCTGAGGATTTGCGCGAGCGTTCCTGCGCCCGTCGGCGCGCCGAGAGCCGCCGTGAGCGCCTTCGACGGTGTTGTCGCGGCAATCCGTTCGAGTGCCGACATTGCACGACGCAGAAATGCGGCCTGGACGGAATCCGGGTCGGTCTGGAAACTAAGCACGAGCTCAGTTGAATGCGGGGCGCGAGGCATAGTGGCCTCCTCTGTTGTCTTAGGATTTATATAGTAACGAAAACTACTGCGTCAACTCGCTCCATGGGGTTCTTTACATCACTGACGAGAAACGAGGGCTTCGTCTGCATAAGTTAGGGGGCGATCCCTCTTCAGGGCGCGGCTCTACTCGCGTCCTGCCGGTCACTGCCAGAGCCCGCAAGCGGTCTCCGCGCATGCGGTCACGCTCCTCTCGCGGGGGTATGATCAGCGGGCGGCGAGCGTCCGGCAGGGCTCGACGAGTGCTCATGACGAAGCGTCTCCTGCCTATGGCGGTCGCCGGAGTGGTCGCAGCGCCGGCGGCACGGTTTGGCGTTGAGCGGCGCCGGGCGACCGGGAGGGCCGAGGAAGTGCGGCCGGGACGAAGCGGTGCATTGCCCGCGGTGAAGACGATCTGCTCGTCGGCCCGCATCCGCAGCACTTCATGCGGCTGGATCAGCGGCCGCGCTGCAAGCTGCTTCGATCGCGTGCGCGACGAACCCGACGCCTGCGACGACCGGCTGACCTGGTCGATCTCGACCGTGGTCGTGCCGCAGCGCTTCGAGATGTAGTCGGCCGTCTCCGGATCATTCACTTCCGCGAAGCTAATCCAACTCGCGCTCTCGAACCATTTGCTGGCGGCATCGCCCCGGCCATAGGTTTCGCGCATCTGGCCGATGCTCTGAAACAACAGCAACAGCGTGATGCCGTACTTGCGGCCTGCCTCGCGCGCCGTCTCCAGGAGCCGCATGAAGCCGAGACGCGCGACCTCATCGAGGAGGAACAGGTGCAATCTTACTCGCCGCGCTCAGCCTCGAGAGCGGCAATTTCGTCGGAAATTTCCGCAATCCGTTGCCGGAGCTCTGCTTCGGTACCGTCGTCCACCTCGCCTTCGCCGAAACAATAGCGCGCTATATGCAGCTCGAGCTTGGCTTCGAGTTGTTCGCGCTGGGTACGGAGTTGCTTAAGGTAGCTGTTTCGCATCGCGAACCGCTCTTTCAGAGAAAAGAAAATAGGTCTCATCAAATAAATGGGGTCGAAACCGGAAAGTTTCGATAGGCATCCTCTGCGTCTGCGCCAACGCTGTATCGCAACCTGCCACAAGGCCATAATTTCCAAGCCATGGCGAAGCGGCTGACCGGTCATCACATTCATGCGACCCACACCTAAAATGATCCGCAAGGCAAATATTAGACGCTGACATCAGCTTCGAATTCGGGCTAATTCAGGTGAAGTGTTCGAGGTATGTTGTGTTGAACGAAAAAATTGCCGTCATTGGCCTCGGTTATGTGGGCCTGCCCGTCGCGATCGCGCTTGCTGAAAAATTCCATGATGTGGTCGGCTTCGACATCAAGGCCTCCCGCGTCGCCGCGCTAAAGGCGGGCGAGGACGATACCAGGGAGATTTCTTCCGAGCGGCTGCGGTCGAGCGGGTTGCGCATCAGCAGCGAGATCGAGGATCTCAGGGATCGCGATATCTTCATCGTTGCCGTCCCGACGCCGATCGACCGGAACCGGCAGCCCGATCTGCGGCCGATGATTTCCGCCTCGCGCATGGTCGGCAGGGTTTTACGCAAAGGTTCGGTCGTCGTCTATGAATCCACAGTCTACCCCGGCGTTACCGAAGAGGTCTGCGGCCCGGTGCTGGCCGAAGTTTCCGGGCTGCGCCAGGGCGAGGACTTCCATGTCGGCTATTCGCCGGAGCGCATCAATCCCGGCGACAAGGAACACACCTTCGAGCGCATCGTAAAGGTCGTCGCCGGCGACGATGCGGAAACGCTGGAAAGGATCGCCGCCATCTATGGCGCCGTGGTCGAGGCCGGTATCCACCGCGTCCCCAGCATCAAGGTGGCCGAAGCCGCCAAGGTGATCGAAAACACCCAGCGCGACGTCAATATTGCACTGATGAACGAGCTTTCGATCATTTTCGAGAAAATGAATATACGCACGGCCGATGTGCTCAAGGCGGCGCGGACGAAATGGAACTTCCTGCCCTTCACCCCAGGCCTGGTCGGGGGCCACTGCATCGGCGTCGATCCCTATTACCTGACGGCCAAGGCCGAGGAACTCGGCTATCACCCGGAAGTTATCCTCTCCGGCCGCCGCATCAATGACGGCATGGGCGCCTTCATCGCCCAGAAGCTCATCAAGATGCTGGTCACGGCGAAAAAGCCAATCAATGGCGCCCGGATCGGCATATTCGGCCTGACCTTCAAGGAGAACGTGCCCGACCTGCGCAACAGCCGCGTGCCCGACATTATAAGCGAATTGCATCAGTTCGGCCTGGAGCCGCTGGTGCACGATCCGATGGCGAGCATCTCGGAGGCTGAGGAAGAATACGGCATAAAGCTCAGGGAGTTGCAGGACTTCGGCAAGCTCGATGCCGTCGTGCTTGCCGTTCCGCATAAATCCTATCTGGCGGAAGGTGCAGCCGGTATCCTCGATCTCTTGAGCGAGAACGGCGTCGTCGTCGACGTGAAGGCAGCCCTTGATCGAACCAATCCTCTACTGGAAGGTCATTCGGTCTGGAGCCTGTAAGGCTGAAAGGCCAGTTCAGCGCGCCTTTGTCACCGCACTGGCGACCGTTGCCGCCAGCCCTTCTTCGACCGAGTAAGGCGGCGACCAGCCGGTGACCGCCCGCGCCTCGCCGATATCGACCTGAAGCGAACCAAGCAACCGCTGCGCGGCGGCTCGACGTCCCAGAAGCGCGGCGAGTCCCTCGAGCAGCGCAGGAGGCACCGGCAGCATCCAAGCCTTGCGCCCCGTCGCCAGGGATAGTTTGGCAATCAGCTGGCCAATCGAAAGATCTTCGCCGTCGCTGACCAGGAAAACGCGATTGCCGACAGCCGGATGGCTGGCGCAGAGCAGCATGAAATCGACGAGATTGCCGACATAAACGAGCGACCTGCGGTTTCGAATCATCCCGAACGGCCAGGGAAACGGCCGGGAGGCCCATTTCATCAGGCTCGCGAAATTCGCCTTGACGCCGGGACCATAGACGAGCGGCGGGCGGATGATGACGACCTCCATGCCCGTTTCCGCTGATATCGCGAGCAGGGCCTCCTCCGCCTCCAGTTTCGAGCGGCCATAGGCATCTTCCGGATGCGGCACATCCGAAGCCCTGAAGGGCCTTGCCGCAGACGTCCCTTCGCCATTGACCTTGATCGAGCTCAGGAAGATGAAGCGTTTTACGCCCGCGGCCGCGACTTGTCGCGCCAGGTTGACGGTCGCATCGACATTGACGGCTCGGAACGCGGCCAAGGGATCGGCGGCGCTCTCGTTCATAACATGGACGCGGGCCGCCAGATGCATGACGACATCGACGCCGGCAAGCGCATCGGTCCAATCCGTATCGCGATCCATCGTCCCGATGGCGACGAAGCCTGGGCGGGAGTTGCGGCTGACCGGCCGATACTCCATTCGCCGGCGGGAAAGGTCCGTGCACAGAGCTTGTCCGACAAAACCCGTCGCACCCGTCACCAGGATCATCCGCCAGCTGCCTCCACATTTCCGCACCATGATTAACTGAGACATGCTTTGCACGGGATGTCTGCTTAGAACAAGGGCGGGAAATCTTACCGGGAATGGTTGTGCTTGAAATCGCGATATGAGATGGACGGAGCACTGACGACCTTGATCACCCTCAGAATAAAGGGCGATGCAACGACAAGAGAAGATGTTTTATACGATCGCCAAGCGCCTTTTCGATTTTCTCGCCGCTCTAGCCGCGATCGTCGTCTTTTTCATCCCGATCCTGATCGTCGCACTTACAGTGCGTCTGACCTCGCCTGGTCCGATCCTCTATTGGTCGGATCGGGTCGGCCGAAAAAATAAGATCTTCCGCATGCCGAAATTTCGAAGCATGCGTACCGATACGCCGGCGGTCGCGACCCATCTGCTGAAGGACCCCAATATCTATCTGACGCCGATCGGCTCCTTCCTGCGTAAGTCGAGTCTCGACGAATTGCCGCAGCTTTGGTGCATCCTGAAAGGCGAGATGAGCATCGTCGGCCCGCGTCCGGCGCTGTTCAACCAGCACGATCTCGTTGCCCTACGCACGGAACGCGGTGTCGACGCGCTGCTGCCAGGCTTGACTGGCTGGGCGCAGGTCAACGGCCGCGACGAACTGCCGATCCCCGAGAAGGTGGCGCTGGACGAGGATTACCTGCGCCGACGCTCTTTTTTCTTCGATCTCAAGATCATTTTCCTGACAGCCTTGAAAGTGGTTCGACGCGACGGAGTTGCCCATTAACAAACAATCGGCAAAATCGACATCGTTGACGCAACGGCATGCGAAAATTGCCGTATTCCTGCCCCTTTGCGACCATAGGGGCCGTCATGGGAGCGAGAAATGCCGGATGATGAACCGATTCTGGACGAAGGCGGATGACGACATTGGACGACTCGCGCATCAACAACCCGCATGCTGACCTTGCAGCCGAGCCGATCGGCGTCACAAAGGCTGGAAGCAGCATGGCAAAACCGCTTGCGATCATCGGCGGCATTCTCTGGCTGCTGGTCGCTTCGCCAACCGTGGTTGAGAGCGATGCTTATCGCTACGCCACCGCGCTCCTCTCTCTAATCGCGCTCTACTACTATATGAAGGCGCCTATACGGCCGCGCACGGACTGGATCGGCTGGCTCTGCATGGGCTGGGCTTTCTATGTCATGGCACGGTTCTTCATCACCTTCTGGCTGACGCCGCAGCACGATATCGGCGCCTCGGACTGGCTCTATGCCTTCCCCTTCTTCTTTCCCATCATGGGCGTCGCCTTCCTGCTGTACGAAGAGCTGATGGAGAAGATCGTCGCGGCTTATTTCGCGGTAGTCCTCATCATGCTGGTCGCCACCCAGCATCTGCGCGAGGTCTTTGCCGGCGAAACCATCCGGCCGCTGATCATGAACAACCAGATCCACGGCGCTGTCGCCTGCGGCATGATCCTGATCTTCACCCTGTTCTGGCTGCTGCACTACCTCACGGACAAATCGAGCGACCGCCGGATCGCCCGCTTCGCCTATATCGTTTCACCCTTCATCTTCGCGTTCTGTTTCATCGCCATTTACGGCGCCAAATCGAAAGGCGTCTGGTTGGCACTCGGCATCACCCTGCCTGTCCTGGC
Organism: Martinezella sp. CNPSo 3732; assembly: GCF_057784515.1. NCBI lineage: Bacteria > Pseudomonadati > Pseudomonadota > Alphaproteobacteria > Hyphomicrobiales > Rhizobiaceae > Martinezella > Martinezella sp. CNPSo 3732. The sequence goes on from NZ_JBXSOO010000004.1 coordinate 171,144, forward strand.
GCTTATTACGCTGACCTATCTGCGCCTGAAAAGCGGCGTCATCATCATCATCGCCGTCGCAGCCCTGTTGATCGCCGGTATCTATGGCGTCAGGCACAATCTCGACAAGACGGCCGGCCCGACTTTGTCGGCAGCCATTTCTATGGTCGAAAATGTGGCCAACGGCCATGAGATGGAGGGCGTGGTCTCGAACGCCATCAGCTCCACCAATACGCCGGTATCGATGGACGAACGCCTGCAGCTCTGGTCGAACAGCTGGGAGGTCTTTTCCTCCGCGCCGATCTTCGGCTGGGGCAACCGATGGTTAGAACGCTGGGCCGAGACGCGCTATTCCCACGTCCAGTACACGCTGCTACACAACGGCTACCTGGAAATCCTGGTGCGCTACGGCCTCTTCGGCGCTGCAATCATGGGCTTCATGCTCGCCACCTTCATCCGCGCCGTCTGGCGTGCCCGCAAGGCGGGCATTATTCCGCGTGCCGCATGGCACGCCTACATCGCCTGCCTTTTCTTTTTCTCATTGACGCTCCTCAGCAACTCCAACAACCGCCTGGCGATCGGCGAAAGCCTGGCCTTCGCAAGCTCCGCCTTTGCCTGCTGGTGCCATATGCGGCTGAAGGGGGAGTATTTGACGATGGCGAAGGTGGAAAGGAAAGAAGCGACCGTGAGAGCCTGATCATGATAGTTGCACGACCGCCTCGACAGCAACACAAAGAACCCCATGATCGAATCTAGGATGGTTTGTCCTTCTGGAGCACTGATTGTGATGTTCGCTGTTTCGAAGGCTGAGTGCGACCGTTAAGTTTCATGTCCTTTTCACCTGTTTGCCGATTCCAAAGGTCACAGGTTCGAATCCTGTCGGGTGCAGGGGAAGGTTTTCCCATATCCGGTCGCTTTTCGCTCATATAAATATGAGCGAAAGTTATAAAATTGCTCATACATGAGTGAGCGAAGTTTATTGTTTTGCTCACATATATATGTTAGAGATCGCCCGAAACGGACACATATATATGAGCGACAAACAAGCGAGACTCGCCCGAAAGAACCTTGATAAACGGCTCTCTCCCCTCAGAGCCGACCGCATTGTAACGCCCTCGCGTGGCTGGACGAAAGCCATTCGGGAGGCCCTGAGCATGACAACGCGCCAGCTCGCCGAGCGCATGGGCGTGGCTCCCTCTCGCGTAACGACGATCGAGAAAGCGGAAGTCGCGGGCGCGATCACGCTCAAGACCTTGCGCGAGACGGCCGAAGCGCTCGACTGTCAGTTCGTCTATGCCTTTGTCCCGACCAAGCCTCTCGACGACATTCTCTACGATCAGGCCGAGCGCAAAGTACGGAACGAACTTGCGCATCTCAATCACACGATGCGTCTCGAAAATCAGGCTGTGAACGCGGAAGACCTTGAAGGGCAAAAGCGTCGCATCGTGGCGGACTACCTCGCGCACTTTTCGCGGAAGCTGTGGGACAAGGAATGAGCGATCCGCTTTTTGAGGGAGACGACGACGGGAACACACCGCTCGAAGCCGAGCAGCGCGAACAGCTCATTCCTTCCTACATCACGACGCGCGAGGAGCTGAACGAGGCGGAACTTGCCAACATCGCCGACGCCGTTCGTTGGGTCGGGCGGCGAAAGCGCAAGGTGCTCGACCAAGGTTTCCTGAACGAGCTGCACAAACAGATGTATGGCGATGTGTGGAAGTGGGCTGGCACGTATCGCACGACGGCACGCAACATCGGCATCGACGCCTATCGCATCCCGGTCGAGTATTATCAGGCGATCGACGATGCGAAATATTGGGCCGAGCACTCGACGTTTCCGCCGGATGAAATCGCGATCCGTTTCAGCCACCGGGTTGTTGCGATCCATCCCTACCCCAACGGGAATGGCCGCTTCTCGCGCATGATCGGCGACCTGCTTGCGATCGAACTCGGCCAGCCGCGGTTCACCTGGGGCCAGATCAATCTTGTCGATCCGTCCGCAACCCGAAAAGAGTATATTGCGGCGTTGAAGGCCGCCGACGCGGGCGATTACGGCCCCTTGCTCGCATTCGCTCGCTCGTAATGCTACCTGGTTATCGACAGAAGGAGGAAGTTTACCGCACGGGCGATGATCCCTTTTCCGATCTTCCGATGACCATATGCCACATCGAAACCGCAAGTTTCGCATCGAAAATCGATTAGAATCAGGGGTCGATATAGAAATCCAATTAGAATCCCTTCGCGACTGAGGAACTCGCCTTTTCGCTTAACAACGCACGAAAAGCGTCATACCAAGTTGATGATGCTGCGACCAACGGTCCACCACCGCGAAATTCAAATATCTGTACGCCAATGCCCTCTATTTTCGTCGCATAATCCACCGGCAACTACGAGGCCGTGCGACGAAAGAGGGCATGCGGCCCTGGAGAGCGCTCACGTATCTCGGATTTCGCATGCACGTCAGCCATTTTCCGGCCCAGCTTTCCGATGAACGACGCCGTTCGCCCGAAGCGGAAGAAGACGAAGCACCGGATAAATCTGGTTAAACCTGTTTTCCGTTTACAAGGAACCTCGGCTGAAGCGACCAAACCAAAATGCAGGAACCAATCATTTCTCCGCTCGATCACGGCTTGAAATAAATCTCGCTCACCCGAAACCGCCCATCGATCCGCTTGCACTGGACAATGATATCGATCGCGACCTTGAGCAAATTCCGAACATCGCCGCGCTCAAGGTCACGACCTCCTTCCGACTCTTTGACGAGCAACGTCAGTTGCTCGAATGCCAGCGCCGCGGAATCGGCATGCACCGTTGTGATCGATCCAGGGTGTCCTGAATTGACATTACGGATGTAGTAGAAGGCTGAGCCGTCGCGCAGCTCCTGTAGAAGAATGCGATCGGGTCGCATCCTGAGGCACGATTCGAGCAAATCTTTCGCGCTGATTTTCGCCAGCCCCTGCCCTCCTTTCGAATAGAAAAGCCTGACATGATTGGGCTGCGAGATGATCAGCTCTGGCGTATCCTCGATCGAGATTATCCGCTCATGCTCCGGGATATGCCGGATCAATGCCTTCGACAAGGTGGTCTTGCCCGATCCGGTCGCGCCCGAGATGATGATATTCTTGCGCGCAAGAACCGCCGCACGCAGAAACGTCGCGTAATTGCCGGCCTTGAGGATCTTGTCCAACCTCGTATTGGAGGATTCGCTATGACGGTTCGGCGAGGAGATATTGGAAAATAATCCGCCCCTTTCAAGATCATCCAACGTCAACGTCACCGACGGCGGCTTTCTGATCGTGATGCTGACCGTGCCCTTGCTCGTTGCAGGTGGAACAACGATCTGAATCCGCTCTTCATCTGGCAAAGAGGCCGACAAGACCGGCCGGGCCTCGTCGATTGCCTGGTTCGAATAGCTTGCAATGGCTCGGGCCAGACGCATGAGCTTCTCGAAGCTAAGATCCGGCAGTGCATGATGCTGCCATCCCTGCGTTCCCTCGGTCAGGACTTCACCCGGGCGGTTGACGACGATCTCATACAGCGACGTGTCCTTCAGGAAGCGAGACAGCGGCAAAAGCAATTCACGCACGACACCCGCATCTGAAGCTTCCGCCATCTTCCGCCCTATTTTGTCACGAGCGTCGATCGGGCCCTGAAATCCCCCGATACCGCCCGATCGAGGATCCTGTTGCGGGGTTCGGTGACACGCAGGCTATAGACGTCGGAAAAATCGAGATCGCGAGCGACAAAAATTGAGACGAGTTCGCCTTGATGCTTTGTCAATGTCGGCACAATATTGATGGATTGCTCGACGGCGATCGCTGCTGCCTGCTGGCCAGCCGTCGTCGTATTCTGCGCTTGAACGTCACTATCCTGCAGCCGGCTGCCGGCATAGGTCGTCGCGTCGCCAACGACGGAGAGCAGAATGGCGCTGCCGAAGCGCTCCCACCAATGCGTGTCGACATAGCCATCCATGCCCGCCCGCCCGAGCGCGTCGGTCGCGGGTGAGGCGAGTGTAATAATCACACCTTTTGGCGTCTTTGCCCGGTTCCAAAGCACGAACAGACGCTTCTGGCCCCGGTTCAAGCCGCCTCGATATTCTCCGACGATCTGTGTTCCTTTCTCCATCAGAACCACGCGGCCGTTGTCGGAAAGCACATCGCGATTGATGACGCAGCTGGCGAAGCCCGGCTGGTCGGAGGCGAGCGCCGTCTCCAGCACGCACGGAATGGAAGTTCCCATAGCGACAATGAAGTCGCGGTTGCCGAGCGTGCCGGCGCGTGATCCCTCCAGATGGGTCGGCGTCAACATCCTATTGAAACGCTGGCCCTCGGCTTCAGATTGAGCGCCCCCGAGGCTGCCGGGAACAGGAAGGTAATTGGAACCGGAGTCTTGCGACATGGCGGCTGCCGTGTCGCGGCGTTGCGATGAGGATTGCTGTCCATTATAGGCCATGACAGGCGCACGGCGGGCGGAATCCAACAAAGTGTCCTCGGCAGGTGTGACCTGCCCCTTTGGCATGGGCGTCGGTAGCAGCACCTCGGGAAGCGGTGGAGCCGGCTTTGCCTCTTCCTTCGCCGGCTCGAAGTCAGCCGTCTGGCGAATAACGACAGGGTCGGGCTCTTTCGTCTCAGTCTTTTGCCGGTCACGCATCGACCACAGCGAAAACCCAACAAAAGCGACCATCGCCAGAACCACGGCACCGCGCTTCAGGAATGGACTGGCCTCAGTCCGCAAGTTGACATCCGTCTCGGCGCGCTCACCTGGGATACGGTCTTCCGCCTCATCCACCATGGGCTCCTCCTGTTGCGGCACCAGCCGTCTGCGCTTTCATGACGCGCTCGACCGAAGGCGATGTCGTATTGGTGTTGGAATCGATGCCCGTCGGATCGTAGGCTTCGTTGAAGATGCAGAGCACGTCTCCTCCCCGCCGCAGAATGAATTTGCGACCGATCGCATGAACGAGCACGAGATCACCGGCCACCGACTTAGGTACCAGGCTCTCAGTGCCGTCGGAGTTTTCCATATAGATTGCCGGGATTTCCTGATTGCCGGTGAAGGCGATGGTCGTGATCTTGCCGTTGTCATAAACAGCGTTCGGTTCCAAGGCGCCTGATCCCTGCGCCGAATAACGCCAATTGCGCGGTCCATATTGCTCGTGCAAAGCCAGCACTGTGTCGGCTTGTCCGGCTTGTGCTGCCTGGGTTCGCGCGAGCGCCTCCTGACGACGGCGTTCGGCATCATCGGCTGGATAGCGATATTTGACATAGAAGTAAGTGTCCTGGCCGGCGGCAACCGAACCGTCTCGGACCGTCAACTCCATCTGGTAACTGCGCATCGAACCGTCACGACGTGTCGTGACCACGGAGATGTTGGTGACCGGCTGGTTCTCTCGCGCCTTCAGAAAGAGGATATTGCCGGCGGGCGCCACTTCCCAAGCGACCGTGTTACCAAGCGCCACATGGGCAATTTCCTCGTCGGCGGCAAACTCCACCTGGACGGAGGAGCGCAACGAGCCCACGATCCTGGTAATATTGTAAGGCTGATAGTCGACGAAGCGAACCCGACTGTCCTGGGAGGCGCCGCGCGGCGTTTGCAGCGCAAGGGCTGCCGATGGCCAGCTAGCAATCAGGAGCAGTACGATCAAACAATGATGTTTCAGATGTTTCAATTGATGGCCTCCGGATCGGATCGATAGTCGCTGACGGCGAAGCCGAGCGGATTTATCAGCCGGTCGGTCGAGGACATTGGAGCATTCACATAGGAGAAGGTAAGCGTTGCCACCCAATGGGTCGTATGGGTCTCGTCACCGCGGGTGATGGTACGCATATAGCGAACAGACAGTACATTGGCGTTGATCAGCGAGATGGAAACGATGTTGATCCGCGATGTGGCGCCGCGACCGTAGATATTTTGCGGGGAATCTGGATTGCCGCCGCGATAAATAGCGGCAAAGCGGGTCTGTTCCGGCGCAGTTGAGAGCATCGAAACCGTGCGAAAATTCTCCTCCGCCTCGCTCCAGACATAACCTTCGCGGGCACGAACATAGCGGGCGGCGAAATATTTGGTCACCGCTTCGTCGTAGGTGCCAGCGGTCGACGTGAGTGCCGAAACGACATCGACAATACCGGTGGAATTGTCGACCCTCACCACAAAAGGCTCGACCGTCTTTAGCGGTGTCAAACCTGCGACGGCAAGGGTCGAAATCGCCGCAAGAATGCCGGCCCCGCTAGCTACGAACCAGGCAATCCGAGCCGAACGTTCCATCTGGATCATGCGATCCTGGTCGAAGCGCCGGGCCTTATCGAAATAATCCTTGAGACTGTCCGTCGTCACCATCACCGCTGCCCTCCGCATCGGCGATAGGAGTGGCCGACATCAAAATGCGCGAAAGCAGCGGGAACGATATCTGGCTTTTCCTCGACATAGGCGGGTGGCTTGCCGCCGGACTGTGCCGGTGGAGATTGAAGAGGTTGCGGCGTGGACCGACTATCGCCGTCCCATTGCCACATGGCGCGATTGAGCGGCCGGCGCGAATAGCCGTCGCATTTGGGCAGGGGATAGGAATGGGACGCGCAACCGCCGAGCGTCGATGCCACACAAAAAAGCACGAATATTCGGATCATCGTGAACCAGCCATCTTGTTGTTTGTTTGAAGTTTCAGATCAGCCGGTTCTTTCGGAACGAAAGCTGCGGCCAACGGCACGTGCACCCCGACCAGTCGCTCGCGCCATGTAGGTCGCACCTCGGGCAAGCGCGCCTTCATGCGCGTCGCGTGCCGCGCCATAGCCGTAGGTGAGCGACGCTCCGCCCGCGGCTAGTGCCGAGGCGATGCCCGGAAGCTGGTAAAAGACGTAAAGGGAGGCAAGGCAAATGGCACCGAGCGCAACGGGTCGCATGAGCACGTCGCTATAGCTCTCGATCATCGTGAAGGTGGAGTCGATACAAGTAATGAGTAGCGAGCCAACCGCCACAACCAGTACCTGCAGGATCACGAAGTTGGCGAGTTGCCCGATCCAGGCTTCGGTAAAGCGGCGGGTCGAGCGGAACATGGCGAGCGCCACGAAAATCGGGCCGATAGCGAGCACGATTGCCAGTGCGAGACGGGCATAGAGCGAGACAATATAACCGATCGCGGCAACCACGAAACTTGCCAAGATGACCAGCATGCCACCGAAGCCGGTAACGATATCGACACCCCATGAGGCCCGCGACCAGATTTCCTTCGCGCATTTCTGGCCTTTATCCAACAGGCTGTCGAAGGTCGAGGCGCTTGGTATCGTGCCGGAGTTCAACGCCTGTGAGATTTCCTTGGGCAAGGTGTCGAAGAAGACACTCCCGACATAAGTCTGATACTCGCCAGCATGCGTGACCAACATCAGGATGATGGCAAGCTTCATTGCCCGAAAGGCGAAGTCCATGATCGGTTCGTGGACTGATCCACGCAGAATCAGGAAGCCGTAGAGAATGACATAAAGGGTCAATGCCGCCGTCAATGGCCCGGTGACCCAGCTGGCGATATTCGACGTACCTGACGATATGAAATTCTCCAGCGGCGCCTTGAACTGCCCATCGACGAAGGCAAAGATCTGATACATGCCTCAGCCTCCGAGTGCTTTGCCCATGCGTTCCATGCGGGATTTCCAATCAGCCGCCTCGGCATTCACGCAATTCGGCGTCGCTCGCAATTCGCCGGGATTGCTTTTGCATTTGGCGATGAGATCCGACAGCAGCGTCTGGTTGGCTATCAACTCATCGACCGAATAAGTGCGCTCGGGCTGCTTCGAGCAGCCGAACAAAGAGACACCGAGTGTGAGGAGAACAAGAAACTTCATTGAAGGGCCGCTCCCATTGTGTCCATGCGCTTGCGCCAATCCTCGGCCCTGCGCTGTTCATCGACCTGAACCTGGGCCTGCTGCACCATCTGCAACCCCTGCATCCTGAGCATATCGGTCTGGAGAAAGGCCGTTTCGGCCTGCAGCCGTGCCTGCAGATCGGCGATATCCTTGGCGTCGCTCGCCGATGAGATTTGCCGGCGTAATTGATCAATCCCGTCGATCCGCTTGGTCGCGGTATCGTAGATTTGCTGGCCGAGACTCATCTGCCCTGCATTCTTGTTCTGAAGACGCGACAGTTCTTGAGCATAAAAGTCGTTAGCGCTCGTTTTGTAGGTCGAATTGTCGGTCAAGAACTTGGAGGCGGCATCGCCAAGCGTGCCTGAAGCTGATCCCTTGAGCAGGCTTTCGACGGTAGAAAAGTCCCCAGGCAATGCCTTGCGGATCGCCGGATCGTTCAGCAGGCTGGCGACGTCGGCCATATTGGTCAGCTTGTTTAGCGAGCCGTAGAGCTGCTGGGCCTGCTGGAGTTGCTGGTTCAGCGCATCGAGCTGCGATTTCAGTTGAGTTATACTTTCGATCTGCTTGGCAATCGCAGTCTGGTCGATCACAGGGATACCCTGCGCGTCGGCGGCGTGGAAAGAAAGGAACAGTACTATCGCTGTCATGGGAATCGTTCTGCTCTGCGCCATCAGCTTGCACTCCTTGTCTGTTGGAATATCCGCAGCCATTCGTCCCGGTCATCGCCAAGCTCCGCCCGGATCGCCTCGGCAAGTTCCACATTCGCCGTTCGCCCGGAAAGGATTGCGAGCTCATCGCCGAAACCGTTGAGATTGAGCTCGGCGACGACGCTGTTGTGACCCTGTTTAACGATAAAGCGCCGGCTTTCGGCGGTGAGCTCGCGGGCAACCAGCTCGAATTCGCGTTCGGTGAGCTTGAAGCCACTGACGTAGTCGTCTCGATCACCGCGGGAATTCGGCAGGAAAACCTGTGTTGGGCACTGCTCGATGATTGTGTGCGCGATCGGCGAGTTGATGGCGTCTCGCGGGCTTTGCGTGGCAAAGAGCATCAAGCCGTTCTGCTTGCGAATGGTCTTGAGCTTATTCTGGGCAAGATCAAGAAAGCTCTCGTCCTGCAGCGCCTTCCAGAACTCGTCGATAACGATGATGATCCGTCGGCCATCGATCAATTGCTCGACTCGATAGAAAAGATAAGCCATCAAGGGATTACGGATTTCCTCGTTGTCGAGAAAATCGGTCATGTCGTAGCCGAGAAATTTGGCGCCGATACCGATCTCATCGACCTCGTTGTCGAAGACCCAACCAAGCGGCCCACCTCTTTCCCACCGACGCAGGCGCGCGGCGATCCCTTCCGGATCGGTATTGTTGAGAAAGGTGCGCAAAGCGCCGATCGTGCGCTGATTTTTCGGCAGATCGGCAAGGCCATCGATCGCCAGCGCGATATCGCTGACATCGCTGACCGAAAAATCACGCACCGCCGCACCGGCTAGCTTGGCGATAAATCGTGCCAGGAATATCTTGTTCTCCGGTGTCAGCTCTAAGGCTTTCAGCGGTGCGCATCCGGTCGGCAGCCCGTTCTTCAGCGGCAAATAGGTACCGCCGGCAGCCCGGACGAAGAGGTCGGCGCCACGATCCTTGTCGAAGAAGACCATGTGCGGGTCATGCTTTTCGAGTTGCGATAGCATGAAATTGAGAAGTACGGTCTTGCCAGCACCCGACGGACCGCAGACGAAGGTGTTGCCGAGATCGCCATAGTGGAAATTGAAATAGAACGGCGAGCCCGACGCCGTCCTCAGCATGGCGACGGCCGGCCCCCACTCGTTGCCATCCTTCCTACCCATGGGATAGGAATGAAACGGAGAAAGCGCTGCAAAATTCCGCGAGGTGATCGCACCGGAACGGGCCCGATACCGAAAATTACCGGGCAGTTGTGCCCACCATGCAGCTTCGAGCCCTAGATCCTCGCGGGCCACGACAGCGCCGCCATTGGTCAGATGCGAGCGCGCCTTCGCAAGATTGTCAGCAAGGTCTTTGACAGACGAAGCGAAGACCCCGAGGGTGAGATGGTGTTCGCCGAGCACGAAACGGTTCGATTCTAGCTCGTCCATTGCCGCATCAAGCTCTTCAATCTGGGAGGCTGCCTTGTCGGCCGCACTCACCATTTGGTTCTGCTTGCGGCCCATGATGGTGCGGGCATCGGTTTTGGACCTGAACGCGAAGGACTGAGTGAGGATCAGTTCGAAAGGTGCCGTCAGGATGCCGTCCAGCATACCGACGCGGGTTCTCGCCGGATATTCCTTGAAACCGAACATGCCGGCGTAACGGCTTGTCCCTTCATCACGGATCTCGACGGTCTCGCGCCCGAAGATCACACGATCGGAATAGATCGCCGAGGAGATCCTGCCTTCCGTCAATGGGATCGGTTCTCGGCGGCCGCCGATCAACTGATGCAGCACCTCGCTTGGTTCGGAAAACAAGATGCCGTTCTGATCGTAGAGCGACAGCACACGGGGGCCGAAGCGTCTCAGTCCGGCAGTGACATCGGTTACCTTGTCCCGCAGATGCTTCAGGCTGTCCTCATCGAGCTCGACCGCGGCTCGTTGGGCCTTACGAAGCCGTGACAGCAGATTTGCAAGCTGTTCGACCGGATCCCGTCCCGGATGCCAAAGCAGGGTGAGATAGAGATCGTTGCGAAACAGGTCTTCGCTTACCATCCGCTCGCGATATCTGCCGTTCAATGCTGCCGAGAAGGGATTGGTGAATTCACCATCGGGATAGGTGTTGTCGCGCCGGCGGATGAGATGGGTCCAGATTGCCAGACGCTCGTCCGCAATGTTGCGGTAGAGCGTGTTGAGATCGCGCTGCAGGCTGTTCAAATCAATAGGATCGATTGTCTCGAACGATACGCCCTCCACGGCGATCATCGCTAGCAACGCCCTGGATTCGAGTGCGATCACGGTCTCGTCCACGTGCCGGACATAGGGGATGAAGGTTTCCGGCTCGAGTTCACGGGATTTGAGACGGGACACATTAGGCATGGCCAAGGTCCCTTTCGTCATAGTGTCGCACTAGCCTCAATGGCGTCAGCGAAGCACCACGCCAATAGGCGCCGTTGCGCGAACGACCACGGGTTTCGATCCAGGCCAGCAGAATGCGGAACATGTTGTGGTCATGCTTGACGAGCGAGCGAAAAATGAAATGAAAGACCACACCGACAAGCCCATAGGCAATCGAGCCAGCTACAATGTAGAGGATCGTCGTCAGTATAATGTTGACGCCCATAGCCTCCATCGTCACCCCAGCGATCATCGCCGGCCGAGTGCAGGCCAGGAACAGGGTATCTTCCTCAAGCGAGACCCTCTCCACCATGATCTCAGCCCCCGGAAATCGTGCTGACGATCTGCGAGGAGCCAAAGAGAATGCCGATACCAAGCACGACATAGGCGGCCTTGCGAAGATCGAGATAGCCGAACATCCAGGCGATACCGACGATGATGACGGCGATCGTTGCCAAGAGCTTGGCGACGTTGCCAGTGAGCAGGGTGACGATATTCTGCAGAACCGTCTCGATCCCGCCGGCGCTCTGCGCGAAGGCTGGCTCGATCATGGCGATCGAAAGAACAGTTGCCATCGCAACGGTGGCGCCAAATGCACGAATATTGATCCTCGACATCATTCAGACTGCTCCGGTTGATCATTTTGGAAGACCAGCGCAGATGATTGCCGCGCTACATGGAAGACATCCCAAGACGGTGGTTTCACCGACCGTTCGGACAAAGACCCTTCCTCACCGTTCAAGGACGGATCACCGGCCTGGGATTCGGGAACCGTCGGCCGCCCGACAGTCCGCCCTATCGCTAAGGCGGACAGCGCTTTCGAAAGCCGTTTGGCCTCACTTTGGACCTGATCGTCATACTGGGCCATCTTTCCGACCGAAGGATCGGAGCGCCCGTAGTAGGATTGCAGCATCACGCGCTCTGCTTGCTGCAATGTCGCGCCGGCGCGCACGGCCAGACGATAATAGCCATCGAGCAGTGTCGCCGTTGCCTTGAGGTTGAGGCACGGATCGAAGGCATCCGCGATACTGAGATCAAATTTGCGCAATTCGGCGATGCCAATGCCGCCAAGCCCTAGCTGGACATCTTTATGTTCCGCCATCAACACCGTTGCGGTTTCGACAGCTTCGGCTTTGTTCTTTGGCTGTTCATGGAGAGATGAACTTCCTCGCACACGAATATCAAAAGGCTGGAATTGGCTTTCGAGACTGACAACCGCTGCAAGCGTTTCGATCGCAATCGCCGGCGCACAGGTCTGGGCAAGATCGGTGAAGAAGACGGCCATGATCAGTACCACACCCGCTGGCTTCCAACGCCGTCGATGGTCACATCGACATAATGGGGCTCGGATCGCACATTCGGCCGCGTCGTCGGATAGCCCATGCACTGAACGTGCCGGCCATCCCGCTGCCAACGCGCCGATATCACCAACCCATCGTCTTTAGCGACGCTATTACGACCGGAGGCGCAATAGCCGCCATCAACCTTGGAAAGGGTTCGCGAAACGCAGGTCTCCTGTTGGCCGCGCTCACCGTAGCGTGTCGTCAGGCGATAGTTGTCACTGCAGAAATATGGCTCGTAACCAGGACGCGATGACCGGAAGCCGACACCGCTGCAGGTGGGAAAGGAATGCCCCTTGGCAAGCTCCTGCCAGAGCTTGCTGATCGGCGGACGGCAGGCTGCATATTGTGTCGGTCCACCCGGATTGGAAAGGCACAGGATAACCTGACATCCCCAATCATCGGCGCGCGCATGCCGCTCGGAAATGAGATATAAAGGGCTGCAGCCGGCAATGGCGAAGATTGTTCCAACCAGAAGGCGTTTCATCAGCATGATCCTTCGATGTGGCGATATCAAACGATCCGTCCGGCGACGAATCTGGCGTCGTTCGTAACTTATACTGATTTATATAATGCAGTTAAAAAGATGACAAGTACCCTAACCACGCAGTGGCACAGTCTTTCGTTTGCAGCCTTCATCCTGCATGAGATCATGGATAATCCGCAGGAGGACGAGACACCGCAATCCCGGCTGAAACAGGTCGGCATGATGAGTGTTCTTTACATCATGAATCAAGCTCATCAGGCGCTAACTATCTCAAATATAGTCGAAATTACGAAGCTTACACGCATGGGCGTGACGGAGACAATCGAGCCGCTGGTAAAGCGCGGGATCCTGACTGAGACGTTCGTGAAGAATTCCATGGGGCGCGGGAAGGCCCGTCAATTTGAGATCGCGCCAGAGATTTTCGAGAAGCTGCGGAGCTTTCAGGCGCGGTGATTGATCACCTTCGCGGCCGAATCAAACTGAATTAAAATAATCAATAAAAACCCAGAAACGTCCAAAGAAAGCGACTATACTGATCTACCTGATCCGCTCTTTCGCAAGCCTCGTGGCTTGAACACATAGCCGGCTGCATGGACGGTGCGAATGGCAGCATCACATCCGGGCAACTCTCCCAGCGCCTTGCGCAAGCGACCAATGTGAACATCCACCGTTCGCGGCGTGACTTCGGCGGAAGCCGGCCAAGCCGAAGCAATCAGTTCGGAACGGTTGCAGAGCTGTCCCTCCCTGTTCATCAGGTGACGTAGAATATTGAACTCGATGGGTGGCAGCGCAAAGTCGCGACCGTTGCAGTGTATTCGGCGACTGTCGACATCGACTTCCAGGTCAGCAAGAGCCGGTGACGCAACCATTTTCGAGTTGACCGTTTCCATGGCCTCTCCCGTCGCCTGCCTGAGAGATGTCAGCAACTTCTCCGGTGAAAGCGGCCTGAACAGGCAGTCATCAACACCGGCTTGCAGCAAGGCCAGATGAAGCGGCTGCGCTTCGCTTCGCAAGATCGCAATAAGACGGACCTCGTTGTCGTGTGTTGTGGATCGCCTGATTTCGCCACATATGGAAACGGCATCCTGGGTTTCGTGGGTGCAATCGAAAAGGATGGCACACGGTAAGCGTTTCGCGCACGAAGCCAGAACATCGTTGGCACTGCAAGCCAAAGAGGGAATAAAGCCTTCCGTCTTCAGAATATAACTAAACGGCAGGAACAGCTCTGCATCGGAGGTCCAGATAATGACTTCGTTGCAGGTCGCCACTTCGAGCTTCGCCGCCGCATCGGAGCGCTTGAAGTTGGACGCGCCGGACCGTGTTACGGCTCTAGGCTGGCGCATATTCGCCGCCGTTGATATCAAGGATTGCCCCATTAACGAAGCCCGCTTCCTCTGACGCCAGGAAAGCAACGGCAGCGGCGATATCCTCCGGCGTTCCCAATCTGGCAGAGGGAATGCGTGCAACCGCGTCCCGATTGGCTGGCGTATTGGGATCGCCAATCAAGGGCGTCAAGATCCTGCCGGGCGCCACGAGATTAACCGTTATGCCGAAAGGACCACACGACCCGACAAGCGCGCGCATCAGGCCGGCCAGTCCTGCCTTGCTGGCGGCGTAAGCGCCACCGGCGATGCGAGGGCGCGTGCGCCCAGCGAGCGATCCGATCAAAATGATGCGTCCAAATCCCGCGTCTCGCATTCCCCTGACGACTGCCTGACAACATAACATGGTGCCGGTCAGATTCACGGCCAGCACTTCGTTCCATTCCTCCAACCCGATATCCTCGAACCGCCGTGGACCAGCAAGGCCCTTGGGCGATATCCCGGCGTTGCAGACGAGAATTTCGGCTACTCCCCAGTTGGATGAAAGCTCTTCGAAGAAATTGGCAATAGCCACAGGATCCGACAGATCGACCACTCGGCCTAAGACCCGTCCAGATCCGAACTCCGCGGACAGCGTGGCAGTTGCGTCAGTCACAGTTTTAGCGCTGTGACTGAAGACGGCGACGCGATGCCCCGCCGCCAATAGCTTCCGCGCCGTCGCCAATCCGATACCGCTCGTCCCTCCTGTCACGACGGCGATGCGAGACGGCTCTGGCATCACGCAGCCTCATCCAGGCCGGCAAACAAGGACAAAGCGGGATGAGCTTCAGGATCTGTCATGACCTCGATAAACAGCGGCCCCTTGCCGGCCAGGCCACCCTGTAGATGAGCCGTGAGCTCGGCTGGATCCTCAACGCGAACCGCCGGGCATCCACAGGCTTGAGCGATCTTCATATGATCGACAGGCGCAAAATGGCACGCCGATGTGAAGCGCCCGAACTTCACGGTCTCGGCATCCCGCTGGAAACCGAGGATACCGTTATTGAGAAGGATGATGGTTATGGGAAGATCGGAGCGAACCATGGTTTCCATCTCCGCCCAACTATGGGCGAACCCGCCGTCGCCAATGATGGCGACCACCGGATGCTCGGGTCTAGCTGCCTTTGCGCCAAGAGCCAGAGGCAGGCCCCATCCCAGCCCCGCAAGACCGCGCGGCGTCAGGAATCGCATTCCTGAGTCAAGCGATCGCAATTGGCCGACGACCCACATCGATGAATAGCTTGCATCCGCAACGACGGTCGTCTGCGGTGTCAATGCTGCCTGCAGCTCTGCCATGATGCGTTCCGGGCGGATCGGCGAGGCAGTAGCATGCACGAGCTGATGCCGATCCTTATCGAACTGCCGCCAGCACTCGGCTATGCGATCGGCAACAGCAGTCCGCTTATCCTGACGTTGGGATAGATCTTGCCCGTTTAGAGCATGAACAAGCTCTCTGAGGGTCTCACGCGCATCCCCGACCAGGCGCAGCGCTTGATAATTGCGGCCGATTTCCTGAGGGTCGACATCGATGTGGATCACCTGAGCACCAGCAGGAATTTGCCGCCAGCTATCCGTGCCATTCTGATTGGTTCGCGTTCCAATCAGAATAACAAGGTCTGCGTCACCGACCAAAGCTGCCGTATGGCGCCCGAGTGACCGCGGCCCTACGAGTGAACCTAACACGCCGGCCGAAAGCGGATGATATTCATTCACCGCACCCTTGCCCATGTTGGTGGTCAAAATTGGGAGTACAGCCAGATCCTGCAACGTGGCCAGTTCATGGCAAGCATCGCTGCCGAGGACACCGCCACCTGCGATGACTACGGGATTGTGGGCATTCGCGATCAACTCCGCCGTCCTTTGCAAACTCGCGCGATCAGGGCACGAGCGATCAAGCGGCCAATGGCCGAGATTCAGAGATCGTGATGGCGTTTTGAGATCAAGCTCCGAGCGCAACAGATCGGCGGGCAACAGCAACGCTACCGGCCCGGGTCGACCGGAGGCAGCAGCAGTGAAGGCGGCATCGACATAGTCCTCGATTCGCTCCGGGACTATGACCCTGCGCACCCATTTCGTGCAGGATTGGAAGAGCGCGATATGGTCGAGCTCCTGGAACGCGTTCCGATCCATCTGATCGCGCTCGACCTCCTGCACGAGTGCTACGATCGGAACGCTCGCCTTCAGCGCTTCGGCCATGGGGGGCACGAGCAGCGTGGCGGCTGGACCATTCTGGGCGGCCACCACGCCGATCTTTCCGGATCGTCGAGCATAGCCGTCGGCCATGGCACCGCCCATATTCTCCTGACGGTAGGCAACCTGGCGAATGCCTGCAGCTTCGGCAGCCAGGATGAGCGCTGATGGTAGGCTCTGGGCAAATATATGGGTGACGTCATGGCGCACCAGCGACCGAGCCAGGCATTCGGCGACAGTTTCCAAGGAATTCGTGGTCATGCGATTGCTCCAGCAAAATCGGCTTCGTGGGTTTCGAGGAAATCGCCGAAGACTTCGACGATCAAATCGAGATCGGTATTTGTCATTGCCGTGGAGAGGCACGCGGCGGCTCCAAAGGGCAGGAGGATATCGTGCTGACGGAAGTGGCTTGTCAGATTGGTCATCCAACTGTTCTGTTCCGGTGTCGGGAAGGCCTGCCGATAGTCACGGGGAACCTGCCGCTTCGGGTGGATGCGGAAAAGCGAAGCCGAACCGGTGACGATAAATGGGGCGTCGTGACGCACGATCGCGGCAGAAAGGCCATCGCGCACACGTGCCCCCATTTCATCAAGACGCTCGAAGCTTGCCGCGGTCATTGCCTCCATGGCCACTCTTCCTGCAACCATTGACACCGGATTGGCCGAAAAGGTGCCGCCCTGGGGCACCGCCGGCCTCGCGCCCAAGCTTGAGAACACCCCCATCACCTCCTTACGGCCACCAACCGCGCCGACCGGAAAGCCGCCGCCGATGATCTTTCCGGCAGCAATAAGATCCGGCACGAGCCCGAAACGCGCTGAAGCACCACGATATCCCTGCCGAAGATTCAGCACTTCATCTGCCACGACGAGAACGCCATATTGTCGGGCCAGATCGGAAACGGCTTCGATGAAGGCTGGGTCAGGCGCGAGCAAACCCGCCCTGCTCGGCATGGGATCAATCAAGATACAGGCAAGATCGTTGCCCGACGCGGCCAGCCTTCGCTCCAGGCCTTCAACATCATTGAAACGGATCACATCGACCTCTTCGGCAACGCTTTGGGGGGCGCCGGCATAAGAGGTTGTGGATGCGGGGCCGTCGGCTGGTCCCCAAGATGCAGGCGACGCGCCCTGGCTTACCTCGGCCCAATCATAGGCACCGTGATAGGCTCCTTCGACGCGAGCAATACGCGAGCGCCCTGTAAAGGCGCGTGCCGCCTTGATAGCGAACATGACGGCCTCGGTGCCGCTATTGACGAAGCGGATCTGCTCGATCGCGGGAATGCGCTGCACAAGCAATTCCGCCAATCCAAGCTCGTGCTCCGTTGGATTGGAAAAGCAGGTTCCTTTCTGCAGGAGATCTGCGATTGCGTCAGCGACCGGCAGGTAACCGTGACCATGGATCAGCGTTGTGAAATTGTTATTGAGGTCGAGAAGCCGATTGCCGTCGACATCAATCAGATAGGCACCCTCGCCACGAGAAATATACGTCGGCGAAGGATCGCGTTCGACGGTGACGCGCGTGGTTCCATCGGGAAACACGATCTGCCCTCGCTCGAAGAAATATTGCGAGCGCGATCTGAGCGCCGCCCGTCGAAATAATGGAAAATCCTGATGTAGCATGCCTTGCCCTCTCCATGGACAGATGCGCGTTCGCATCCCGTTCACATTTTTGTTGCAACAAAAAAACACGGAGAGAAGGAAAGTGCAACATAATTATTCAGCGGCGACAGAGATTCCCTTGATCGCGGTCTGCGGTGATTTTCTTCATCTGGCGAAATCCATCACGAATGTCGTTCTCGATGGCAGCGCGCGCAGCGGCGGCATCCTTTTCGACAAGCGCCTCTATCGCGGCACGATGGTTGCGAGCACCGTGGCGGGTCTCGGAAAATTCTGGGTAGAGGCCATTAAATGACGCACCAACCCGCAGCCAAAGGGTCTCGATCGTCTGCAAAAGATAGGGCATACCGCTCAAACGGTAGATCGCAAAATGGAACTCCTTGTTATGCCAGAGGGCGTCAAAATAACGCCTTTCATCCAATGCAGCGTCAATTTTCGCCTGAAGTAGCTCCAGTTCTTCGATCGTCGCCTCGCTTGCGGCCTTGACGGATAGCGCCGCCGCAAGCCCTTCCAGGGCCAGGCGCATTTGCGTGATCTCCTCGAGATCCGACAATCTTAAGTGAGGAACGATAACGGTTTTCGGGCCGGAATAAATGAGCGCCCCATCAATCACCAGGCGGTTGATGGCATCACGAGCGGGCGTCGTGCTGACATCCAGCATGTCCGAAACCGCACGGATTGTCAGCTTATCTCCAGGGGAAAAAGCGCCTCGGATCAGTCGCTCCTTCATGTTGTCATAGGCCATTTCGCCCAATCGATTGGGCTGATGCCGATGGTATCCTTCGTCTTCCGGCGCGACTTCCATTGAAAATTTCTCCAATTTCCTTTGACAAACGTTTATTTTGTTGCAACAAAAATGAAAAGTGACGTGCTTGCAAACATTATGTGACATTAAAAATCATAACACGTTCGCAAATTTCCGTCTTCCCAAAGTTCAATTCGGGAACCGGACCAAAAGCCAAGCGATCGGTGAGCGAGTTGCAGCGCCGGCGCAAACGACAACGTTTCATAATGACAACAATAAGGAGAGGGACTTTGATTGGTGAAGCACTTACGCTGCAAGGGCTTGAAAAGCGATATGACACATCGCTTGCTGTGGATGGCATTTCGCTGGCCATCCGGGCGGGTGAATTCCTGTCGATCCTTGGTCCTTCGGGCTCCGGCAAGACGACGCTACTAACGATGATCGCCGGCTTCGAGAGCCCGAGCAACGGCCAGATAATGATCGGCCGTCGTGACGTTACCTACATGGCGCCAAACAGGCGCAACATCGGTATGGTGTTTCAGCGCTATGCCCTTTTTCCGCATCTGACGGTGGCAGCCAACATCGCTTTTCCGTTGCGCATGCGCCGAATGGACAAAGATCTCATCAGCCGCAAGGTCGAGGCGGTACTGGCGCAGGTACATCTCGACGGCTATGGCGATCGATATCCCCATCAACTCTCCGGAGGCCAGCAGCAACGCGTCGCCGTCGCTCGGGCAATCGTCTTCGAGCCGCCCGTTCTCTTGATGGACGAACCACTTGGAGCCCTCGACAAGAAACTGCGCGAGGCGCTGCAATTGGAAATCAAAAGCTTGCAGCAACGCCTTGGGGCGACCGTCGTCTATGTGACGCATGATCAGGAGGAAGCACTCACCATGTCTGATCGCGTTGCAGTGGTGGCAGAAGGCCGACTGGCTCAAGTCGGAGCACCGCTTGATCTTTACCGTTCACCTGTCTCAGCCTTTGTCGGAGACTTCATTGGTCGCATGAATTTTCTCGACGGCGAGTATCTCGGTCAAGATAACGGGAAGTACATGGTACGGCCAAAAGGCGGCAACGTCGTTGCTACGGCGGCTGCCGAAGACGGGCCAAGCCTCTTTGCCCCTGGCCAAGCCGTCAGTATCGCGGTTCGCCCCGAACGGTTGTCGCTAGCGCCTCATGGTCGCGACCGCGGCGCCATTCTGACGGGCACCATAGATGCAACCGTTTTCGCCGGTTCGTTTTTCCTCTTCTTCGTGCGAACCCAGAACGGCGATGACCGCCTCCTCCAGATCCAGATGCCCGTCGGGCATGTGGCGGCAGGCCTTCATCAGGGAGACTTGGTTGACATTATTCCAGAAGCGAACGCCTTGCGGCTGTTTGCAAAAGCGGGGGTCTAACCCATGGCGTCATCCCTCGCGAGACAATCGACCGGCACTTTCCGCAACTGGATTCTCACGGGATCGAGCCGACATTATTCGCCACTGTTGGCGATCTTGCTCATCCTACCGCTGCTCCTCCTCTTGGCGGGAGGCTTCGTCTATCCGGTGGTCAGGCTTATCGGCATCAGCCTTTCCGGTGACGCTCCGCTTGCCCCCTACCAGCGTGTCTTCGACAGTCCACTTTATATTCAGGTCCTGCTCCGAACCTTCCGCATCGCGGCGATCGTGACCGTTGCCTGTTTTGCAATCGGATATCCGACCGCCTATGCGATCGCGCGGATGCGCGGCAAGTTGGTAAAGCTCGGAACGGCATGCTTATTCATTCCGCTATGGACCTCGGTGCTTGTCCGGTCCTATACCTGGATCGTGCTGCTCGGTCGCAACGGCATCATCAACGACGGGCTGATCCAGCTCGGTGTTATCTCGGCACCCTTGAAAATGCTCTATACGGAGGGCGCTGTCATTCTCGCGATGACGCATGTGCTGATGCCCTTCATGATCCTGCCGATCCATTCGGCCTTGCGTTCGGTGCCAAGCGCGTACGAGCAGGCGGCACGAAATCTCGGCGCGAGCCGGATCGTCGCCTTTTGGCGCGTGACCTTTCCACTCAGCCTATCGGGCGTCTTCGCCGGCTGTGTGATATGTTTCATTCTCGCCATCGGGTTTTACATCACCCCCGCCCTAGTCGGTGGACCCGGCGCGCTGATGATGGCGACCCTGATCGGCCAGCAGACAATCGTCCTTCTGGATTGGCCATTTGCGGCCGCCCTGTCAGTCACCCTGCTCACCGCGACGTTGCTGCTGGTGCTGCTCTTCCGCCGCGCACTCTCTTTCAGCAAAGGTTTGAACAGTGTCCATTGAATCTGAACCCTTTACGCAGCGATTGGCAACACCGTCGTCCGAGGCTCGCCGGTATCGTTCAGTCTGGCCATGGATGGCGCGACATGCATCCAATTTAGTGATTGCGGCGGTGCTGTTCTTTCTCGTCCTTCCGACGCTGCTGGTAATACCGCTGGCACTCAGCGACGCCTCCTATATCACCTTCCCGCCGCAGGGACTGACCCTGCGGTGGTTCGAAGCGTATCTGTCCGATCCCGACTGGCTGCGGTCGACCATTTTCAGCCTGCAGATCGCCGCACTAACCACCGTGGTAGCGACGATCATCGGGACGATGGCGGCGGTTGCTCTTGTACGTGGCAAACTACCGGGCAAGGCGCTGCTCCAGGCCCTCTGCCTTGGGCCGATGATCGTGCCGGCGATCGTCTTCGGCGTGGCGCTCTATTTGGTCTTCTCGCCTCTACAACTAACAGGAAATTTGACCGGATTCGTCCTTGCCCATTCGGTGCTGGCGGTACCTTTTGTCGTCATCATCGTTTCCGCAGCGTTGGAAAGAATGGACCCGTTGCTGGAACTGGCGGCCTTGAGCTGCGGAGCGGGGCGGCTCAGAGCCTTCTTTGCCGTAACACTTCCCAATCTGGCGCCGGCCGTCGCGACGGCTGCGGTCTTCGCTTTCCTGACCTCCTTTGACGAAGCGACCGTGGCTTTCTTCATCTCTGATACCGGCGGAAAGACGATCAGCCGGAAAATGTTCGAGGACATCGATTTCAACCTGACGCCTGTCATTGCCGCCGTGTCGGTCATCGTGGTTGCCGTCTCGCTGCTTTTGATGGGTTCCATACATCTCCTGAACAGCCGCCGGGAGCAACAATAGCGGCAAAAACACCCGCTGCAGGCGGGACAATAAGAGGGAAACATTGATGACAATAAGAGCAGCCATCCGGCTGAGCAGTATTGCTATGTATTGCGCAGCCATTCTTCTGGGAGAAACACCCAATCCAGCACTTGCCAGCGAGCAGGTCGTGATCGCTACGACCGGCGGCGCCTATGATGCGGCGCTACGCAAATGGTGGTTCGAGCCGTTCACCGCTAAGACTGGTATTCAGGTCGTTTCCGTGGCGGCAACCAACGCAGAGATGCGCGCCAAGGCGACCGCGATGGTGAAAACCGGCAATGTCAGCTGGGATCTCTACCCCGATGGAGAAATCCAGGTGAGCTCAAAGGATCATCTCGCGATTTCCGAACCGCTTGACGGTTTTTGCGCCCAGTTTAAGGACCGCCAGGATCTTGTTCCCGATGCCTGCATCCCGGCCGGCGTGCGGCTGTTTTCGACGGCCACATTGATGGCCTACGATCCGCAGGCTTTCAAAGGCAACCAGCCCGTGACTTGGGCGGATATGTGGGATACTTCAAAGTTCCCGGGCGGACGCTCGTTTCCGAATTTCGATGATCCGTGGCGCGTCATGGCGGCTGCCCTTTTGGCAGATGGGGTCAAGCGCGAGAACCTGTTTCCGCTCGACGTCGATCGCGCCCTTAAGAAACTTGACGCATTGCGGCCGTCCATCTCGCTCTGGTGGAAAACCGGGGATCAGAGCGTCCAGGGGTTCCGTGAGAACGATTACAGCATCGGGCAGATCTGGCTAACGAGGGCAAGCGCGCTTAAGGCAGAAGGACGCTCGATCGCCTGGTCAAACAAGGCGGCATTTCTGGTGGGCGATCGCCTCACGGTTATCAAAGGGGCGCCCAATCGCGATAATGCTCTGAAGCTCATCGCCTTCTGGCTAGATTCCCGGGACATCCAGGCCAAGGTTTGCGAGGCATTATTGTGCACGCCACCTAGCAGCGCAGCGATTATGATGATGCCGCAGGCCGTTCGTGACCAGATGCCGAGCGCCGAAGACGTTCGCGACAGTATCGTCATTCCAGATGCCAAATGGATCAACGAGCATGCCGCGGAGTTACTGGAGAGGTGGAACAACTGGGTTCGCTAAGGCAGGATAACGACGTGAAAACATTGGGTATGATCATGGGATGCCACGACGTTTGGAGGATAAGCGATCAGCGATCGTTCATTGAATGAACGCTTAACGCCGACGCACCCCAATACCTTCTGCAGGAGGTCCGCCTGCGAGCAGAAATGCTCGAAGCGCGGCGGGCTTCCTTGCCCAATGACGCTTCCCTAGGATTCAGAAATTGCTCTTGTTTGTCGCGACGCGAAAGACTTCGGCAAACGGACATTTCGCAAGACACCGGCTCCCTTGGATTCTCTGAGGGGAAAATGTCCGCAAGTTATTTGGTTTTATCGGCGGCATTTATTAGATGTAGCACCACCTTAATGCTCAGAAGTCAAACTTGACTTCTCATTTGCAATATAAGAACATAAAGGGAACGTTCGGCCTTTTCCGTGGCCTGCGCAGAGCAGATTATTGAGCAGGCGCCCTTGAAATCCGAATTCGAGCGAAGGGCCGAAGATCTCTTCTGATACCCTATCCGCCCGGCATAGAATCAAGATCGGACTGGCGTTGTAGTCGGATCGTACCTACAACTAGAATCATCAGAAAGGGTCCCGCTTTCCATGAAGTTCAGCCTCGATCATCTGCCGGAACGCAAACGCTTGGAATTGTCGCGAATTGTCGAGATTGTGCATGAGGAATTCGAGGATGCGCTGAAGGAAGGCACAGCCGATTTCAAGAAGAAGGGGCGCATCCTCAAGATCATTCTTTTCGGCTCCTATGCTCGTGGCAATTGGGTCGATGAAGAGCACACCGGCAAAGGCTATAAGTCTGACTACGATCTGCTGGTAATCGTCAACAATCGCAAACTTACAGACTTCGGTTCATACTGGCGCAAGGCGGCCGACCGCTTTCCCCGGATCGTCAAGCCACCGGTGAGCCTTGCCGTGCATTCGCTGCGTGAGGTCAACACAGCACTGAAACTCGGCAATTATTTCTTCAGCGAGATCCGTCGCGACGGCATCGTTCTTTACGAACTCGACGACGAGGAACTTGCCGAGCCAAAGCCGCTCACGCCAGCGGAAGAATATCGTGCGGCCCAACAACATTTTAAGAGATTTCACAAAAGCGAGAAATTTCTTAAAGTTGCTCGCTTTTCCACAAGTGAAGGCGACACGGATGAAGCAGCATTCCTCCTCCATCAAGCGATTGAACAGGCATATTCGACTTTACTGCTGACATTGACGAATTACAGCCCTGCCTCACATAACCTCAACCATTTAAGGACACTTGCCGAAGGCCGCGACCAGCGGCTTGCAGAGATCTGGCCACAAGATCGGCAACGCCGCCATACTGCCTGGTTCAACATTATCAACCAAGCCTATGTGAAAGCCCGCTATTCCGAGCATTTCAAGATCACCGAAGAAGCGCTGGTCTGGCTTGGCGAACGTACGGGCGCACTGCAGCAACTGGTAGAAGCGATCTGCGACGAGCATATCGAAAAGCTGCGGCAAAAGCTCTAAGCGCTGTTGGCAAGCCCTGGTGAACCCTTCCTACCATCGGCCAGCCATGCCGCCGTTTTTCTCAGGGCAGCTGGCACTTATCGGGTCACCATCCCCGTCGCTCCGCCACCTCGGACCCCCTCTATCCGCACTCGCATCGCTTAGCTTCGGGTCGATACCCGAGCGGTGGGGCGTTACCGAGAAGTACAAAGATATATCGGTTCTGCCCGACCATTTGTGGCCACGGAAAACCCAATTTAGTTTGCCGTCTACGTTACTGAATCCGCGTTGCGTCAGCCGAAAAGCCCCGTCGCCTACGTTTCGCCGGCACGCAGCAGGCAAAAAACCTTGAACCAGAAATGGCTGTCGGCAGCTCGTCCATCCACCTTCGCGCCTAAAGCGCACCAAGCCACAGCAAGCGTGGCATCGGGGCCATAAGCCGCCTTTGCGGCCAAGACCGCGGCTGCCGGATTCTTGCCACACCAAATAGAGATGTCATCATCCGAAGACGGCGCCTGGCGATGTCTTGACGTATCCGCAAAAGTCATAGGAAGCTCTCCCGTGAACGTCCGGCACGGGACGAAGTTTGGCCGGACTTTGTTCTCACAAGTGAGTCACGACCGCGGATGCCGCATATGTCGTGTGATCCCTGGCCACTTCCTATTTCATTCAAGATCCACCAGGCGCATATCCTGGGCCAGCCGACTAAACTCGCTCGGGAAGCCCTCCCTTTTGATGCAACAAAATTGTGATCAAATAGATATATTTTTCCCCCTTTACGTGCAATACGAAATTATGACAGATAAATAATTGCGATTTTCGGTAGCGATAGGCAAGTCATGATCAATCTCAGATATTTTTGTTGCATCAAAAATGTCTGAGACGGCGCGGAATCTCAAACTATCTCATCTTCCGCGTGCTACCGCCCACTGATCGAAAGGTTATCATCAATGAAGCCACTCGTCCTCATCTGCTCCACGGATTACGAATTCTACCTTCTGCTCGCCCAGATCCTCAATATGGGAGGTCTTGAATCTTCGCTGGTGGAAGGGGCGGAGGAAGCCTTAGCTAGCGTCAAATCCCATGATTTGATCGCTGTGATAATAGACTCTAATAGCGATGCCTTCCGTATCGGCGATCTTGTCAGCCAGATCAGGAAGACGCTAGCCGACAAAACACCACCGATCGCGGTCTTCGTGGGAGCAGGCAATCAGCAACTTTATCTCGAAGTGCTCAAAACCGGCGTGAGCGAGATTTTCATGCGCCCCTTCAACCCCGAGCGTTTTCTATCTTATCTGTCAGACTTATCGCCAGATGAGAGTGCGAAATCTTGCATAGAAAGAACCTCCGGCAACACGCTTGTTTATGCGGAAATCACGATGCAACTCGATCGCATGCGCGTCGATTGCGATGGCATAAACGTCCAACTCAGTCCGATTGAATTTCGCCTTCTTCAGCATTTTCTACAAAAACCAGGCTACGTCTTCACCCGAAACGCTCTCATCGAGGCTGCATGGCCGCAAGGTACCTTTGTGGAGCCTCGCACCGTCGACGTTCATGTCGGCCGCCTTCGGCGGGGCATTAGACGCGTGTTAGGTCGCGATATTATCCGCACGGTGCGGGCTACGGGTTATGCGCTCGATGAGCGTCAAAATGCAGAGCGGGCTTCGTAAGCACTGAGATCACGGAGAAACTCCGTTGAGCATCAATGTGACGTACCGCCTGCTGTGTTTATCAAGCCTTTCACTTTCGAAATATTGGCGTCACAGAACCTTCAGGCAATATTACCGAAACGATCGTTGTTCGCAGACCCATTCCACGGCAATAAAATAGCATCGCGTCGCCAATGAGATGCGATGTGCTGCGGCAGATGTCCATTTTCTGCTGTGTCGCTGTTCCGCTACCAACAATTTGGATATTCCCATGAGCGATGATCATCATTTGCCCACCGCTACGGCTGTGTCGCGATCCTACCGCAATACACTCAGCATGATCGTTTCCGCCGATCAAAATCTTGCTGCCGCCGAGCAGGAGGGAGTCATGGCGATTTACGCGGACCCGGATAAGGATCGCTCCGTCCTGTTGCCAACGGTGCGCCAGAAGAGACAAGTGATTGACTTCGTTCGCTGCTCTTATCTGGGTCTCGACAATCATCCGCTCATCCTGGAAGGCGCAATAGAGGCGGTGCAGCGATACAAGGCGCTCCATTGGTCCTGCGCTAGAACAAGGCTTAATTTCAGCTTGCTGGGCGAACTGGAAGAAGCGCTCTCCGACTTGTTTGCGGCACGGGTTATAACCTACACGACCGTCCTCGCCGCGAATATGGGAGCCCTACCGCTCCTCGCCTCCGGATACCTTACTGAGAACAAAAGACCGGCGGTCGTTTTCGACCGATTGGCACATGCGACGCTTGCGTTTCACAAGCCAGTCCTGGCCGATGAAACACCGGTCGAAACGATTGCTCATAACGATCTGAACGCACTTGAAGATATTTGCCGGCGCAACGATCGCGTAGCCTATGTGTGCGATGGCGTCTATTCCATGGGCGGCAGCGCGCCGATTGCAGACCTCCTAGCACTCCAGGATCGGTACGGCCTGTTTCTTTATATCGACGATGCCCATGGCATTTCCCTGTTCGGGAAGTCTGGGGAGGGATTTGTACGATCCCAAGTCGGCGCAGCCCTTGGCGAGCGTACAATCGTTGCCGCATCGCTCGGCAAAGGCTTTGGAGCATCGGGCGGCTTGCTAATGCTCGGCACTGCTCGGCAGGAAGAATTGTTCCGGCGCTTCTCGATCGCCTACGCCTTTTCCGCGTCGCTTAATTTAGCGGCAATCGGTGCTGCCATGGCGTCTCAGGCGCTGCACCGCACCGATGAGATCAAGTTGCGCCAGGAGGCGCTTGCGGATCGGCTAGCTGTTTTCGACAGGATGGTTGCCAGCGAACAGGCAGGCTCAAAGCTACCAATCCGCACCATAGAGTTCGGCGACGAAATACAATCCATTCGTGCCGCGGCCCATATTCTCGACAAAGGCTTCTACACCTCGGCGATCTTCTTTCCCACAGTCGCAAAGGGCAAGGCCGGTTTGCGGGTCTGCCCTACCGCCAGGCACAGCATTCGGGAAATTGAAGGGTTGGGAGGAGCGATCAACGAGGCGCTCGCCGAACGAGGAGCAAATCCATGATCGACTCAGTCGGCGTCATTCTGAATGACACCCCCGAAATTAGCCGAAGGGCCAACTTAAAGGCCGATGAGATCGATATGCCGAAATATATCGCCCAAGCCAACGTCCCCTTACCTGATTCCGATATATGGCTTGAGCAGATTTGTCGACACGCTGCCGAGCTATGCCCCTCAATAATCTCCGACCTGCGAGAAAAAAGGTTCGAATGCGAGCAAGGACACGCGATTAGCAGCACCATGGATAATTTTGCTGAGAGGGCGTGCTCGCAAATCTGGTTTGGTAGCCGATCTGCAGTTACCGAAGGAGCTGTCAGGTTTCTGAACTTTGGCGACGGTTGCGCCATCATACGGCCGACCAACGACGGTTTATTTGTTCGCATTTTCGCCCGAGACCTCGTCATTTTTTACGGAATTCGAACGCTTCTGGAAGGTACTCTCTCGAAACTCGCGGCCATCTCCAATGAGGCAATCGAGTGGTTCCCTGCTGAATGTGAACCGCTTCGCTTGCCTTCACATAGACCGCTCGGCGCCTTCCTGGAATTGGTGAAGGCATCCCGGAACTCGGACAAATAGCGCCGATTGAGCGAGCTGGAAGGACAGGGTTCAAAGTGCCCTTACCGCGACCCGGAAACACTACCCCGAGAAAGGTTTCGTAATGGCGCTGAAATACAGAATACATCCGAGTTTGCTTCTCATCCTCGTGCCGATGGCCGTGACAACGCTGACACTCTGTATCACTGGATGGCAGTGGCAGGATTTGGCGATCGGCATGCCAGCAAGAATCGCCTATTGGTTCTTGCGAGCGGATCCTCTTCCCGATCTCCTTCTCGGACCTATAGCCTCACTTCTGACGGTTTCGGCGTTGCCGCTGCATCGCCGCCTGCCGATCGCTTTTGCGAGCCTTCTTTGCTTTTTATGCGTGGCGGGCTTTTACATCTTGCGGGAATATGGCCGTCTGGTTCCATGGGTGGAGAATGGCGTCGTCATATGGAGCGAGGCGCTCACTTATCTCGACACCTTTGCGGTTGCCGGGACCATTGTCGGATTTGGTATTGTCGCAATCTCCGCGCGCATCTCGATCGTCGTTTCCGATCCGATCAAGCGCGCCAAGCGCGGCATTTTCGGCGATGCCGATTGGCTGCCCATGCCGGAAGTGGCTAAGCTCTTCCCTTCGGACGGAGAGATCGTTATCGGCGAGCGCTACCGCGTCGACCATGATCGCGTGCATAAGTTGGCTTTTGATCCGAATGATCACGGAACTTGGGGGCAAGGTGGCAAGGCGCCACTCATGACCTTCAATCAGAATTTCGATTCCACCCATATGTTATTCTTCGCAGGCTCCGGCGGCTTCAAGACGACCAGCAATGTCATTCCGACAGCGCTGCGCTACAAGGGGCCGCTGATCTGTCTCGATCCATCAACTGAGGTCGCGCCGATAGTTCTCGAACATCGTGCCCATGCGCTCGGTCGCGAAGTCATGGTACTCGACCCCACCAATCCAGTCACGGGTTTCAACGTTCTTGATGGGATCGAGCGATCGACACGTAAGGAAGAGGACATCGTTGGGATCGCCCACATGCTTTTGTCGGAGAGCCTACGCTTCGACACCTCGACTGGCTCCTATTTCCAGAACCAGGCGCACAATCTGCTAACTGGGCTTCTAGCACATGTGATGTTATCGCCGGATTATGCCGGCCGCCGCAACCTGCGTAGCCTGCGCCTGATCGTTTCCGAGCCAGAACCTTCGGTGCTTGCCATGCTGCGCGACATCCAGGAAAATTCCACGTCCGCGTTTATCCGCGAGACGCTCGGCGTCTTCACCAATATGACGGAGCAGACCTTCTCCGGTGTATATTCGACCGCATCCAAGGATACGCAATGGCTGTCGCTCGACAATTATGCCGCACTGGTCTGCGGTAATGCGTTTAAATCGAGCGACATCGCTTCCGGACGGAAGGATGTCTTCCTCAACATCCCTGCATCGATCCTGCGTTCCTATCCAGGAATTGGCCGGGTGATCAGCGGGTCGCTGATCAATGCCATGATCAGGGCTGACGGCGACTTCCGCCGCCGCGCGCTCTTCATGCTCGACGAGGTCGATCTGCTGGGTTACATGCGTATTCTTGAAGAAGCGCGCGACCGCGGGCGTAAGTATGGCATCACACTGATGTTGATGTACCAATCCGTCGGCCAGCTCGAGCGTCATTTCGGAAAGGACGGAGCGACCTCCTGGATTGAAGGCTGCGCTTTCACGTCCTACGCCGCCATCAAGGCGCTCGATACAGCACGCAATGTCTCCGCCCTATGCGGAGACATGACGGTCGAAGTCCGGGGACGTTCGCGCAACCTCGGCTGGAGCAATTCCAATAGTAGTGCCCGCAAATCCGAAAGCCTTAGTTTCCAACGCCGACCGCTGATCATGCCGCACGAAATCACGCAGTCGATGCGCAAGGATGAGCAGATCATCATTGTCCAGGGCCACAGTCCCATTCGCTGCGGACGAGCAATCTATTTCCGTCGCAAGGGGTTGGATGAGGCGGCAAAGTTCAATCGTTTTGCGAAGTTCTAGGCTTTGGCGACGAAGCTGAAGCCTAGCGGATTCTAGCCGAGAGGAAAAGTCGACAGCCAGTATTTGAAATTGGCGGACCAATTGGGCAGCAACTATCCGTCCCAAAGCGCAATGTTTGCGACGGCATATAACGGTATGCGCTTTTAACTTAAATGTGAGCGCAATGAATGGCCCGCGGCTTTTGTGATGGACTAAAATAGGTTTCTGGCTCTGAGTCAGAACTTCTGCTTTGCCCGCTTCGGCATAAAAACAGGTTCGGATATTGACGAGTGCTTCGGCGACGGGAGCACCATCCTGTTGCGTCGCTTTCCGCTTTACCCGCCTAACCCACGCTGTCTGCCGTCCGGCTTATCCAGCCATACATGCCGAACGTCTCAGGCCTGCAGCCTCCCGTTAATAGATCAGGGTGCAGCCGGGCGATGATCGACGGGGCATTTGCCTCCGCTGCGTCAACCGTCCGCCCGTCCAGGCCGGGCGCACCCCTGTCGCGCACTACGCTCAGCAACGCCTTGGCAAAATTGCAGCACACCATTTCTTCATACAGCCGCCTGGTGTCGGCTGCGCCGACGACAGGATTTGTCGGCTTCTTGCCCCCGCTTTATGCAGCAGGAAGCTTCGCCGGACGGAAGCGTCCGACGGCTCGGTCATCCCGCCCCCGGACGGCGGTCGGCGAAAGTGAGGTTCAATTGTCTTGCCCTGTTCTTCTCGATCCAACTCCTTCTTTGCTCTGCCGGCTTTTACCGGCTTCCTCGCTGCCACGAGGAGATCTGACTTCTGCATGGGCATCGTCCTGTTGTCGTTGCCTTCTTCGGATCTACCGCTCGCGCGGCCAATGCGGACCTCCCCGGGTAAGGTGCGGTGAATGTCCCGCCGCTCCCATTTCCATTACCGCTCCGACCTCAGTTGGATTTTGGCCGTCTCGTTCAGAGGCACCCTCACCCGATCGGCTCGGCCAGTTCAGGACTTCACTTTCATTCCGTGCTGCGGTTCCCTCGGGCTTCTTCCCCACACGGCCTCGCGGCGCCAGGAGGAGAACGTCTTTCGCCATTTCCTCTCATGCGTGCGGGTGCATCTGGCTCACGATTGCGACCGACTCGCTTCGCGAAGGGCTGTCACCTCCAATTCAGTGCCCACGCCGAGTAGGCGGGGTCGTTACTGAGCCCTGCCCCACACAGATCCGGACGTGTAGATTTCCCGCATCCGGTTCCTCACAGTCCAGTTTCGCTCAAGGACGGCTCCGCTGATGTACGATCTGAGTTGAAGGCAGGGGAAATCGGTCAAGGAGCTGCGCTATCCGGGTCCTTTCGGCCTTCGGATCGGCTGTGGCACGAGAGCCAACTTTTCCAGATGCGCGCCATCTCAGAAGCCGTCCGTTGCCGTGATCCCGTAATAGGCATAGTGGCCTTGCATCATCCGGGTCAGATGTCGGTGCTGAGCGGATATCTAACTTTCGCGCTTTGGCGATCGTCATGCAAATCCTTGAAATGAAGCAGGAATAAGACCACTTCCGCCAGAGCCCCATCGTTACAGCCTACTTCCTCCATCCCCTTTATTTGGTTCCTCATTTGGTTCTTGCGGGTCGGCTGTGAACGCGTCCTTGAAGCTCAACCGACCACTATAAGCATATTTTCTCTGGATTTAAGATAGAAGCTCGTATAGACACCCGCGACAATCGCCTACATTTTAGGCCCCAATAACATTGTCCGAGACTATGATTCAAAGAGGAAGCCGATATGACTAAGAGTGCTCTGATTACCGGAGTGAACGGGCAGGATGGAGCGTATCTAGCGCAGCACTTGCTCTCGCTCGGTTATCGCGTAATCGGAGGCATGCGTAGGTCTTCGACGCCAAACTTCTGGCGATTGGATGAGCTCGGTATTACAAGACAGATCGAATTCGTTCCCCTGGATGTTAGTGATGCCTCAAACTGCACCGACATCGTTCGCCGGTACAAGCCAAGAGAGGTTTACAATCTTGCCGCGCAAAGCTTTGTGGAGGCATCCTTTCATCAGCCTTATTATACGCTGGAAGCGGACGGCAGTGGTCCTCTGAATCTGCTTGAGTCAATCCGTGTCGCGTCCCCAGATTCTCGATTTTATCAAGCGTCTACATCTGAACTGTACGGCAAGGTTCAAGAAATTCCTCAGACGGAAAGCACGCCATTTTACCCACGCAGCCCTTATGCGGCTGCGAAATTGTATGGCCATTGGATTACGGTGAATCACCGTGAAGCATACGGTATGCATGCATCGTCTGGCATTCTTTTCAACCATGAAAGCCCGCTCCGCGGGCCTGAATTCGTTACGCGCAAGATAACAATGACGTTAGCCTCCATCGCGCATGGCCACACAGATTGCTTGATGCTTGGTAACATCAATGCCAAGCGTGACTGGGGATTTGCAGGCGACTATGTAAAGGGCATGTACCTCATGCTGCAGCAATCCAGCCCTGGAGATTTTGTGCTAGCGACCAACGAGACGCACACCGTTCGGGAGTTCGCAACAATTGCCGCATCGCATATGGGAATTGATCTCATTTGGGACGGAGAAGGGCTCAAGGAGATCGGCGTCGATCGGAAAACGGGCGCTACGGTTGTCAAAATTGATGAGCGGTTCTTCCGTCCGTCCGAAGTTGACCTGCTCCTCGGAAATCCGCAGAAGGCAAACGCGGCATTCGGTTGGAGTCCATCGACCAGTTTCGGTGAGCTCGTCGAAATGATGGCTAAGGCGGACTACGACCGTGTCGCGCGCGGCGTACTGCAATAAGACTCGGAGAAGGCTCATGACGGATAATCGCAAAGTATATAGCGTCGAGGGTAAGAAGATTTGGGTAGCTGGCTCAACCGGCATGGTGGGGAGCGCCGTAGTTGATACGCTCAAGGAACGTGACTGCGAAATCATCACGTCAACTTCGAAAGATCTAAACCTGATTAATCAGCATGACGTTCAGGATTTCCTGAGCGACCGTAAGCCGGATTGCATTATTCTGGCGGCGGCAAAGGTTGGCGGCATATTGGCCAACGATAGCTATCCGGCAGAGTTCCTCTACGAAAACCTTATGATTGAGTCGAATATCATTGGAGCGGCAAACGGGCTAGGCGTAGAGAAACTGTTATTTCTGGGTTCGTCTTGCATATATCCCAAACACGCTCCGCAACCTATAACGGAGGACTCTTTGCTCACTGGTTCGCTTGAACCGACGAATCAGTGGTATGCAATAGCGAAAATCGCGGGTCTGATGATGTGTGACGCTTTCAGGCGTCAATATGGACGTAGCTATATTTCTGCTATGCCGACAAATCTGTACGGCCCAAGAGATAACTTCCACCTCCAAAACAGCCATGTGATACCGGGAATGATGCATCGCTTCCACAATGCGAAGGCTTCAGGGCAGCGCAGCCTCGAAATATGGGGATCAGGCAAGCCGCTCCGGGAATTTATGCACGTCCATGATTTGGCTCAAGCAGCAATATTTCTGCTGGAGCATTACGACGATGAGGGGCCCGTCAATATTGGAACGGGTCGCGAAGTCTCGATCAGTGAACTTGCTCTTATGGTGAAGGAAGTAGTCGGCTTTGACGGTGAGATCGTCTACAATACCAACAGGCCCGACGGTACGCCGAGG
Organism: Martinezella sp. CNPSo 3732; assembly: GCF_057784515.1. Lineage (NCBI taxonomy): Bacteria > Pseudomonadati > Pseudomonadota > Alphaproteobacteria > Hyphomicrobiales > Rhizobiaceae > Martinezella > Martinezella sp. CNPSo 3732. The sequence continues at coordinate 204,875 of NZ_JBXSOO010000004.1, forward strand.
AAACTTCTAAGCAACGAGAAGCTCATGAAGCTTGGTTATGAACCAAAAATCAAGCTGGAGGACGGCTTAAGGAGCACGTACCAGTGGTTCCTCGACAATATCAACGCTTTGCGAATTGGATGATCGCGTGAGCGGATTCCACCAACAGTCCGTGTTAATCCTCGGCTTGAATAGCCAAGATGGTTGTTATCTTGCCCATGCGCTGTCTCAGAACGGAGCGAAGGTGGTTGGTACGGTAAGATCAGCAAAGGACTCACTGGCGCGCATTCAAGCGGCAGGACTACTTGATGTTGCAGGAATTGGCATCGAGGTCCTCGATGTCGCCGTAGGCTGTGAAAATCGATTGAAAGAATTGCTTCGCTCGACGAAGTTTGATGCGATCTACAACTTCCTCGGACAAAGCTCAGTGGGAAACTCTTTCGGCCGGGCGCCCGAGACTTTACTGACAAACAGCTGGTTTGTGTCGCAGTTAATAGAAGCTGTTTCGCAGATCGCACCTGATGCACGCCTTTATCTTGCCTCCAGCAGCGAGATCTTTGGTCCTGGCAGCAAGGATAAAGTATTTACCGAGAAGAGTTGTTTTGACGCCCGATCCCCATACGCTATTTCGAAGGCCGATGTGGTTTGGCAGGCACGGAATGCTCGCGCGCAGGCCGATATTTTCGCTAGCGTGGGTATAACATGTAATCACGAATCCCCTCTCCGTGCCCGAAACTTTGTAATCCCGAAGCTGATTTCTGGCTTGATTGAGAGGAAGGAAAAGGGCGTTGACACCCCAATTGAACTTGGCTGTGTGAACGTTGTACGCGATTGGAGCTTCGCGGGGGACATCATCAACGCGATTATCAGATGTGTGCATCATCACGAAGCAGATGATTTTATATTCGCGTCCGGAGTATCAAGTCGGCTGTCTGATGTAGTAACAATAATAGCGGAAATTTTGGGCTGGTCTATCGAGTGGGAAATTCACGGCGAAGAACAACTATTGATCGACAGCGCCACGGGAAAGCCGCTCCTGCGAGGAAGCACCAATCCTGTTCGCCAGTTTGATGCACTGTATGTCGGCGTGGATCCGAGACATGCCCAGCAAACCCTGAACTGGAAAACGCAACTGACACTGACGTCTCTTCTCGAGTTTCTGGTCGATTCCGCGCGCGAGGTGGCTGAGGGCCGTCGGCCAAAGCTTGCGCCACCTAGCTTCCAGTTCTATGTGTAGTGCTATGCTTCTAAACTATGTTTTTGCTAAAGAGACTGGCATCGTCTTTTCGCGGGATGTGCTTGCAGCGGAATCTCAACAGCGCGTTTTTGCAACAGTTGATAGTTCATCGCCGGTCTTTGTGATTACGGATCCCAATGTGGATCGATTGTATGGCGACAAAATTTCGGCACGGCTTTCACGGGAGGGTTTTCAGAGCCACCGGTTTGTCGCGCCGCATGGCGAAGTCGCGAAGTCTATTAAGGTGTACGATGATGCCGTATCATTTTGCATCGAGAAAGGCGTTAACCGGCAGTCAACAATCGTTGCGTTCGGCGGCGGCGTCGTTGGGAACCTCGCAGGGATGCTCGCAGCAACGATATATCGAGGAATAAACTTCATAAATATTCCGACGACACTGCTCAACCAAACCGATGCTGCGATTGATTTCAAACAAGCCCTCAATACATCACGCGGAAAAAATCTCATCGGCATGTACTATCCTCCAAGCGCTGTACTAGTTGATACAGCGTTTCTCCAAACCCTGGATAAGCGCTATTTGATTGACGGTATGGCCGAGGGCCTCAAGCACGGACTTTGCCATGATAAGGAATTCATTTTTGAGTTTTCGACAAGGTTCCGCACATTTGATGATTCCGTCTTTCTTGACTGGTTCGTTCAGCGCTCGGTGGAAAACAAAATCAAGACCATGGGGTCCAGCGGAAAAAGCCTCGCGCAGGAAGCAATAAAGCAATACGGCCATAGCATCGGACATGCCATTGAGCATCTCAACTATCCCGATTGTCTGCACGGTGAATCTATTGCCATTGGCATGGTTTGCAGTGCGATAATAGCCGATCTGCTTGGCGTCGCACCCGCATCGCTCATAGATTTCCATCGCAAACTTTTTAAGAGCGTCGGATTACCAACATACGTTCCCTCGGCCAGGCAAATACCTGAAATCCTGGATGTGATGAAGGTTGACAAATATAATCTAAACGGATTGCCTACAATGGGACTTATTCGCGATATTGGAGCCATGGCGGCTGCACCCAATCCAAGCGGTTTCAGCATTACATGGGATCTTGTCGAAAAAGCATTGCTACTTAATGTTGACCCGAGCGAAAATGGTTCTTGATGGAGGTCCTTTCCTTGCGGTGATCGTTCCCACGTTCAACCGTCAAGAGATGCTCGAAAGCTGCCTTAAGTTATTGGCGCAGCAAACTTTCACTCAATTTCTTGTTATAGTTGTGGATGCGGCCCAGTCGGCCACTGCGCAAGAGCTGTGTGCCCGTTCTGGTATCGCCAAATATCTGCCCGTTTCCTCGGAAAACTTTTGGACGGGGTCGATAAATGCAGGCATAACCGCGGCTCTGCAATCGCGGTGCACGCATGTGTTGCTGCTAAATGATGATAGCTGGTATTCGAACAACTTTCTTGAAAGCCTCGTACAAGCGGCGTTTCGGGGCGCAGATATTGTAGCTCCGCGTGTTGTGCTACGCGAAACAGATACTGTATTTTGTGATGGCGGTTTATTTTACCAGGCTGGGCCACACATCTATCAATGCAATCGCTTCTTACAAAGTCGCCCCCAATTCACCGAAGATGTATACACGAACGGATTATTAGCCGATTCCAATTGTGGCAATGGCGTGCTTTTCTCCAGGGCGACATTGGAAAAGAACATGCCGTTTGATGAAAAAAATTGCCCTCAGTACCACGGCGATAGCGAATTCACTCATCGTTGTGTGCGGAATGGAGCGACGCTTCGTATATACCCCTCGATAGAAATTCAAACCGAATACGGCAGCCACTTTAAGAAGATGCACGATTTTGGCGCAACCGTAAGACGCGATGACGCATCGAAATCAGAGCTCCGAAAGATCCTGAACTTATTTTGCCGCTTTTATGCGCTAAAGAACGACCCAAGGGGGCTGGTTTACTGGCCATCGCTGAGAACTGCCGTGGGCTTCAACTCAGGGGTTCTTAACAGTATATCGGCAAGGATTTCATTGTATTATTTAACTTTTCTTGCGGCGGCAACTGAGGGGGACGAAATGTTTCACTTCTGTCGGAAACACCAAGTCGAGGCTATGCGTGAAAAATACTCGCATATTTCATCGCGGCTCTTTTGGTCAGTTAGCAAGATATTTGAGAAATACGTTCTCAAAAACTTTGACGAGCAAATCCCACAATGACGTTGATTCATAGTATATACCGGATTTTTCGAATGGAACTAACTACTACTTCGTAGTCGAACTCGCAAATCTTAAGGGGTGAACTCAACCGTGCGTGTGACGTATTCGACCTATCCCTGGGCATACGAGACTCCTGGCGGAGGGGAGGCCCAAATCGAAGCCTACGTTCGCTGGTGTGATCGGAGTCGCGTGAGTATTTCTCGACACAACCCATGGCAGCGCCAGTTCGACTCCACGGATATCTTGCACCACTTCAGCTGCATTTCCGGAAGTCAGTATATTATGAGCTATGCTGCCTCTCGGGGGGTGCCCGTCGTTCTTTCATCCAGTCTCTGGCTGGAGGAGGAGTCGCTAAAAAATTATCCTCTTCCTGATATAGAACAAATACTCGGCTTTGCGGATGTCGTTGTTACTAACTCAATCTCTGAGCAGTCTATGCTCGATCGGTTCTTTCCGGGCGTCGGTGCAAAGTGTAGGCCTGTTTATAACGGAGTTGATCTCGATATTATTGATCACGGCGTCATATCCGATGAGGTATATGCATGGGGCAAACAGCTACCTGATCGATTTGTCCTTTGTGTAGGGAATATAGAACCTAGAAAAAACCAGCTCCTCTTGGCGCAGGCGATGGAAGGACTCGATATCCCGTTAGTCCTTCTGGGACATATTCGCGACCAAAAATACTGGGCGCGGGTTCAAGAGGCTGCAAAGTGCGAACTTAGGTATCTAGGTGGTTTTCCTTTTCAAGCGCCTGAAATATATCTCGCGATGCGCAAGTCCACGGTTTTTGCAATGCCGAGCACGCTGGAGACGCCGAGCTTGGCTGCACTCGAGGCGGCCGCCTTAGGTGTCAAACGCATTGTGATTACCTCGATCGGCAGCGCTTTTGAATACTTCGGTGATCGGGTGCTTTACGTCAATCCGGCATCGGTAGAGGATATCCGCAACGGGCTTGTCTCGTCACTCGCAACCGAGGGGAATTCAATGCTCCGGGATCATGTTCGAACTAACTTCGGCTGGGCGAAGGTGTGCGAACACTTGGTAGGCGTATATACAGAACTACAGCAAACGACGGCCTCACTATGACGGTTATTCGTGTCGTAGCACGGGATATCCGTGAGCATGATGCTGTGGGACGTTTTGCACTCCACACCGCTCGTCGGCTTAATGAACTCGGAGCGCGAGCAGTCTGCTACGCCGAAAACACGGTGTTTCCTGATTCATTGGTGCGGCCAATCCAGCGTCTGGGTGTCGATCTGGCTCCCGAGGATCAAATCCTCTTCCACTTCTCCACTTTTGATCCCGTATTAGAAGAGATATTGTCTTATCCGCTTCGCAAACATTGTTACGTTCACAATATTACTGATCCCGCCTATTTCAGGGAATGGAACCCGTCCGAATACGGGAACGTTCTACTCGGATATGGACAGTTCCGGCTTCTCGGTGGCTTTGACAGTCTTGCAGCGAACTCAATGTTCACAGCTGACGTGGTAAAAGAGCATGTCCCTTCAGAACCAAAGGCGGAAATTGAGCTAGTTCCCCCGATTGCTGATATTCGGTCATGGAAAAACATGACATCGCATCGACCTGCCATAAACCTGAACCCCGCAGAGCCTCTCCTGTTGTTTGTTGGGCGCAGAGCTCCAAACAAAAATATAAGCCGCCTCCTTAGGGTTGTTGCTCGACTGCAAGAAAGACAGCCACAATTTAATCTCGCGTTTGTGGGTAGAGCGGTTGTTGAAGCGTATGAGGATGATATCCGGAGCACCATCGCATCTAGTGGTTCGGCAAAGCAAAAATGGCATGTCTTCAATGAAGTATCGGACGCTGAGCTCCGTTGGCTATACGAACGGGCATGCGCTTTCGTCACGTTTTCGACGCATGAAGGGTTTTGTATCCCCGTGGCCGATGCCTTTTATTTCGATCTTCCTGTCTATGGCTATGCTCAGCCGGCGGTCAACGAGCTTTGCGTTCGTGCGGGGGGGAACTATCGACTAACCGAACTAGACGACGACGGATTGGTTGCGCGAGATCTTGACGCGTTTCTGGAACGTCATGCAGAGATCGAAAAAAAACCGTTCACAAACAATGTTCCGCGAAGAGTTGAGGAGTATTGCAATGGGAACAGGGTAGACCGGTGGCTATCGGGAATTATGTCCTTGCAAGAGCGCACGGTCGATTGAGATGGACTTGGATATCTAATAGCGATGAAAGATAAATTACGAATTGCCGTTGAATGCTACCATCTTCTCGCCCGCGAAAAAGGCGCGGGCGGCGCGGGGGAATACATCCATGGGCTGCTTGAGCTGCTGCAGCACAAGTCTGATCTCACTATAATATGCAGTGAAAGCAACTACGAATCACTACTGTATTACAGCAGCGCCAATTGCATCAAACTTGCAGAGCTGACTTCGGAATCGGTTAATAAGATTTTGGAAACAGCTGACATATTCTATGATCCGTTAAATGGAATGCACGTACCCAATGTGCGAACGGATCGCCCCGTCGTATGTTCGATTTACGATCTGCAACACTCGGTTCACCCAGAATTTCTCGGCCCTGAAATGGTTGCCGCTCGAGATGTCGCATATGGGTTCGCGATCGAGCGTTGTGACAAAGTTGTGACCCTCACCGATGCTGAGGTTCGCAATTTTCGGCATTACTGGGGTGCCTCGAATGTCGATTATGTCTATCTGGCGCCGTATACATGGTACCATTACAGGCCGGCCGCTAATCAGCAGGTTCTGCAGGCCGATTTTAACAGTGGCGCTGGATACATAATTTACCCGGCAATCCCATGGCCCCACAAGAACCATACATCCCTTATTCAGGCCTATTCCCTGTTATTTGAATCTCTGGGGCCGGAAAATTGCCCGCATTTGGTTCTAACGGGCGCTGATCACTCCTTGTCTGAATCACTACCGGCGCTACAGTCGTTGCAAGACCGAGAGGTTCGAAAATATATCCACGCGTTGGGCTTTGTTAGCTCCGAACACCTAGCATCGCTCATGAAGAATGCAAAGGCCATGGTATTTCCTTCCTTATATGAGGGGTTCGGTATTCCAGTAGTGGAGGCATTGCAGTTTCGAACACCCGTCATCTGCAGTCCGCTCCCGGCACTGGAGGAAATTTGCGGACAGAGTGTAGCTTATTTCAGGGATCCGAAGGATCCCCAGAAAATCTCTGAAGATATTGCCGTGGTCCTGTCGAATCCATTGCGGGGAGGGAAATCGCCGTTTAGTCGCGAACGTGTGTTAGACGATGCGCTTGCCCTATTTATGCGTGTCGTAGAGGACTTTTCGGTCAACAAGCAGCCGGAATCCTTGGCTTTTCGCATGGCTCTTGCCGAGGATGTCGCCACGTTACACCATCCCTCTCCGGCTCCTGAATATGTGCCCGCTCGCGTATTGAAGAAGGAGATTTCCGGCGGCGTCATCGACGCTATTTTTGCCGGAGACGTGATCGATTTGCCCCACCTAGTGGAATTCGCCAAGCTTTCGGTAAGCCCAGGGAAACAAACGCCGTTTCATGTGATTATCAATCCGTCGGCGAGCACGATCGATTGGCGGAAAGTGCAGATCGCTATCGCCCATTTGCAGCTGAGATCTCATCAACATTCGGCAGCGCCAACTGAGGCCGCATTCATTTTTGGCGTTCAGCATGAAATCGATACAATATCGCTCGCCTCGCCATCTGCACTTAAACATAGTGAGCCTCCGAGCGTGATAGTCTATCGAAACGCTTCGAGCTTCGACGAAAGAAACCAAGTCCTGGTGATATGACCATGCCCAGCAAAATTGCCGTTATTACTCCTGTGAGGAACCGCCGTGAAAAGTCGTTGCGCTTTTTGGATGTTCTTTATTCGCAAATCAATGTTGATCTCTCAGTTTATATTGTCGACTCCAATTCGACTGACGGTACCGCCGATGGTATTTTGGAGAAATATCCAACTACCACGATTGTGCGGGCAACGGACGATGACTACTGGACCGGGGCTACCAACAGAGGCATCCAGCAGGCCCTCGATGAGGGTGCAGACAAGATTCTGACCATCAATGATGATGCCATTATAGATAATTCGTTTGTGGGCGAGTTGGACCGCATATCGAATAAATATTCGACAATGATCCTGGCCGCTCGGCAAGACTTTGAACATGACCGTGGATTAATTTGGTCGATTGGGGCTTACCATGACTGGAATAAAATGAATCTATTTCAGTTACGGTTCCACAACATGAGATTTGAAGAGCTTCCGCAGGAAGTGAAGGGTCGCGATATTATTGAGGTAGATTTCGCGGCGGGCAATGGCGTTCTCATCGACCGAGCTGTATTTGAGAGGATTGGATTGTATGATGAGGTGAATTATCCTCATTATCATGCGGACTCTGAGTTCCTACTAAGAGCGCGAGCGAATGGGGTCCCTAGTTACGCGACTGTTCACGCGCCTATACTCTACAATGACATTTCGGATCATCTTCGGAAGCACGAGCAGGACGAGCGAGCGCGGCGTGAAATACAGTCTTCACCGCCTAGCGAACTGGACCGTTTCAAGTTGCTTTTGGAATCCTACCTGGCGCTTCGTGGCTCAATAAAAAGCAACTTCTATGGCCCAACGGTCAAGCATCACATCTGCAATTATGGCGGCGGTGGTGACGCTGAATATCTAAGGAATAGCGTTATTCTGTTGGATCAGTTATTGGAGGCCGATAGTCCTCTTCGCAACGTAACTCTCGACACGGCCATTAAATGGCTGAAGGAGGGTATAGTTTGAGCGCGGTCTGTCAAATAGGCTTCGTCTATTAGGCTGAGATTTTCCGCGAATTTCAGAGCTAATTCTGGCTCATCTGCCTGAAGATCTTCGAGAAAAGCTCTTCAGAAATTTCACTCCAGTTGGCCGGCTTGATTTCATGCGTACCTGGCTCCAGCGGCGATAACTCCATGACATGCCTCATACGCGTCACCAGCTCATGTACAGAATTCGGATTGAAATAGATCCCCGATTTTCCCATGATCGATCGGAATACTGGAATATCGGAACAAATAACGTGATTTCCGAGCGCCGCACCTTCTATCAATGGCAGACCGAAGCCCTCAGCGAAGGAGGAAACAATTAAGCCGAGGCTCCTTGTTAGAACATAGCGGATCTCAAAATCTGATGGAAAATGTAGAAAATGAAGATGTTGCGGGTACTTGTGCAACAGTTCTTGCAGCTTAAGAAATTCGAAATCACAGTGCCATCCGAATTTTCCCATAACTATAAGCTTAAAGGGCTTGCCTTCTTGCGCCAGAATTTCGACGGCGCTTAAGACACTCGCGAGATTCTTGCGGGGCTCGATTGTCGATAACCACGAAAACACTGGCTGGTTTGCACAGGTTATCGCTTCCCAAATGGGTCGCCGGACTTGCAGTAGATCGCCGATGGGGACAGGTAGAAAATCTGTCCCCAATTTGAAGTGGTCGATTCGCGGACGCGCTTCCGCAGTGTCATCCAGCAACAATAAACTTTCGATGGATTCGATAGAGTCTTGAGAGTTGGTCAAGATCAGATCAGATCGACGAGCAATGATTTCGAAGTATTTCCGAAAAAGAACCGCCATTTCCGCCTCGAAGTAAGCCGGACTCGTCATAGGAAGCACATCAGGCAGGAATGTCGCCATAAACTTCATTCTCCGACCCCAACGGGCAATCTGGCGAGCCTTTTTCTCCGAGAAGTCGAGTGTGAGATCGAGATTGAAAAAGCCAAATTCGCCCGAAACCTCCAACGGGTTCCCGTCAGTATCGGCAAAATGGTATTGCCCCTCGGCATCCAAAAAGCCCAGAATTACATTGGCAGAAAATCTCTCTGGGATGGTAGAAATGATATTTTGCACCACCCGATGAACACCGGAGTAAGTCACGCGACGCTTGATTTCAGAAATATCGCAAATCAGCAATGGCATTCACTCAATCTCCGGAACGTGCGGGAGGCTGACAAAGCCCGCCCGTATCTTGCTGATAAACGATGTGGCAAATTGCGCTTCCAGTGGACGAAATGCTGGCAAATCGTTCAGGTCTGAACGGAAAAAATAGCCAAACCTCTCGGGTAGATCCACATTGGCCTGAAAGAATTTCAGGTAAAACTCCTCCATGGACCTGTCATCCTCCAGTGTTATTGCATTCGGCACCTGCGCGTCCGAAGTAAGAACGAGCAAATGATTTGCATGGTGAACCGCTAGAAATTCAAGGATCAATCTCAACCGGTTAGCGCTGACCAACTTCAAAAGATCAAGTCTCGCCACTAACACGTGTGAAGCATAGCCACCGTATCTGGTCGCCGCTGACGTTGCACAGCCCCATAGCTTCGGTGCGCCATAGTACACGTTTATTCCTCGCAAGGCTGACTGGAGTACACCTGCTTTCCACTCCATGGCGCGATCCTGGGGCCAAACAACCGTAAATTCGACCTCCCGATCGATAGAAGCCCTGAATCGTGTTATTTCCTGCGCAACTACGTCAAATCCATAGGTGTCACCGCCAACCAACACCACACGGAGGTCTTGAGATGCGGCATCCATGCGAACGAAATCAACAACGGGACTTGCGAAACGTTGCGGCTCTAGTGTCGCGTCTTCAATCACTTGAAAAAGTGACCTTCTGGATTCTTCAGGGGTATAGTTCAGACTATTCTGCCTACCTTCTTCCAGAATGCCGCGCGACAGAGGAGTCTCCAAAAGAGCGATAATGTCGTCGGCGATCGCACGACTGTCTTGCGCATCGCTGAAAAAGTGCCCGCTCTCGCCAAGGACTTCAACAGAAACGGCGTTCCTCGCCGCGATCACCGGTGCACCCAGTCTCTGCGCCTCTATTAGAGGCAATCCGAACCCTTCATAGAGGGAGACGAAGGGCACAAGCTGGCAGTTGCGATAGAGTTCGACTTTCGTAATCTCATCAACAAAACCCAATTGCACAATGTCGTTGGCGAAAGGCGACGCTCCGCGCCTTTCCTCTATCAAACTAAAATCTGTATCGCGCTGGTAACCCCCACTGAGGACGAGTTGTAGAGGTGTTGCACGAGAGGACTTCACAAAATCAAAAGCTTCGTACAATCGAAAGTGATTTTTATGTGCCCAATTAAGAGCGGGGTAAAATAGGAACGGCTTAACTGGAATTATACCATTGACAATTCTTTCGAGGGAACCAATGGCATTGAATTGCTCAGAGATGTTCGTATGAAGGCGCAAGCAACGGACATTGGCCGTTGGGTAGAGCCGCAAAATCGCATTTCTCTGCGCCTCTGATATAGTTATCACAACATCTGAATGCGCGACCGTGCGCTGAAAATCAACGTCGCGTTGATTTCGTATATGGCTTGGTAAGAACTGCGGAGCATCCTTGTGTTGGACATCAAGAATGATTCCAAATATCAAACACTCATGCGGAATTGGTGGCGTATCGAGGTTTCCGTTTGTGAGCGAAAAGTAGAAATCTGGTTTCCAACGGAGCAGTGTATTATCCGACGTCTCTACCAGATAATCGACGCCAGGAATGTTCCCGAACGCTTCTTTGTCAAAATTGGAGCTGACCAAAAGTTTGGTGTCGTAGCGAGCCGCAATTTCTTTCGCGATCCAGCTAAAGACCCAAAACGCGCCGCCTGATCCTGATTGCGGTGTACGGGCCTCGCGCAAATCAACAACTGCTCGATATAGACTGCGAGGTTCTGTAGGCAAAATTCTCACTCCAAACGCAAAGGGGAATTGCGCGCATTAGGAGCGCCGCAATTGAACTAGAAATCGCGACGCTATTAATTAAACCCCACGCTCAGCTGACGTTAGCCAACGTTGTTATGCATGAGCCAATCTCTTCCGGAGATTCTTCCCGCTGCGGGCGATAGTAGGAAAACAATCAGTGCGGCAACATCCGTCGGAGAGTTCATCTGTCGCATCTCAATATGGTCCTCAACGTATTTCCGATAGACCTCTGGAGAGACGTCCTTTTTTCGTGCGAGTTTTTCGATATCGAGCTGCGTCATCTCGGTCTCGACCCACCCCGGACAGACAGCGTTCACAGTGATTTTTCTTGTGCCAAGTTCTTTGGCCCAAGTTTTTGTCAATCCTATCAGTGCAAACTTGGTCGCGCAGTATGCGCCGAAGTCCGCACGACCCTCGATACCGAGCTGGGAGGATATGTTCACAATACGACCGCCATCCGCAATCATCGGCAAAAGTAGTCGAGTAAGGTGAAATACCCCCGTCAAATTGGTGTTGATCACACGATCAAATGTGTCGCGGCGCGAATCAGCAAGGCTTTCTTGCTCACAAATGGCTGCGTTGTTGACCAAGCCGAAGAACGGACCCTCGAGTGTCCTAGGAAATCCACTGTCATTCTCTGCTATTAAGCTTTGATCGTATTCATGGACGATCACATGTGGATGATTCAAATGTCCTGCAGATGACGTGGGGTTTTGATGCGATCGCACAAGAGCATGCACCTCGTAACCTGCTTCTATCAACGCAGCAGTTGTCGCCTTGCCAATCCCGCGGTTTGCTCCGGTTACCACGATCCGCTTTAACCGCTTGGAACTCACATAAGTACTCCAAAAATTAGGAAGAGGCTTGCGAGGATATCTCCGTCGGCTATGCCAACTGTAAAGAATCCAGCGCAACTTCGACCTGCGTTAACCGAACTCGGCGTTAGAGATACACTATTTAGCTCGATGAAATATTGACAATATTGCCGTGCTCCAACGTAATTGTCTTGTTACAAAACCGCTCGATTAAACTTTGGTCATGCGACGCAAGCATAAGAATGCTTGCATCGTTGACAAATTTATCAAGGCGAGCGCGCATCTTCTGAATGAATCCGGCATCACCTGCACCAATACCTTCGTCAATCAGCAAAATGTCCGGCTTGATTGAAGTCGATATTGCAAATGATAAGCGAGCAAACATCCCCGCCGAATAAGTTCTCAGTGGCAAATTGATAAAGTCACCCAACTCCGTGAACTCAACGATTTCGTCAATCCGCTCTGAGATTTGTTTCGCACTAAGGCCCAGCACGTATCCGCGAAGGTAAATATTCTCGATTCCACTTGAATCCGGATCCATACCGGCACTCGGATCAATCAGTGTTCCAATGTTTCCAACTGTTCGAACTGTGCCACTCGTCGGTCTATACAGCTCCGCAAGCACCCGCAACAAAGTGGACTTTCCGGATCCGTTATGGCCAATCAAGCCGATGCGCTCGCCGTCGAATACCTCAAGGCTAATCTGATTCAAGGCGCGAACTTGAACGTGATCGCCCTTAGCCGAGCTGATACGCCCCCCCGTGGCTTGCGAGAGAATGCGTTTTTTCAAAGAGCGCGAATTTGTCCCGTAGACGTTAAACTCGACACTGAGATTCGTAATAGATATATGCGGCATCCACAGTATCCTTAGACCCAGTAGGGAAGGCGTCCATATGCCCTCCGATAAACAACAAGAGCCGCAAAGCTACCCGCGACAGCCATTACACTGCAGACAATCCACGACGTGTATTCCGGGGTTTCCCCAAGCAAAGGCGCCCGGACGATTTCCAATAAATGATAGGCCGGATTGAGGTCTATTACTGCCGGCCGCTTCGGAAACTGCCGGACTGACCAAAAAACAGGTGTAACAAAGAATACGATTTGTATCACGCTATTGATCAACTGCGGGATATCTCTGTACCTCGTCGAAAACAGCGCGGCGAGAAGCGATAGCCATGCAAGGTTAAGCAAGAAAAGCAAAAAGCCGGGTATAAAGAGAAGATAGTTATAGTTCAGGGAGTGTCGAAAATAGATAAAAACTAGCACATAGATCACCATGTTATGCGCCAGGACAATCGTGTTCCGTGCAAACGCTCTATAAAAATGAACTATGAGTGGCATAGGAACATTTCTTATGTATCCCTCACGTTCAATGAAAGCCACACACCCCTCTGTGATCATTGACGAGAGAAATGTCCAATAGATTAAGCCGGTCGCAACATAAGGCACGAAATCAGTCAAGTCCCGACCAAACAAACTGCCAAAGACCACGGATAAAGACCCAATCATCACGCCGGTACTTAGTGTTATCCAAAATGGCCCCAATAGAGATCGACGGAAACGTTGCCTAATATCGTGAAGGGCAAATTTGAGCCAAAGATCGCGTTTCAGAAATCCGACTAGAAGATCATGTTGCGCCAGAGCCGCCATGTTTTCTCCGCTTACAATCCGCTCAGGCTCCGGATTTCCTGCGTCGGAATTTACAGACGGCCTTTCATCTTGTGCACCTATTAAAGTTGTCAAACTCTACGTCTCCATCGTCAGCGATCCGAGCGCCTGCTTATCAAAAGAACATGGCCGAATCTAGGGCTTGTTGAGATTCATCGAGAGTTTATGACAGCAGCGTAGGCATAGATCATTGTGGAGAAATTTCTGTCGGTTTTATCGCTTCAAACGGCGATGGTGTTGAACTCCTTGGGCTTGCAGAAGAAGTTTTCGATCAAGCGGCGCCATTTATAGACTCCCCTGTCGATTTCGATGGGCTTCTTGCGTTTGGAGCGCTGGGAAATGATGATCCAGTTGGTGTAGAATGCCTTATCGGCAGGGATCGCATTGAAATCGGTCCCTTCGATCAGAGCAGCCACGCTGATCGTGTCGTATAACGCTAGCCAGGCAGGAGATGGAACCGCACAGGTTCAACAGCATCGGTCAAGGCGAGGTTTTGGTTGTCCAGCCGCTTTTCGGTTGTCCGATCGCCTGATTTTGAGTCCTCCTTTTGCGCCGTGTCCATGGCGATGAACCGGAACAATCGTCGCGTCGATCATGGCACATTCCATGTCAGGATCATCCGAGACGGCTTCGAATATCCGCTCGAATACGCCCTTCCTCGACCAGTCGTCAAAGCGTTTGAATACCGTATTCCAGTTGCCGAAGCCTTCCGGCAATTCCCGCCAAGGGCTGTTGGTACGCGCTTTCCAAAGAACCGCCTCAAGAAAGAGGCGGTTATCGCCGCCACTGCGGCCGGGATCGCTGTCCTTGCCGAGGCAATGCGGAGCAATCTTCTCCCACTGGCTATCCGTCAACACAGTCCGAATCATCTCAAACTCCTCAAAAGGAGTTTGAATCATCCTTCGCCCCAAATGGAAATCCTGAATCTCAACAAGCCTTGGCCTGGGAGTCTTGCACTGTAATTCTCCGACGTACCTGATCTTCACAAACGCATGGCGAACTGGAATGTCGGCTGGGTGCTCCATCTCGTCATTGCGCGTCGATGATCGGAACCAGACGTTGCATCATCCTGTCCAAGCGCGCGTTCCAACTGAAATTTGCCAGATCTGGGTGACTCAATGCTATCGGTTCGGGAGGGGACGCGAGTATTGTTGTTACCGCCTCCACCATCTCTTGCGGGGTATCAATGATGCTAATTTGCTCTGCCAAGTCTGACAAAGCTGCTATTCTCGTCCCTACTACGGGCTTGCCAGCCGCAAGGTACTCATACAGCTTCATCGGGAATACTCCCGACATATAACCGGATGTTAGATTAGGGAGTAGAGCGACATCAACCCCACGCAGGTAATCAGGCAAGACATCATATGTTTTGTAGCCTAGGAAATGTACATTCGACCGCTCCGCCAAACGAGCAATAATCGGATTAGCTTGGCGTTCTGGTTCTTCGCCTATGAACACCCAATTCCAATCTGGACTTAATTGGACGCATTTTTCGATAAAATTGAGATCCAGCTTATAGTCTGAAAGCACACCTACATAACAGAGTTTCGGACCGATTATGCGCCCCAGGTCATCCGGAATTGAGCCCTTTTGCCGGGCTTGGGCAAAGTGCTCGATGTCCGCCACGTTTCTCTCATAGATTGCTCGCGATCCAGCGATTCTTGCGCAATGATCCTGCAAATATGGGCTTGTTGTAAACACCAAATCCGCCCGAGCTAACAGATCATCTTCCATCATTCTAAAGATGGCGGCGTCTACACCAGGAATTGCTGCCAGATCGTCGACGCAGTGATAGACCATTGCGGCCGCGGGAATGGTTTCGATAATGCCGCTAACATAAGGATGATAAGTCCATATAACTATATCTCCCACAGAACTTTGAGAGCACCAATTCTCTATTGCTCGGCGCAAAAGCCAACCATTTAGCGTCCTGACGATCGCAAATCTGTGACCGAGCGGAACTGTGAGCGGCGAATGAACCCATAGGTTTCCGCGCCTTTCGGTCGGCGGCGAAAAACCCCGCCGCAGCCTGGCTAATATTCGCTTGATATCCTGGACATTTCCTCTTGGGGGCCGAATTCCAGGAGATTCGATATAGAGAACCCGGTGACCTCTTTCGGCAAGGCCTTTCGCTACATGTTGCTTGTTCGTCCAATATGGCGCGAGCCAATCAGCGGTCGAGAACAAGACGAAGGTCAGCCGGCGCTCGCTCAAAACGTCACCGGGGACTCTTGTGAAAGAATCTCAACTATTCGAGACGCTGCTTTTCCATCTCCATAAGGGTTTGGACGCCCCTCGAGCTGCAAGCGTCGTTTCTCGCGGAGCCAACGTGCTGCAGCTGATACGATCTTGTCATGTACAATAGGGACCAGACGCGCGAAACCCGCCTTCACCCCCTCAGGACGTTCCGTCGTTCGACGAAGTACGATAACAGGCGCTCCAAATGATGGTGCCTCTTCCTGGAGCCCACCGGAATCGGTGAGGACCAACTCTGCTGCCGACAAGCAGTGAAGGATATCAGGATAACTGATTGGATCAGATAAAACTATATTTTCGATGCCTGAAAGCGCCGGTACTACTATCGAGCGCACATTTGGATTCAAATGGACCGGAAAGAAGAACAAGCGATCAGGAAATCGTTTTGCCAATGTCCTCACGGCTGCCACAATGGTGTGGAGATCTCCGTCTAAGCTTTCGCGACGGTGAGATGTTATAAGTACAAATCGCCCATTACTGAGGGAGACAGCGTTGTTTACCGCTTCACTGACAGCTTGTTGATACCCGGATTGCCGAAGCTCCTCCAACGCGTCGACAACCGTGTTGCCCGTCACAAAAATCTTGGAAGCCGCAACACCCTCCTTATGTAGTTGTCGAGCCGCACGTTCCGTCGGAGCGAAGTGTAATGTGGCAAGGGACGCTAGAAGCCTCCGATTCATCTCCTCTGGAAAAGGGTTGTAGCGATGGTATGTCCGTAGCCCGGCTTCAACGTGCCCGACAGGGATCCTATTGTAATGTGCGGCTATGGCGGCACTCAAAACTGTTGTTGTGTCGCCTTGAACAAGAACCAGATCCGGCCGAGCAGTTCGGAAGACTTCGTCACACGCCGAAATTGCCCAACTGGTTAGGCTTGTTAAGGATTGACTAGGTTTCATAATTTCCAGATTGACGTCGCAGGAGAGATTAAAACTCGTCAATGTCTGTTGCAACATCTCGCGATGCTGGCCCGTCGAAACAAGAGTGCACCTCAGTGTGCCGGCCCGTAATTGTAGTTCTCTAACGACGGGAGCCATCTTGATTACTTCTGGGCGTGTACCGACCATGACCATTATATGACGTTCACTCGCCATCAACGATCTCCGAGAGAGGTATGTTCCTGCCGCGCCAGCTAACTTCAAATTCGAGATTGCGTTCAAGGGCAAATGCCGTGCCCTCAGAGACTTCAAATCCGCGTTCGGTTTTACGCAATGACAACTGCATTTTTGCGGAAATCCAGTCTAGGGCATCCACTTCATTAAGCCACAACGTGCTTTGATCTTGCCCTGCGTTTTCAATATAGTTCAAGAAGTCCGTATGCATTGCCAAGCGTTTTTCTTCAGTACCCCATCCGTATTCATATCGCGGCGAGAACGGATGATCGAGATAACCAAACATAGATTTGGCTTTGCGCGCGGCATCAAATGCTTGCTTGTTAATTGCCAGTGGATCCCCCTTACTGAGGAGGCAGTCGCCATGCAGCATACATTGTTGGCTATGAGTTATTAGACCAGACGAATCTCCAGGTATGGTCCCCCCGCGCGCCAGCAACATTTCCGGATCATTCGCTATGATGCCGCCTACGAACCCTTGAAGGCCGGCCCGGCGCAGTGCCGGCGGCACATAACTTGGATTCTGGTGAAAGGGCGAAACAGCATACCGAATGGTCACATCTGGGAGGCGCTCCTCCAGCCAATCGGATGACGTTCGCGCCTCAAGGAAACATGCTTCTTCGGAACCACCCCATTCGGGTGCGTGCGTGACAGAATGAGACAATACCGCCCCTCCTGCATCAACTATGTCTTTTAAAAGGGCGACATGAGCGTCGCCTTCCTGCTGTCCCGTCTTAACTGCTACCGAAAAAGGCAAGCCGCGGCTTCTGTATAACTCAAAGAGTGGTCGCGCGGACGCGATATCTTCATCGCAATCAAGACGCATCGTGACGACGCCATCGAAGCCACGGGGTATCTCGCTCACCACAGGAACACACGGGAAAACCTCGTGTCGCCAGCCGGCTAGGAATGTCTCTACAACAACCCACTCAGGGCTATCCACTCCACCCGTCGCGCGATTCCACCAGAGCAACGAAGACGTCTCAGTTTCAAATAGCGTGACAAACGGCATTTCTTCGCTGTTGGCGGCAGTAAATGCGGTTGCAAGTACGGTAGCTTGAGAGGCCTCCACAGCCATCGAAATGGACCACGGTCCTCCATCCGCTGCTATCCGACCATATCCGAGATTGTTCCACTCGTTAGCAAAGTCAAAACGAAGAAAGGGACGAGAGCGGAAAGGGGAAAAAGTTGCTAGTGGATGTGAATGCCACCGCACAACCGCCCTGGACTCAGCATATTCATAAGCGCGCGCCGGTTGGCACATTGCTGCCTCCAACCAAGGAGCCGGTATTTCACCAACGCCCGAAAGGCCACACAATGAGGCAATGTCGGTAGGCATAGATCCAAAGATCAAGATCTTGGAGTTCAGGCTAAGCGCCTTCTCGATTTGGCCGTATCGACTATGATCTGGACATACAAAAACGAAGACACCGCCATCGACAATTATCGAAGTATCATCTGATGTGCTGACTGTCACCATGCCGCGAGTTGCGGAGCGCCGCAGCGCTTCAGTGATAACATCGGAAGCCAATTTATTAGTTAAGTCTGCAAAAATTGTAATCATGAGCGAGATGCGCTTTCCGGGAGAAGGTGCCGGAATTTTTGCCGAACCCCCACCAACTTGATTTCGGCCAATGAAATGAACTCGACTTTGACCTTGTCTGACCACCACGAGTAAATGCGGTCTCTGACAACCTTTTCATCCACCTCAGCTTCAAGCACTAACCGAAAAATGGGAATACCTTCGCGCATTTCGATCTGAAACTCGCGAATTCCCCCAACACGGTCGAGCACATCTTGAATATAATGTGTGGGAAGCGGGGTTCCGGCAATTGTTATAACATCATGAATACGACCGACCATGTGGGAGATTACTAGGCCATCCACGTCCTCGGCTATAACGACGTTGTCACCTGTCCTGTATCGCAACAGCGGCATCATCCTGTTGAAAAGGGGAGTAATGACAAGCTCGCCGCTTCGGGAACCGTGAATTTCCGGAAGGCCGCTGTCTTCTGTTGAACGAACTTCTGGCCAAGCGTAAAACTCATAAAATCTCATGTCGGTAGACGTGGGCTGAAGCTGATAAGCGATGACCCCTGCCTCCGCCAAACCATAGCGGTTAATCACTCGACATTGAAGGACCTGTTCTATTCTCTCCCGCTGACGTGGCTCTAACAGCTCACCGGATGACTCGAATACCTCGAAAGCTCGATCCCGTCCGCGCGTCGCTTGAACATGCCCCGCTAGCTGATAGGCCGTCGATGGATGCGCATGAGCAAGATGTGGCCGTATCCGTTTGATCTTGCGCCAAATGGCTTCCAATTCTTCATTTGAAAACGTAGCGAAGAAAATATTATCGCGGTTCATAGCAAAGCACTTTACGTGTTCGCGCCATCGATCTCGCCACGGAAACACTTCGGGAAATCTTGAGGCAAAATGCAACTCGCTTCGCCAGTGCGGGCTGCCGACATATTGACGGCTGGCCTGTGTGACGGCGGATGACCAATCAACGGCCTCCTGATCGTAATAAATCATTGCGGAGGGTCCAGTTGAACCTCCGGTTTTCGCTCCGTGCAAACGAATGCTCGCATAATCTTTGCGAAGAAGCCGTACCCCTTGTTCTCGGATTATATCTTTAGTCATGTAAGGAAGATCCTCTATATATCGAGGATCTTTGCGGATCTTGGTAGGATCAAATCGCCTCTCGGCGAAAAGATCCTGGTAATAGGGCACCATCTCACCCGCGAAAACCACCATTTCGGCAAGCCTGGAAGCCGCACGTGACAGTCGTTCGGCCGGTGACCGGTCGAACTCGTCGCGGACCCACTTGGTCTTGCTGCGGACATCGCGCCCTTCAAAGTACTCAGCAAACGGATAAACGATTGAGGTAGCGAGGATCCCTCGAATTCCATTCCGGAGCGCACTCAAAATCATAATTTTTTCCACGTCAGCGCTGTCTTCAGCAGGTGCTAATGCGGTCGCGCCATTCTTGTCAACCAATATCGATGGACAATCACTGGAATAGTCCGCGGTCCTGCAGCCGAGCTCCACAAGCGTTTCTAAGCACGCACCACACCTTTGCTCAGCCATCTGCAGATGATTGGTAGCACGTGCCGGACAGCATACAGTTCGGGCCAGTCACAGGCTGCGGGCGCTAAGGGGACTTATAAGGAGGCTTTTGGTCGCTCACATGGCACGGACGCCCACTTGGCTTTGTGCTGAGGGGTGGCGAAACGTCCGACTATCTCGCTGTTCCAGATCTCCTGACGTGGTCAGGCCGATCCAGGTGCCAACCGAGCGCAACTTTCTGAAGTTCCGGATCCTCGATCGTTGCAACAACGGGGCACGCCGTCACAGCGCCGGCCCGGAATTGACGCAAGGAGTCGGCATTGCGCCAACCACCTTTCCAATGCATCCAGGCCGCACCCGGCGTTCCCGATCCCGCGATTACCTTATGTAACTGAAATCCACCTCGGATGTATACGACTTGTACCAAGTCCTTGCTCAAAGCGATATCTCAATATCTCACAGACACGCCGCATCTCCAATCTCTCCGTAGGCATCCCATTCCTTCCTCGTCACCGTCAAAAGAAGAAATTTCACGCCGGCAGACCCACCGTTGCCAGATGCCTCAAAGGCGGAGACATCATTTCCGAATCAGGGAGCGGATTGCCTCGGAATTTGCAGGCTCACTTCTCGGTGGAAAAACCGGCTCAGTTCCGCGCCAATCTGGTTCCTAATCGAAATCAGGCATGTATTACCGAACTAAGCCTGCCAACTCGCAATAGAGACGATAATATTGTGAACACATCTTCTCTGCCGTAAAACATGCAAGATAGCGGTCACGCGCCGCTGCACCCAGCACAGCAGTCTTCTGCTCGTTGTCCCAGATGGACTTCATAGCGTTCGACACAGCGTCGACATCGTTGGGCGGCACTACGAATCCGGTTACTCTGTCTAGGTTGACATAACTCGTCCCCGTGCCGATTTCGCATGAAATCATCGGCTTGCCAAACATTGACGCTTCGACGAGAGAAAGTCCGAAGGCCTCAGAGCGGAGATGCGAGGGGAATACGAACCCCGCACAAAGATCGAGCAGAGCAATCTTGTCGTCGTCCGATAAGGATCCGAGAAAATGGATATAATGCGGATTTTGCCCGGCAGCCTGCTTTAATTCAGCCTCCATCGGCCCATCGCCGACGATCACGATATCGAGGCCATTGCGTTTCGCGGCCTCCAGCAGGATATGAACCCCCTTGTAATATCGCAGGACACCTACGAACAGAAAGAAGCGATCCGGAAGTCTGCCGCGCCAGCTGGCTAGCGTCGCTTCGTCCGCCTTCGGATAGTCTGCTTCATCTAGGCCCAGCGGGATCACCGTCGTCTTGGATTTGAACCTTTCCAACACATCACTCGACATGAGGTAATTGGGAGACGTCGCAACAATGCGGTCGACATTTTTTAGAAAGCGAAACATCAAAGGCTTGTAGAATTGCAGCAGAACCTTCTGCTTCACGATGTCGGAATGATAGGTCACGACGGTCGGTTTGCCGTGAGGAACGCTCAGATGGACGATATCCATCACCGGCCACGGAAAGTGATAGTGGACGATGTCCGCCTTCTGGCTCAATTTCCGAAATCGTTCAAATACCTCGCGCGAAAAACCGGTGGATGCGAATTCGAAATCGAGCTTAGCCTTGTACGCCATATGACCGTCGAATTCGACGCTGTTTTCCAACGGTGTTTTGCTAAGTGAGAGAACATCTGATTCTACGCCATATTTGGCGGTGCCCTTGGCGATCGCGTGGATGGTACGCTCAACCCCGCCAAATGTGTCGGGCCAATATGTTTTGAAAAAATGTAAAACGCGCATTCCACTCCTGTATCGAAAAGCAATTGCTACGTCACCATAAGCATCGTTCTCTCGGACAAAACATCAGAAGCCTCGAAATTTCCAGACCGATGGCCGGTATATTCCGCTCGCATCGACGTCGACCGCGCGGCCGCCGGCTAATTCCGAACTGGCGTGCTTAGGCAAGTCAGATAACAACACAAAAAAAGGCGCTTTTGTAACCATTAGCAGAAACCCCTTGCTCTGCCGGCTTCAATGAATTAATCGCCCGCGTTATTTCCAGTCGAGCGGTCGCCGATTGGCTTGTCGTAAAGGAAATCTGAATGAAGTCGGGAAGCTTATACAAGGTTGGTGACAACGATCAGCGTCCTTGGGGCACATGGCATGTGCTCGATATTGGTGATCGCCATGTCGTCAAACGCATTGTCGTAAACCCCGGCGAGCGCTTGTCGCTGCAGTATCACAACCATCGCTCTGAGCGTTGGACCGCCGTTTCGGGGCATGGCGTTGCCGAGATCGACGGAGCGGAACACGCGCTTCAGCTCGGGCATACGGTCGATATTCCGCTGAAGGCGACGCACCGGGTTTCCTGCACCAGCGATATGCCCCTAGTTTTCATCGAGATTCAATATGGCGATCTTCTCGATGAAAATGATATCATCCGGCTCAGCGACGACTATAATCGGATCTGACACCGCGGGCAGGCGGCTTTGAGCCCCTGCCGGCTCCCAATGGTGGCAATGTAAACGCTCCCCTCCGAGATTGCTTTATGCGTGTCAGCGTCGAGCCATGCATAGATACAACCACAGAAGATAATCCAACCACCCGGCACTTAGATGGTGCGCGCCGACATCGGTTATTTTCAGCTCGCCTGATGGCGAAGCTTCGCAAAATCGTGCCGATAGAAGATATTGTCATCCAGTATCAGGGCCGATGGGCCGCCATCCAGCAACTCCTGACCTATCAGAAAAGCTTGGGCAAGCTCGCCCGAGCTGGCTAACTGCATAGTCAAGCTTCATGCCCTACTACTGACTTCCGTCTTACAGCAATGGCTCGAACGGAGGCGTATCCTGCGGCGTCGAAAAAACTTTCATGAGAGGATTTGGCTGGGAAACCTGGATTCGAACCAAGATTAACGGAGTCAGAGTCCGCTGTTCTACCATTGAACTATTTCCCAATAGCCGCCGGGCGTTGGATGCCCCTGCGGGGAAAGCAGGGCCTCTATAATCGAATTTGCCGCGGATGCAAACACTTTAACGCAGGGAAATGCGATTTTTTGAAAGTCGCGCCGGATCGCCATGATCCACACGAATCCGCCTGCTGCCAGCAGATTTTCCATGCCGCGCTGCCCAATGGCCCAAAGCGGCTGCCCGGCGAGCGATCTCGCCAGATTTGCGGTCACGCCTTCCACCGCGTCACCAGCGCAACAGGCGCTTGCCGAGGAGATATCCGACAGCCGTCACCATGGCGATCGCGATCGGGTACCAGAGCAGGACGAAAAGCGGGCTGTCGTCCGTGCAGTTAGATGCATAGAAGGTCGCCGCGATGCCGCTGGCGGCAAGACCGGCGACGGCGCCGGCCGCACCCGGTTTTTCCGGCGCGCCCTGGCGCAGGGCGAACAGGAAGCAGGCGAGCGGGCCGATCGACAGCAGCGGGATGAGCGTCAGGCAGAAACGCGCATTGTGGCCGATCATCCGCGCACTCCAGCTGTCGGCCGGCATGACGGCCATTTCGACGGCGGCGGCGGCAAGCAGCAGGATGGGCGCCAAGAGCAGCGTCCAGCCCCAGAGGCGTAGCGATGCGCCCGGTCGCCCGATACGGAAGACGACGGCGCAGGCGGTTGCGGCAAGGGCGATAGTCACGACGAACTTGAACAGAAAACGGACGGTCTCCATCGCTGTATCGATATCGGCTCGAAAGCCGATCATAGCGAAGAAGGTACCGCCGCTGATCAGGATACCCGCGACGACCGCCAGGGTCAGGACCTTGCCGATCCGCATGCGGACCGGCGCGTCCTGCGCCAGAAGATTGATGAGGTCATCGGTTTTCACTGGTCTCACTCCGATACAAAGCCGCAAGCGCCTTTAACGCGCGGTGCAGCGCCACGCGCACCGCCCCTTCCGTCATCTTCAGCCGGTCCGCCGTTTCCCGCACGCTGCTTCCCTCGACGGAAATCGAGCGCACGATCGTCTTCTGCGGGTCCTTCAGCAGCTCCAGCATACGATCGACATCGAACCGGTCCAAGGCGTCGGTGTGCTCTTCTGCCTCCAGGAAATCGATCACATCGTCGATCGGTACGCTCATATGTCGCCCGCGCCTTCTCAGGCTGTCGATCAGCTTGTTGCGCACGATCGTCGACAGCCAAGGCCCGATCGGGCGTGATGAATCCCAGGTGCCGCGCTTCAGATGGATGGCCAGCAGCACTTCCTGAACCACATCCTCGGCCTCGCTTACCGGCGCACCCAGCTGGTCGCAGCGCCGGCGCGCCATGGCGCGCAGATGCGGTGTCACAGCGGTGAGGAAACGGTGATAGGCCTGCGCGTCGCCGCCGATAGCGGCGCGCATCCAGACTGCCCATTCCTCTTCACGCGCCGAATGATTCATCCGACATCTCCTCTACGCGGAACCGCAGGCTTTCGTTACCGGCAACGGCAGTTATTTTTCAAGCCTTTTCGTTTCCGAGGCAGGTTCTGCCCCAGATGTCCCCACCACCCACGGGCCTCCATCCGTGCGCCGTCAGCTTCACCGCGCCGCACCTACCGGGCTATCGGCTGTCAGAAGATAGCCGGCACAATATAAATGACGCCCTCTCGAAAAAAATTGCGACGCGGCTGTAACATCCGCTCGAGACGCTCCGTAGACCTCGATGCAAGCCAATGACGGCTCGCATCCATCTAGGAGACAGATCCATGAAGAACAGCATCCTCACCCTGGCCATTGCTGGCTCGATCGCATCGGCACTTGCATCCGTCGCCGTCCCGGCTTCGGCCGCCGATACCAAGGAAAAATGCTACGGCGTCGCCCTCAAGGGCCAGAATGATTGCGCCGCCGGCAAGCATGATTGCGCCGGCAAGTCGACCATGAGCTACGACAAGATGTCCTTCAAACTCGTTCCAACGGGTACCTGCACCTCGATGAAGACCCCGAAGGGCCACGGTTCGCTGACCCCGGCCTGATCCGAAGCCGGATTGATCGTCAATCATCTCTCGTAAGGAGTTTGTCATGAGTAAGATGTCTGCACTCGCCCTGGCCGCATCGGTCGCAACGGCGGTGACGCTGGTGGCCGGCGCAACAACAGTATCCGCCGCCGATGCCAAGGAAAAATGCTACGGCGTCGCCCTCAAGGGTCAGAACGATTGCGCCGCCGGAGCCGGCACGACCTGCGCCGGCACGTCGAAGGTCGACTATCAGCGCAACTCGTGGAAGCTGGTTCCCGCCGGAACCTGCGAGACGATCAAGACGCCGAACGGCCACGGCACTCTGGTGCAGGGTCCGGCGCCGATCTGACCCCGCCCTGACGAGACAGCGTAAACACGTGGGCGGCGCAGCCTTTCACAAGCGCCGCCCCCCTTCCGAACGCAAACCGCTTCGTAACTTTGCTGGAATTACTCTCACCCGGAGGCCTGCAATGAAACCGTCAGAACTTCCCCGCCACGCCGGCGTCGGCTTCAAGCCGGAGCATTTTTCCGCGATCAATGCGGCCGCGCAGCCGATCGGCTTCTTCGAAGTCCATGCCGAAAACTATATGGGTGCCGGTGGTCCGCCACATGCACAGCTCGGCAAGCTGCGCCAGGATTATGCCTTGTCCGTCCATGGCGTCGGCCTCTCTATCGGCTCGATGCAACCTTTGGATAGCGAGCATCTTGCCCGCCTGAAGATCGTCTGCGATCGCTACGAGCCGGAGAGTTTTTCGGAGCACCTCGCCTGGTCGACGCACGACACGACCTTTCTCAACGATCTCCTGCCCCTGCCCTATACCGAAGCGACGCTCGCGCAGGTCTGCACCCATATCGATCAGGTGCAGACAATCCTCGGTCGCCAGATGCTGCTCGAGAATCCGGCTACCTACCTGCTCTTCGAAGAGAGCACGATCGAGGAAACGGAATTTCTGACCGAGGTCGCCCGGCGCACCGGCTGTGGCCTGCTGCTCGACGTCAACAATGTCTTCGTCGCCGCCACCAACCACCACATGGATGCGCGGGCCTATCTCAAGCGCTTCCCGGTACAATGGGTGCGCGAGATCCATCTGAGCGGCCATTCGGAAACAGTCGACGATGCCGGCGCGCCGCTTTTGATCGACAGCCACGATACGCCGGTAAAAGATCCCGTCTGGGCGCTCTATGAAGAGCTGATCGGTCGCACCGGGCCGATAGCCAGCCTGGTCGAATGGGATAACGACGTGCCGGAATGGCCGGTTTTGAGGGCCGAGGCCGAAGCGGCCGAAACCATCCTGAAGCGCGCCGCCGCACGCCGGGCAGCCTGAGGAGGGATCGATGTCTCTCGCCACGCAAAGCGAATTCGCCGCAGCGCTCGTCAATCCCGATCTCGCGGTGCCCGATGGATTGACGGCGTGGAACCGCCCACTGCCCCCACGGCGTTTCGGCGTCTATCGCAACAATGTCGCCATCGGCCTGATCAGTGCGCTCGCCTCCCGCTTTCCGGCTGCGGAAAGGATCGTCGGTGAGGAATTCTTCGCCGCCATGGCGCATGAGTTCATCCGCCTGCATCCGCCGCGCTCGGCCCTGCTGCTTGCCTATGGCGATAACTTCCCCGATTTCGTCGAGAGTTTCGAAGCAACACGGGAAATCCCCTATCTGGCCGATGTCATGCGATTGGAAGCGCTGCGGGGACGGGCTTATCACGCGGCGGACGCCATACCGCTCGATGCGGCGATCGTGGCAACTATCGAACCGGCGGGCCTTGCGGAGCTGACTTTCGTGCCGCATCCTTCCGCATCCGTGGCGCGTTCCATCTTTCCGGCCGTCACCATCTGGGCGATGAACACTGGCGAAATCGAGCTTGCCGATATCGACGATTGGACGGGCGAGGATGCTCTCGTCATCCGCCCGCAAATGATCGTCGAGGTGCATCGCTTGCCGCCGGGTGGCGCAACCTTTCTGGAAGAGCTGTTTTCGGGCACCGCCCTTGGCGAGGCCTATGAGAGGGTTCTCGCCGAAGCCGCCAATTTCGATCTTTCCGCCAACCTCGCCGGCGCGTTCACGGCAGGCGCCTTCATGGCCATTCGCTGAACGCCAGGGAGAACCAAAATGCAGAATCAGACGATGACGGCCGCTCCGGCCGAACGAGAAACCGTGGCCCAAAGGCTCTATGGCGCCCTAAAGCTTCTCGACCATATCCCGCATGACCTGATCGCACTTATCGCGCGGCTGTCTATCGCCGCAGTCTTCTGGCAATCCGGCCAGACCAAGGTGGACGGCTGGCATGTGACCGACAATGCCGTCTATCTCTTTCAGACCGAATACAAGCTGCCGTTGGTCGACCCCTGGATCGCCGCTCATATTGCCGCCTTCAGCGAGCACCTCTTCCCGTTTCTGCTGGTCATCGGCGTCGCAAGCCGGCTCTCGGCACTGGCGCTTCTCGGCATGACGCTTGTGATCGAGATCTTCGTCTATCCTGATGCCTGGCCGACGCATGGCACATGGGCGACCTGCTTTCTGGTAATCATAGCGGGCGGACCTGGCCGCATCGCGCTCGATCATCTGATTGCCAAGCGTTTTACGCGCTCGGCCTAACGCCGAGCAGACGGGAGCGCCACGTACAATTGGCGCTCCATGATACTAGCAAGATGCGCCCATTATTCGCGCATGTCGTTGTCGCAAAACCGCTGCGCGCTTTTGCGCGGCCCACACTAGCGCAGGACGGGTTCGCCGTGGAAACGGCGACGCGACGGCTTCGAAACGCCAAAGCCCACCTCCATCATCAGCCGCGGCTTGTGCGTGGGAACCGTCCCCATATGGAAACCGAAGGGATCTTCGACAAAGCCGGAGCCGGCTTTTCCCGTCAGTGTCAGCGCATTCGCTTCGCCATAATAGTCGAGCACTTCGTTCGCCGGATGCCCGACAAGCAAGGTCAGCTGATGACGGACCCGGCGCCGCCTGTGGCTTCCCTTGACGAAAACATGCGGACCAGTGCCCTCATCCACATCGACAAGATTGAAGAAGAATTTCAGCATCCGCCAATCATCGAGATCGAAATGGTATTTGTCGAGCGAAGCGAGGCTTCGGTCGGCTTCGGAAGCCTGGGTCGGGAAGCTCCACCAGATGCGGGTGGTGATCACCTTGGCCTGGCCGCCGAGATATTGCCGGGCGACGTCGATCAGCAGCGGATCGCGCTGGACCGCCATGACAGCCTCGCAATCGAGCGAGCGCTCGAAGAAGTGTCCGCTCAGAACCGGCCGCCCGAAACGCCCCTCCGCTTCCTTATGTTCGCCTGCGAGGAATTCGAGCTTCCTGTTGAAATTGCCGAAGCAGGCGGTGTTGGCAGCAAATTCAGCGATTTCCCGATGAATATGGTCTGGCAGCATCAGGCTCGGATAGATGCCATCGGTCCGCAGAGCGTTGACGACGGCGCTGCGATCGGTGCCCGCAAACATCGAGGTGCCGGAAATTGGGAGCCTGACGGGGTGCTTGGTGGCGAACCAGTGTATCCGCCGAAACGGCAGGGTTCGGGCCAGCAGGAACATAGGCAGCCAGGCCGGGTTTTCCTTAAGATCGGTCAGGTAGGTGGGTATCCTGACAGCCATTCGCTTGAATCGGCCGCCCTGTCGGGCGATAGACTCCAAGTCTCCTGCCGGGGGATTGTGCATAGCGATCCTTTCCACGCATTTAAAAGATCCGTGACAGCAGGCCCCCAACCCGCTGACGATAATTCATTGAAACCTCAACATTATCCGCTCTCGCGAATGTCTGTTGCATCGCGGCAAATAGAAGTCGGCCAGCCTTGGTCAAGAGGGTGAAAAATCAAAACCTGATTGAATTGGTAGAAATTCCTGCAGAAACACGCAGCGCTTTTGAAAACTTCGACGAATTCGCCCGGAACGGTTGCTTTTCCGGGGTGGCAGGCGAAACCGCCGCAAGGGGTTGCAACAATGGCGCATCGCGTTTGCCGTTGCTTAGGACAATGGCGCTAAAAATTTGATAGGAGCAAATAGCAGAGGAAGTTGCGGCTAGGCAGCCGCGGTCTATGTCGGCGACAATTTCCATTGTCTTCTAACAGTCATATTCCTGTTCGCATTATTGGCTAAATGAGCGCGAAAACGTCAAAGAAGGCCCCTTAGATGACAGAAACGAAGAGCTTTGAGCCGGCGGAAGGCATCGTGGATTTCGACGCGGGTGAAGGCGAGAGCCCGACCGTGGTGGAGATGGACGATTATACCAAGAGCCTTGCCCAGGCTAAGGCCAAGTCCGTCAAGCTGATCGACGCCATCACCGGCCAGGTGCTGAAGAAAAAAGACGCCGTTCACGTCGACGACCTCCGCCCCTCGCTGGCGGATTTCATGCGGCTAAAGCATCCGGAGCTTCGTGCTGACGATTATATCAGCCGCAAGGTCATGGACGATTATCGCGCCCAGTATATCGCCGAGCTACTGACGGTGGAGCGCGGCGAGCTTTCCAACCTTGAAGACGAGGTGGTTGAGAGCCTGAAGACGCACGATACGCTGGCGGAAAACATCGAGGAGGACTACGAGGACCACCGTTCGATCGGCGACCGCATGGCGGATGGCGTCGCGTCCTTCGGCGGCAGCTGGACCTTCATCATTTCCTTCTGTCTGTTTCTCGCCGTCTGGATGGCCATCAATCTCGTCATGGGCGAAAAGCAGGCCTTCGACGCCTATCCGTTCATCCTGCTAAATCTGGTTCTTTCGACGATTGCAGCCCTCCAGGCGCCGATTATCATGATGAGCCAGCGCCGCCAGGAAGAGAAGGATCGCCTGCGGGCTCTCAACGACTACAAGGTCAACCTGAAAGCCGAACTGGAAATTCGCCACCTGCATGAAAAGGTCGACCACCTCCTCAATCGCCAATGGGAGCGCCTGACCGAAATCCAGCAGATCCAGATCGAGATGATGCTGGAACAGGCAAAGGCCGCCACCCGCGCGATCAAGGCCAACAAGGCAGCGAAGGCGAAGACCAGCGCGCTGAAGAGCCTCTTCACTAAGGTTAAGGACGCCGATCCAGACGATTCCGTCAACTGAGCATGGGAAAAGCGCCTAGGCTTGCGCGCGAAGTAAAAAAGTCCATGGTCCTCACCTCTTTCTTCTTTGAAACGTGAGACGACATCGGCGAGCGGCGGAGCAAGCTCCCTCGCATGATCGGCGGTCAGCGATATGATTTCGCCAGACGCGCGCCATCGCCCGGCGATGTCGAAGCTTGAGCCTGATACAGGTGTGCGGATATATGAGTGAGCCAACGTGGTGGAATAGGTAGACACGTCGCCACAGCGATCCCGAGTGGAATGCTTGGGTGCAGGTTCAATCCCTGCCGTTGGCCCCCTGTTCCGAAGACGCGGGAACAGCCTTCGACTCAGCTTGCACAGCCATTGGCTGCGTTGATAAGAGTGAAATGCTCTCAGCCAAGCCGGGAGGCTAGACTTGGCGAGGGGAAAAGCTGGGACTCCGAAAGGAGTAGATGGGTTGCTCCCGCCCTCCCAGCACCAAACGCAGGCGATAGCTTCACGAACTTTGATGTGTTACCCGATGTCAATTTATGCGTTCACTAAAGAGAAACTCCTCATTCATGGCGTTCATAACTCGGCGAATGGTCGAGTAATTTTGAACGACAAACACCTTTTTCTTTTGTTCGTGAAGCTTGAGCGAGCACGAAGGCTGGCCGACTTTTGCGCAGTTCATTCTTGCGTTGAAGAGATCGCGTCCTATACCAAGAAGATTGGAAAGGTCCATCTCCTTATGTTTGCGTTTTTGTATATACGATTTGCCGAAATTACGCCTCGCGTCATTCATCGTAGCGAACAGCTCGATAACGGCGATGTGCGATACACAAAGGACTATAGACGCGCCCTTTCTCAGCAGCAGATTGCAATCGGCGAGTGGGCAACGGCGATATATGCAAAATACGCACGCTACTTTTTTAGAGCCATCTATTCCAACGGCAAAATGTAAGAGCCGAACTTAGTCTGTGGCGAAGACGCTGGACGAGCCTTCGACAATAGGTCAGAGGCCCTTTGACGGTCGCGAAGGCTTGCAACCTACCTGGGATTTTCCCAACCGTTTGATCGACTGGCCGGAGCAGTCATCATTCCGCGTTCCGGTTCTGCTGGTGAAAGCAGCCGTTCGGATCCTTCAGAATGTTCTAGCGGGGCGCGAAATCGCATCCCGCGAAAGCCCTATGCAAGAGGCAGGTGCCATCCTTATTTTAACAAATGCGATGTGTATGGATGGCCGGCATGATGATGCTCCCCCTCAGCCCCGAAAAACTGATCGAAGAGTTGACCGAGCTTGCCCGTACCAAGTCAGCGAACCCTCTTCCGAACGCTCCGCAAGATCATACGCTCGAAGCAGATGCGGCGGCGTTCATCAACTCCGCTGCGATTTTCCTTACTGACCTGGTCGCCGACGGCGGCCAATCGGCGGAGCGCGCCCTGCGAATCCTGGATCGTCTGGAATGATGCCAATCACTCACCTGCTTTTGCTGTTTAAGAGCGCATCACGGATTATGAGCTGCCATTCAGCGCGAATTTGAAATCCAGCTCGCCCAGCAGGCGGCTTGGTTTGAAGCGTATGACTGGTCCACCGGAGAGGTTCGCTCCAACGCATTAGTTCTCAATGGAAATCAACGAGCTGCGCCAGGAAGGTAGAACATCGCTTCCGTTAAACTTGCATGACTGTGGGGGTCGGAATTCGACGGGCAAAGGGGCTTCGTCGCTTGCTCGTTAGCGATATTAACGGGCCAAACTTGATGATTAGTCGAGGTACATATCAATTCCGGCCTCAAAACCATCATTATGCTTACCGCCCGATGGCGAAAAGTCCAGAAATAGACGGCGGGATTCAAAGCTACCTGCGTCAGCTTGGGAGTGGCTCATGGAGAGGATCGGAATCCTAGGGAGCCCTGCCACCACCGTTGGCAAGTGGCAGCAGGGCACGTCGCCGACGCGAGGGCATGTGCGTCGGCGACTGGGCGTAAAAGCCATACCAGACAATCCATATGGCGAACTATCTTTTTCTTGGCGTCACGTCTCAGGCGTCAACATATTGGACTGCTCGTCGGCTAGAATGGTGGCGATCGCAGTGATCCGGTTCCGGAGTCGGGGCGAGAGGCGCAGCATGTTCTCGATCAGTTGCCTTCCATCGGTTGTCGAGATGTAAGCAAGACGTTCATCGATCTCTGCCGCCGCTTCGTGGATCTCTCCGGTGCCAGGATGCGGGAGGCCGTCAAAAAATCGCTCCGGCGAAACCTGCAGGAAGCGGGCGATCTCATAGAGCATCGAGGCACTGACGCGGTTCTTGCCGGTCTCATATTTCTGCATTTGCTGGTAACTGATGCCGACCCCTTTGCCCAAATCCCCTTGCGACAGGTTAGATTGAACGCGGAGAAGCCGGATCTGACGTCCGACGTGACGATCGACGGGGTGGATTTCAGCATCCGGCGGGACAACGATCCGTCGCGTGGCATTGGCTCTCATCTTTGACGACCTCAAGGTTGCGAAGAGGCGATGCTAGCCTAATCTCGGCGTTTCGACGTTCAAATTTGTGATACGTTCCGTCAGCTCTCCCGTCGAGGGACCGATCCATTAAGGTTCACACCGTCCCCAGGGGTTGTCGCCACAGACACGAGATCGATATCGGCCACCGTCGGCAGCATTGCTCAGCGGATTGTCCGATCACTTTTCGTCGGCAATTCTGAAGCTGGCGTCAACCTCTCCCTTCAGAGCATTGTCAACGCACTTTAGCCAATCCTGCCAAATTCCCGCGTCCATAGGCTTTCCGTCCGCCAATAAGCTCATACTTCCTAAAAGAGACCCGACATCATCAGATCCTGTTCGGCTATAATATTCCTCTAGAAGCGAGAACATTGCTTTAAAAGCCTGTTCCGATGTCATTAATTTTCGTGCCATTTTCTACCTCTGAAGCCCAACTCCGGGGACAAAACGTTCTCGGTATTTGATTCACTCCGCCGTTTTGAATTATCCCATTTCGCGCTTGAGCCCAAACCTGACTTCCATCCGTTTTGGTACTTATGAAAATATCATTTCCGTATTTATCCTGCCCAACTCTGTTATTCGGATTATTCACCCGAGCGTACTGCTGTCGCAATTTCGTTACTTTTTTGGACAGCAAATGTGCCTTAAGCCTGAGTTACCTTTTCCGTCCCCAGTTACTCTCCAGCCAAAACGTGCCAAATCGATTATCTGGCCACACAAGACGCACTGAGTGGGCCAGCCATTTCTGCGCCAAGTTGCAACCTCTTGTAACGTCGCACCGTGTGCGTAGGCCGTCCATTCAATATTTGTAAAGCCGAGCCTGCTTTTAATCTCTGCCGCCAAAGGACTATCGAGCATTTGTTCCAGGATTTCTTCTGCCTGCTCAGCCGTTATCGCGTTATGCGACAGCTCTTCAAGAAGATCGCGCTCGATCATAGTTTAATACTCCGTCCAGGTACCGGTGGCTTATACATCTCTCCCGTAGTTGGATTCATGGAGCCAAGATGTTTTCCCTTATTGTTGTATACTTCAATATCGTTATGCGTGTAATCCCATTCATAGTAGCGGGTACTGGAACCACTTCCGGACTTCTTACGACCTTTGCCCGCATTATCCAGGTCTTTCCATACCTCGCTTTCCCCCTTAGTCGGATTTGCTACTCGCTCACCTCCCGCATCACCGGTTTTCTCGGCATCGTCGGAGTTCTCGCTGTCTGTTGAACTGCCCTTCTTATTATAAACGACCTCCATCCTGCCATCGCGAGACAGTTGATCCGCAACGGTTGAGAGCAGATCCGGCACCATTCCCGTGCCGTTATAGGTGCCAGAAACCAGGTCGCAGGTTGTCGAATAGCAGTTGAGTACAACCGATATCAGGGCGTTATCCGGCGTCGTTATCGTCGCAACACGCCTGACCTCTGATGCCTGCCCTGTAATTTGTACGACAGTTCCATCATCGAGCTTCCTAGAGGTGTTGATTGCCTGCCCCGCCGTTCCAGGGGTCAAAAGCACCATGATCGAAGCCAGTGCCGCCGTGGCCGCAGCGGTATCTCCCAGCACAGCGCCGGTAGAATTCCGGAATAACGTATAGCAATTCCACGCTCCGTCCGGAGTAATCAGATATGTTCCGGAAGCAGTCGTAATCGAGCAGGAAACCGTATCAGCGTAAGCGGGCGTCACCAGCCAATCGAAGAAGTGATACTCGTTTTCGCTGTGGTTCGCTCCGCAGCTGGCAAGCTGCGCCAGCACCTTGGGGTCCTTGGCATAGGTGGCGAGCGCGACGGCGGCTTTTGAATCCTGAGGCGTCAGCACACCGGCTGCCGTCATTCTGGTGATCGCATTGTCGATTGCCTCGGCAATAGTCTGTCCGGCAATTACAGCCCCTTGCAGGCTCTGCACCGAGACGTAAGGCTCAAGATCGATATGCTTGTCTTTGGTGATGACATTCTGCTGTGCCGGATCGGTGTTGATCTGATCGACCGGTCTTGTCTGCCCGCTCTGCTCAAGCGAGGCCTGCTGACCGGGATTGCGGACAGTAATGTTCCCCGCCGCGCCGCTACCGCTGATCGTCGCCTTGACCGACTGCTCAACATCATCGAGTTGGTACTTGCCGCTGGCGCTGGAATTGTTCCTGGTTTGACCGTTGGCGTCTGTGCCGGAATAAAGGTCGATGTTGGCGTTGACCTCATAGCCCTGGTATTTCTGGGTACCGACGAAATCGGACCAGGTGAGCGTGCCGGTATCGAGATTGACCTGCCCGTCAGTGGAGATCAGGCCGCCGGCGGCCAGATTGGTATTCTTGCCGACGATGATATTCTGGTCGCCGGTGGAATAGAGACCGGCGGGCGTATCGATCCAGTTGGTCGAACCCTTACCAGAACCGAAGCCCGGCTGCACGCCGCCTAGCATTAGACCACCCAGGGCCGTGCCGACATTGCCTGCCGTCAGCAGATCCTGGCCAGCGCTGCTGCCGATCGTCGGGCCGGTGAACGAGAAGCCGAGCGAAGCCGAACTATCGGATTGGCTACCGGTATTCGGCGTCGAAACGATATTGAGATTGCCGCCGACATTGCCATCGATCGTGTCGGCGGAGAACACGGTGTTGTTGAGTGTCGTGTCGCCCTTCGAGACGAAGGTAATATTGTTCGTCGCGCTGACTGTGGAGATCACCTGCGTCGTCGACGAACTCGACGATTTCGACTGGCCGGCCGAGACGCTGGCCGTCGGCGTGATGCCTGTCGCGCCGCCCATGCCCACGCCAACCGACACGCCAATGCTGGCGCCGGCAGACTGGCTGCGTGACGAGGCATTCGACGTCGCCTGAGCGCCGGCCATGTCGATGTTGTTGGCGGAAATCTTTACGCTGCCATTCATCGGATCATCGGCATGATCGGCGCTGGCCGTAGCCGAGATCTGCGCGCCACGGCTCACAAGATCACCATCGGTGGAGATATCGACCGAGCGCCCCGAAATCGTCGGCAGGACCGGTGTCGACGTCGAAACCGAGGTCTCGTTCTTTGAATAGCTAAAGCCGGCTGTCAAAGAGACCGAGGCGAGGTTGCCGGCATTGATGCCATCCTTGAGGCTGGACAGTGCATCGTAAGCTTGCATGCCGGCAAAAGCGACATTGGCGGCCGAATAACCGTCCGTGACCTTGCCAATCTTGGAAGCAAGGTTCTCGATGCTCTGGCCGGCGCCGACGAAGCTGGAGGAGACGCCGACGCTG
This sequence comes from Martinezella sp. CNPSo 3732, assembly GCF_057784515.1. Lineage (NCBI taxonomy): Bacteria > Pseudomonadati > Pseudomonadota > Alphaproteobacteria > Hyphomicrobiales > Rhizobiaceae > Martinezella > Martinezella sp. CNPSo 3732. Next base: position 240,600 of record NZ_JBXSOO010000004.1, read on the forward strand.
ACGCCGGCAAAGAAGCTGGTCGCCACCTCATCGAAATTGGTGATGTCATTGCCGGAGAGGATGTTGACGCCGTTCTTCCCGACGATGGTGACGCCACCGCCGGCGGCGATCTGGCCTGCCTGATCGTTGAAGGTGTCGCCGGCCTTAAGCGTGATGTCTCCGCCGGCCTTTATAGTGGACACCGCATTGGTATCGGCGCTCTGGCTGACTTGATCGGTAAAGCGCCCGACGCCAATGCCGATCGAGGCACCCCCACCGCCGGTCGAGACCTGAATACCGAAGCCGGAGCGCTTGTCGCTCTTCGAGGTGTCGTCGCTCTCATGGCCCGGCAGGATGTTGATATCGCCGGTTGCCTTGCCCGTGACATCACCGTTTGTCGCCGAGATCGACGAACCGATTATATTAAGGTCGCCCTTAGTGGCATTGAGGGTGATGTTGCCATTGGCGGCAGACAGCGTCGAGCCGACATTGTCGCTCGAACTTTCGCTGATCGTCTTGTCATGGCTGCCATAGATCGAGATAAACCCACCACCGGAACCCACGCCGATGCCCGACTTCTTAGTCTGCCTGTCGCTCTCGTGTTCCTCCTGAGCCCCCATGACGGTGACCGTGGAGCCGGAGAGGCTGAGATCATTGCCCGCAGCTATCTCCGAACCCGAGACAACAGCCTCGCCACCGGCGTTGACGGTGATATTGCCGGATGCGGAAATCGAGGAACCGACCGTATTCTCGTCGTAGGTATGGGTATGGGTCTTCGACGACGAGAGGAAGCCGCTCTTCTTGCTGTCGGACGTGGTCTCGTCGGTGTTCTTGCCGGAAGCGATAACAATGTTGCCGGTGGCGCTGATGTTGGCATTGGCCGTATGAGCCGCATCACCAGCCGTGACATCCGAAGCCGAGATCGTGACGTTACCACCGCTGGAGGCGATATCGACGCCGGTCTGGCCCGAGATCGACGAACCGTTCGCGGTGGTCGTCGCTTCGGTTGCCTTTTTCGAACCGTATTTGCTGGACGACGACGCGCTATCGGTTGCTTCACCAATGGTGATGTCACCCTTGGCGGCCAGGTTGGCGGTACCGCCCTTGGCATCGATATCCGAGCCGATGACGCTGATGTTGCCGGCGTCGGCCTGAACCGTCACGTTGCCATTCTGCGAGGTGATCGAGGAAGCGTTGTTGGTAACGGCGGTCGAGGAGGACTGGCCGCCCTTGTAGCCGGTCGCGACACCCGCGACGGTCTTCGAGCTCGAACTCGTCTGATCCTGCGAGGCCGTGATTGCGATATTGCCGTTCGTCGAGACGATGCCGAGGTTACCGCCAGCGTCGAGCGTCGAGCCGCCGATCAGCACACCCTGGTTACCCGATACCAGCATGGCGCCGCCGGCAATGAGCGACGAGCCCTGCTGGATCTGGCTGGTTGTGGTCGTGATCGTGCCGCCCTGCGAGAGGTTCAGCCGGTCCTTGGTGAGAACGGTGTTGTCGACGCCAGCCGAGATGATGCTGACCAAGCCGCTCGAGGAGGCGATGGACAGGTCACCGCCGACCTTGGCAGAGCTGGCGATGATGTTGACGCCGTTGGTGCCGGCAATGCTGAGATTGCCGCCTGATGTCACGGTGGTCCCAACCAGCGTCTGCACGCCGCCATTGTCCTGCTTGACGGCGCCGATCGTGACGGTCTGGCCGGAGAGTTGGGCGCTGCCACCGGCGGCAACCTTCGTCCCGCTCAGTGTCAAGCTGCCCGCGGCGGCATCCATCTTTAGATTTCCGCCGGCCGTGACGCCGCCATTGGCGGCAACCACGGTCTGTCCGCCGATGTTCATGGTCTGGGCGGCGAGCGTGATGCCGTTCTCGGCATTGAGGTTCATATTGCCGCCGGCAAGGAAAGCGCCGCCATTGGCCTTGATGCTGCCCGCGTTGATGGTCATGCCGTCGGCCGCGGCAATCGCGCCGGAATTGTCGACTGAGCCGGCATCGATGCTAACCGTATTGCCGGCGATTATGGCCGCGGATGTGGTTTTGGCGCGATCCGCGGCCGAGAGATAGACGACCGGCACCAGCACGGGCGCGCCGTCGACGACCTCTGTCTGATAGATGACCATGGATTGCGTCAGCGATGCGGCCTGCGCGGGCGTCAATGCCTGCCCGAGACCAAGACCGTTCGCTTCGGCATAGGCAACGCCATTGTCCAGCAGCGCCTTTATCTGGTCGGTGGCGTTATCGCCAGGAACGAAGGACCCCGCGCCAAGACCATTGCCGACCAGTTGCCGCATCTGCTCGTCGATGAGCTGGTTGTCGAAATAGGCATCGCCGAGGAAGGGAACCTTGGTCTCGGGCGTGTAGCCGATCCGATCTATGAAATAGGCCGAGCCGTAGAACTTCGACACGTCAAGGAAGGCTGCTCGCGTCTCGAACAGGAAGACCTGGCCCGGGACCGTGCCACCGACACCGCCCGATTGCGGCTTGGCAAGCGAGGCGAGCTGCGTGCCATTTGTCTGCAGTATCTGGGCGAGATTGCCGCTATTGCCGATCGCGGCAGTGAGCTTGCCCATCAGGCTATTCGGGCTGACCGAAGCGCCGGCAGCCATCAGAGTGTTGCCGCTAATCGCAGTTCCGTTGGATGCAGTTACACTGTTGCCGCTGACCGCAACACTGTTGCCCACAGCCAGGTTGCCGCCACTTATCGAAGCGCCGCCGCTGGCCCGCAGATTGCTGCTGCCGATCGCCGGCCCCGAGCCGATCATCGGGCCGCTAGCGGCAAGCGATGGGCCGCTGCCGGCGCTAGCGCCGCCATTAGCTGCTACGTTTGAAAGGATGGGGTTGACGCTGAACAGCGCGCCGCCGGCGGTCATGCTGCCGAGCGCACCAAGCGGATTGTTCGCCGTCGCCGGAGCGTCGATCGCAACCTGGCCAGCGATCGAACCGTTGGACGCGACATTGTTGACGGCACCGCCGCCATTGATGGCGAGAGCGCCGCGTGCCTGGATAACGCCCGAGATGGCGCCGACCACCTGCACGCCGACCGTGGAGCCGGAGTTCAGATCGCGCGACGGATCGCGCGTGCCGTTGGGATTCCGTGAATAGGTGAGCGTCGGGTCATTGCTGCCAATGCAAGGACGGTTGGGACCGCTGCAATTGAGGCCGCCTTGCGTGGTGTCGGAGGAGACGACATCCGGGTAGTATTGGCATGGGGTGCTGCTGTCGCAGATCGTTTGCGTGACGCGGTTCAACGTCGCGCCATCATTGGTGAGGGTGCCGGCGACGGTGAGAAGCATGTTGCCGTCGGACTTGATCGAGCTGTAGCCATTCCACAGATTGGTCGCATTGATGGTGAGATCGCTGCCTGCTCGGATCTGCGCGGAGGCGCCGGCACCGCTGATCAGCTGATCCTGCGAGACGATCTGGCTGACCAGGTGATTGACGGTTTGCGTCCAGGCGTAGGTCTCTTCATGGTCGCCTGAACCGGTTCCGCAACGCGTTTCGCAGCCATAGGTCCTGGTGATCACGTCGTAGGCGCTGAGGATGGCGTTGGAAATCTGCACATTGCGCTGGATGGCCGGCGCCGAGGCCGTGACGTTGCTCAGGCCGTTGGTCAGGATCGACATGGTGCCCCCGGACTGAATGAGACCGGCAGAGTTGACGACGGCGCCGTTGCGCTGACCGCCACCAGGCCCTGCTATGGCAAGACCGTTGCCGGACAGGATAGCTCCCTGATCGTTGGTGAGCGTGCCGCCGGCGAAGAGGTTGGCATTATTGCCCGCAAAGACGAGACCGGACGGGCTGTTATAGAAGTCGGCAGCGACGTTGAAGGTCAGATTGTTGCCGGCCGCCAGCTGCCCGGTATTGCCGAGCGACGGCAGGTTGAGCGTCAGGTCGTGCGCGGCGAGCAGCGAAGTGCCGGAAGTCGTGGCGAGACCCGTGGCGGAGATGGTTATGTCACCAGAACCGCCGGCATTGGTAACGGTGCTGATCTGCGCGTTGGAAAGATCGGCGCCGCCGGAGAGATTGAGGCTGAGGCCGCCAAAGACGAGATTGCTTCCCGAAAGATTGGCGGATGAAGCGTTGACGATCAGCGTGCCGCCGGCGGCAATCCGGCTACCCCTGCTGCCCGAGAGATCCAGTGCGCCGGTATTGAGCGTCAGATTGCCACCGACACGAGTGGTGCTGGTATAGGCGATAGCGCCGGGGCTTGTGAGCGCAGTGTTCCCCAGGCTTTGCAGGCTGTTGTAGCTGATATTTTGCGTCGCCGTGGCGGAAAAGTTGCCGCCCGAGAGCAATGAGTTCGCGCTGATGCTGCCGTTCGAGGCGGCAAGCGTCATGGTGCCGGCGCGACGCAACATCAGGCTGCGGTTGCCTGACGCGTTGGTGGCGGCAAAATCGACGCCGGAGACCAGCGTATCGATCGAGATCGACCGGGCGCTGAAATTGATATTGCCGGTCCCCAGCGATTGGCCTGTCAGCGTGATCGCGTTACCCGCGGTGAGCGACAGATCGCCATGGGCAACGGCATTGGCGCCGATATTGTTCGCCGCATTGGCGGTAATCGTCCCTGCAGCAAGGAGGCTGTTGAAAGAGATGTCGCCTGCCGTGGCTGCGAGCGTGACATTGCCGTCCTGGCCTAGAATGACGTTGCCGGCGCCCGATTGGTCCATCGCCGCAAAATCGACACCGGCCGCGATGACGTTGCCGCCGACGGCAGATCCGGTGACCGAGACGTTGCTGGCGCCCAGGAGCTGGCCGTTGATCCTGACTGCGCCGGGACTGGTGGAGGAACCGATCGCGACGGCACCGTGGCCCGTGATGTTGCCGCCCGTAAAGGCACTCGCGGCCACGTTGAGGTTGCCTGCGACGATCAGCGTGCCGGCCGATGCACTTGCGGCGTTAATAGTCAGATCGCCGCTTGATCCGAGAGCGATGGCGCCGTTCGATGAACGCGCAGTGGCGGCGAAATCGACGCCGGTAACTGCCTGACCGAGTTGGACGGTCGAACCGGAGAGCAAGACGTCGCCAGCACTGAGGAGCTGACCCGAGACATTGACGCTGTTGCTGGTGGTCAGGGTGACATCGCCATGCCCGGTCACGGCATTGGCCGTAATCGCAGACGCACTGGCATTGATAGCGCCAGCCGATAGCATGGTCTGCGTCGTGATGCTCGCGGACGCGGTCAAATTCATATTGCCGGCAGTTCCGAGCACTATACCGCCGCCGCTGGCGTTGGTGGCGGCGAAATCAACACCCGAAATCAAGACGGGTGCACTGATGCTACCGCCACTTATTGTGAGATCGCCTGCGGAAATTACCTGACTGGTAGCTGCGAGATTGCCGAAAATATCGACTTTGCCATGACTGGTAATGCTGGCAGCCGTCAGATTTGTGGCTCTTGCCACGAGATCGCCGGCAGAAAGGATCGTTCCAGCCGTGATATTGCCGGTGGCCGTCAGATCAGTGCCGCCCGACGATGCAAGCACGATATTGCCGCCCGCGGCATTGGTGGCGGCAAAGTCGATGCCGGAGATCAAGGTCGGTGCGCTGATGCTGCCGCCGTTGATCGTGAGATCGCCTGCGGCCAGGATCTGGTTGCTGACATCGACATTGCCGATAATGCCGACATTGCCGTGGCTTGTGACGCTACCCGCCTGGAGATTGGCCGTCTTTGCCGTGATATCGCCCGCCGACAGGATCGTGCCGGCCGTGGCATTGCCTGAAACGGTGAGGTCCGTCTTACCGGCCCCTCCAAGCACGATGCTTCCGCCGTTGGCCGCGGTCGCCGCGAAATCCACGCCGGAGACCAGAAGTCCGGCGTTGAGGCTGGCTGCATCGATCGAGAGATTGCCGGCCGATAGGACTTGGTCACTGACGTCGACACGACCGCTGGCCGCCAGATCGGTCGTGCCGTGGCTTGTGATGCTATTCGCACTCAGTTCGCTCGCTTGCGCGGTCAAATTGCCTGCCGACAACAGCGTGCCGACCGTGAGATTACCGTTTGAAGCCAGGGACATATCGCCACTTGATGTCTGGACGATATTGCCGTTGGCGGCCGCGGTGCCAGTGAAGTCGACACCGGAGACGATTGCGCCTGCGGCGATGCTCGGGCCTGAGATGCTGATGTTTCCGCCACCAAGGACTTGGCTATGGACGGTCGTCGCACCAGCAAGCGCGACATCTTGGTGCCCGGTGATGGTGTCGGCCGTCACGCTGGCGGCATTGACGTCGATGGTGCCAGCGGCCTGCATCGTCGATGCCGAGAACCCGCTATTGAGCCGAGCGGTCAGGTATCCGGCTGGACCAAGAACGATATTGCCGCCAGACGCGTTGGTAGCAGCAAAATCGATACCAGCGACGACAGATTGGGCCGAAAGGCTCTGGCCATTGATCAGGATGTTGCCGGCGCCGAGAACCTGGCCGGCAACGCTGGTCGCGCCACTAAGCATGATATCGCCATGCGCTGTGACAGCATCCGCAATCACGGTCGCGCCGCTAGCCGAAAAAGTACCGGCCGAGAGCAATGTGCCAGTATTGATCACACCGGTCGAAGCAAGCGTCAGGTTGCCGCTTATCGTCTGGACGATGGTCCCGCTAGCGGCGGCCGTTGCGGCAAAGTCGACACCCGAGACGATAGATCCTGCCTTGATGCTTGGGCCGGAGATGCCAACGTTACCGCCGGAAAAGAGCTGGTTGGCGACATTCACGCCTCCGACTGCGGTTCCGGAAAGTGTGACGTCCTTGTGGCCAGTAATCGAAGCTGCTGAGACGGATGCGCCACCGACGTCGATGGCACCCGCAGCCTGTATAGTCGGGGCCGCAACGGCGCCATTGACGTTCACTGTCAAATCGCCGCTTTGACCAAGGACGATATTGCCGCCAGCTTCGTTGGTCGCGGCGAGATCGATGCCTGCAACAAGAGTCTGCGCCGAAAGGCTTTGACCGGTAATCGATATGTTGCCAGATCCCAGGATCTGGTTTGTGACGCTGATCGCGCCGCCGAGCATCACGGCGCCATGTGCCGTGATGCCGTCAGCGGTGATCGTCGAACCGGAGACGTTCAAATTGCCAGCTGAGAGCAGAATGCCGGCGTTGACGATGCCCGCGGAGGCAAGCGTCAGGTCACCGCTTGCCGTCTGAGCGATATTGCCGTTAGCGGCTGCAGTCCTAGCGAAATCGACACCGGAAACCGCAGTCCCAACCTTGATGCCTGGACCGGAGATGGCGATGTTGCCTCCGCCAAGGACTTGATTGGCGACGGTGGTTGATCCGGATAAGGTAATGTTGCTGTGGCCGGTGACGGCATTGGCATTGATAGTCGCGCCGCTCACATCAATGGTGCCCGCCGCCTGCATTGTCGGCACCGCCACCGCGCCATTGACAGCCATGTTCAAATCGCCGCCCTGTCCAAGCACGATATTGCCGCCATCGGCGCTCGTCGCATCGAAGTCGATACCGGAGACGACGGTTTGAGCGGTCAGGCTCGGGCCGGTGATGGAGACGTCGCCTGAGCCGAGGATCTGGTTTGTGACATTGATCGCGCCGCCGAGCGTCATGCCACCATGGGCCGTGATCCCGTTCGCCGTAATGGTCGAGCCGGAGGCGGTCAAATTACCTGCCGATAGTAGCGTGCCAGTGTCGATTATGCCGGCTGAGGTAAGCGTCAGATCGCCGCTTGTCGTCTGGAAGATGTTCCCATTAGCGCCTGCAGTTGCCGCGAAATCGATACCCGAGACCGCGGTACCGACCTTAATGCTCGAGCCGGAGATGCCAACATTACCGCCTCCAAGGAGCTGGTTGGCGACATTCACACCTCCGACTGCCGTGCCGGAAAGGCTGATATCCTTATGACCGGTGATCGAAGCTGCTGCCACGGACGTGCCGCTGATGTCGAGGGCACCCGCAGCCTGTATGGTCGATGCCGCAACGGCACCATTGACGTTCACGTCCAAATCGCCGGTCTGACCAAGGACGATATTGCCGCCGGCGGCGTTGGTGGCATTGAAGTCAATGCCGGCGACAAGCGTCTGTGCCCACAGACGCTGACCCGAGATCAGCACGTTACCGGCACCCAGGATTTGGCCACTGACGCCGATCACGCCGCCAAGCGTCATGTCGCGATGCACGGAAATATTGCCGGCGGTGATCGATGCGCCCTTCGCAATGAGATCGCCCGCTGACAACAGCGTTCCCGCGCTGATCGCGCCTGCGCTCGTCAATGTCAGATTGCCAGTTCCCGCGGTTGTCGAGCCAAGGGTGATGCGCCCGCCTGCCGCATTGGTGGCGGCAATATCAACGCCTGAGACAATGGCATCAGCCGCGATGCTGGAACCGGCGATGCCGACATTGCCGCCGCCGAGCACCTGGCCGCCGATCTTCACGCTGCCGCTTCCGGCGGTCGCATTGGTGGCGCCGGTCAGCGTGATATTCTTGCTGCCGGTGATCGCATCGGCAGTGATGGTCTGACCGGTGGCGTTGATCGCTCCGGCTGCCAGCGCGGTTCCCGCCTGGATGGCGCCTGCGCTGTCGTTGATTGTCAGATCGCCGTTACCCGCCAGCACGATATTGCCGCCGACGGCCTTGGTCGCGACAAAATCGACCCCAGACGCAAGCAGACCCGCACTGACACCATTGGCGTTGCCATTGATGGTGATATCGCTGGCTCCAAGCAATTGGTTGGCAACGCGCATGCCGCCGTCGATACGGACGTTGCCGTGACTGGTGAGATTGTTAGCCTGCAGCAAGGAAGCCTGGGCCGTCAGGTTACCGGCCGACAGCAACGTGCCGACCGTGATACTGCCGGCGGCAGCTTTTAGATCGAGTGCGCCGGCTGAACCCAGGACGATGTTGCCACCGGCGGCGTTGGTCGAGGCAAAGTCGACACCGGACGCAATAGCGGTCGCCTGAATGCCAGCCCCGGAGATCAGGATATCGCCCGCCCCCAGAATCTGACCACTTGCGTCTATCGCAGCGTTGACGGTCAGCCCACCATGCGAAGTAACATTGGCGGCCATGAGCGAAGTCGCGGTCGCGGTAAGATTGCCGGCTGATTGAATATTCCCCGCCGTGATATTGCCGGTCGCACTGGTGTTGAGGCTTCCAGCCGACTGCAGATTGCCAGTGGCTATCGTGCCGCCGGTTGCCGTCAGGCTCAAGTTGCCTGCCGAGCCCGCGACAATCGCGGGCGATTGCGCTGAGAGAACGACATTCCCGCCAGGATCGGCACTGGTGGCAGCAATATTGATGCCGGAAACAACCATGCCGGTGGAGATTGACTGCGCAGTGGCGCCGACATTGCCCTGCGCCAGGACATTGCCGGAAACGGCAAGACTATTACCAGCGGTAAGAGCTAGATTGTTGTAGCTCAACAGCGAGGCGGCAGAGATCGAGCCGGCCGTGGCAGTCAGGGTGAGGTCGCCGGTGCTGTTGGCAGCGCCGGCAATTGCGATATCGCCTGAGGTCGCGGAAAGCGTTGCAGCACCGTTGCCGGCGGTAACGCTGCCGGCCGCAATCCCGCCGCCTGAACTCATCTGGGTGGTCGCGCCGCTGTTCACGTCGCCGGAGACGCTGAGCAAGCCAGTTCCGTTTGCAAGCACGATATCGCTATCCGCTGCGACCGATTGCAGGGTGATGCCTTGGTCGGCGCTAATCGCAACCTTCTGCCTTGAGGTCACTTTGGCGGCGGTGACCTTCTGTTTCGACGTGATGGTCACGCCCTGGCTGCCCGACGCATTGCCGATCGAGATCTTGCCGTCAGCAGATAGCGACAGTTCGCCCGTGTTGGCGGCCATGTCGCCGCTCATCTTCACGCCGGCGCCCTTTTCGGTGACGACGACCTTGATACGGTCCGCCTGCGTCGCACCGAGCGCTGTGCCGTCGATCGCATATTCGGGGGTGCCCGAGGTGGCGGTCAGCGCCGTCGCCTCGCCGGTGGCGTAGTTGTATTGGCTGGCGCCACCAGTCAGGCGCACGGTCTTGCCATAGATCGGCGCGTTGACATGGATCTGGCGGGAGACGACGTCGAACAGATCGACAGCGCCCGGAGCAGCCGCGAAATTGCCACCTGCCCCTTCGAAGGTGACATCACCGCCATTGACGGTAAATCCTGTCAGGCTGCCGTCGGAGCCGATATTAGGAACACCGGTCGTCAGCGTCGCATGCGGCGTGTTGATGAAGCCGCAGCCCGCGCAGGTGATCCCGTTAGGATTCGCGATGATGACGTCAGCTCTGCCGCCATAGACCTCCGTTGGGCCATTCAGGGCCGAGCGATTGCCGAATGTGACCTCGTTGAGAATGACGGAAGCCGGGTTCGAGGCATTGAGGTTCGGATTGCCTGGCGTCACCCCGCCGAGGTTCGAGGTGCCTTGCTCGCCTTTGAAATTATTGAGGATCAGACCCTGGGTGCCGACGTTGAAATTGTCGTACTTGTTATGCGACAGGCCGGCGGCGTTCGGTGTGACGATATCGATAAGCGGCACACCGTTCGGTGCAGTACCGACGCGGGGCTGATTGGCAACGGGTGCCGATCCGGCAGCGGAAACGGATTGCGCGTTAGCAATCGCTGGCTGCAGGAACAGAAGACCACTGAGAGTGACGGCAAGCGACTGCCGACCGAGGCGCATAAACCATGCTAGGCAGCGGCCTGCGGCTCTCTTATCCCCGGTTGCGAGTTTCGATCCACGTGACTTGATCTTCCTGCTCATTTTAAGCCTTCACCATTATGTGCGCGGCAAACCAATCTCGCCGTAGTTGTAACTGGCTGATCGAAAACGACACCGGTGCTACGAGACCGGCGTCAATTGCGGCTTCGGTTGAGGTAAACCTATTCCAAATAAGATGGGTCGCTTACGATGCTCATTGCTGCGGAACCTGCGCCATGGCCGGCCTTGCCGCTATTTCTTCGTCAGCAACCACTGCTTGACCTGCTGAGTGAAGGCGTTCGACAGCCGTTGCGCCAGAATATCGTCGGGCCCTGCGGCCGAAGCTGCGTTGACAGCCATGGCCACAAATATGCCGAGCCCCTCGCCGCGCATGCCGCTGTTACCTGCCGCAACGGGCTGCTCGGCAATGAGATGACCCGTCTTGGCGTCTTCCAGCCTAGCTATTCCCGAAATTTGGCTGTCGCTGTGAATGAGAACACGACCAACCTTCGTAGCCAGATCGACCACGTGCAGGCTAACGACCAACCGCGCTCGCGTTGGACCGCCCGGTAACCCGATCAGCTCCTTCTCCATGGTCCCTTTCAAGACGCGAACAACCGTGGCCAATTGTGGATCGGGTTTACCTTCCGTGAAAAGGCCTGTCATTTTGACATCAGGTGCTGTCTCGATGCGGATTTCGCGCACGGAGGTCTTTTGAAGAGCGGCCACGAGCCTTGGGTCCGTTGTGACGCAGGATGCAAGCAACATCGCGAGAACAAGGGCGATACTGCCGGAGATATACCGCATCAGCTGAGCCCCCAAGGCACCGGTTACAAATATCAAGCGCAAATCCATCTTCATCTTCTCAGCCGCCTCTTGTGGCCGGTGTGGTCTTCACGCCGCCGTCGAGTTTTTTGTAAAGTTCGCCCAATTGAGATTTCGGCGCCGCGCATCCTCTCGAACGCGCAAGATCCGTCAGCACCTGATTGCGATTGCGCAAGGCGTCGATCTCGATCTTCTCCGGCGATTTAGGATCCATGAAAAACAGGGCCGGCCAGAACAGAAGAACACCCGTGGCGCCGAGGATGACATTCTTGCCCTGGGCCTGCGAACGCTCCTTGACGGTCGAGAGTATCTGACGTTCGTTCGCCGCAAATTCGCGATTGATGCCGCTGCACTGCAGTCCGGTATCACCCGCAGTGGTCGATGCGATCGGATGCGCCTCTCGGCCACCACAACCCGACAGTATGATTGAACAGCTCAAAAGCACTGCGGTGGATAGCGCGAGAGCCTTTCGGTCTTTCATCATTGTGAAACTCATGATTTTACCCTGTTACACTTTTACCAACGTATTGAAGTACTTACGAAAAGAAGTCCGAAGTCGCGGCGGTCGACCGTGCCGCCGAGAACATCGGAATAACCCATATCGAAATTGACATTGCCGCCGGCGAGCTTGGCCCCGACCGTCCAGCCGAACATGTCGCCGCCGGCAATCTGATAGCGGGCCTGGCGGGCAATCCGACCGTAGTCGAGACCGACATAGGGCCTGAACTCTCCGAGAATCTTTGCAAGCGCGGCATTGTCGGCAAAAGGCTGCGTCCGCCAGACGAGATCGTTGCGGATGAAGAAGCCGTTATTGCCGTAAAGCATGGTTTCGCGCGTGCCGCGCACGGAGGAATAACCGCCGACCGAGATCTGCTCTGCTCCAAACAGATTGTCGGCGGAATATTGCCCGGTGACGATCGAATTGATCTCGAAATGCTGCTCCGCCACATCGAAGGGCCGCGTCATAGTGATCGTGCCTGAAAACTTCGAGAAGCGGGGATCGGCATTGCCTGCACCCGCATCGCCAGGAGCGACGGCATCGAAGAGATTGAGCCCCTGGCTGTAGGAGAGATCGAAGACCCAGAGGCCGCCGAGCATACGGCGCGAATGCGAGACACCGAGATCGCCGACCGTGTATTTGCGGCTGCCAACCTCGATCCGGTTGCCGAGCAGGAAATTGTTGGTTTCCTTGTAGGTCAGGCCGCTGTTGAAGGTGGTGATCGAATCCTTGTCGCGGAAGATCACCCGATCGGCGCCGACGCTGACCTGCTTGGAATCACCTGACGTATTGAGCGGCCCGAAATTACCCGGAACGGAACTGTCATATTCATACCAAGAGCCGTTGGCGGAAAAGGTCCAGTAGCCGTAGGGCACGCTGACATTGCCGGAATAGCTGTTGCTCTTGCCATGGCCATCCTTGCGCCAAGGATAATCCGGGCCGGTATGCTCGTAGCCGAAATTCCACTGATCGTTGATGCCGAAAAGATTGTCGTAGCCGATCGAGGCCGAGCTTTTGGAATAGCCGGTCTGCTCCTGGCCCAGATTGCTGTTGCCGAATGACAGATGCCAGGGCTGGCTGGGCTTGTTCTCTATATTGAGGATCGAGGTGCCGTCCGTCTTGCCCGGCAGCATCGCCGTCTTGGCATTGTTGGAGGTCAGGCGATTGATCTGGTCGAGACCCTGCTCGATATCGCGCAGATTGGTGATCTCGCCCTTCATGCCGGGAAAGGCCGTGGCGATCACGCCGGAGCCTGCGGCACGGGGACCCGAAACCGGTTTACCGTTGATGTAGATGTCAGAGAGTGTCCCCTCGACGGCAACGAGGCGCAGCACCTTGGTCTTGGCGATATCCTGCGCCGGTACATAGACGCGGGAGTTGACAAAACCTTTATCGAGATAAAGATGCGTAAGGTCGCGCAAGAGCGCATTGATCTCGCCGACACCGACACAGCGGTTCGCGTAAGGAGCGGTGACCTTGTCGATCGCGCCGGCCGAAAACTGTTTGACGCCCTCGACCTCGATACGGGTAATGGCAAAGCACGGGCCAGCCTTGCCGCCACCGGCCTTCTCCGGCTGCTGAACTTCGGCCGGAGAAGGCTTTGGCGTCATCTGACCCAGGCTCTGCAGCCGCTGCTGTTCCGCTTCCTGCGCCTGGCGGCGCGCGAAGTCGTCGTTCGGCGATTGCTGCGCGACAGCCTGGGCCGATACCAGGATCACCGACAGCAACGCGACGGCAAACGCCGCAAGAGATGACGACTTCGAAAAGCCTCGCCCCCTCCGCGCGGGAGGCGACCCTAAAGCCAGTGTCATGAGCTATTCCCGCCGTCCGCTTACTTCGAGGCAGGCTTTTGCAGTGCGTCCAGAGCCGCCGACAGGCCCTTCAGCGAGAATTTGATGTTGACCTTCTGGCCATTCATCATCTGGACGTGCCCGGTGCCATCAGCAGCCTTGGAAAGGGCCGACACCATCTTGGCATCCAGCTTCTGCTGTGCCCAGCAGCCAGCCTGGTTGCAGTTGCGGTAGGCCAACTGCACGACCGGCTTGTCGCTTGCATCGATGCTGATGCCGGCCGGCAGATACATATTGAGCGGCACCAGCGTGGTCAGCACCAGTTCACTGGCAGGCTGCTTGGCCGCCTTCTTGTCTGTTGCGGCCGGCGTCTGCAACACCTTGGCAACCGCCAGTGTCAATATGTTCACATCCTGGTCGCCCTGCTTGACTGTCGCGATCTGCGCGACTTCGCAGCTCTCCGCTGCAGCGCCATCCGCTGCCTTGCCGTCGATGCAGCGATAGTACCAGTCGTCGAATTTCTGAACGCGTGCCTGCGGTGCTGGCTGCTGTTCGCTTGCCTGCGGAGCTGTAGCCTGAGCAGCTTCGCTGCCCGTAGTCGTGTTTGCGGCCGGAGCGGGCTGCTCCTGCGCCGCCGCCGAAAATGCAAGCAACGCCGAAGAAAGAAAAACTGCTGGAGTCAGGGTCTTGAAGGAAAGGGTCTTATTGGCGGGGGACATACGAATTACCCAAAGTCAAAGCCATTCGCTTGGGCAAGGTGTACCTTGCTCAATCGGCATATCGGTCAAAAATCAGGAAGATTCACCACAGGGTGGCGTAGCCGATCATGGGCCTGATCCGCTCAATAGCAGATTTCTAAAAAAGTACAGCAAAAAGTAGCAAGCACATAGGCAATTCACACGCTCGTTTTCAGATATGCGTGTAAAATCTACAACACCGACGTTCAGCAATTGAATAAAATTGTTGCTTGCGCTTGAACGCACCTCTCCCCAGGGCCGATCGGCGGAGCGCGCCCTACCAATCCTAGATCGTCTGGAATGATGCCAATCATTTACCTGCTTTTGCTGCTTAAGAGCGCATCACGGATTATGAGCTGCCATTCAGCGCGAATTTGAAACCCAACACCAAGCAGGCGGCTTAGTTTGAAGCGTTTCGATGGCCCAGCTCGAGAGATTCATGTATGGACGGCCTCCCTTGGTAGGGGACTTTGGTGTGACAGCGACTTGGTGGGGCACAGGCACTGTAACTATTTCCTGGTCGCGAGCGGGAAGAAAATTGGGGTAAGGATCTTCGGTAATCGGGTGCTTTTCTGGAGATGGTATTCCTGGCAGCTCGGCTCCCTGTGATAATAATATTCGGTCTTCCGATTCAAGAAGAGCGGACAGCCTTCCTCGACAGAAGGTCAATGGGCGACCTTAGCGTTACTTTAAAGAAACTGTGCAAGGATGCAGGTCTGTCTCAAATACCGGCAACCTAATGAAGTTTCGAAGAAATCCAAAGATATTGCGCGGCTTCGCGAGTTCTGTACTGAACCATACTAGCGCATTTGCTCCGGCATTATTTGCGACGATCATCGCAGTAATCGTCGTCTATGTTGCAACCAACTGGCGGTTGGAGCGATCACTAGCCGACGAACGGGCAGTCGTTGCCGGCGAACTTGCCTCCATATCATCTCGGCTTCAAACGAACCTCAACGGCAATGTGAAGCTGCTGCAAGGCCTGGCGGCAGGTATCGCCGTCAATCCGACGATGGACCAAAAAGCCTTCTCCAAACTCGCCGGGGAGATTTTGCAGCCAGATTCACAGTTGCGAAGCTTCGCCGCAGCCCCCGGCATGGTGGTCAAGTGGGTTTATCCAGAAAAACCAAACCAAAAAGCGATTGGTCTCGACTATCGAACGAACGAAAAGCAACGCGATAGCGCAATGCTGGCGCGCAATACTCATAATATTGTCCTGACGGGCCCTGTGGACCTCCTTCAAGGCGGAAGGGCTTTTGTGGTCAGATGCCCAGTTTATATCACGGACGGAACAAGCCAGATCTTCTGGGGTCTTGTTTCTGGGATTGTAGACATACCGAGGCTCTACCAAGATAGCGGTCTGGGATCCACCGATCTCGAGATTGCCATCAGCGACACACCGGAACCGACGGTGCAAAAGCAAGTTTTTCTCGGCGACCTGGATACTTTTTCGAAGAATCCGGTCGTGGCATCCGTGGATATGACTTATGGCCGATGGACACTTGCCGCAGTACCTAGGGACGGATGGGGCCAAAACAGGGGATTGGCCACTTTCGAGCTCTATGCTTGCTTATTGTCCGTGTGTGTCCTTGCACCGATTGTCTGGATAGGCTTTCTGACCAAATCACGCCAAAGAACCATCGAAAAGCTTCGCCTTCACAAGAAAAAGCTTGTTCGAGCACGGCAACGGCTCGAGCACCTGTCTTTGCACGACGCCCTGACGGGCCTTCCCAATCGCCGATTTATCGACCAGATGATCTCACAGCCGCCGAGGCCCGGTCCGAAAGATTGTCTAATACTGATTCATATCGACCTGGATCGATTTAAGGAGATCAACGACACCAAAGGACATGCCGGAGGTGATACGGTCTTACAGGCGGCGGCTTTGCGTCTTGTCAACTTGGCCGGCCCAAACGACGTGGCGGCTCGGATCGGCGGAGATGAGTTCATCTTCGCTAGCTGGAGCGCCGATCCCACGCCTAGGGCAATCGAATTGGCTCAACAGATTGTCGACACACTCAAGCTGCCCCTGTTCGTTGACGGTTTAGAGTGTGTGGTTGGAGCAAGCGTCGGCGTCGCCTGGGAGACTGAAGGTGTGCAGCAAGATCTCAGTCAGCTGCGTCTCAATGCCGATTTGGCTCTCTACGAAGCGAAGAAGAGGGGTCGGGGCCGTGCGGCCATATTCACCGAGGAGCTTCGCAGTGCTGCAATCCATACGAAGGAATTGGCGGACGAATTCAATCATGCGCTCGATCGCGATGAACTGGTTGCATTCTTCCAGCCGCAGTTTCATGCAGACACATTGGATATCGCGGGCGTCGAGACACTTGCCCGTTGGGATCACCCGCAAAAAGGTCTGCTCACCCCGGATAAATTTCTCGCCGCCGCGGAAAATTTGGGACGCTCCGGCGATATGGATCGGCTCATCCTGCAAAAGGCGCTGTTCGAGCTTACAAGATGGGACAGCTTGGGAATGCGCATCCCGCGCGTCTCGGTCAATATTTCAGCACGTCGACTGGCGCAGGCAAATCTGCTTACCGAACTGGCTGGGCTTCCTCTAGCCAAGGGTCGCCTGTGTTTTGAGCTGCTTGAAACAATCTCTTTCGACGATCTTCAACCAGCTCTCGATGAGATAATTCCGGCCGTCAAAGAGCTCGGTATTGAAATCGAGATCGATGATTTCGGCACCGGACATGCCAGTATCGTCAGTTTGCTTAGATTTGAGCCACGAAGGCTTAAAATCGATCGGGAAATTATAAAACCGATCGTCACGTCTCCATCCCAGCGCCGCCTGGTCTCCTCGATTATCGAAATCGGCCGATCGCAGAATATCGACATCGTTGCTGAAGGCGTAGAGACGATGGAGCATGCGAAGATCTTGAAAGAGCTCGGCTGCCATTTGCTGCAAGGCTACGCGCTGGCACGACCAATGTCCTCAAAGCAGTTGATCGAATTCTGTCGCACGAAGGATAAGGAACTCACGCGGGTGGGATAGCCCCGCCTATGAGGAAGACTCCAGCATATCGGCATGGCGATGGATGAGCTTCCACTCCCCTCCGCACGTCGGAAGACCTCCGTCACGCGCAGCGACATTGGAACCTCGCCGTATCAGGGCAGACTTCCTGACTTAAGCGTGCTGACCTCCTGTCCGAAAGCCCAGGTTTCCATCCGACGGGGATTGAAGGACTTCGAAACTGCTCGTGCTTTCCCCTTAGCGAGGCGCCCCCTTTTTCGAAGCGTTGACCGCCGCCGCGCCTTCGATCCTATCCCCGAGGAAGGAAAGAGTGCACGGCAGCGCCATCGATGAAAAGCGTTGCTTCCAGATATTCGTTCCGACACAAAGCCGTCAGGCGCCGGCGGTCTGCGCATGGGTCGCAAGCTGCTCCTCGTGATTGTTGAACAGCACGTGGACCGCATCGTGGCCCGTCGGCGCGTAGTTCTGCAGCGTGGCGACCACATGGGTCTCCGAACCGGTGTTGACGCTGATCTTCGTCGAATTCGCTGCAGTATCGACCTCGGCGGTCATCGACGCGACCGCGCTCGCCTCGGTCATGCCCGGATGTTCGCCGACCAGCGCATTGAGCAGGTTCGAGACATCCAGCTTGTCGCCATCTCCCTTCGGGCTGAAGTCGGTGATGACATCCGCCATGTTGAGGTTGTGCAGGGCCTTGGCATCGAGAACGAAGGTATCCGCACCAGCGCCGCCCGTCATGATGTTGCCGCCGCCGCTTGTCAGCAAATCGCTTCCGTCAGTGCCATAAAGGTGGCCGATCCCGCTGAAGTCGATCTCAGCGGATGTGCCGTCATGACCGAGCGAGAAGTCACTGGCCGAATAGTCGCCCGTGAGACCGATGGAGGCGGTGTGGGTGCCATCGGTGACGGTCAACACGCCGCCGGTCTTTGCTGCATTCTCCGCATAGGAGAAGCTGGCGGTCGCGGCCGAAATGTCGCCGAACCGCAAGGCGTCGTTGCCGTCGAGACCGGCTATCGTGCCGGTGAAGGCGGCCGCGTGGTCGATCGTGATCGTAGCCTGAGCGTCCTTGCCGAGCGTGATCGCCTCGTTGAACGAACTGCCGATTTCGAGGTTGGCATGACCGGACAACAGCACGGTGCCGGTACCGCTGACATTGCCGTCGAGCTTGACGTCGCCGCCATTCGCCCACAGCAGGCCATTATTGACGACATCGCTATGGATATGGAGACCACCTGTCCCCGTCGCCTCCAGCGTGCCGGTGTTGCTCACCGCATTGACGCCGGTGTCGATGACAAGCGCGTGGCTGCCGTCGGCAATGATCGTGCCCGCGTTGACCAGCGTCAGGTGGCCGTCGCCGATCTGGCCGGCGCCGGAGATGGTGTTGTCGACATTCGTCAACGTGACATGGTCGTCGCTGCCGAAAATGACATTGGATGCGCTATCGGACAGCGTCACCTTGCCGCCGCCGGTCAGCGTGAGACCTTGCTGGACGATTTCGAAGTCCGTCTCGCTGCCGGCCGAAGAGATATGGATGCTGCCGGTGTTGTCGAGCGTACCGCTGAAGGGCATCAGCGCACCGTCGGCAACCACCATGTCTCCGCTATTGTGCGTTACAACCGCTTCGTTGAAGAGGAAGTCGTCCGTGGTCAGCGCTGCGGCGCTGACACCTGCCAGGGTGATGGTCTCGCCATTGCCGAGCGTGATGACGGCATTGCCGGAGGCATCGCTGGACAGATGGGCCAGAACATCGGCGAAGCTGTTGAAGCCCGCAAAGCCGATCAGATCGATCTTGTCATGCGCCACATCGAAGTTGTGCACGACATCGGTGCCGATGGTGTTTGCAAAGACCAGCATGTCGCTGCCGCTCGATGCTGTCAGCGTGTCATCGCCCGACCAGGCAAAGATCGGCGAACTCTTGGCATAGGCTTCGACGTTATCGGCCACGGTGGCCATTCCGGTCGAACCATCGGGATTGGTCCAGGTCTCGGTAACGTGTACAACCACCGCACCGGTCGTCCCATCGGGCGAGGTCGCCGTCAGCAAGGACGGATTGTTCGTCACCACAGTCCAGGTGCCATCGGCATTATGCGTGCCTTCGTTGAGCACCCAACCGACCGGAAGGCCGGCGACACTCACCGTGACCGCGCCGACGTGATGTGACGGATCTGCAAGTGCAAGGTTGATGGCCTCTCCGGACGTGCCGGCAGGCTTGTTCGTATAGTTGACCGTTACTTGGGCTGCAGCTGAAATCCCGCCGTCACCATCATCGATAGAGAAAGTAACTATCCTGTTACCAGCCGTGCTGGAGCTCGAGCTATATTGAATACTCTCAAGCAATGCCGTTACTGCCGTCGGAGTAGCATTCGAATTAAATGCAATCGTCAGGCTTGATCCATTGTTCGAGTAGGAGCCAATTGTTTTGCCATTGTAAAACACACTCCCATTACTGCCATTCACGGTGAAACTTATCGGGCCTTGAGACTTGATGCTCAACTTATCCGAAGAACCTGACGAACTGATCGTGAGACTTCCATTGGCGAAATTGGCTGAGTCAACATCCGTGACAAAGGCATTCGTCGCCAAGATAATAGCGTTTGCGCCCTTTGTGTAATTGACCGACGCATTAACACCGCTCATGGAGCTACCGTTTAGGTCCACAACTGGCGCATCATTCGTCCCGTTGATCGTTACAACGATATCCTGAGAGGCTGTCCCGTCTACCGACGTCACGGTTAATTTATCCGTGACAGTCTGACCTCCAGTCAACGCCTGCACATTTGCGGCCGAACTATTGAGCGTGTAGCTCCACACGCCGCTATTCGCATCGAAACTGAATGCGCCGTATGTTCCCGACAGCGAAGACGGGGTCTGGAAATGATTCTCGCCGTGGTCGACATCGGCAACCGTAAGCGTGCCCCCAGCCGTCAATTGTCCGTTTTCGGTGACCGTGCCGGTCGCCGCGCCGGAGATCGAGGCTGCGTCATTCGTACCATTGACCGTTACGACGACATCCTTCGTAACCGTTCCACCGTGACCATCACTCAACGTTAGCATGTATGTCTGATTAATATGATCATTGGCCCCTAGCGACTGGATGGCACTGTCATTGACACTGAATGTCCAATTTACTTTGTTATTCGCATTATCAACGCTTGCCGCAAATGTGCCGTAGTAATTGCTTCCGGCAGGTACCGTGTAGCTTACGGTGTGGGTATAGGCCGTATGGACATCGTTAAACGTGATCGCCCCCGATGTCGTTTCAATACCCGGTGTTCCCGCGATCGCCTTTACCGAGACATCATCGATATTGAATGAGCCAAACGGCTGGTAAGGAGACCAGAATTTAATGACGGTGCTCGAGCCCGTTGCAACGAAGTTGACCGTATAGAGTAGGTAGGGGCTACTGCTGGAGTTAGAGTACGTATAGCTGATGGCCTGCGTTTGAGATCCTGTCGTAACATCGAAAATTGCCGCTGCCCCGCCGGGCAGACTAGTGGCAAAATCCTGCATGTAAAAGTTGAGCTGATATGTCTGTCCAGCAACCGTCGATATTGTCTGCGAAAGCGAGTTGATGGAACTGGTATTTGAGACAAGCATTGCCGACGTGGAATCAAGCCGGCCGCCATTCACATCGTAGACTGACCCGGTGAGTGACCAGTTGGTTGGATAGCTGTGAATTCCGGAGAAGTAATAACTCTGGAAACTGCCGTTCGTTATCAGCTCTGGACCTACGCTGTAAGACGCATCCTCCGTCACCGACCCCGTCGTCGTTCCCGTGCCAAACACCGGTGGGTTATCGACGCCCGTAATCGTGACGGTAACGTTGTGCGGCGTTCCGTCGGCCGAGGTGAGGGCCAGGGTATCGGTCAGCTTGGCGCCAGCCGTCAGTGCTTGAACCGCCGTGTCATTGTTGTTCAGCGCATAGGTCCAAGTTCCAGTCGCGGAACCATCATTGGTGAAGGTGAATGTCCCGTGTGCGCCCGCGATCGAGTTTGAAGACGCAGTCGTGAAGGAGCTTTGGTTTGCATCGACGTCAGAGACGACGATAGCGCCGCTGATGGGAGCAGTACTCCCCTCCAGAATGCTTCCGGTATCGCCGGTAAATGTCGGCGCATCGTTGGTGCCGTTGACCGTCACATCGACCGTCTGCGTCGTGACGCCGCCATGGCCGTCGCTGACCTGCACCGTGAAGACGTCGTGCTTCTGATCCGACGCCGTCAACGGATCGGCCTTCGACTGATCCAGAACATAGGTCCACTTGCCAGTCTGATCGACGCTCAGCGTGCCATAGGCTCCAACCTCGGAACCGGCGCTGTTGGCGCTGCTTTTCGGATCGACAACCGACCAGGTGACGGAGGTGTCGTCGACGTCGCTCGCCGTCATGGAGCCCGAGACTGTGCCCGCGCTCACTGCGACGTTGACGCCGGCTTCCGCGACCGAACCGGTTGTCGCGCCTTTGATTACGGGTGCATCATTCGAACCATTGACGGTGATGTTGACCTGCTGCGTCGCGATGCCGCCATGGCCATCCGCGACTTCGACCGTGAAGCTGTCGATCTTCTGATCGCCGAGCTGGAGCGAATCGGCCGCCTTTTCGTCGATCGTGTAGGTCCATTTGCCGGAGCCCGCATCCATCTGCAGCGTGCCGTAGGCGCCATGCACCGAGGACGCAGTCGTCTGGCCCGAGGCGATCGACCAGGTCGCGGTATCGCCATGATCGACGTCACTGCTTGCCATAATGCCCGAAACCGTCGAGGTCCCAACCGCATGACCGTTCGCATCCAGGCCCTGCTCGACGACCGAACCGCTTGTCTGGCTCGATGCCAGGATAGCAGGCGCGTCATCGGCCCCCGTGACAGTCAACTCGTAGACACCGGAGGTGACACTGCCATTGCGATCCGTCACTTCGAAGGGAATGCTGATCTTGGCGATTTCGCCGGCGCCAAGTGCGTCGAAGGCAGTACCCGGGGTCACTGTGATAGTCGAACCATCAAAGCTCAACTGCGGCACGCCGAGAGTGATGCCCTGGGGAGCAGAGATCACCGCATGCGTGGTGTCGAAGGTGAGCGCACCCGTGGCGCCTTGACCATCGGCGCCGTAGTTGAACTGAGCCGAGCCGAAAGTGAAACTATGGGTATCGTTCTCGTTCATCGCATCAGCGATGACTGGCAGCGAGGTTGCCGATGCGGCGGTCAGCGAGACGTTCGCGAGATAGGTGCCGGTGTTGTCGCTGGCAGTGCCGACCTCGACGAAGGAGATCGTATTGTCGCTGCCGTGTGCCGTCAGCGGCAGAGTTATGGTCGACATAGGCCCGGCGCCAGGTGTCGGGGTGAGCGTATCGACCAGTTCTCCATTCCACCAGACCTGGACGGCTGCGGTGCCGTTGGCGGGCGTGCCATACTCGAAGCTTAGAACGTAGCTTGCGCCATCGGTCAGACCGTGAACGGTCTGCGAGATCGCGATATTGCCCGGAGAAGCGCCGAGGTCGACCATCGGCGCGCCGTTGGACGAGGTAACGCCGTTATAGTTGCTGGCAATTTCTTCAAGGCGCACGCCGGTCTGGCCCGGCTCGGTGCCGGAAATCGTCCAGCCAGTGCCTTCGGTCGCCCAGATGAAGCCGCCGCCATTCGTCCAGGCGGACGCCGTGGCGTGGGCGAAGTCGCCGTCGACCAGAAGGTTCGAGGCAACGGCATGGCCTGCTGCGTCCTGAGCGCCGATGATGACCGGGAAGTCGTCGGAACCGTTGATCGTCACCGTCAGCGTCTGGGTGCTGGTGGCGCCGTGATTGTCGGTGATCGTGAAGGTGAACGTGTCGGTCAGCGTCTCGTTCGGGATGAGATGCTGCACGGCGGGAGCGGCATTGTTCAGGACATAGGTGTATTCACCGCTGGTGCTGTCCCAGGTCAGCGTGCCGTAGGTGCCGGCAACGCCTGCATGGCCGTCGGTAACGTCACCGACCTTGGCAACCGAAAGGACGTCCAGATGGTCGACGTCGCTGGCCCCCGCGAGAAGGCTGCCAGTCGCCGTGACTGCTGTGTCCTCGATCACCGAAGCCGCCTCGGCAACGGCGATCGGCGCATCGTTCGTGCCGATGACATTGATCGTGATCGTCGCGGAGCTTTGGACGCCGTGGGCGTCCTGAACGGTATAGTCGAAGACCTCCTTGACATGTTCGCCCTGGCTGAGGGAGTTGGTTGCATTCTTCGTGTCGTCGAGCGTGTAGCTGTAAGTGCCGTCGGCGTAGATGGTCAGTTTGCCATAGGTGCCGTCAACAACGGTCGGGTCGGAGCCCGCCACATGGGCGACGGCAGATGGCGTCGTTCCCGCACTGATGCCGACAACCGTCAGCGTATCGAACTTGTTGGTGTTCGCATCCGTTGCATGGTTGCCGTGCAGAATGAAACCTTCGACACTCTCGGTGGAGCTGTCTTCGGTTACCGGGCTCAAGGCGGTGAAGTTGTTGGCAACAGGCGCGACGTTCATTAGCTGGCTAAGCGACAGCGTACCGCCGGCACCGCCGTTTTCACCCATGAAGGTGAACTGCTCGACGTTGGTGACGGTGATCGTCTCGGTGCCATTCGTCAGCGTGTAGCTGCCGGTGCCGTCGTCGATACCAGTGTGCGTAACCGTCCAGTCGGCCCATTTGCCGGCGAGCTTCAGCGTGTCGGTGTCGCTACCCGCGGCTGCAACGGGATCGCTGTCGTTGACGACGATGTGGACATTGCCGGTGAGGCCGGTCATGTCGAACGTATCGTTGCCGTTGCCGCTGTTGACGATGATCGTGTCGGGCGCCAGCGCCGTATCGCTGACATTGCCGAAGACAACCGTGTTGCCAGCGCTGCCGCCAAGATCGAGGTACAGGTCCTCGATACCGTCGGCACGGACACTGCCACCGCCGCTGATGCCGATGGTCAGATCGGCATGATCGTCAGCCGACACGATGTTGCCGGTATCACTCAAGGCGATTTCGCCAATCGTGTAGGTGTGGCCGTTGCCATCGCCAACGATATGCAGTTCGTCGGTGTCGGTTTCCTTATCGCCAACCAGGGTCGCACCGGCATCGATACGGTCATTGCCGGAGCCCACAGTGTAGTAGATCTTGTCGCTACCGGTACCGCCGAGGATGGTGTCGTTGCCTGTGCCGGCGACGATGATGTCGTTGCCAGCGCCGCCGATCAGTGTGTCGTTGCCAGCGCCACCGAAGATGACGTCGTCACCCGCACCGCCGTCGATAGTAACGCCACCGCCGACTGCATCGCTCGTATAAGTCTTTGAGACCGCAATCAGGTCGTTGCTGTCGGTACCAACGATGTGTTCGACGCCCTGGAGCTGCAGGCCAGAGGTTGAGCGGTAGTCGAGGACGTAGCCGTTCGAGCCGGAACCCTGCAGATAGAGCGTATCGTTGCCGGCGCCGCCGTTGACGCTGTCGCCGGTGCCGGACATGTGGTCGAGCGAGACATCGATCTTAATGCCAGAACCGAGGTCGAAACTGCGCGGACCATAGGCCGCCGCATCGGCAATATCGGCAGACAGATATATCTTGTCGTTGCCGGCGCCGGCATCGATGGTGTCAGAGCCGGTGCCGGCCCTGATGATATCGTCGCCAGAGCCGCCGATGATGGTGTCGCCGTGGTTCGAACCGACCAGGGTTACGCCGGTTGCATTGCCGGCATTGGTCAGTGTCCAGCCATTGCCGCTGGCAGCCAACAGGTCGATGTTATGGCCGTTGGCATTGATCGTTGCCGTCCCGCTGTTGACGGTGTCGCTCGTTGCGGTCCAGTCGCCGGTGGCGGTGATGGCAGCGGTCGCGCCGTTCAGAACCTTGACGATGTCCTTGTCGTGAAGATCGGTGACGGTGACCGTTCCGCTGGCAGCCACGAAGGTATCGTTGCCTGCACCACCCGTGAGTGTATCGCCGGCGCCGCCGATCAGCGTGTCGTCGCCGCTGGTGCCGATGACATGCGTCATACCGGCCACATTGTCCCTGCCGACAACATGGGTTGCGCCGGCATCTGTTGCCATGTTGGCGGCAATCGTCTGCGCGCCTACCGTCTGGCTGACGTCGGACAGATTGACAGTAACGCCGGTCGAGATGGCGGAATAGTCGATCGTCTGACCTGTTACCGTGCCGGCCGCGTTCACTTCGACCGTGAAGCTGCCGCTTGCCGTATCATTGTCGCCGTCCGTCGCCGTGTAGCCAAAAGTCAGGTCGATCGCATGGCTGCCATTGGCAGCAATAGCGCCGGAATGATCGAGCGGCTGGAGGAGCGTGAACGTATACGAGCCAGAGCCTGCGGCCACAAGCGCCACGGTGAAGACGACGTTGGCCGCGTCGGCCGCCGTCGGCAGCGATCCGGTATAGGCCACCAGCAGGCTGCCGATGAAGGCGTAGGCCAGCGGCTTACCGTTCGACGACAGGCCGCTCGGACCGGTCACGTTGCTTGCGGCGGATGCGTTGCTAAAGGCGACGCTCTTTGTGCCGTCGGCGCCGAAGCTGATCGCCAGCGAGCCCGTGGCGGACGGATGCGTCGTCGCCAGGCCGTTTTCACCGACGCCGCCGATGCTCACGCTTCCGATGCTCGGAACGTCGTCCTTGAAGGTGATGACGCCAGACAGGTCCGCAGACTTGCTTGCCGTATCGCCGTCGCCATCCGTCACCGTCACCACCGCGCTCAGGGAACCGGTTGCAAGGTTCAGGTGGTCGACCGGGTTGTTGTTGACGATGTCCTTCAATGCGACGTTTTCGGTGACGCTGAGTGCGCCGCTGCCGGAGTCCATGGAGATCGTGAAGGCAATGTGCGTCTTGCCGTCGGAGCCGGTGTAGACGCCGTTGACCGTCCCTGCCGACTGTTGCTGCAGCGTGATCGCATGATTGTCGATAGTCGAGAGGCCAGAATTCCCATTGTTGCCGACCTGCAGGGAATAGACTTGCGAGGAAAGGCCATCGGCGCCGGCATTGACGACCGCCGTGACGATCGAATGCGTTCCGGTCGTGGCGCTGACCGGAGAGGAAGCCGTCAGGCCATGTTCGTCAACAGTGATCGCCTGGGTCTTGTCGACCGCGAAAGACGAGATGGACGGGCCGTCGTCGGTGACATCGACCGAGAAGCTCTGCGTTGTCTTCGTGGTATCGCCGTCGCCATCATGGCCGGCAACCTGGAAAGTCAGCTTGATATCCGAGAGGTTGGTTTGGCCGTTGACGTCGTCGAGCCCCTTGTAAAGCGTGAAGTTGTAGGCGCCGCCGGCGTGGCCGCTGTCCTGGGACAGGGCAACCTTGAACACCCAGCTCGACTGGTCGGCGGCGTTGCTGCCGGTATAGGCGATCAGCGTCATGCCGTCACTGCTGACCGAATAGGACAACGCATGGCCGCCGGAGCTGAGCTTGGTCGCGTCAAGTGTCTGGTTGTTGCCGTAGCTTGCGGTGAAATAGCTGCCATTCGAACGGGCAACAAAGGTAATGGCATGAGCAGCCGGGCCATCGGCGCCGAAGGCGAAATTGAGCGCAACCGCGCCGGTGCTGACGCCGGAAGGCGAGATCGTGCCCGAATTCGTGACAAGACTGTGCTCGGCAAGTGTCTTCGTTGCGACGGCGTTGCCGATCGACGGGCCGTCATCATCGAAGCGAATGCTGCTGCCGATGGAAACGGACTTGCTGACAGTGTCGCCGTCGCTATCGGTCGCGCTCAGCACTGCGGAAAGCTTGCCTGTGAGATCGACCGTATCGCCGTCCGACTTCGACGTATTCGGGTTGGCAAGCGCCATGTACTGGGCGATGCTGACCTTGCCGCTGTCATCGATGTGGATCGCAAAGGCGATCTCGCCGTCCGCGATCTTGCCGACAACCGTGCCGTTGGCGAGCTGGGAGAGCGTGATCGTCTGACCTGCCGTCGTCGTTAGGCCGGAGTCGGCGTTGTCGATATGGAGTGTCAGGCTGCTTGTCGCACCCGTCGCATCGTCGGCGCCCATCGAGACCGACGGAGAGACGATGCCATGCTGCGCGTAGACCGGCGACATATGAGAATCGTTGCCGCCCGTGATGCCGGCAAACAAACCTCTGATCGAATTACTGGCGCTGACGTCGTCATCGCCTCTGCCGCTCTCATCGATCGTGATCGAGCCCGTCAGGCCAAGACTTACCTTCGGTACGTCGTCAACGATCGTGACGTTCAGGGCACCCTTTAGCGTCACGCTGTCGCCATCACCGTCGGTCGCCTGGATGACGGAGCCGAAATCGATGGCCGAGATCGAACCATTGCCGGAGCGCAGGTCGTTGCCGGGGCCGGCGACATTGTCGAGCTGGTCGTACTGCTGGAAGGTGAAGCTGCCGTCGCCTGACAACGTCAGCGACAGGACTGGCCGGTCGAAAAGCGGATTGAAGCCGCTATGGTGATCGTTATCGACATAGCCGATGATCACATTGTTCACGACGGCATAGGAGAGCGCTTCGCCACCCGAAGTCAGATGCAGCGCGGCGAGCGTCGATGTCGCGTTGGAGGTGAAGCTGAAGCCGCCGCCGACAGCTGCGCCGTCGGCACCGAAGGAGACGGTGGACGCAACGGAGCCAGATACGGTGGCGGCAAAGCCGAGACCAATCAGAGCGGGCTGCGAGGACGATCCGTCATGCGTGCCGTCGAGCGGGCTGTTGCCCTGCGACAGGGCGTTGTAGATATCGCCTTCGTCTGCCCTCACCGAGATGGTCGTGCCGGAAGCAACCGGGACATCGTCCGTAATGGCAATCGCCAGCGAACCCTTCGCTGCATCGCCGTCGCCGTCCGTGACGGTGAAACCGAAATTCAGCGTCAAGCTATCTTCGGTGGTCGACGAGGTCGAATGAACGAGCGGCGCATCCGCGGTGAAGCTGTAGGAACCGTCCGAGCCAACCGTCAGAACTGCGACGGTGGCATGGCTGGAGGTGCCGGTGGCCGTCCAACTTGTCACGCCGTTCGTCGAAGACGACGCCCACGTCACGGATTCCTGGTGGCCGATGCCATGGCTGTCGAGATAGATCGCCTTCAGCGTCGGGAGGCTGTCCATCGACACGCTCTTGACGCCATCGGCGCCAGCGGAGAACAGGGCTCCTGCATTGCCGTTGATCGTGTTGACGTCCGCGCTGCCGCCGTCGAGGTTGCCATGTCCCTGTGCGTCGTCGTTAAGTGGCGTCGAGGTGACATCAACCTTATAGGCGATCGGTGCGTCGTCCTTGACGGTAACCGTGAGCGCGCCGCTGGCCGTATCGTTGTCCCCATCGGTAACAGTGAAGTTGAAAGTCAGATCCTGCGTATTTTCCGCAGTCTGGCTCGCGCCATGAGCAATCGGTGCACTCAGCGTGAAACTGTAGGAACCATCCGTGCCGATCGTCAGCGTCGCGACCGTCTGGCCACTGTCCTTGCCCGTCGCGACCCAGATCGTCTCGCCGCCCGCCGCTGTCGTCGGGCTGCCCCAGACGACCGACTCAACATGGGCAAAGCCGTCCTTGCCGGTATAGATGGCGCTGAAATCCGTCGTTGTTCCGAGCGTCACCTGATGCACGCCATCCGCGCCGCCCGTAAAGAGCGTACCGCTTGCGCCGCTGACCGTATCGGTATCAGCTACGCCGACCGTGTCGAGGTTTCCGCCCTTCAGCGCATCGTCATTCAAGGTCACGCTCGTGACGGTGACGCTGTTTGCGAGCGGCACGTCATCCGTAACATGCAAAGTCAGCGAGCCGGTCGATGTATCGTTGTCGCCATCGGTCACCGTGAAGGTGAAGGTCAGCGGCAAGCTTTCCTCCGTCGTGCCGGAGGTCGGGTGGACGAGCGGAGCACTGGTGCTGAACGCATAGGAGCCGTCAGCCTTGATCGTCAGCGTGGCGACGGTCTCGTGGTTGGCGCTGTAGGCAACCCAGGTCGTCGCACCGCCGAAGACCGTCGGCTTGCCCCAGGTCACGTCTTCCTGCTGCGCGAAACCGTTGGCATCGACGTAGATCGTCTTCAAGGCCGGTAGGCTGGACTGATCAATCGAGACGCTGGCAAAACCGTCGGCGCCGGCGCTGAACAGGGCGCCGGCAGCGCCCGACACGCTATGGGCATTGGCGTCGTTGGCGTCCAGGTTTCCGCCGGCCTGCGCATCGTCGTTGAGCGGCGAAGCGGTGTTGTCAACCGTGTGAGCAATCGGCACGTCGTCCTTGACGCCAACTGTCAGCGAGCCCGTTGCCTTGTCGCCGTCGCCATCGGTGACGGTGAAGTTGAATGTCAGGGACAGGGTCTCTTCGGCATCTTGCGAAGTCGGATGCGCGAGCGGCGCTCCGGTGGAAAACGTATAGGAGCCGTCGGCATTGATGGTCAGCGTGGCAACGGTCTGATTATGCGCGCTGCTGGCGATCCAGGTCGTGCCGCCATCGGCGACCTGGGCTTTGCTCCATGTCGCGGCTTCCTGATGCGCGACGCCATTTGCGTCGGTGTAGATCGTGGTCAGCTTCGGCAGATCCGAATGAGCGATCGCAACACTTTTGAACCCATCCGCCCCCATATTGAACAGGCTGCCGACGTTGCCGCTTACGCTTTTATTTTCATCGGTCTGGTCGGGATTACCGCCTGTCAACATATCGTCGTTGACGAGATGCTCAGCCGTGACAGTGTTAGCGACCGGAAGATTGTCGGCGACGTTGAGCGTCAGAGAACCCGTCGCCTTGTCTCCATCACCGTCGGTGACTTCGAAGCCGATCTTGAAGTTCTCGTTGTCGGAGCCCTTGGCATCGGCAAACGCGCCCGATTGGACATAGGTATAGCTGCCGTCGGCATGGACGGTCAGCGTGAAGATGATGTGGCCGGAATCCTTGCCGGTCGCGGTGTAGATCGTGTCGCCGGAGGCGTCCCTCAAGGTGCTGTAGGATAGGCTTTCCTTGTGAGCAACGCCGTTTTCATCAATGTTGATCGCCTTGAGACCGGTTGGATTGGTGAAGGTCAGTCGCGCGAAGCCATCGGCGCCGGTCGTAAACAGGCTGCCCGCTGCGCCGCTGACGGCGTCGCTCTTGGCGCCATCCGGCGGTGTCGAGCCTTCGCTCGGCTGCTCGACAAGCAGCTGGACGGGGAGCGGATTCGCCCCCGAGGAGGTCGACGTAGTGTCATGGAGGCTGCCCGGTTCGACCGTCACATTGTTGGCGGCCGGAAGGCTGTCGGCGACGTTAAGCGTCAGCGAGCCTGTCGCCTTGTCGCCATCGCCGTCGGTGACTTCAAAGGAGATCTTGAAATTCTCGTTGTCGGAGCCCTTGGCATCGGCGAATGCACCGGATTGCACGTAGGTATAGCTGCCGTCGGCACCGACGGTCAGAGTGAAGAGAACCTGGCCCGACTCCTTGCCGGTTGCGGTGTAGATGGTGTTGCCCAGATTGTCCGTCGTGGTGCTATAGGACAGGCCTTCCTTGTGAGCCACACCGTTGGCATCGATGTAGATGCCCTTGAGGCCGGTCGGATCCGTGAAGGTGACTTGCTGAAAGCCGTCGGCGCCGGCCGTAAACAGGCTGCCCGATCCGCCGCTAACGCTGTCGGCGGCACCTTCCGACGGCGACGACCCCTCGCTCGGCTCGACGAGTGGACGGAGCGGCATCTGCTCGGTCGGTGTCGTGTCGTAAAGGCTACCCGTGCCGACCGTGACGTCGCTGGCGACAGGCTTGTCGTCGGCGACAGTGACGGTGAAGCTGTTCGTGGCGGTATCGCCATCGGAATCGGTGGCCGTGTAGCCGAAGGCCAGCGTGATGGCGTCCGAGCCCTTGGCGTCGTCGAGCGACTGAACCAGACTGAAGTTATAATGACCGTTGTCGGTGTCGGAAACCGTCGCATAGAAAACGATGTTCGAACCGATCGCACCCTTTGCATCTACGACAGCCGTCGGAGCAACATCACCGGTGTAACCGACCAGCGTACCGTCAGCGAGCAGTGCCGTGTGAACGGCAAGACCGTGTGAGCTGAGCGTACCGTTGTTCTCACCCGTCGCCGCAACCGTGGCATCGGTGAAGGCAACCGAGCGGTCGCCGGCGCCACCCTGATTGGTGTTGGCGTTGTCGGCGCCCCAGGAGATGTTGAGCGAGCCAGTGGTGATGACATCGCTTTCGACATGCGGGTTCTCGTTGCCGCTTGCCAGCGCACCTTCGGTGACCGAGCCCGCATCGCCGGTCGATGCGACAGGCTTGTCGTCGGCGACAGTGACGGTGAAGCTGTTCGTGGCGGTATCGCCATCGGAATCGGTGGCCGTGTAGCCGAAGGTCAGCGTGATGGCGTCCGAGCCCTTGGCGTCGTCGAGCGACTGAACCAGACTGAAGTTATAATGACCGTTGTCGGTGTCGGAAACCGTCGCATAGAAAACGATGTTCGAACCGATCGCACCCTTTGCATCTACGACAGCCGTCGGAGCAACATCACCGGTGTAACCGACCAGCGTACCGTCAGCGAGCAGTGCCGTGTGAACGGCAAGACCGTGTGAGCTGAGCGTACCGTTGTTCTCACCCGTCGCCGCAACGGTGGCATCGGTAAAGGCAACCGAGCGGTCGCCGGCTCCGCCCTTGTCGGTGTTGGCGTTGTCAGCACCCCAGGAGATGTTGAGCGAGCCGGTGGTCGTCGCAGCGCCAGTATCATGGGTCAGAGCTGCGTTGCCGACAGCCAGAGCGCCTTCGGTGACCGAGCCCGCCTCACCGGTTGCTGCGATAGGCTTGTCATCAGTGACGGTGATGGTGAAGCTATTCGTCGCCGTATCACCATCGGAATCGGTGGCCGTATAGCCGAAGGTCAGGGTGATCGCGTCGGAACCCTTGGCATCATCGAGCGACTGGATCAGCGTGAAGTTATAGTGACCATTGTCGGTGTCCGAGACCGTGGCGTAGAAGACGACGTTGGGCGCGGAGGTTGCCGTCGGAGCCGCCTCACCGGTGTAACCAACCAGCGTACCATTGGCCAAAATTGCCGTGTGCACGGCCAGGCCATGCGAGGTCAGCGTACCATTGTCCTCACCCGTCGCCGCCACTGTGGCATTGGTAAAGGCGACCGAGCGATCGCCGAGACCGCCCTTGTTGGTGTTGGCGCTGTCAGCGCCCCAGGAGATATTGAGCGAGCCGGTGGCCGTCGCGGCGCCAGTATCATGGGTCAGGGCTGCGTTGCCGGCAGCCAGCACCGCTTCGGTGACCGAGCCCGCCGTACCGACGGCCGCAACCGGCACGCTATCGGTGATGTCGACGCTCGCGACAGCTGAAACCGTGTGGCCGCTCGTGTCGGAGACCGTGTAGCGAAATTGCAGTTCAAGCACATCGCTGGCCGAATTGGCACCGCGTGGATGGTCGAGGGCAGCCAGCTGGGTGAAGGTATACTCGCCGGTCGAGGCGTTGAATACCAGCGTGAAGACCGTGACGCCATTGGCAATGCCGGTGACTGTCTGGCCGTTTTGGGTGGCAACAACCGCAACTCCGCCGGAGGTCAAACCGGATAGCTGCTGCGTGCCGCTGCCGGTGATTTCTGCTTCGCCGACCAGCGTGACGGTGGTGATCGAGGCATTGTTGCCGCCGAAGCCGAAACGGCCGGTGCTGCTTGCAGTGAGGAAGGCGCCAGTGCTGCTGCCGCGCTCGACCAGTGAGGCAGTTTCCGTCGCCTGCGGATCGATGAAGGGAACTCGGGTCTGGGTGCCGGAGAGATTGCCGCCGTTCCCGCCACCGATTAAGTCACCAGGACCGAGAAGGCCGATCAGATTCAGCGGCGTGCGCGGATTCCCAGCCTGGCTGTCCGTGAACTGGTGGCCGGAGTCCGTGCTATTGCCGGCGTGAACCGAACCATCGGGACCTTCAGCGACATTGATGCCCTGCTGCTGTAATGCCGCCACGACGGCCTGCTGCGGCAGCGTCACTTCCCCGATTAGGAAGGTCGGAACATGCAGAGCACCGTTGATGATGACAATGCGCGTTCCATCGGCCTGGATGAGAACAAGGTTGCGTCCCTCGACATGGATGTCGTCGATAGACGTGTTCGGCGGCAGATGGACGACGTTGCCCTGATCCGGCACGATCTGGATCGGCGCCGAGGCGGGAGCATTTTGCGGCTCGTTCGCGGCTAGTCGCCCCGTCTTGCCATTCGCCTGTTGCTCCTCGGCTTGTGCCACCTCGAATGCAGCGACATCAGCATTCTGCGCCAACGGCAGCGAATAATCGGCGCCGATATCGGCTGCAATGCCCTCGTCCCGACCGCTTGATGCGAAATCATGCGAAGCAGCTTCGTGGTCTACGGTCGAAATGCGCAAGTCGTCCATGGGTCTGGCTCCCGGTGTCTCTCAATTTGCCGCAATCAATTACGGGAGCGGGATGATTGCAATACTTCGTTAACCTCATCGATATAGCCGGTTATGCAGCACTGCAGAATTATTTTACCGATGGTTAACTTAACCAAAGAACAAGTCGTTAAGTATACCGCTTGACTTTACGTCAGCCGCGGTGTGCAAATGCGGCCCGATAGGCTCTTGCAGCCTGCCATAAAGAATCGGGGAGTAATTGTGCCGTTTGCGATCAGCCTTTCATTGGAGCTTTTGACCGAGTGGCTGCCGCGCAGACTGCATCGGTTACCAACACGCGGTACAGCCCTCGTCCTTTGTGCCGGCATCGCCGGCTGTCAAATGGACGGTGTCGGACTTGAGAACAACAGCAAGAAGGACGACATAAAAATGCCGTCCACCGCCATTGAGGAGACCTATGGCGGCGATGGCGGCACAGAAATCACATTGCTGCTGCGCAAGGGCGCGGCCGGCCTGTATGAGGGCGCATCCCGCGACGTCCGCGATGGGGCGGTGCTTGGCGTCGGCGAACTCGGGAACAATCAGGTTCGGCTGCGCGTCAAAGATGTCGGTCCGGGTCTTGCTGGTGTTGCCGCACAGGTCGCGGCGGCCAAAGGCCGAAATGCTGCGTTGATCGTCAGCTATTTGCCACCGGCCGAGACTGCATCCATTGCTGCCATTCCTCCCGCCCAGCGCCCGCCGTTGCTTAATCTTGCGAGCGCGACCGCCACCACGGGCGGAGACGTCTTCAACCTCGCCTCGGGCGAAATCGACAGCGCAACCGAGGGCGTCAAGGCGGCGGGTCCCGGGGGTCATAAGAAGGTATCGGCGCTGGTGCCTGCGGATTTTTCTCAATCCGATACAACGAGATTAGGCAGCGCCATCTGGAACAGCGGCAACACGTTCATGGGCCTAGGCCGTTACGGCGCAAGCGATCAGACCGCCGATATCCTGACCAAGAACCGGCCGTTGATCCAGTCAGCCGAAATCGTAGTCATTCTCGGAAACACGTCGGAAATCGTCATGGCAGCAAGTGCCGTACGCAGTGCCACCATTCCCGGCCAGGCGCTGGTCGGCACCAACAACTGGCCGCAAGCGGTATATGCGGCTCCGGCTGTTGCTGGCGCGTTTGTCGCGACTGACGATACGCAGAGCAGCGGACTCATTGCCGAGCGTTATCAGCGCCATTTCAATCACCCGCTGACGACCTCCGGCTCCTATGGCTATGATGCTATGGCGATCGCCTCCGGCCTCATCCGCTCCCAGGGACCGCAAGCCGTCACTAGCGCCAACCTGACAAACAAGGTTGGCTTCCGCGGCACGACCGGACTTTTCCGCTTCAACACCTCCGGCATGGTGGAGCGCAAGATGGTGATCAATACGATCGACGGCGGCAAACTGAAGGTTTCCACACAGCCCTCACAATCGTTCTGAAGCCGGAGAATCTAATAGAGCGCATCGCGCGTCGTTCCGGCGCGTTATCGCCATCACGGTGGTGCCGTTTCATTGACCCGGCCTTGGGTGGTGGATCACTTTGGCGCCCTTCGCTGCATCATCCTTAATACTTTCCAACCGGACCCTGTAGAATTTTATACTTATTTGATCGCTTAATTTATACTTAATTTATCTACGTTTCCGAACACCATATTCAGAAATATCGCGCACTATTCTCTCAAACAGGGGAAATAGTGCGCCAATGGAACGCAAGAACAAAAAAAATATACTTGCAGCGCTTGCTGCAGCTTCCTTCGCTCTCGGTCTATCGTCACCGACCGCTAGCATGGCGGCGACCGGCGATACCGTCCGCCCTGTCGTCACGCTGCTTCAGGACCCGCTGGTGGATACGGCCATCGACCTCTTTGCGCCCACCATCGGAAACGCCGCAAAGGCGATCAGCGGCGTCGACCTCACTACACTGAACCAGAGCCTTGCCGTTGCGCCAGGTGGCCTTCCGCATAATGACCTGACCGCATCCGAGCCGGTACGTCCCGCAAAGCCAAGCAACGTTCCCTTGGGCGACTCGGTATTCGGAACCGTCGCCATTCCCTTCAAACATCTCGCCGCACTTAACAATTTCGCCGGCCCTCTCGCTGAAATCCGGTCGGGTAAATCGCTCGATTGCGGTGCAGGTAGATGCAACGCAGCTGAAACCGCCATAGCTGCGGCTGAAACAAAGATTGCTGGCGCCTCAATCCGCGACAAGATCAACACCATCAATTTCACCGTCAACCATGCCATCCGCTACGCCAGCGACATGCAAACCTATCATGTGGCGGATTACTGGGCGAAGCCGAGCGAGGCCCTGTCGCACCAGCAGGGCGACTGCGAAGACTATGCTATATTGAAGATGGCAGCACTCTACAATGCAGGCGTCGATCTCGACCACATGGCGCTGGTCGTTCTCTTCGATCAGCAGCGGCATTTCTATCACGCCGTCCTGTCGGTCTCCGTCAACGGTAACAACCTCATCCTCGACAACATGCGCGATGAGGTTTTGTCCGACAAGCGCATTGCAGAATATTTGCCGCTCTATTCGATCGTCGCTGGTCGCGGCTATCTACATGGCTCGCGCGATCCCCGCGCGCAAGCGGTTGCCGCCGCGATGCCGCTGGCCAAGGTGGTTCCCGGCGAAGGCGAGGTTCACTAACCGAACCAGCCATCCTGGTTTAGCAGGGCCGAGCGTCACGCATAATGAAAGCGATGGCGCTCTCAATAAACGGAAAGATAACCGATCAGCATCAACGCCTCGTGCGTCGGTGCCAACGCAAGATTGATCTGGCCCGTCAGCAATTGCGAGCCGAAACCGATCTTGAAGCCAGTGTTCAGCGTCTTGCCGCGATTGATTGATAGGACGGAGAGTACCTCTTGAACCTGGGTGTCAATTGACAGGCGTAACGTGCGCGCCGTCTGCTGGACATCATCGATCAGGGGCAGGCGATGGCGCAGCATCTTCAGGAAGGCATCGTTGAAGAGCTTGATCCCGCGCTCTTGCGTCAACACCACTGCAGGTGTCGGCGACGCCTGAAGGACGGCGTTGAGATTGGTCAACGATGCCACATGCTCGACCGCATCAAGACGGTTCAGCGCCCATTTGAAGCTCAGCACGCGCAGCAGGGATGTGAGGTTGCCGGTTTCCGGCATTTCGGCCGCCGTATTGGAAACCAGTTCACCAATGCTGATGCCGCCGGCTTCCGACATCCGCCCGAGACCATCCCAATAAATACGCTCCAGACGAATGCCGCGACGCTCGCCGCCGCCGGTTACGGCGCGGAAACGTGGCTCTAGCTCATCACCATCGACCGATGGCAACGCCTCCTCTCGGACTATCATAGCGGTTTCGTCTTTCCCGGCTCCTTTGCGCATGACCACCCTCACCGTTCCGTCAGCGCTTCGGAGCGCGCTTTGTTGATCGGCTTCATCAGATAGTCCAGGATGGTCTTGCGGCCGGTCATGATCTCGGCGGAAGCCACCATGCCCGGAATAATCGGATAGTGCTTGCCGTCGCGCTCCAGCGCCGATTTGTCGGTCTTGATGCGTACGAGGTAATAGGTCTCGTTCTTGTCCTTTTCGACAAGGCTGTCGGCGGAGACGTTGACGACCTTACCGTCCAGGGCACCGAAGATTGAGAAATCGTAAGCCGAGATCTTGATGACCGCCGGCTGGTCGATCCGCACGAAAGCAACGTCGCGCGGCGAAATCTTCGCCTCGATCAGAAGAGTGTCCGCTGTCGGGACGACACCGGCGATGACCTTGCCGGCATCGACATAGGCGCCGATCGTATTGACCTCCAGCGTATTGACGATGCCGTCGACCGGAGACCGGATATCCGTATGCTTGACCCGATCGGACGCCCCGCGGATCGTCTCATCCACGACGGAAAGTTCCGACAGTGCCTGTCCCTTGTCGGTCAACGCCTGCTGGCGCAGCTGCAACCCAAGGTCGGTCGCCTGTAATGTTGCCTCCTTGACGGCCGCCTGCAGCCGATCGAGGCTTTCGACATAGACTTTAAGCTGTCCTTGCAGGTCGACGAGGTCTCGCTGGACCTTGAGAACCTCCGTTTGGGCAACGAGCTTTTTCTCACCCAGCGGTTTCAGCAGATCATACTGCTTCTGGGCGCCCGCGATATTCTGCGTCAGGCGATCTATGTTGGCGTGGGCTTCGTCTAGCTCGTTCTGGTGTTGCTTTAGGCGCTGATCAAGAACATCAAGCTTGTTCTTGTAGGAAGCCCGATCCGCCTCGAAGAGCTTTTCCTCGTTGTCGCAGACGTTTTTTGCGGTAGCAAGAATATCAGCCGGACAGACGAACTGTGCGTCGAACGCACCCGCCTCCTCCAAAGCCAGACGCTCGACTTTGGCACCGAGCGCTCGAGCTTTGGCAACCGATTCCCCGAGCGTCGATGCTGTCGTCGTATTGTCGAGCTGGATCAGAATATCGCCTTTGTGGACGACCTGTCCGAGATTGACATTGATCTGCTGGACGATGCCGGGCTCGGACGATTGCACGATCTGAGTCTTCGATACCGGGATCACCTTTCCTTCGCCGCGCGCGATCTCGTCAATGTCGGCAAAGGCCGCCCAGGCAACGAACGCAACGATCATCGAGGCACAGAGGCCAAGAATCAGTCGGGCGAATAACGGAGGATTGTCGGGGGTATTGCGGTGAGAGGTACGCATCATTGCACCGCCTTGCGCTGCATCGCCTCGATCACTGCGTTTTTCGGTCCATCGGCGATGATGCGGCCCTTGTCGATGACGATCAGCCGGTCGACAAGCTCCAGCATGCTATGACGATGGGTTGCTACCAGCAGTGTCGTTTGCGGCCCGAATGCATTGGTCAGCTTGCTGATCAGATGGCGCTCGCTTGCCAAATCCATCGCGCCCGACGGCTCGTCGAGGAAGACGATCTTCGGCCGGGTCAGGAGCAGGCGGGCTATGGTCAATGCCTGCTTCTGGCCGTTCGATAGGTTCGCGCCGCGCTCGCCAACTGGCATATCGAAACCACGGGGATGCATGGAGACGAACTCGTCAACGCCGGTCATTCGGGATACCGCCAGAAGCTCATCATCGCTGGCATCGGCTCGGCCGAGCAGCAGATTTTCCTTCACCGTACCTGAAAACAGCTCCGACGATTGGCCGGCGACAGCGACGGCGGAGCGCACCTCCGCCAGGTGATACTGGCGTATATCGACGCCATCGATCAGTACACGGCCGCTGGCCGGCTGGAACAGCCCGTCGAGAAGCCGGCCGAGAGTCGTTTTGCCCGAACCAATGCGGCCGATGATCCCGATCTTTTCGCCGGGCGCAACGGTGAAGGAAAGCTGATTGATGACAGCCTGGTCGGAGCCCGGATATTGGAAGGAAACATTCTGGAAGCTAAATGCGCCGCTGCGAATCTCCCGGTTGACGAAACCGACGGTCGACGGTCGATCATCAGGCTGTTCCATGATCTTGTCGAGAATCCGCAGCGACATTGTGGCCTGGCGGAAGCGCGCCAGCGTCATCGCGATCTGCCCGAAGGGTGCTCCCGCGCGGCTCGCCAGCATGACGGTTGCGACGATCGCGCCCATGGCGATTTTTCCGTCGGCAAATTCGTACGTGCCTGCCACGACGATGAGTACACTGACCATCTGTTGCAAAAACATCGTCATGTTCATGGCGTTCGATGAGATGTGCTTGATATCCTCGCTGGTCCGGCTCGAATATTTCGTTAGCTCCTGCCAGCGGCGCAGCATTGTTGCCTCTGCGCGCAAGCTTTTTAGCGTCTCGATCGTTGAAATGGTCTCGACAAGCAGCGACTGGCGGCGCGAGGCTTCGTTCGTCGCCGTTGCCATGCGCTTGCCAATCTGTGCCTGGGCGACAAGACCGATCGTCACCGAAAGGACGAAAGCGACAGCCGGAATGATCACGAGCCAGCCGGCGATCAAATAGATGACGATCAGGAAGATCACGACGAAGAGGCTGTCGATCAGCACGCCGATCGTGTTGGAGGTAAAGAATTCACGCACGAATTCATACTGCGTGACGCGATTGGCATATTCTCCGGTCGACATCGGGCGGGACGCCAGCGTCGAATTCAGGATCTTGTCGAAGATCAGATGCGACAGCCGCAGGTCCGCCTTGCGGCCGGCATAGTCGATCAAAGATGCACGGGCTGTCTTCAGCAGAAAATCGAAGAGATAGGCCAGTGAGATGCCGGCGGTCAGCACCCAGAGCGTTGGGAACGCCTTGTTCGGCAGGACCCTGTCATAGACGTTCATGGTGAAAAGCGGTGAGGCCAACGCAATGACGTTGATGAACAGCGCCGCCAGCATGACGCGGGCGTAGGTGCGCCAATAAGGGACCAACGCCGTTGCCAACCAGTGCCGCTTCTCGATCTCCATGGCATGGCCGACGCGCGCTTCTTCGGACGAATTCTGATAGTAGAGGGTGAAGGCAAATGCCGATTGCGGGTTAAGCGCGGCAAGCTCCTCCCGCGTCAAACGGGTTACCGTGCCGGCGACCGGTACAATATCGGTGACATAAGAACCGCCTTCGGTCATTTCGAGCAATGGCAGAACGCCACCATCAGCAAAGGTGGCGATGGCGGGACAGTCGAAATTGCCGAGCCGGCAATCTCGTTCCGTATGCTTCAGGACTTGCAGACCGATGCGTTCCGACAACCGTTCGACATCGTCTAGCTCCATGGCTTCCAGAATTTCGTCCGGAACGCCTGAAAACAGTACAGTGTCCGAGTTCGGGCGACCGTAAAACGCAGCGACCGATTTGAATGCCGACTTGAAAGTCTGCAGCGAGACGCTCGCAGACACGTCAGGTGCTACGTTCAACATGAACTATCCAATTCGGATCGTAACGATTAACGAATCGGCTCGAGCAGATCCATCGGCAAGCCGGGCTTCTGATGCGAGTCGTATTTGGTATATCCGGGATCAGCCGTATTCGACGAAACAGCGAACTGATCACGGGCATAAGGCGTCGCCTGATCGACCGGCTTCAGCTTCATCGTCGACAACAGGCTACCCGAGGCTGCAAGGATCTTGTATTCGGCAAAGAGCGACGCCACCTCCGCCGTCTTGGCCAAAACCTCGGTGTTGAAGCGGGTGTTCTGCGCATCCAGCAGATCGAGCAACGAGCGCTGACCGACCTTGAATTGCTCGCGATAGGACGTTACGAGCTGAGCATTGGTCTTTTCCTGGCCGTCCAGGATATGAGCCAGCTGTCCCTGATTGGCGCGCTCGCTCCACGCTGAGCGGACAGATTCATCGACCTCGCGGTAAGTCTGGCTCAGTGCGAAGCGCTGTTCGGCGGCGCGACGAACTAGCTCCTGTTGATGGGCGGTATCGATGCCGCCATGGTAGAGGTTCCACTTGGCGACGACACCGACCTGGACGTCGCTTGTGTTACCCTTGTTGCCATCGACATCGTCACCGATGCGGGCGCTTCCGACGAGGTCGAGCCGCGGCAGAAATGCAGATTTGGAGCCGCGGACGTCGGCATCGGCAGCATTGACGTCAGCCTTAGCCGATGAGATCTGCGGATTGTTCTTCTGGGCGATGAAGACCGCGTCGTCCAACGTCTTAGGCAGGTAACGCGCAACGGAAGCGGGACGATTCGCATTGCTAATCGGCTCGCCGACGACCTGAAGGAAGCGGATCTTCGTCGCGTCGAGTTCCTTTTTTGCCTCCTGAAGACGGGCGTTGGCCGCCTGCAGGCGCTCGCCACCCTGAAGACGATCGGCATCCGTGAGCGCGCCACCCTTGATGCTGTCCTCGATGTTGCCAACCATCTGCTTGTGGAAGGCGACATTCTTTTCGGCAGCCGCAACGATCTCCATCTGCAGCTGATACTCAAGATAGTCCTGGGTCACTTCCAACGCCAAGGCTTCAGAGCGCTGTTGGACCCGAAAAGATGCACCGTCGACACGAGCTGCCTGCTTGTCCTTCTGCGCCTTGCGGTCACCGCCGTCAAACAACGTCTGAGTAATAGTCAAGCTTACATCAGCAGGATTCAGGTAATCGTGAGTACGCGACAACGCTCCGGATGTGACATCCGACAGTCTTCGGCGACCATAACCGGACTCGAGGTCGACCGAAGGCAGGTAAAGCCCTCTCGCCTGACGCAATTGAAACTCTGTTGCCTCCCGATCCTGCGCAGCCTGCATGATCTGAGGGTTGGTTTTCATTGTCTTGTCGATCGCCTGCTGCAATGTCATAGCGCCAGCAGAGCCACTCGATAAAGAATTCATGGCCATCGAAATGCCGATTGCCGCCATCAATCGCGTCTTATGAGACAAATCTAATATCCCTTCCCCAAACTATACTTTATAGATACACTTTATAAATCTTGTTCATCTACCGATGTAGACGAAATCACGTTTATTTGCAAAACGGATTCATACTTAATCTCCTGAAACAGTTAATATCTGAGAGCACAAGGCTTTGCACTGGAAATTCATTGACTATTTTTGGGATATTAACTGTCGCAATTTATGTGTTGCATGGTCGCAACAAGCATATTAGCCAACAAACGTGGAATTTACATAATTTTTCCAACCAAGCTCCATCACGATTACGCGTAAACACAAGTAATATTAGAAAGACCTTATTGGGCTACAGACCTCTCCAGCAGCAGGGGTGACGTTAAAGGGCGATTGATTACTCTTCGAAGACTGAGGGCCATCATATTCGCAGGAAGCGGCCGTGCCGCCGAAGCAGGAATCCGTGATAATTGATGTCGGCGTTCACCGCGGTTAGCCTCACTCGCGAATGTGAAGCGCCGTCACTCGCAGGACGTTCTGACAATTGTTCTTGTTTCTTTGAGCCTTATAACGCATTGCGTCGCGCTGTTCCGTCAACAACAGGCAGCGACTGGCCATCTACTGAGGACCAGATCAGGTCGATCAACAGGGTGAATGGCAATCATGTTACAAATTCCTTTGACACAGAAGGACTGGATAGACCGAGTCGTCCTACTGACTTTCACCGTCACGATCCTTCGATTGCCCCGAGGCTAAGGCCATTGATGTTAACTGTCGCCGTCCATTTTTGATCGGACTGCGATTTTTGGATCTATCGTGTTACGAGAACTTCGAAGGCATTCCCTAGCAGGCGAGATTCTTATTTCCGCAACGCAAGTTAGCATCAGTAACGATGTCATACCGGCTTCGGCTCGAGCGTCCGCGACAGGGGCCTAGAGCTTTTCCCTTGAGCCTCACGATCGGGCGGGCGGGTAGAATACAGCTATAGCGCATTGGGTCGCATGGAATGAAGGGCCTCTCTCGGAGGCCCCTTTTGGACATTATTCAAGAATGCGAACGACCTTACGCGTCTTCGGTTGGACGATGACACGTTTGTGGTTCACGACAGCATAGGCGTAGGTCGGACTATCCGGGATCGGTGTGACGACGACTGTTTCCGGGAGCGCGCGACCGGCGACGATATGGTCTTGCATAACAGCCTCGGAGGGAGGTAGAGGCTGCTCCTGAACGTAAGTGACCACTTTCTCCGGTGGCGGGTCGATGGCGCCACCGACGATCGCTCCGGTGACGCCGCCAATCGCAGCGCCGACCGGGCCGCCTACGACCGCTCCGGTCACCGCACCACCCGCGGCCCCGGTGACCGTGGAAGACTGCGCCAAGGCTGAACCAGCGAGAAGGCCGAAGGCGGCGGCTGAAACAATAAGTTTCGTTCTCATAGTATTCTCCTTTGCATCTTGGCTCTTGCGAGCTGAAAAGAGAATTACAGAGCCCTCAGAATGTTCCTCTTCAGTTACCATCCAGAGCCATCACGAGTTAGCCGCTACCGACAAACTTCGTGATCGGCAAGGATGCGGCGAAGGCTATAGGCTTCTCTCAGAGCGAGAGGTGCCCCCCTAATTGTCTGGCAGATTTCCAGAAGCCGGTCGCCTAATCATATTGTTCGCCATGACCGATCTGCTCGCGAGCAACATCGCTGATGGCGGGATCTTCGGCAGGGTCTGGATCGGCTTCGTTTGCGTCCTTGAGGAACCTTCCTGCCTCGATGATCGCGAGGACAATTTCATGCGTGCTCCAGCCAGCTGCGTTAGCCGCTACAACGAGACTGTCCAGAGCGTTCCATACGGCGGTCTGTGCCTCTTTGGCGCGGTCCGCCTCCATGTCAGTGGTCGGTAAAGGGAATACAGGTTTTGCCGCATTGGGACCGGCTAAGGGTTTCAACTCTTCACGGTCGGCAGTCCCGGCCTCACCGTCATGATGGGAGACCACGACATCGAGATCCTCCGAAAGTTCGGTCGCCTGGCTCGCGTTCATGATACCCATCGGCACCGCTTCGCCGTTGTCAGCCCTCACCTTCACTTCAACGATCTTCTTTTTCTCGGTCATGGCGGTCTCCTTCAA
Source organism: Martinezella sp. CNPSo 3732 (assembly GCF_057784515.1). Lineage (NCBI taxonomy): Bacteria > Pseudomonadati > Pseudomonadota > Alphaproteobacteria > Hyphomicrobiales > Rhizobiaceae > Martinezella > Martinezella sp. CNPSo 3732. The sequence goes on from NZ_JBXSOO010000004.1 coordinate 284,696, forward strand.
AGGGAAACTTCCCGCGCTCTCGTCGGTTCCACCTGGCGAAACCTGATCGGTTGCACAGCGTGGTCGTTGTCGGTCGTCCGGCAGGGGTTCAACGCGATCGAACGATCTCCACAGATCGTGGGGCACGTTTGCAAGTCTGCCATTCCTCATGTTCTCATTGCCTGAAGCAGCAGCCACTGCGAGGCGGAGACGCGCTTCTGCCTGGCTTCTGCGATGCTACCTGAAATTGTCTACTTGCAACCAATCCAAGCAGCAGCTAGTAGCCTCACGACACCAGTTCCAACTCTGATCTGCCATAGTGCTAGATCGTTAGAAGCTTGAAGGGGGATATCTTGAGACCTTTACTGACCGTGCCTGCATTTATAGCACTTTTTTCTCTGAGCGCGTGTGCAACTTCGTCCACACCCAACTCGGCAGCCGGCCCAACCTCTGATGCTTGCGGTGCCTCACGATATCAAAAGTTTGTAGGAGGCCCATCCTCTGCCACCGCGGGGCTGAAAATACCCGGAGATTCGCGACACTATGGAAGTGAAGAACGGGTTGCTACCGATACGCCTACGCGTTTGAATTTCGTCCATAGTGGCACCGCAGTCCAGTCCGTGACTGATCCGAAATCCAAGGTGATACGCGTATTTTGTGGGTGAAAGCCCATTAGAGCCAGAGCAAGGGTGCATCTTTGAATAGGCACGGCGGAATGCTCGCAACAACAATCTTTTGGCGCCGATCGGCGCCAAATCCTTTGCCGCATCACACTCCCACTCATTCAGGAATTTGCAATGCGCCGTCTGCTGCCCTTTATTGCCGGTATTGCTCTCATGGCTACTCTCTCCAGCTGTGTGACGGCGCCGCACGTAGCCTCCCCTCCAGCAGGTTGGAAGCGTTTCCATGCCGCTAAAGGCGCCTGCGCCATTGCTGTTCCGGATTGGATGAAAATAGCCGACGGGGTGGCGGGCTCAACTCAGACCCAGCCTGGTAATGTCAGCCGAATTACCGTTGTGTTTTTCTTGCCCGAAGTCGGCGACTATCAGCGCACTTCGAGGATCATGTCGATGGTCGATCCAAGCATGAAGATAATGAGCCAATCGGGCCGTGGGACGATCGGTGTAGTCAACACACCAGCGGGCAGCCTTTGGACGATCATTAGCAACACTAAGCCTGCCTGCAGTGTCAAGATTACCAGCTACGCGCCGCCCACCGGTGGGATTCCGGATGTAATTTCAACCATGGCAGCGCAACTAGGGCCAGAGTAAGCCCCTGTGAAGGCTGTGTCCTGCCCCATCGATGGCATCCAGCGCCTCATCCGCCGACCGCACGCAAAGCCACAGCGACTAGGCGAACCTCCACCTCCTGCTCCAGTTAAGAAAGGAAACCTCGAGCGCTTCTTTCGCCGTCACGACGTGATCATCATACGGCGCAACGTCAGGAATTCTTGCAGTCTTTGGCAAAGTACTCTCCCGTCAAGTTGAGGAACTATCGTAAGACCGTATGTCCGTCTTCGTGGCTGAGGTGGCTAGCCCCACACTGGTCTTCCGAGGGTTGCTCGGACAGGCCGAGCCGATCCTCATCACAGGAGGACGAGCCGTGGCGGATTATAGAGAAGCTTTTGTCGGAATCGATGTTGCCAAGCTGAAGAATGCAATTGCGATTGCTGAATCTGGCCGAAACGGAGAGATCCGCTATGTCGGCGAGGTTGAGGCATCGGATGTCAGCATGCGCCGCATTATCCAGCGTATAGCCGCAAAGTTTGATCACGTGCATTTCTGCTACGAAGCCGGTCCGACCGGATACGGCCTGCATCGGCTGATCCGGTCGCTCGGCCATGAATGTGTGATTGTTACTCCATCGTTGATTCCAAGGAAACCGGGCGCCAGGGTGAAGACGAACCGTCGAGATGCGCTTGCGCTCGCCCGGCTATTGAGGGCCGGCGAGCTCACGGCGGTGTGGGTGCCCGATGAGGGCCATGAAGCCATGCGTGACCTCGTTCGCGCCCGCGCCGCTGCTGTCGAGACATTACGGGTTCACCGGCAGCAGATAAGTGCCTTCATGCTCAAACATGGCCGTGTCCATCCACGCAAGAAAGGCTGGACAATGCGATACCTGCGCTGGCTGCAAGCGCAACAATTCGATCATCCGGCACATCAGATCGCACTGCAGGAAATGGTCGAGGCGGTTCGTGTCTCGAAAGAGCGCGTCGAGCGGTTGGAGAAAGTCATTGAGGAATTCATCCCGAATTGGTCTCTGGCACCGATCGTTCGAGCACTGCAGGCGCTATGAGGGGTCGATCTGATCGTCGCGGTCACCTTCGCCACGGAGATCGGTGATGTCACTCGCTTTGAAAGCCCGCGCCAACTGATGGGTTATCTCGGTCTCGTACCTGGTGAGCGGTCGACCGGAGAGACAACGAAGAGGGGCGGAATCACCAAAGCTGAGAACAGCCGTGTCCGGACGCTCCTTGTTGAAAGCGCCTGGACCTATCGCTTCCCACCACGAATTGGTGCGAAAAAACTTTATAAGCTGGAGAATGTGCCACCGCCGGTTCGTGAGATGGCATGGAAGGCGCAAACCCGGCTGACTGCGCGCTATCGCCTGCTGACCTTGAGAGGAAGGAAAACTACCGTAGTTTGCACAGCGATTGCACGGGAGCTCGCGGGCTTCATGTGGGCGGTTGCGAAAGAGGCTAAACCATCCGGAATGTAGCCATAGCCTGAATTACTCGCGCATTGGCGGGGGCGGGACAACGGTAGGGGAATTTCCGTCGCGCGCTTTGTGGCCGGCACGACCGACGCCCGCAGTAAGACAGGAACAGCCCCGGACGCAAAATCGGGAATGCGGTAACCAACCCGCGTATCAGAGCCTGATCACCGACGTCTATCAGTTCCGCCTCCACCAATGGGCGATTATCATGATCTGCCGATCATTTGAGCGGTCGGTTCCTCGCGTCCAAAGCATTGACAACGGACATCAGAGCGTCGTTTTGACCCCACCTTCCGGATCACCTTATGATTGACGATGTTGAGCCTGAACAGAGGGGACCCAGCGAACTAAACTGCAATCGCTCTACGGCCATCACGAGGTGCGGCGATAAGCTTGCTCTTGAAGGGTATCGAACTGACGGCGCCAGGGTCACTTGGAGCTCAAGGTAAAAATCTAAAGCTCTGAGGGCCACCGCTGATGAGCATGCATGATCGTAAGAATCTCTATGCTCTGCTCGACACGGTAGGGAATAATATAAGGAACATCCGCGAGCACCAGCTCGCGCGTGCCATTGATGCGACCAGCGCGACCGCTTGCCGGGAAACTGGCAAGCATATCCAGCGCCGACACGATTCGCGCGACCACCCGTGCAGCGGCGTCCGGATTATCCTTCTGGATATGTGCACCAATCTCATCAAGCCGTCGCAGCGCTCTCCTCGTCCACCGGATATGCTTTTCGCTCATGATTGATGAGCAGACTTGATGTATTTTCTGATGACTTTCGCCATTTCGCCGTCGCTGGCGAAATCGCCCCGGTTGGCTTCAGCCAATCCGGCTTCGATTTCAGCAATTTGCCACTCTTCGCGAGCAACGTAGTCCTCGATGGCCTGGGCTGCCATATAAGAGCGCGAGCGATCAAGCTTTTCCGCGATCTGGTCGAGTTTACTAGCGGTCTCGTCTGAAACACGCACGGTGAATGCAGTCATAATACCAAATCCTTCTTAGTTCAGAATGATTATCTGTGAACCATCATAGTTCGTCAAGGTTCAAGCTACCGACAGGGCTTACACGAACCGCAGATGGCTCGCTCTTGATGGAATCAGGACCTGCAACCCCATTGCTGCAATATCCATTTGTTCCAGTTCCAGTCTCGCACGTGAAGTTGGGCAGGTGAAATAACCGACTTGGGACCGGGAACAAGTGGCGAGTTCTCATGACAGAACATCAAATAGGCGACGTTCAACATATGCAATCGCCCTTGCTGCGACGGAGCGATCCCGCCCTGCCGCCTCGCCGGCACGCTCGCTGCGCTCCAAGATCGCGGGCGCATTCGGTGGTTCCGGGGCAACCGCAGCGGCAGCCGCATCCTGGGAAGAATTTTGACCTTGCGCGTTTCGGTCAATTTTGAAAGGTAGTGAGACTTCAAAATCGAAGACCGCCGGAGCATGTTACTGCTTCCGGCGGTAATCCTCACCAAATGCTGTTCGGTCGACCAGGTTCCATTTTTGGACGAGCCGAGAGCTCCGCGCTACACTGCAGGGAGTGACCACGAGAGATGCTAAGTGTTTTCCCGGTGCCGCAAGAGGATAAAAAGGGCGAACGACAAGCGTTTGCAGACGCTCTATGGATCGACCTCCTGAGTCCCACCACCGCCGAGCTTAGACAAGTCGAAGAGGTCGTTGGCGCTCCGCTCCCTTCCCTGGGCGCTCTTAGTGAAATCGAAACCCCCGCAACTGTTTGCATTTTGCTGACGGATCGCCTGGCAGATCGATACTGAGATAGCCAAAGATGAAAGAGTTGGCGGTAGCTGCGGTCACGTTGATGACAGGTTGATTGTGATAACGTGATCCGGTTTATGGCGTCCAACAGAAGAGGACCGAATGTATGGGGCGGTTGCTTTACGTCCTAACACTCTCATTTTCATTGATTTGCAATATCACTCAGGCTGCCTCGCTACCGGATCTCTCCGGCGCCATGGTGACTATCAAAAATGCACCTGTTGCCCGCGGTCTCTCTGACAGGCTACATGACCAGCCCAATGTACTCGACTACGGCGCCGTTTGCGACACCCAAGTGCTGCGTTGGACCGAGGTTTCCATTGGGATCGGAACCACCAGCCTGAATGTGGCCGATGGCTGGTTTCAGGCCAAAGATGCAGGCAAGCTTATTGTGATCGCCGGCGCCGGCACCAAGGGCGACAACCTGGCCACGCGCATCGTCTCGGTGCAGTCCAAGTCGCAGGTCACTTTGGCAGATCCGGCACTGGCTACAGTGAACAGCCACCACGGCTATGTCGCCTACGGGACCGACGACGCGCCTGCCATAAATGCCGTACTGGCGGGCCACTCCGACCCGTCATGGGATCTCGGCGAACTCCATCTACCCCATGGCGTATGCGGCGTTGGCTCGACGATCGCTCTGCCAGGCGGCCACGATGCCGGCGTGTTTGGTCACGGACAGATCTCGCTGCAGGGCGATGGCCGCGGCGTGTCCTGGATCGTGGCGCTAGCCCCGATGCGCGCCGTGATCCAGGAGCCCACCGGCGATCACAACCAGGCTAATCTTTACGATCTTGGCATTGACGGATCGGGGCTGGCGGACTTCGGTGCCGATATCCAGGGTGGCCACGGCGGCCTGCATCGTGGCGTCTATTACAACGACACCCGGATTGCCGGCTTGCATCTCGGCACGATCGCCGTCAACCCGGATGGAACTTTGACGAACCCGAAGTCATGGTACACCAATGTCTGGGAATTCATGGTCGAGCAAAGCACGATCACGGCGGACACTGAATCGGTGATGCCGCATGGCGCTCCTCTGTTCGGAATCCTCAACTCCGCGGGCGACAGCCATTTCAGCGACATTGTCGTGGCGCATGCCACAGTCGCCGGAGTGCGCGATACCGGGAGCGCGCATAACTTCTATAACGGCGTGCACGCCTGGGGAAATCCACGCTACGAGTTTTGGATACGTGGTGGGGTCCAGTTCAGCAATTGTGAAGTCGATGGTGCCACTGAAGCCGGTGTCCGCACCGACGCCGACGGCCTGGTGTGGATGGGAGGCGACATGATCAGCATGGACAAGGGAAAGCCGCTCGGTTTCTATTTTTCGGCTCCATCGAGCCATCACACGATCATGGGTCCGACAATCCAATCAATTCCCTCCTCAGCCTATGTCGTTACCGGCGTCGGCGCCACGCTCACCGACTCTGTCATACAGATCCCTGGCTGGTCCAATGTCATCGCCAAGCGTTAGGAGATGATCGTGTCCTTAGCGAACGTCGCTGCCCTGGCGGCAGTCTTGATATCGACCGCCGCCGTGGCCCAGAACGCACCCGAGGTGTGGCTGTCGCCGAACGATCCGACCCACGGCGGCGCATCCGACTTCTGGTACATGTTCACGTCCGACGTTGACTGGCGGGTGACCGAACGCCATATTCAGGTGGTGGAGATCGCGCAAAATCTGGTGACCAACGGGCCGCCCGACAGGCTGAGATCCTTCTACGCCTTTCTCAAGCAGCAGCACATCAAGCTCGCGGTCGGCATCGGCATGCTAACCTGGTCGGATAAGTGCGGCAAGCATATCGAGGGTTATGTGCCTCCAGGCGGGTCGCGTTATGTCGCCGAGCGGATCAAGGCGCTGGGCGGCGAGCTCAGCTATATCGATATCGACGAGGCGATGTGGTTCGGCCGCTATTATGACGGCCCGGGCGCTTGCCATGCCGAAATTAGCGCGCTTGCCCAGGATGTTGTTGGCAATTTCGGGGCCCATCAAGCGATCTTTCCCGAGGTGCGCCTGGGCGACACCGAGCCGCTGGGCCCGCCGCCGTCGGGCGACCTGAGCGGGCGCTGGGCGACGAATACACAGGCGTGGATCGACGGGCTTCAGGCGGAGAGCGGCATCAAATTGGCCTTCGTTCATGAGGACATTACCGACTGGAATCGGCCGCCAGCCGGCTACCTGCCAGCGGTCACCCGGCTTGTCCATAGCGACGGCATTCCATTTGGGCCCATCATAATCGCCGCAGCGCCGAAAGGCCCGGATGCCTGGGTCGCCAGCGCCCAAGGCAATATCGAGCGGCTCAAGGCGTCAGAGGCCTGGCCGCCCGACCATCTGGTCTTTGCCACCTGGCACACATATCCGACACACCTGCCGGAGACGGCACCGTCGACCTTAACCCATATTCCTTACGCATATTTCGGCGAAAGGTGACCGCGAGCAAGATTGTTTGTGTCGAGATTTCACCTAATTTTGCGTCTCATCGCAATCTTGCTCGAATGTCGATACAGCTTAAAACCGCAAAAGTGGAACAAAACGTAGTGAAAATTACAGCAGCAGTGATGAGTTCACCGCTGCCATGTATCAAGTCATTCAACCGGCTTGATAGAGGCGACAATTGCCTTGACTTCAGCATCGTGCTTGTCTTCTTCTCCCTTGTCTCCCCAGTAGGTCACCACGAGAGCGTTGTCAGCGCTCACCTGTACGATGAGCAAGCCGACGCTGACGGGGCCGTCTTCATCTTTACCATCCCATTCCAGGGTCGCCATCTGCATACCGTTGACCTCGGTTGCAGGGGTCTCCTTTTGAGTAGAGGGGTCGATCGTCACTTTGTTTTTTGCGAGAAAATCGATCGCGCCGGTAACGACCTTTTCCATAGATTTGTCGCTGGCGACCTCGGCTGAAAGATAGACTGCGGAATCGTCCGAGGTCCCCTGGACGCCACCGTCGGTTTCCTCCGGCTTCCAGCTATCTGGAATAGTGATACTTGCGACGGGCTTGTCACCGGGAAATGTCAGGGTCGCAGCGTGCACCGCGAGAGGAGACGTTAATGCAAGCAAGGCCAATGCAATGATTCTCTTCATGATATAATCCTTAAAGCTTAAAGCCGATGAATGGACGGCCATGAGATTTCTAAATACAATACGTTAAGATCGTCACCACCTGGCGAGCAAAGGCGCAAGATTAAGGCGAACAAGTCCAAAAGAAACATGCTGTTGTTACTAGCGTTCTCGGTCAGATATCAATCCGCAGCTGCAGTCCGTATCTTTGTGCTCGATTGTTGAGCAAGGATAGTTGGTCACCGATGATAGATTCGATATTAAATTCACCACGATTCCCATTTTTCCCGATCGCCTATAGGTCATTTCCCACGCAATCGCGCATCATCACGCGGAAGCGACCAACACAATCTCGACGTAAACGAGCGGCGCAGCGACCGTTGGAGAATCCTTACCGCAATCTCCAAGGTCGCGCCAAATCGTCTCTTAGTGGTGGGCCTCGGAGGAATTTTCCGATTTCGGGAGCGAGTCGGATCATGCGCTGGGGCTCTTGAACGGTTTGGAACCTATGCCCACTATTCGAGCTCCCTTTTGAAACCGCATTCTTGGGCAAACGACGTAGCTGGCCTAATTGCGATAACTGCTTCGCGGAGGCATGCGGAAGGCCCGCGGCCAGCACACCGTCATGAAAAACATCGGCCTCACGCAGATTAGGCTTTGCCGGCTTGCGGCGACCATCGCATCAGATGTTTCTTCTTCATGCGGGCATTGATGAGGCTGTTGGCGGCCCTCTCAGCCGGCATGGCGGCACCGCTTAAAATCGCTCAGCAACAGTATCGTCGAAAACTCCTGCGCTCTTTCAGGCATCCCCGGATTTTTTGCAACAAGAGTCGACGACAAATCATCTTCTGGAGACCAGTCAGCGGCTCGCAAACAAACTCACAACCAGCGTCATCGCCAAGACGACCGTTCCCCCAACCCACAAGACCGGGTTGAGCCCGGCGTAGTCGAAGACCACGCCACCCAGCCAAGCGCCGGCGGCTAGGGCGACCTGAAACGTGGAAACGAAGACCGCTCCAGCGACGTCAGGCGAGTTGGGAGCTGCTTTGAACATGCAGATTTGCAGCGTGACCGGAATACCGCCAAAAGCAAAGCCCCATGCAATGACCACCGCGACAGCCAAAATGAGCGAACCAGCTGCTAGTGGAGCGACCAGTAGAAGAACGCCGAGAAGAAGCCCAATCAGGACTAGAAGACGATGCGGGCTACGCTGTGCCAATTCTCCCGACATGATGTTTCCCAACAGCCCTGCGGCACCGTAAGCCAAAAGCACGCCGGATAGCGTTCCTTGGCCGGCACCGGCATCGCCCAGATAGGTCGCGACATAAGTATAGGCGGTGAATTGGCCAACGATAACAAGGGCTACCGCTGACAGCGCGACCACGACCTGGCGGTGGCGGACAAAAGCAGGCAGGGCTCGCAGGTTGGGACCCGGCGACGCTGGCAATTTCGGAATCAGTATTCCTTGAGCAAGAAGGCTCAGCCCACTGACAACCGTAGCGCCAAGGAAGGCAAACCTCCACCCGAAGAGGCCAGCAAGAAAGACTGCAAGAGGCAATCCGATGACGGTTCCTCCAGATATCCCAGCAAAAACCAGCGCGGTTGCACGCCCAGCGGCACTCGGCGCAAGGCGCCCGGCTGCAGCAGCGCCTACAGCCCAAAACCCGCCGACGCCGATACCGAGAATGATCCGGCCGAGGAGAAGCACCGTCAGCGTTGGCGCGACCGCGACGAGAGTGTTGGAGACCACAAGGATGGCTGCCAAGAGCAGTAGCAGCGTACGGCGGTCGAGCCGACCAAAACCACTCACGAGTAACGGTGCCGCCAGCGCCGCCACCAATCCAGGCCCGGTAACCGAAAGACCTGCAATACCAGGCGCTATGTGTAGGTCGGCGGCGATTTTTGGCAAAAGTCCGATTGGCAGGAGTTCGCTGGTAACAAGGGCGAAAGTGCCGAGCGCCAATGATGCGACAGCAGCCCAGGCATCCGATGTCTGAGCTTTGGCGACAATGTCAGAACTGCTCATATCGACGTCGCCTCCATGCCGCGGTCCATCTCCGCGCCATCTACCAAATTCGAAGCGTCCAAAGTGCAGAGAACAGGGCTTCGCCTCTGAGTGAAGCCGCGTGATATCTGAACAATCAGATCGCTCGTGTTGATGATAGGCACACTTCCTCGACGCAAATCAGCCATGTTGGCTCTCCTTCTGTGGGGTCAGGAGCAAATACGATGGGGAGTGTGCAGCAGCCACCCGGATCTTGCGCGCAGTCAGAAAGGTGAAGTCGTGCAATACCGCTCAATCGACATCGCAACCTGCTTCACCAACACAGAAACCTCTGTGCAGGCAAATATCCACGTTAAAGTTCGTATGCTCTTAGGGGGCGAGATCTCACCCGCGACTGGCTTCCTCGTTTGTTCGCGTCTCAGCTCCAACGAGGTCGGGTGCCTCGCCGTCGCTGGCCACTTGTCCCACAATCTCGTGGCACGCCAACGTTTTACAATACGGCGCGTAGCCCCGGAACACGCCGAGCCAGCAATCCGACGATCAGAAAGCTGGCGATCACGCCGACGAGGCTTGCCAACAGGAATTTCCATTGCGGGGCCATAGTCCAATCGTGCATCACCCTCGTCACGGCGATGAGAACAGGGGCGTGCAGAACGTAAACGCCAAAGGCATTCCGGCTGAGAAACCTCGTCACTGGGCCCTGGTAGTCGAAAAGGTCGCGATACAGCACAAGTAGTCCCAGGCTGAGTGAGGCGCACGTTGCCGACCGCCAAAAGTCCATGCCTGCTGCCTGCCAATGCCAACCCCCGCCGTAATCGGCCAGCTGGCCCTCAAGGGCTCCTCCGACTAAGACGATCGTTGCCCACAGTGCGATGCTCCCCAAAAGCCCGCAGATCAACCAGGACCGTCCCGCGGCGCTCGGAATCTGTCGCAGCCAATCGCCCCGCCACGCCGCGACCCCAGCGGCGAACATGAAGGGGTACTGCGGCGCGTCATGAATGTCGATATTGAGGATGGTAAGGCCCTCCGGTGCCAGCAGCCCCACCGCGAACGTCACGGCGCTCATCGCGAGGACAAAGCCTAACACGAGAGCGAGGTCGGGTACCGGCCCAGCGGAGCGCCGGTCGATCGGTCGCAATCGGCACAACAGAGCGAAGCAGCAGGAAAACAGCAGCAGCACCAGGCAGAACCAGAGCGGGCCGGAGCCGTCGAGAAGTTGGCCGTTGAAAAGGTGATGCAGCCAGTCCTCTGTGAAACTCCGCCGCGGCTGCGACCACCATGATCCCGCCACGTAATACTCCGTCAGCGGTCCAATTAGCCCGATATATAGGAGGAGGGGTATGCCGAGACGATATAGCCGTTCCCGCATGAAGCCGACCACGCCGCGGCGGACGACCATACCGGCGGCAAAATATCCAGCGATGCCGAACAGCAGTCCCATCGAGACCGCATGCTGAAACGACTGATAGGCCGCAAAAGCCACTTTAGTAACCAAGTCCAACGGCGGATGTTCGCGGTAGTACCAGCTTCCAAACGGCGAGTAGGTGACAGCGGCGTGCATGACGACGACCATGCTGATCGCCGACCAACGCAGATTGTCGATATAAATGAGCCTGTGGGTTGTCCTCGGTAGAGCGGGTTCCATCATATTCGCATCTCCTGTGGATGCGAATATGATGTCCGAGGCCCAACTAGTCCCGCCGAAAGTCGCACCCAGGATCGCCGAAACCTGCAAATTCGGCCGTTTTCGACAAATTCTGCGTCAGGCCAGTTCCGCCAGGGTTCGTTTGCGGAATTCGCTTGGCGTTTCTCCGGTTTGCATCTTGAACGCTCGATTGAACGGGCCAATCGATTCGAAGCCGGCATCGAGCGCAATCGTCAAGATCGGGACACGCGCCTGACCGGGATCGGCCAGGGCCGAGCGTGCCTCCGCCAGCCGGAAGGAGTTGATGAAGCGGGCAAAGTTGCCATACCCAAGCCGCTGATTGATGAGTTGACGCAATCTGTATTCCGGCGTGACGAGCTGTTTGGCCAAGCTCGCAATGGTGATGCTGCCATCGCGGTAAACCCGCTCCACTTCCATGGCCGCCTGCAAACGCTGATGCAGTGCAGCTTCCACCGCCGTCATGGTGAACGTTGATACGACCGGTTCCGATACCGGTAGCGCGGCGGCGATCGCGGAGATCGGGCTTACCCTGTGCAGGCGGAGCAACGCAGCGGCAAGGGCGACCCCCAGTACACCGGGAAGTGCCTTCGTCATCTCGACATTGCTTGCCCCAATCAGCGTGCAGCCTACGATCGCAAGGCCCAATCCCCATGCGAACAAGATCCGATCCCGACGACGATTTTCGATCAGGTCGTTGGTCCGGCCCAGCAGGACGCGACCTCCGGCGATTACCACAAGCGTCAAAGCAAAGACATGGGTTGCGAGCCAAACCCATGACAAATCGGTGACTACGGCAAAGATGGAAAGCAAGAGCATCAAACCCAAGGGTATCCCACGAGTCAACGGCCACCTGGCCGTACCGTCGAATACCTCCTCGCTCCAGAGAACAAAGACAGCAGCCGCCATATTGCTCGCCACCCGCACTAAGAGAATCCACACTGCGTGGCTGTCGTGAAATTGCGGAGCCGTCTCAATGAGAAACGCAATGCCACACAAGTTGAGAAGAAGGGTTATGCGGCCAAGTCGATTCTTGCGCAACCGCAGGAGGGCGTCGAGCGCAAGAAGCACTAACAAGGCGAGGGTTCCACTACGAAGACCTATGTCAAGAAGCATCTTCATCACCAAATTTGTCGACAGACTCGAACTATGATCCACGGGACCACTAGGGTCCATGGCAATTTGATACTTGAGGACGTGACGCTCGCAACTATCGTCGGCGTGGGCCTCGATTTCACCCGGATACCGCCGATGAACGCTCTGTTCTCGAGCGCGCGGTTATTGACGGAATTGCGGCGTACCCGTGATGGTTATCTTGATGCTAATTGCCTGCAATCAATCTGTGATGAAGCAGCCATTCGGGGCACCCTAAAATTCTTCGGTTGGGCATCCTGTGCGGCGATGTTTGCGGCTATCATCGGCATGGGCGCGACAGTCGTTAAGTAGAAGAGCATAGAAGTTCGGAGTTTGTCGGTGGTGGCGTTATCTGCAAGCTTCGAGACCTGAAGTAGCTGCGAGGAGCTCGATTGATTTCAGTCTGTACGGTTGCCCAAGAGGTCCAACGCTCATCTGCAGACAGATCCTTGCCGGACTCTCGCCGACAAATTGGCTCATCGATGTTTAATCAGCCGGCACTATTTGCTCCTCGGTTCAACTGAGGGAGTTCATTTTGAAGAATACAGTCATAGTCGGCCTCGACCTGGCCAAGAACGTATTTCAGGTGCATGGAATGGACGCCGATGGCGCTAAGACGTTCAACAGGAAGCTGCGGCGCGAAGAGGTGAAGGCATTCTTTAGGGACCTCCCGACTTGCGTCGTCGCTATGGAAGCTGGGAGCGCATGCCATTTTTGGGCCCGCGAGATCAGTGCGCTTGGACACCGAACGCTGATCATTCCTGGACAGCACGTAAAACCTTTCGTCAAGCGAGACAAAACCGACGCTGCTGACGCGCAGGCAATTGCCATCGCGGCCATCCAGCCAGACATGCAAAGCGTGCCATCGAAATCAACTGAACAGCAGGCGATGACGGTTCTCATCAAGACCCGCGCTCTCTTTATTCGCCAAAGAACCAAGGCGGTTCAGGCCTTGCGCGGGCATCTCGCAGAATTCGGCATGGTAACGGGGACTGGAACAGCAAGGCTCCACCGATTGCTGAACGAACTGCGGGCAGGTGCGATAGAGGGGATTCCATCGATAGTGCGGGATGCCATCCTGTCCATTTACGAGGAGATAGAAGCGCTCGACACCAAGGTCGCCCGCTTCGAGAAAGATCTCGCATTGCTTTCGAAGCGGGAGGACGACACTCGCCGGCTTTTGACCATTCCAGGGATCGGGCCGATCACAGCATCGACGATAAAAGCTTATGTGCCGGATGCCACGATGTTCAAATCGAGCCGTCAATTTGCTTCATGGCTAGGGTTAGCACCCAGAGCGCATAATAGCGGTGGCAAAAGCCGATCCGGGCGGATATCAAAACAAGGGAACCCCATTATAAGGGCCTTGCTATTTGTTTCAGGCATGACGCTGGTCAGGCAGGCTAAGGCAAAGGCGCCGGCGGCGGAAACATGGCTTACCAGATTGGTCGGACGACGGCCCTACAAGGTTGCTGCGGTTGCCGCAGCAAACAAGATAGCGAGAGTTGTTTGGGCCTTGCTGAACAGCGGCGACATCTTTCGCGCGCCCACTCAAGCGTAGTCGCAGTTTCGCGGCACGCAAGATCGACGACTGCAATTTCAAATAACGCCCATAAGAGACATTATAGGCCGTATATGAAGTTGTGCGCAAGCACGAGGTAGTTCAAGGCCGTTCTGTCCGCGCGTCATAGAGTGGCGTGTACTCAATACAACGCCGTCAATTTTCATGCAGGCGATGTCTGAAATTCAGCAAAACCTTGCGGGCCGCCGGGCCGCCCTACTTTAGGGCGGCCCATCAACAGCCTCGAAAAGTAAGTTCCTTCAATGTCAGGTCGCGAGGGATTGATAATAGTTGATAAGCGGCCTATTTTGCTCTGCATCACATCAGATGGAGGACCGCATGATCAGTGCCGATCTGGGAAAGCAGCTCGAAAGCTATATTCAGCAACTTGTCGAGACAGGCCGCTATGGTTCGAAAAGCGAAGTCCTGCGGGAAGGTGTGCGACTGGTCCAGGATCGCGAGACCCGGCTGGCTGCGCTGGATGCTTCAATCATGCGCGGCATTGCCGATGGGGATGCTGGCCGAACGAAGCCGGCGAGCGATGTCTTCGATCGGCTTGAGGCCAAATACAGCGCGATGACTGACAAGGCCGAAAAGTCGGCATGATTCTCGAGTTTTCCTACGAGGCGGAAAACGACCTTGAGCAGATCGCCGATTATATCGCAAGGGACAATCCCCAGCGCGCTCTGTCATTCATCCGAGACCTGCGCAGCAAGTGCGAGGATCTCGTCGACAATCCAAACGGCTACTCCCTCGTCCCCTGCTACGAGCACCATGGTATCCGCCGGCGCGTCCATGGCAACTATCTGATCTTCTACCGCGTCGAATCCACGAAGGTGGTCATCGTCCATCTTCTGCATGGCGCCACCGATCATGGCACCGTGCTGTTCGGTGAATAACTGCGCCGGTCGATCCGAAACGAACGCGTCTCAAACAGCGCAAATAGGCGGCTGCCCTGTGCGTCCTATCATCATCGTAAGCGCCCCTCGACCTCCGAGCACTCAACACCACCCTGCATGCGGTGATCCGAGCAGGAAGTATCCGCTGGCGAAGGTTGTACCTTCATTGATTTTCTCTCCTCACGATCAGGACTGCGCGCGATTACGGAAGCTGGCCGGTCCCTCACATAACCGCGCTCTTGATGGGAGTAGAGCAGCGCCCCCAGTTGTTAAAAAAGCCATACTTGGCCTTCGAGTGATCGCGGATTAGCGCGTAGCCTTTGGTACCGCGTTTGACGACGTGGCCGAGGACATGCCGAGCAAGAGTGCTACTCCGTACAAAAGTTCACGGCGCCTTGTGGGCGCCGTGGATAGTTCGCTGCTTTCGAAGCTCAATCTTGAGCTGCATCTGACAGACACTAGCTCGCGTGATAAGCCGCAATGATGGCCGCCACCTGATCGGTGTTCATCGCCGCTATCTGGGTCGACGTGACCGCTTGCACCTGATCACTCGAGAAGCTGCCTATGTCTGCCGTGGAGAGACCGGCGACAGCCGTCGTGCTGATAGCCGCAATATCGGCGGTCGAGAATGCCGCGATATCAGCCGTTGACAGGGCGCCGATCTGGCTCGAGGTCAAAGCCGCTGCTTGAGCGGAAGTCAACGCGGCAACCTGATCGGTGCTTAAGGTACCGACTTGGGCTGTGGAGAGACCGGCAACAGACTTCGCCGTAAGAGCGCCGATCTGGGTGGTCGAAAGGCCGGCGACATTGTCGGTGGTCAATGAACCCAACTGAGCTGCACTCAGCGTGCCCACCTGTGAGGTGCTCAGCGCACCGACCTGGGTCGACGTGAGAGCATGGACCTGCGAGGTCTTGAGGCTCGCCACCTGTGCCGTGGTCAAGGCGGCAGCCTGGTCGGATGACAGGGCTGCAACGTTGGTCTCAGACAGGCCACCGAGTGCTACCGTGTTGATCGCGGCGATATCGGCGGTCGACAGACCAGCAACCTCGGCGCTGCTCAAGGCCCCGATCTGACTGGAGTTCAGGCTGCCGACCTGAGCCGTCGTGAGTGCGGCGATATTGGCGGAGCCAAGAGCGCCAACCTGAGCCGTGGTCAGACCGGTAACCGACTTCGCGGAGAGTGCGGCAACCTGTGTGGTCGACAGACCGGCGACATTGTCGGTGGTTAATGAACCCAGCTGAGCTGCGCTGAGCGTACCCACTTGCGAGGCACTCAGAGCGCCGACCTGGGTCGAGGTGAGCGCATGGACCTGCGAGGTCTTCAGGACAGAGACCTGGGCCGTTGTAAGAGCCGCCGCCTGGTCCGAAGACAGGGCCGCAACATTAGCCTCCGACAGCCCGCTAAGTGCCGCCGTGCTGATGGCCACGATATCAGCGGTCGACAGACCGGCAACTTCGGAGCTGCTCAGGGCGCCGATTTGAGTGGAGTTGAGCGCCCCGACCTGAGCGGTGGTGAGGGCTGCAACATTGTCAGAACCAAGGGCGCCGATCTGGGCCGTGGTAAGACCTGTGATGGACTTTGCACTCAATGCGGCGACCTGGGTACTCGAGAGTCCAGCGACATTGTCGGTTGTGAGCGCACCGAGCTGCGCCGAGCTCAGCGTACCGACCTGCGAGGCGTTCAGCGCGCCGACCTGGGTCGAGGTGAGTGCGTTGACCTGCGTCGTTTTCAGAGCACCGACCTGGGCCGTGGTGAGTGCCGCTGCCTGGTCGGACGACAGCGCCGCGACGTTTGCCGTTGACAGTCCCGCCAGGGCCGCCGTGCTGATCGCGGCGATATCGGCGGTCGAGAAGCTGCCGATGTCGGCCGTCGAAAGGGCGCCGACCTGTGCCGAGTTCAGCGCGCCGACAAGAGCGGGGCTGAGGGCTGCGACCTGCGTCGAGCTCAGAGCCCCAACCTGCGCCGTCGATAGACCCACCACCGCCTTCGATGTCAACGCACCAATCTGGGTTGTCGACAGTCCGGCGACATTGTCGGTGGTCAGCGAGCCCAGCTGAGCTGCGCTGAGCGTACCAACCTGCGAGGTGCTCAGAGCGCCGACCTGGGTCGACGTGAGTGCATGGACCTGCGAGGTCTTCAGGACAGAGACCTGCGTCGTTGTCAGTGCGGCGGCCTGATCGGACGAAAGCGCTGCGACATTCGCCTCCGAAAGGCCCGCGAGAGCGGCCGTATTGATCGCGGCGATATCGGCAGTCGATAGACCCGCAAGCTCTGTGCTGCTCAGGGCACCGATCTGAGTGGAGTTGAGCGCCCCGATTTGGGCGGTATTAAGAGCTGCAACATTGTCCGAGCCAAGAGCACCGATCTGAACCGAAGTGAGGCCGGTAACCGATTTGGCCGAGAGCGCCGCAACCTGAGTGGTTGAAAGACCGGCGATATTGTCGGTCGTGATCGCACCGAGCTGAGCCGCGCTCAGTGCACCCACCTGCGAGGTATTGAGTGCGCCAACCTGGGTCGATGTCAGTGCATTGACCTGGGTCGTTTTCAGAGCGCCAACCTGAGCGGTAGTGAGTGCCGCGGCCTGATCGGACGAAAGCGCGGCAACGTTTGCGGTCGAAAGACCCGCAAGAGCTGCCGTGCTGATCGCGGCGATGTCGGCAGTGGAGAAGCTGGCGATGTCAGCCGTTGAGAGAGCACCGATCTGGGCCGAGTTCAAAGAGCCGACAAGGGCGGGGCTCAGGGCCGCGACCTGCGTCGAGCTCAGTGCACCGACCTGGGCAGTAGACAGACCCACCACCGCCTTCGATGTCAGAGCGCCGATCTGCGTTGTCGACAGGCCGGCGACGTTGTCAGTCGTCAACGAGGCAAGCTGAGCAGCGCTCAGGGTAGCGACCTGCGAGGTATTCAGCGCACCGACCTGGGTCGAGGTGAGTGCATGGACCTGCGAGGTCTTGAGGCTCGCCACCTGTGCCGTGGTCAAGGCGGCAGCCTGGTCGGATGACAGGGCCGCAACGTTTGTGGTCGAAAGGCCCGCAAGGGCCGCCGTATTGATGGCGGCGATGTCGGCGGTCGAAAGGCCGGCGATTTCTGCGCTGTTCAGCGCACCGATCTGCGTCGAGTTGAGAGCACCGACCTGAGCGGTCGTGAGCACGGCGACGTTGTCGGAGCCGAGCACGCCGACCTGCGCCGTGGTAAGACCGGCAATCGACTTGGCAGACAGTGCCGCCGCCTGTGTGGTCGACAGACCGGCGACATTGTCGGTGGTCAACGATCCCACCTGAGCTGCGCTGAGCGTACCCACTTGCGAAGCGCTCAGAGCGCCGACCTGGGTCGAGGTGAGAGCATGGACCTGCGAGGTCTTCAGGGCAGAGACCTGGGCTGTGGTAAGGGCAGCAGCCTGATCGGAAGACAGGGCCGCAACATTGGCCTCCGAAAGGCCCGCAAGAGCGGCGGTATTGATGGCCGCGATATCGGCGGTCGACAGACCGGCAACTTCAGAGCTGCTCAACGCGCCGATCTGAGTGGAGTTGAGTGCCCCGATCTGGGCTGTGGTGAGGGCTGCGACATTGCCCGAACCGAGCGCGCCAACCTGGGCAGTCGTGAGGCCGGTAATCGATTTGGCGGAAAGCGCTGCGACCTGAGCGGTCGACAGACCAGCCACGTTATCGGTCGTAAGCGCGGTCACCTGCGTCGCACTGAGTACACCGACCTGAGCGGTGTTAAGAGCTCCAAGCTGCGTGGATGTAAGGGCATTGATCTGCCCGGTCTTGAGCGCCGCCACCTGCTCGGTCCTCAACGCGGCGGCCTGATCAGACGACAGGTTTGCGACATTGGTGGTCGACAGGCCGCCAAGAGCCGCCGTGTTGATGGCTGCGATATCGGCGGTCGACAGACCGGCGATCTCTGCGCTGCTCAAGGCTCCGACCTGAGTTGAGTTCAACGCGCCGACCTGAGCGGTCGTAAGCGCGGCGACATTGGCAGAACCCAGCGCACCGACCTGCGCAGTGGTGAGACCGGTGACCGATTTGGCTGAGAGCGCGGCGACCTGGCTGGTCGAAAGGCCGGCGACGTTATCAGTGGTGAGCGCAGTCACCTGAGCCGCGCTCAGGGTGCCGACCTGCGAGGCATTCAACGCGCCGACCTGGGTCGAGGTGAGTGCGTGAACCTGCGCCGTCTTCAAGGCAGCGACCTGACCTGTCGTCAGAGCCGCAGCTTGATCGGACGAGAGCGCCGCCACATTGGCAGTCGAGAGACCAGCAAGCGCCGTGGTCGTGATGGCGGCGATGTCGGCGGTCGAGAAGCTGGCGATGTCATCGCTCGACAGGGCGCCGATCTGCGCCGAGTTCAATACACCGACAAGAGCGGGGCTCAATGCCTCGACCTGAGTGGAGCTCAACACACCGACCTGCGCGGTCGAGAGGCCGACGACGGACTTCGACGTCAGGGCACCAATTTGCGTGGTCGAGAGGTTGGCAACATTATCGGTCGTCAACGCAGTGACCTGGGCCGAGCTGAGGGTGCCGACCTGCGACGCGCTCAACGCGCCAACTTGCGTCGAGGTGAGAGCATGGATCTGAGTGGTCTTCAGGGCGGCAACCTGTGCCGTCGTCAGGACCGCGGCCTGATCGGACGACAGCGCCGCCACGTTCGCGGTCGAGAGACCAGCAAGTGCCGTGGTCGTGATGGCGGCGATGTCCGCGGTTGAGAAGCTGGCAATGTCATCGCTCGACAAGGCGCCGATCTGCGCCGAGTTCAAGGAGCTGATGAGGACCGGGCTCAACGCCTCGACCTGGGTGGAGCTCAAGGTACCGACCTGCGCGGTCGAAAGGCCAGTTACGGACTTCGATGTAAGAGCGCCAATCTGCGCGGTTGAAAGGCCCGCGACATTGTCGGTGGTCAACGCTGCAACCTGGGTCGAATTGAGACTTGCGACCTGCGCAGTGCTAAGTGCACCGACCTGCGTGGACGAAAGCGCATGGATCTGAGTCGTCTTGAGTGCGGCAACCTGCTCGTTCCGCAGGGCAGCCGTCTGATCGGAGGACAGGATCGCGATATTTGCGGTCGAAAGACCTCCAAGAGCTGTGGTGTTGATTGCAGCGATATCTGCCGTGGAAAGACCAGCAATCTCAGCACTGCTGAGCGCACCGATCTGGTTGGAATTCAGAGCTCCGACCTGGGCCGTTGTCAGTGCAGCTATATTGTCAGAGCCGAGCGCTCCGATCTGGGCTGTAGTAAACCCGGCCACCGACTTGGCGGAGAGCGCTGCGACCTGACCTGTCGAAAGACCGGCAATATTCGCGGTGCTGAGGGACGCAACCTGTGTCGAGCTGAGTGTGCCGACCTGCGATGCGCTCAGAGCGCCAACTTGCGTCGAGGTCAGCGCGTTGACCTGCCCGGTCTTCAGCGCAGCAATTTGAGCCGTGGTGAGCACGGCTGCCTGATCGGACGAAAGTGCGGCGACATTCGCCGTGGACAGGCCCGCGAGCGCTGCCGTCGTGATGGCGGAAACATCGGCTGTCGAGAAGCTGGCGATATCGTCCGTCGACAAAGCGCCGATCTGGGCTGAAGTGAGGACGCGGACCTGCGAAGTCGTCAAAGCACCGGCTTGCGACGAATCGAATCCGCCAATTTGATCCGCACCGAGAGCAGCGACCTGGTCGGTGCTCAAGTTTTCTATTTTTGACGTGTCGAGGACAGCTAATTGGCCGAGGCTTAAGCCCTTGATCGCGCTTGCGGACACCGCTCCCATCTGATCCGTCGTCAGCGCAGCGACATCAGCTGTGCTGAGTGCCTTGATCTGCGAGGAGGAGAGCGCCTTGATCTGTGTGGTGCTCAACGCGGCCACGTCATTGGTCGTCAAGGATGCGATGGTGGTGGTGGAAAGGGATTTGATTTGATTGACGGTCAAGGAAGAAATGATTGAGGTCATTGGTCGGGGGCCCCTAATGTTAACCTATAGCAGACGTCATTTCTCAAACGCCGACAGTATGAAAAGAGCGCACCATCTCTTGGACACGGCTTCAAACGCACGACGCGCCGAGACCGTGACACCGACATGGCCGGGCGCTGTTGCAGCCCATGCGACTTGGCATCCCGCCGAACGGAAAGAATGTTGTGAGAGAAACATGGCTCTCAGGAGCCGAAGCGTTGGGAGGGCTTCATGCATGCAGGGTCCGCAACGACCCTGATTCCAACGCCTGCCTTGCAAGCGTCTCGCTGTTGTCGAGCCGCTCGATCAAAACCGGACTTCAGCACAGGCTGATATTGCGCCATCAGCTCGTGTCTTACCGAAAGGACTAAATGGTGCGTCTTTAATTTCAGGTTAACGAAGCATTATTTTTCAAATAAAAATGCAGAAAACAACTATTAATGTACTTCGTATCTCGCACACGCGGCGATATAGGTTTTCATTAAAGGGTCAACTCATACTATTATTTGTATTCAATCAAATGTTGCATCCTCAAAATGGGGCAAGTTTTACATAAGCATCACCTCATACACCCGACGAAATCGAAATTTACGTTACGTCTTCCGATCATTTACGTATCCTAAAAACAGCATTTTACCGCATATCGAGATCCGAAAATAAAACATATTATATTTTCGATCTTTACAACTTTTTGTTTGCAAGTTTATCACGAATTATTTTGAACAATTGCCAATAAACAACCAGATATAGCCATTGTGTCAGTAATACAACTATTAGAAATTGCGCAAATTACTTTTGCGTCCCAGAAGACTGACAAGCCCAAAGCAAGCTAGCATCGATAAACGGGGCGACGGTCATGTTTAACCTCAGGACCACCAACACATCATTCGCCGCGGGATGCCTATGCCTTTTGATAATGCAGTTACCTCGGATACCTTGTCCTCACTTGCAGAGATCAAGATCAAGGCTCGAAATCAACAGCTACCCCTGAACGAGCTCTTGCAAACCGCCGAGACTCTTAGCGCCACCGGACAAACCGCCGTCGCGGCTGAGCTCTACAAGACCTGGATCGCGTTCAACGACACGCATGCCCTACTGCACATCATTTATTTCAATTACTCGGTCACGCTTCGACAGCTGGGTGATATCGCTGGCGCGATCAATGCGCTGCGCGCCTGTCTCAAGATCGATCCGCGCTTCGGACAGGCATATGTCAATCTCGGCCGCGCGCTCGAAGATTATGGCCTCATCGGCCAGGCGGTCCAGCAATGGCGCGGCTATCTGGAGGCAACAAACGATATCACCGCGGACCGGGCCGGCCATCGCTTGATGATGTTGCAGCATGTTGGCCGCGTGCTGGAGAATGTCGGGCGTTTTGAAGAGGCGGAGACTGCGCTGTGGCAAGCAATCGAATTACGGCCGGACAAGCTTGAATCTGCCCAGCATTGGACGGCGCTGCGGCAACGCCAATGCAAATGGCCAACGCTCGTTGGGTCAGAACACGTTTCTGCGCGCCAGCTTCTCGATGCGATGTCCCCCCTGACACTTTCCTGCCACGCCGACGACCCGCTCTTCCAGCTTGCCAAAGCCTATCGCTACAACAAGCAACTCGTCGGCCAGCCCGACCTGACGAATTTTCCACGCAAGCAACCATGCATGAAGACAGGAACCGGACGACGGCTCCGTGTCGGCTATATCTCCTCGGATCTGCGCGATCATGCGGTCGGTTTTGCGTTGAGCGAGGTTTTTGAATTACACGACAAAAGAAATGTCGAGATTTTCGCTTACTACTGTGGCGAGCCGCGAGCAAACGATGCGACACAGGAACGAATAAAGGTAGCCGTCGATTCCTGGCGCGATATTGCCGACTTAAGCGATATGGATGCAGCCTTATTGATCGCCACCGACGAGATCGATATCCTCGTCGATGTCAATGGATATACAAAGCACGCAAGAACCAAGATCTTCGCCTACAGGCCAGCCCCGGTCATCGTCAATTTTTGCGGTTATCCCGGCTCCATGGGAAGCCCGTACCATCACTATATCATCGCCGATGAACATATCATTCCATCCGGCAATGAAATCTATTTTACGGAAAAAGTATTGCGGATCGGTTGCAATCAGCCGGTCGACCGCAAGCGTCTGATCAGTTCTGCGCCTAGGCGCTCAGATGCCGGCTTGCCGGAGGAGGCGTTCATATTCGCCTGCTTCAACGGCATGCAGAAGATCACCAAAGCATCGTTCGCTCGGTGGATGACAATTCTTGCCGCCGTGCCAAATAGTGTTCTTTGGTTGCTCGGCGGCGAGGACGACGTCAATCAACGACTACGCCAGGCGGCAGAACAAGGCGGGATCGCTCCAGATCGACTTATTTTCGCGGCAAAAGCTGCCAATCCGGATCATCTCGCACGAATTGGACTAGCCGACCTTTTCCTCGATACCTTTCCCTATGGCGCCCACTCGACGGCGTCCGATGCGCTGACAATGGGGCTGCCCGTCCTCACCTTCCCGGGTAAAGGCTTTGCGGCCCGCTTTTGCAGCAGCATTGTTTCGGCCGCAGGTGTCGACGAGCTGATCTGCCAGGGACCTGAAGATTATGTGGCAAGGGCCATCGACTTTGCCCGCGACCCGCATCGACTCACTGCGATCAGAAGCGCATTGCAGCAGCGTCGAGACACGAGCGTATTGCGTGACATGCCGGCCACAGCCAGGCGTCTCGAACAGTTGTTCTGGCAAATGCAAGGTGAATGTGAGCGTGGTGAAACGCCGACGCCTGATTTGCGCAACCTCGATGTGTACTACGAGATCGGTGCGGAAATCGTCTTGGAGAACACCGAGTTCGAGGACGATCGCATCTACCGACAACGATATATCGACAAGCTGGCTGAGCGGCACGACCATGCGCCGATCTTAACGGACGGTCGCCTATGGGCAAATCCCATTGTTCCGAAACGTTAAGCGACATACCCACTTCAAAGCGAGAATTGTATGGCCCCCGTTATCCTTGTCACCTTCGCCGGCAGGCAGAAAAGAATGCAAATCCTGACCGACTACGTTCGTCAGGCTATGGCGCGCGGACTGATCGATGAATGGCATGTTTGGGATTTCACGCGTTCGCAAGATGACCACGAATGGGTTACCCGCGAATTCGGCCCGGTGCGCTACATGGAATCTGGCGCACGATACCAATTGGCCGGAACACTGACAGACCAGCGTTCCTTTCGCACAACCGCGGCAATCCGCAATGACTTTCACATCGCCATAGTTCCAAATGACGACAGCGACTATTTCTTCGAAATGGTCGTAGGCGGCTGGGACAATCAGTACACCGCACTGCGCAAACTTCCGCGAACCGACCTGCTGAGTTTCGAGCGCACGAACGAATCGGAAATATGGAGCCGGACGACACCTGGCATCCTGTCACCGGGCGTGGCCAACCAGATCGTGATCAAAAGCGGCGCGGACGGCATGCAACTCCATGTGAACCACGTGCATGTCGGGCACTGGAACGACCTCAAATTCCCATCCGGCGCATCGATCATGGTACGCGGCGGTTGGGGTGCAAATCTGGAGCTCGCTGATACGGGGTCCCGCATACAACGCTTCCTCGGTAATCCGGAGGAAAAGCCGCCCTACTTCCAGGCTTACAATTACTATGCGACACGGCTGAACAGATACTCGGAGGCGATATTCCTGAAGTGCGATGATGATATCGTCTACATGGACGTCGACAAGCTCGAGGATTTCATCGAGTTTCGCCGCAGCAATCCCCATTATTTCGTCGTCTCCGCCAATGTCGTGAACAATGGCGTTTGCGCATATTGGCAGCAGGCGGCCGGATCGCTTCCTGAAGAGCTCGGCCAGTTCGAACGGCCGCCCGGCGGCTTCGGTGGAAGTCTCTGGGAAAGCGGCAGGCGAGCAACCGCACTTCATGATCTTTTCCTGCAAAGTCCCAACAAGCAGCTATCGTTAGCCGCTAGAATCGTCGAGTGGACCGAACGTCAGTCGATCAACTTCATTGCTTGGCTCGGCAAGGATTTGATCCATATGGCGCTTCCCAAGGGCGATGACGAAGGCCTGCTGACGATCGATCTGCCGGCCCTTCTCAATCGTCCGACGGCTATTTTTTCCGATTTCATGGTGAGCCATCTCAGCTTCGGGCCGCAAGAGAGCGAGATTGACGCGGACAGGCTGATTGCCGCCTATGGCGCCCTGTTGGACGAAAAGAATTACGACCAAACAAACGCATAGGATGCCGCAGCAGTAGTTTCAATACGGCTCGGTCAGACAGCATCGCGACTATCGAATGACGTCGCCGATGATCATATTTGATATGAAGACCTTCAAGAGCTCAGGGTCGAAATGACCTCTTGAACGCAGCATGGTGTCGATCGCTTCGGATTGCGTCCATGCGCGCTTGTAGGGGCGTATGGTCGTGAGAGCTTCATACACATCACAAATTGCCGCAATGCGTGCAACGCATGGAATAGCGCTACCTGCAAGCTTTTGCGGATAGCCAGAACCGTCGAACTTTTCATGATGAAAAAGGCAAATGTCTAGGATCGCTTTCGGAAGTCCCGAATTTTGAGAAATCATCTCATGACCCCGCTCGGGATGTGTCCGGATGATTGCAAGTTGGTCATCCGTGAGAGAGCCGGGCTTTTGCAGTAGTTCGATGGGCAAGACCATTTTACCGATATCATGCACCAGGCCGCCCAGCCCTAGAAGTCTGACCACCTGTTCCTCCAACCCGAGACTACGCGCAAATGCAATCATCAACGCGCTGACCGCTAACGAGTGAAGGAATGTGCTCTCATCCTTGTCTTTGAGCCTGGCCAAACCGACCAGCGCCCCTGCATTGGTCAATGCCTCTGACATAACCTGTTCAACCACCTGGTTGGCGGCGTCAACTCGAAAAACCCGATGCAGTCGCGCCTGACTCAGGACAGTCCGGATGTATGGCTGCGTTTCCGCGATCGCTTTGCGAGCCTGCCCGATCTGCTCAGGTGTGAATTCAGACTTGATATAGCCATCGAATGCAACGCTGCCTATCATGTCCTCCGGCAGCACATCTGCCTAGATGTCAGTTCCTCGCGTCGAGTCGATGACGGCGCTCAGGGCGTGGCTTTGCGCTACCTTGTCAAGGTCGGCTTGCGAAGAGACGAGGAAACTGCCAATGACCGTAGCCGCCCGATTGGCGCTGATCTCCAGCTCTTCGATGAACATGCCCACTCGGAGCTGATGTAAACGGATCCTTTTTTCAATGCAAATAGCCGCTCTCTGATCCCAACGGACGGTCACGCATACGAATAGAAGCCGTGACCGTGGCATCACATGAACGTTCAAGAAAGTTAACACCGGCCTTAGGATTCTCGGACTGACAGTTTTATGTGCGCAAAATGGATAGAGCCTTCGCAGCTATCGTTGGAGCCCGCTCGAATATGGAAAACGTGGTCGTTGCTGTTTTTAAGTCCACATCGGCAGATGTGGCAGCATGGCTTCTATATTCTGGCGAGGATCATCGGGGAAAACAAAGCCCCCGGCTCGGCAGGGGATATGATCGATTCCAGGCGCCAACTTTAGATTGTTATCACGGAGACACCACTTTCCAAATCTGCCCTTGAGCTTGAGCCTGTCTGACGCTCCTGGCCGGACCCGCGCTGTTACTCGTACGGGCGTCCCTAGATCTACGCCGCCATGTCGCCATTTTACAGGGAATGATGGCTTGCTCCTGATGGGAGCAGAACCGACGACTCAGGTGTCACAAAAGTCATCATTGCCCTTCAAGGGACGCGGCTCTAAATACAGACCCTCGTACCGCATTCAACGAGCTGCTCGACGACATGACAGCAGATACGCCGACAAGGGCGTTACTCCTTACAAAAAGTTCACGGCTGTCGAGTTTCACGACCCTTTAGTCCGCATTTTCATTTGAGGCTGATCCATTCAGTCACGAGGAACTCATTAATGAAACGGCGATATCTATATCGGGCCGGGGTCATGACGAATTTAAAACTGGGTGAAGTCGCGGCGCAAATGAACACCCGGCGCCTAAGCGCAAACAGCGGTTCCGGATCCGTGTTCGACGACAGTTAATTCGTGAAAACAACTGTGCAAAGCAACAAATTTTACAGAATTTCTTAAGCCGGTTTTTTCGAGCCTCTGTTTAGCTGACACTGCATTATAGGAGGGGGATAACTCCGATATGATTCTACAACAGCGACATCCCTCTACCACCATTTTCAAAGCCTTGCGGGGGGCCACGCTCGGCGCGCTGTGCGCCGTGGTCGGCTCCGTTGGTCTTTTACTTCTACTAAACCTGCTGATTCCGGATCGGCCATTTTTGGTCGGATTTGTCGGTGTAGCGCTTACTTCCGCTTTTGTGGCCTTTCCGCTGCTTTTTTCCTTGCAGCTCAACAACAGCGCCATCCGCAAGATGCAGGAAAACGTCACCCAGGCGGCGCGCCACGACAGCGTCACAAACACGCTGAACGGAACCGCGTTTGCCGCAGCCGTCGAGCATTTTATCGATCGGCGCAAACATGCCGCCACCGATGCCGGCGGCATTGTCATCGCCGTCATCGTCGACACGCTCGACGAAATCGGTCGCCGCTACGGGCCGCAATGGGCCGACACCGTGATGCAATCGCTTGCCTTGATCGTCCAGTCCTCGGTTCGTCGTGACGATCTCGTGGCGCGGCTTGCGACCAACGAACTCGGTATATTCCTGCCTGGCGCCACGATCGAGGACGCCCGCGACATCGGTACCCGCGTCCGCACGCGCCTCTCCGAGGCCACCTTCAGCGCCGACGACGCGCCGCTTTCCGTCGCCATCCGCCTCGGTGGCATCTCCTTCAACGGCCCGGCCGACTTCAATCAACTCCGCCAGATCGCCGACCAAATGGCATTTCAGCACGGCGACGAAGAAGAAGACATTCCGATCAGCGTGCTGCCGGCCGCATGAGGCTGGCGACTCTAATCTAATCTTGGGGAAATTACCCGTGGCAGGTCACTACGAGAGCTGTACGCCACTCGACAGCTAATTAATCACGCGATTCAAGATAGCCGATTTTTCGATTGGGAAATGCCGACGCTGACAGGTATGACAGCCGAAGAGCTTAGGATCGTTGCCGACAAATTACCGCGTGAATAGCTGGCTGTGAAAATTTGGCGTGCTTCGATATCCGCGACCGCCATCAGATGATGGATACTTTTTTCCATGCAAGGAAGATTCAACCAAGTCTAATCGTCCTAGTCCGCGTGCACCTCAAAATCTTCTAAATTTGCACCGCTATCAATTTTATCTTTGAGCCACTGAGGCATTCGACCTCTGCCGCGCCATGAGTTTCCTTTGTCGTCTTTATAGATAGCCTTTGAACTAGGCACTTCTCTTGGGGCCTTCCCTAAGCCTGCTTTGGACAACTTATCAAGCTCGTTCAGCTCGGCGAGAAGCTGCGACCTGCGTGTCGAGATGATCTTGTTTCGAGCTGCGACTGCATCAGCAATGATTTCATTCAATTCTTTTAGCGTCGCCTTGGAAAAATCAATTTTCATCTAAACCATTCATTCGTTAATGTGTTTCCACTTTTGGCGTCGATTGCCTCAAGCAGCGTAATGCAATTAAAGCGCATCTGAGCGCTTCACGAGTGCCATTTCCTATAAGACGATTTGCGCTAAATGTAGAGTCTTGTTGGCAATGTTATTGGTTAAAGTTATTCAAATCCAAGATACCACGCTTGAGACACTTAAGAAGCGTTGGGAATCCGCGCAGATATCAGCGGACCGCTATGTGGAGGAACTAGGCCGCCGCGATTGTCCAACTTCGGCCAGCGAGGCAACCAGGCGCTCCCTGGTGGATCGGCTTTGGTCCTAAAGAGCCCAGCAGAGCGCGGTTCGAAAGAGCATTTCCGACAGGGGCGCAATGACCCCGAGGCCCAAACGCAACCATGGTTCAGTTATTGATTTTCGCATGTAAGAGTATCGACTTCTTATGAAGTGCAAACCTGCGCATGACGAGTAAACACTCCCCGACATCATCCCGAGCGATGCACCTATGGCAAAGGCGTGTCTTTAGTGCTATTTCTTGCACACTAAACGACACCGTTATACCAATTGCGGCGAAGTAGGTTTTTATGCAGTTATTTTTTGAAGTGAGAAGAGCGTGACGGAAACAGAAAAGCGACAGCTTGCGCGACTCATCATGATGAAGCTCCTGCTGATTTTCGGCGGATTAACCGCGTTCGCAGCAGTCGCTCTTTCAACAATAAACTGAGAGTCAAAAAGCATTTTTTGACGAGAACTAGACCGCTCCATACCTATGCAAGGCATCGATCTTCCTTGATGTCGGCCGTTCGCCGATGGATTGAGGCCGTCGCCGGTCAGCGTCTTCGGCGCTTAAAACAAAACTACGTCCGCGGGGTTGTGGTGGGCCGTTCAGAAGGGTTGGCCAACCACATGCAAAGGCTGGCTGATTTCAGATATCGCATGCATGAGATTGACGGAGTTGAATTGAGTTCACGCTACTCTAGGAAGCGCGGACCGAACGGCCATAAATTAACTCACTTGATCGCCCACAACTTCATGTGCGGCCTGTAATGTCTCAGTTGAGCGTCGCTGCGATTGCATGCATCATCTCTCGGCCTTGAAAGTGCGGCCGAGATCCGGCCCGGTGCCGAAATAATGTCGAAACACGTAAAATAGCGGGCTCCACCTGCTGGTATCAATATGACGGGTTCCGGCGATGACAATATCCTTGTGCGCGTGGACGCGAAGAACCTTCGCTTCGATGATGGAGAAGGCTTCGGCACGCTCGGGGGGCCATTCCGCGCCAGGAGGATGCGCAGCCACCACCTCCGCCTCGAACTGGATCGGACATTCGGCGATGCGCAGAGGCCGCACGAGGTCGGCTGCCTGCGGCGTGAAGCCAGCCGCATCGAATTTATCGGCTTCGAAACGATAGCCAATCTTTTCCTTGTGCGCGGGAACAGGATCGCGGCCCGTGGTCGGGGCGATCGCCTCGACCTTCGGCCACAGCTCCGGCGACGGGAAATTCAGCACCAGCTGGGGCTCGCGCAGGAGATTTTCGTGACCCTTGCTAGTCGATGTGAGGCCCAGAACGACACGGTCATACAGGGTCCAAACCGAGGACATCGGCGAAATATTCGTCGTGCCGTCAGGGTTGAGGCTCGTAATCAGCACGACGGGAGTGCCGATATAAAGCACGCTGGGCTTGATTTCGATATGCTCGCGATCGCTCTCGGCTGCGTTGAATTCGGCTGTGTTCGTCAACATTGCAACTCTCCTTTGAGAGTTCCAGTGTAGCCGTCATGGAGCTCGAAATAGTTCGGTCGCGGCCGAACTGTCGCTCGACGATGGGCGCGCCTGCCTCATTCCTCAGGCGGCGGCACTATGATCACCGTATCCTCCGCCATAAGCATCCGCCCATCCTGCGCCCGCAGTTCCAGCCGCCGCACCGGCAGCTTTGTAGCTCTGTCGACCAGTGTCACATGCGGCTCATTGGGATCGAAAAAGAAATCTTCGCCCCATTGGCGAAGCGCGACCAGCAGCGGAAACAAGCCCTGCCCTTTTTGCGTGAGCACATATTCCTGATAAGGGCTGCCATCCGAAGCCGGCACGGTATCCATGATGCCGTGAGCGACGAGATTGCGCAGCCGGGCCGAGAGAATGTTCTTGGCAAGCCCGAGGCTCTTTTGAAATTCGCCGAACCGGCGCAGCCCATCGAAGGCATCGCGGATGATCAGCAGCGACCACCAGTCACCGATCGCATCCAGTGGCCGCGCTACCCCACACATTGAATCCTTGTGGCTCACTCTCTTGGCCATGCTGCCCTGCCTTCGCCTGTTTTCATCTCTGCCGTCAAGACCGCGATCAAGCGCCTGTATCCTGAGCTCAATATATTGGTTGCAAACTAAAACCGCAAGAGATACTGAAAGCATGGTTTCAAATTAAAACCACATTAGGAGGACAACTGTGATTTCTGCCAATGAAACATTCGCCGGCACATTCCCCTTCGCACCACATTTCACCGAGGCACCCGGCTTCCGGATGCATTATGTCGACGAAGGACCTCGTGACGGCGAGATCATCCTCTGCCTCCATGGCGAGCCGACCTGGGGCTATCTGTTTCGCCACCTCATCTCGACACTTAACCGCACGCACCGCGTCGTCGTCCCCGACCACATGGGCTTCGGCAAGAGCGAAACACCCACTGGCCGCAGCTATTGGCTACAGGATCACATCGCCAATCTGGAGACCTTCGTGCTCGCACTCGGCCTCACCGACATTACCCTTGTCATGCATGATTTCGGCGGACCGGTCGGCATGGGCTTTGCCGCCCGCCATCCCGAGCGCATCCGCTGCATCATCTCGGCAAACGGCCCGACATCCTTTGGCCAACCGGATGCTGTCGATCGGGCGGTGGCGAACGCCGCCGTATCTCCATGGTTTCAGTGGATCCTCAAGGCCGAAGCCGACGGCACGCTCGAACCGGTGCTCAACAATCTCAGCTACAACATTCTCAGCACGCTCAAGCTCAACGGCTTCGAAAACAACGCCATCATCGACGACACCTGGCTCGAAGCCTATGGCACGCCTTTTGCCACCGCGGCCGAATGCCTTGGCGCGCTCGGCTGGGCCATGGGCTTTGCGACCGGCGCCCACCAATTCGAGATACCTGATCCGGCCGCCGAGCGCATCATCCGCAGCAAACCAGCGCTCGCTATCTGGGGCGAGGCGGACCGGACGCTGCATGCCGAGCATTTCCTGCCGCTCTTTACCGCACTCTTCCCGTCGGCGCCAATCAAGCACCTTCCAGGCGTCGGTCATTATTGCTTCGAAGATGCGCCGGAGACGATCTCAGGTCTGATCGCGGATTTCTTGCAACGGACATGAGGCCATCAGGTCAAGGCAATCGCGCCCAAAACAAGAGAGCGGGAAACCTTCCCGCTTGCGTCCCGTCCGATCTTGCCTCTTTCTTGCCCATGGCGCGCCCAGACAGGACACAAAGGGCAACCACAGACGTCAACAAGGTACCTATCCAATTGGCACTCTCGGCGCTTGTGACGCCGTTCCGCGTGGTTATTCATCCGGCGTTTAAGGCAAAATGACCACGATCGCAAGCCGTTGTCACGACAGCCGAGGACCGCCCGCGCGACGGATGAACGATCCCGTCAACGGCTCCATCTCCTCGTACACGCTGCTCCGCAGCGACATCATCCGCCATCGAAGCATCTGCGCCGCATCGCCGACTCGCCCCTCAATTTCGGGGATACCTGATTAGCCCGTAGGGAGCTATTTCTTACGAGGGAGCAAACTGACGGGAGACATGAATGTATAGCCCTGACGATGAAGCCCAATATCTGCTTGAGACGTTACTGTTCACGTTCAATGTGATCCTCGACAATGAGGAACACCGGCACCGGATCGCCCAAGGTTTTCTGGATGCGAAGCAACTGATAGCCACGGAGTATAGGGACGAGCCCAGAGCTCGACCGGCCGTAGAGGCATGCCTTAGAGAGTTCGCTACCCTCAAGGATGCGAATGATTTTGCTGCGGCAGGGTGGATGATGGCGGCGATCCAGGAGCGGTTGACCGAGCAGGACCTGCCGGAATGGGAAAAGCTTGAAAAGCTTGCAGACAAGGCGGTGTCATTCCTGCCCGTAAAGGAGCACAGTATCCAGTAGCGTAGTCGCCAACCTCATATCCAATGCCCTTTAGCGAAGAAGAAAAAGATACAGGGATGCAGCTATATGGCGAAATCTCGCTCTAGACATTCGCGTGGATTCAAGAATTATCTGGTCGGGGCCACGAAGGGATGACAGACGCGATGGACGAGGATCTTCATCACATTGAACCGGAATGGAAAAGTGCCTTGGCAATTTTTGCTCTGATGCTTGCCTGTATATTTCTGATTGCCGGTCCCTTTTGGCTCTGACGCGCCGTCTCACCCGCATATCCATGCCTTTGAATTTCGCAGCCGCATGAGAGTGAGATGCGGCGCTTTAATGCCCATTAAAGAATTCGGCGTGCAGGATAATTGCGCGAAACTGGCGCCTCGCCACCAAAGTTTCGTTTGAAGCGCCCTAAAATCTCTCTTTTAAAGAGAAGACAACAGAATTTGGAATCGTGCTCAGGGTGGCTTGGTTGTGTTATCATTTAGACAAACAGACCGGATGTAAATCGCGGATATGAGATTTGAATTCCTCGAATCACAAACGTCGAGGTATCCCGGATCTACACCTATGCTGCAGTTCCCCAGTGCAAAGGGCCCGGCCGAAGGCGGACCAAACGAGGGTATCGGCCGGGTCCTCTGAACCGCCGCTTTCGCAAAAAAAGCCCGATCTTAAGTCGGGCTAAGCTTGGTGGGAAAGTATCAAACTGTATCGCCTATCAAGGCTATAGTGGTCTGAAACGAATGCCCTGCCGGTGGGGCCAGGCAGGGCGGCTACGTAGCACTGTTGCGTGAGTCGGGGCCGAACTGGAGTTAGTAACCTGCGCAGAGTGAAAGTATCACCCTGTCGTCGCTTTGTGAATAGGAGAATAGCCTCAGCATAAAGGCAAGTATATCTCACATTACGACTCGCGAGGCAGAAACATAGTTTACATATTACTACGGGCGTTACTCGTTGTCTCACCGTCTGATAGACCCATTTAGATAAAGAGATTTTGACGGATCGCGATACCGTTGCTTCCGAGTGCCTTGGCGCGCTCGGCCGAGTCAAAGGCTATGATCGGCGCCCATCAATTCGAAATATCCGATCTCGCCGCCGAGCGCATCATCAGTAGCACGCCGGCGCTCCCCATTTGAGGCGAGGCAGACAGGAGGCTGCATGCGGAGCATTTCCTGCCGCTCTTTCCGCCCTCTTCCCGCCGGCGCCCATCGAGCGCCTCCTAAGCGTCGGCCCTTATTGCTTTGAAGTTCCCCAGAAATCACCTCGAGCCTGATTGCGAACTTCCTGCGGCGGAGCTGGGCGGCACGATCTCAAAAGTTGAAACTAAAGAGCGGAGGGCCATCCGCTCCGGCAGCCGGCAATGCCGTATCGGCACAGCCTCTTTCATCATGGCGGATCTCGCCCAACCACAAGCCGGCCGATACGGAACTTGGCAGCAGGCCGATTGACATTCGGTATCGTTGTGACACCGTTCCGCGTGATTGCCGACCCACCGTACCGAGGCAAAATGACAAAGCGATCGCAAGCCGTTATCACCACAGCCGACGAACGCCCGCGCGACGGATGGAACGATCCCGTCCACGGCTCCATCTCCTGGCACACACTGCTCAGCAGCGACATTACCCCCACCGACAGCATGAGCGCCGGCATAGCCGAACTAGCCCCCGGCGGCGAACTCAAGCTGCATCGCCACGACGCATCGGAAATCTACTTCATCTTCGAAGGAACCGGCATCGTCCGGATCGACGGCCAGGAAACAACGGTCAAATCAGGCACAACCGTTTTCATCCCCGGCAACGCCGAGCACGGCATCCGCAACGAATCGTCAGCCAATTTGAAATTTTTCTATGTGTTTCCGACGGGATCGTTTGCCGACGTGGTTTATCGGTTTCCGGGGAGTTGAGGCGTTTCGGGCTATTGCGGCTGCCTGTTCAGTTCGCTTGAAAGTGACCGATAGCCAAAATGGCGGAGAGGGTGGGATTTGAACCCACGATACCCTTGCAGGTATGCCGCATTTCGAGTGCGGTGCATTCGACCACTCTGCCACCTCTCCGGTTATGCTGGTCGGCGCTGTTCTGCGCGGAGGGCTACATAGCGAGAGACGAAGAGGATAGCAAGGGCGAATATGAAAGCTTTTCATCCTTTTGCCTTGACAGATCAGGGGCGCTTATATATCCCGTGCGACGCAATAGGTGTGGATAAGTCCGCGCCTTGCCAGCCCTGCTTCGCGCAGGGTTTCACCGGCAGAACTTTTTGAAGGCTCAAGCCTTTGAAATCCCTGCTAAGTTTCGACTGATAAAAAGACGGCCGCTCACCCTCAAGGCGAGAGAGCCGGAACGAACATGAAAGGATAAAAAATGTTCGCAGTCATCAAGACCGGCGGTAAGCAGTACCGTGTGGCAGCCAACGACGTGCTGACCATCGAGAAGCTCGAAGTCACCGCCGGCGGCACCGTAGAATTCACCGAAGTCCTCGTTATCGGCGAAGGCGCCGACGCTGCGATTGGTGCTCCCTTCGTCAAGGGCGCTTCCGTCAAGGCCGAAGTGGTCGAGCACAACCGCGGCAAGAAGGTCATCGCCTTCAAGAAACGCCGTCGTCAGAACTCGAAGCGTTCGCGCGGCCATCGCCAGCATCACACTGTTGTCCGCATCACGGACATCGTGGCTGCCAAGTAAGTAACGGGATCAAGGTTTAAAGGAGAACTCCAATGGCACACAAAAAAGCTGGCGGTTCCTCGCGCAACGGTCGCGATTCCGAATCCAAGCGCCTTGGCGTGAAGAAGTTCGGCGGCGAAGCCGTCATCGCAGGCAACATTATCGTGCGTCAGCGCGGCACGCAGTGGCATCCGGGTTCCAACGTTGGCCTCGGCAAGGATCACACGATTTTTGCGCTTACGGCGGGCAACGTGAACTACCGTACGAAGGCCAATGGCCGCGTGTACGTGTCTGTAATGCCGAAAGCGGAAGCAGCGGAATAAGCCGGTAGCGCTCTAAAACAGCCGGCGTCTCATCGACCCGGCTGACGCTACAAGGTTCAGTCAAGAAAAAAGGGGAGATGGGGCGCCATCTCCCCTTTTTCTTTACCCTCAATCAAGGAGGACTGAACCATGCAAGGCGAATTGTTAAGGGAAGACCAATCAAGGTCTCCCGAAGAACGGCTGAGGCCGGATAGGTTAAGGACCGATTGCCCCGTCTTACTGTCGGAAAGGCTCGTTCTGCGCGCGCCCCACGAAGAAGACATCGACGCCCTTGCCCATCTCGCCAACAACGCCAATGTCGCCACAATGGTATCGCGTATGCCGCACCCGTATACGACCGCCGATGCCGCCGATTTCGTGCGACGCACGAAGCTTGGCGAGATTGGCAAGTGCGTCTATGCCATTACCAAAGCCGACAACGGCGCCTTTCTCGGTTGCTGCGGGGTAGAGCCCACGGGCGATCCAAACACGGTCGAGATCGGCTACTGGCTGGGCGAACCCTATTGGAACCGGGGCTACACCACGGAAGCGGCCCATGCCCTTATCGACATGGTCTTCCGCACGCGTGAGAACGTCGCGCAGATCGATGCCCGTTGCCGGGTAACGAACGTTGCATCGAGGCGTGTCGTCCAGAAGTGCGGCTTCCAGTTCCAGGGATCCGGCCTTGCCGCGTCGCTGGCGCTCGGCAGCACCGTGCCGGTCGAATGGTACAGGCTCGACCGCAAGACCTGGATCTCGCTGCGCAGCTGGGGAGGCATGAGATGAACGCTCTCGCCCTCACCCGCCGTGACGCCAGGATTCTGATGCCTGGGCCAACGCCGGTCATCCAGACCGGCCGACTGACGCTGCGTCCGCACCGGCTCAGCGATGCCGATATGATTGCGGAATCGCTTTCGGATTTCGCCGTCACCCGCATGCTGGCCCGCGTTCCCGCGCCGTATGACAGGCAGGATGCGCTCGACTGGCTGGTCGAGCACACCTCTGGCCTCGGTGTCGATTGGGAGCTCGCCATCACCGAGCGGGATGATGCCCACATCGGCTGCGTCGGCATCGAGCTTCGCCACGACCGCTGGCACCTCGGTTACTGGCTGAACCGCTTCTACTGGCGGCAAGGCATCATGACCGAAGCGGTCAAGGCTTCGCTCGAACGTTTTGCCCGCCGCATGCCCGAAGTCGCCGTTCATTCCGGCGTCTTCGCCGACAATCCGGCATCCTTGAAGCTGCAGCAGAAGCTCGGCTTCGAGATCACAGGTTGCTCGGAGATCTACAGCTTTGCCCGCAACACCATGGTTCCGCATATCGAAACCGTGCTGAAACCGGGCGCGCTGCGGCTCTCGCATGCGGCCTAAGGCCCTGAAAATCGGTCATCGCCGGCCAAACCGGCGATGACCGTCATACCAATCATGCAGTTCCGCCCCTTTATGGCACTGGAGCAGCACGATATTCTTTGACCTCAGCCCGAAGCGCCTATATCGAAGGCGACATGACGGGCAAACGGCCGCCCGATGCGTCTTTTGGATGCAGAGCGAGCGGCACATATTGAAAAGAGCGCATAGGCTTTTGTGAATCCCATTCGATCCGAAGGGATATGCGCGACACCGAGTGACGG
This sequence comes from Martinezella sp. CNPSo 3732, assembly GCF_057784515.1. Lineage (NCBI taxonomy): Bacteria > Pseudomonadati > Pseudomonadota > Alphaproteobacteria > Hyphomicrobiales > Rhizobiaceae > Martinezella > Martinezella sp. CNPSo 3732. Next base: position 321,696 of record NZ_JBXSOO010000004.1, read on the forward strand.
ACGTAAGATGAAATTTCTCGATGAAGCAAAAGTCTATATTCGCTCAGGCGATGGCGGCGCGGGCAGCGTCTCCTTCCGCCGCGAGAAGTTCATCGAATTCGGCGGCCCCGATGGCGGCGACGGCGGCCGTGGCGGCGATGTCTGGGTCGAGGCCGTCAACGGCCTGAATACGTTGATCGACTTCCGCTACCAGCAGCATTTCAAAGCCACGATCGGCACGCACGGCATGGGCAAGAACCGCGCCGGCGCCAAGGGCGAAGATGTGACGCTGAAGGTGCCTGTCGGCACGCAGATCTTCGAAGAGGATGGCGAGACCCTGATCTGCGACATCACGCAGGAAGGCCAGCGTTTCCGCCTTGCCGCCGGCGGCAATGGCGGTTTCGGCAACGCCTATTTCAAATCCTCGGTCAACCAGGCGCCGGATTGGGCCAATCCCGGCCTGCCGGGCGAAGAAAAGACCATCTGGCTGCGGCTGAAGCTGATCGCCGATGCCGGTCTTGTCGGTCTGCCGAATGCAGGAAAATCGACTTTTCTCGCCGCCGTCAGCCGTGCACGGCCGAAGATCGCCAACTATCCCTTCACGACGCTGCATCCCAATCTTGGTGTTGCCACCATTGATGGCCAGGAGTTCATTCTCGCCGACATTCCCGGCCTGATCGAGGGCGCTCATGAAGGTGTGGGCATCGGCGACCGTTTCCTCGGCCATGTCGAGCGCACCCGCGTGCTGCTGCATCTGGTTTCCGCCCAGGAGGAAAAGGTCGGCAAGGCCTACAAGACCGTGAAGCACGAGCTCGAAGCCTACGGCAACAGTATCCCCGACAAGCCTGAAATCGTCGCTCTCTCGCAAATCGACGTGGTGGACGAAGAAACGCTGAAGAAGAAGACGCGCGAATTGGCGCGGGCCTGTGGCAAGACGCCCTTCCAGATTTCCGCCGTCACCGGCCGCGGCATGACGGAAGTGCTGCGCGCGCTGCGCGACGTCATTGTCGAAGCCAATGCCGGCGAAGCGGACAAGCCGGCAAAGTCGCCGAAAGTGCGGCACCGCGACATGCAGGCCGCCGACGATGAGGCCGCTGACGAACGTCTTAATGAAGACGGGGATCATCAGGGATGACTGCCCGCAAGCCGCTCGACCGCTACCGCCGCATCGTCATCAAGATCGGCTCCGCTCTCCTGGTCGATCGCAAGACCGGCTTGAAGAAATCCTGGCTCGACGGCATGTGCGCCGATATCGCCGCATTGAAGGCCAAGGGCATCGATATCCTTGTGGTTTCCTCGGGCGCAATCGCGCTTGGCCGCTCCGTGCTCGACCTGCCCTCCGGCGCGCTGAAGCTGGAAGAAAGCCAGGCGGCGGCGGCCGTCGGCCAGATCTCACTTGCCCGTGCCTGGTCGGAAAGCCTGTCGCATGACAATATCGTCGCCGGCCAGATCCTGCTGACGCTCGGCGATACCGAGGAGCGCCGCCGTTATCTGAACGCCCGCGCCACCATCAACCAGCTCCTGAAGATCGGCGCCGTGCCGATCATCAATGAGAACGATACGGTCGCGACCAGCGAAATCCGCTATGGCGACAATGACCGCCTCGCCGCCCGCGTCGCCACCATGACCGGCGCCGACCTTTTGGTGCTGCTGTCTGATATCGACGGGCTCTATACAGCGCCGCCGCATCTGGACCCACAGGCGAAATTCCTCGATACGATCGGCGAAATCACGCATGAGATTGAAGCTATGGCCGGCGGTGCCGCCTCGGAACTCTCGCGCGGCGGCATGCGCACGAAGATCGATGCCGGCAAGATCGCGACCGGCGCGGGCTGCGCCATGATTATCGCATCGGGCAAGACCGACCGGCCGCTGAACGCGATCGAAAGCGGCGCCCGCTCCTCCTGGTTTGCGCCGTCAGGCACGCCCGTCACCGCCCGCAAGACCTGGATTGCCGGGCAGCTACAGCCGGCCGGCGAATTGCATGTCGACGATGGCGCAGTCACCGCACTCGGCGCCGGCAAGAGCCTGCTGCCCGCCGGCGTGCGCAAAGTCGTCGGCCATTTCGGCCGCGGTGACACCGTCGCCGTCATCGGCCCGTCTGGCCGCGAGATCGCCCGCGGCCTCGTTGGCTACGATGCCGAAGAGGCGCGCCAGATCACCGGCCGCAAGTCGGCTGAGATCGAGGCAATCCTTGGCTATGCCGGCCGCGCCGCCATGGTGCATCGCGACGACCTCGTCATGACGTCATCCGTCAAGACAAAGGCCGAGAAATCGAAGAAGGACGAAGCTCATGCTTGATACTGTCGCCCAAAGCCCCGACATCGACGCGCTGATGAACGATATCGGTCGCAAGGCCCGGGCTGCGTCGCGACCGTTGGCCTTTGCTTCGACTGAGAGCAAGAACAAGGCGTTGAATGCCATGGCGGACGCCATTCTGGCCCGCAAGGATCACATCCTCGCTGAAAACGCCAAAGACCTGAAGGACGTCGAAGGCACCGATATGCTCGCCTCCTTCGTCGATCGCCTGACGCTGAACGACAAGCGCGTCGCCGAGATGGCCGAAGGCATTCGCGCCATCGCGGCCCTCGCCGATCCCGTCGGCGAAGTCATTGCCGCCTGGGACCGCCCGAACGGCCTGAAGATCGAGCGCGTCCGCACGCCGCTCGGCGTCATCGGCGTCATCTTCGAAAGCCGGCCGAACGTGACGGCCGATGCCGGCGCACTGTGCCTGAAGGCCGGCAATGCCGTGATCCTGCGTTGCGGCAGTGATTCGCGCCGCTCCTCGCAGGCAATCCATGAGTGCCTGGTCGAGGGACTGAAGGCGGCAGGCCTGCCGGAACACGCAATCCAGCTCGTACCTGTCAGCGATCGCGCCGCCGTTGGCGCCATGCTGCGCGGCCTCGAAGGCAATATCGACGTTATCGTGCCGCGCGGCGGCAAGAGCCTCGTGGGACGCGTCCAGACCGAGGCGCGCGTGCCGGTGTTTGCCCATCTCGAAGGCCTCTGCCACATCTATGTCGATGCTTCGGCCGATCTGGAGATGGCGAAATCCATCGTCGTCAACGCGAAGATGCGCCGCACGGGCATCTGCGGTGCCGCCGAAACGCTGCTGGTCGACAAGAAGGTCGCTTCCACCCACCTGAAGCCGCTGCTCGACGGCCTTGCCGTGGCAGGCTGCGAAATCCGTGCTTCGGCTGACGTGCTGAAGCTTGCACCCGGTCTGAAGGCGGCGACCGAAGAAGACTGGACGACCGAATATCTGGCCGCAATCATCTCGGTGGCGCTGGTTGACGGTATTTCCGGCGCAATCACCCATATAGACAGATATTCGTCGAACCATACCGAGGCGGTGATCGCCGAGGATCCGGCCGTTGTCGAACGCTTCTTCACCGAGATCGATTCGGCGATCCTGCTGCACAATGCGTCGACGCAATTTGCCGATGGCGGCGAATTCGGCATGGGCGCGGAAATCGGCATCGCCACTGGCAAGATGCATGCGCGCGGGCCTGTCGGCGTCGAGCAGCTCACTTCCTTCAAATATCGCGTTCGCGGCACCGGACAGATACGGCCCTGACGTGCTGAAAGAAGAGATCGATCAACGCTATCTGCGCATGCCCCATGCCGAGCGCGACATGGTGGTCGGTCTTTTCGGCGGCTCGTTCAACCCGCCGCATGAAGGCCATGCACTCGTCGCCGAGATCGCCATCCGCCGGCTGGGCCTTGATCAGCTCTGGTGGATGGTAACGCCAGGCAACCCGCTGAAGAGCCGCAATCATCTGGCGCCGCTTGCCGAGCGCATCGCGCTCAGCGAGCAAATCCTCCACAATCCGCGCATCAAGGTGACAGCATTCGAACAGACGCTGGGCATGAGCTATACGGCCAATACGCTGGCGCATGTGAAGGCGCGCAACCGCCATGTCCACTTCATCTGGATCATGGGCGCCGACAGCCTGAACACGTTCCATCGCTGGCAGAAATGGGAAGAGATCGCTCGCACTTTCCCGATTGCCGTCATCGACCGGCCGGGATCGACGCTCTCCTATCTCTCGGCCAAGATGGCAAAGACCTTCCACTACGCCCGCGTCGATGAGGATGATGCCCGCGTGCTCTGGAAGAAGCGGGCGCCGGCCTGGACCTTCATCCACGGACCACGCTCAACGCTCAGCTCGACCGCCTTGCGAGCCGCACAATAATTCCGCCAATTTTTCGGGAAGCCTGGAAAATAAAAAGCCCGACGCGGGAGGAGGTGCGTCGGGCTTTTGAACCTGATCAGCAACTGGGAGGAGGAGAGTTGCTGATCCATATCGAACGGCATTGGGAGGAGGAGATCGCCGTTTCGATGATTATGTTTTACCAGATTTTACCGAATGATAAATGGGCGATTGCGCAATGCAGCAATGCATATGACGCATGACTGCGGAAATTTTCTGCCCAAAAAACGCTTCTTTTGCGGATTTCTCCCTGTCTGATTTTCAGTGTGGGACTTAATTCGGCGAAAGAATGGCGCGAGATCGCACGGATCGTAACGTTACGTCTTGCTTCGTGAGCGTTCGCCAATCCGCTGGGCAAATTCAGTCATGCATTTTTGTAATGCCCCAAACCGTTCATATGCGCTGCGCCACGGAAAATCCATAGAATTCGTAGGCTTACGCGATCATATCGCGATGTATTTTTGCAAATACATCCCCTAGCCAAGCCTCACGTGCCGTTATATCTCTCAAAATATGTCGACATCCTTGGGGAGAATTAACATGACCACCAGCCGACGCCAATGGATCAAGCTTGCAACCGCCGCAGCATCAGCCGCATGGCTCGGCCTTTCAATCATTCCGACGCCGGCCTTCGCCGCGGATAAGATCGTGGTCTTTGCTGCCGCCAGCATGAAGAACGCGCTCGACAATGCCGACGCCGCCTTCACCAAGGAAACCGGCAAAGAAGTCACCGTCTCCTACGCGGCGAGCGGACCGCTTGCAAAACAGCTTGAAAACGGCGCGCCGGCCGATGTTTTCATCTCCGCCGACACCAACTGGATGGATTATGTCGCCGGCAAGAAGCTGATCAAGGACGACAGCCGCGTCAACCTGCTGGGTAACAAGCTCGTTCTCGTCGCCGCCAAGGACAAGGCGAAGCCGATCGAGATCAAGCAGGGCTTCGATCTGGCTAACCTGCTCGGCGACGGCCGCCTGGCGATCGGCCAGCCGGAATCGGTTCCGGCGGGCAAATATGGCAAGACGGCACTGGAAAAGCTCGGCATCTGGGCTTCCGTCGAAAAGAAGGTTGCCGGCGCTGAAAGCGTGCGTGCTGCCCTCGCTCTAGTTTCGCGCGGCGAAGCGCCCTATGGCATCGTCTATCAGACCGACGTCTCGGCCGATCCGGGCGTTGCCGTCGTCGGCACCTTCCCCGCCGACAGCCACCCGCCGATCGTCTATCCGATCGCCATCACCAGCAGCAGCAAGAACCCGGACGTACAAGCCTATTTTGACTATCTGAAATCGGCTAAGGCTGTTCCCTTCTTCGAGCATGAGGGCTTCACCATCCTGAAGCAGTGAGCGTCATTGCCGTTGATTGGGCAAGGAAGGTTCAATCCTCAGGCTCGCCGGCCGTGGCGAGCCTGAGATGTTTAAAGGGGCGGAATTTGGACGCGTTGGGTTTGAGCAGCGACGAATGGACAGCCATAGAGCTGAGCCTGCGCGTTTCCATCGTCGCCATGCTGGTGAGCCTGCCCTTCGGCATCGGCGCGGCACTTCTGCTTGCCCGCGGGCGTTTCTGGTGCAAATCGATCCTCAATGGCTTCATTCACCTGCCGCTGATCCTGCCCCCTGTCGTCACCGGCTTCATCCTCCTCATCCTCTTCGGCCGCAAGGGACCGATCGGTGCATTATTCGAGCAATATCTCGGCCTCGTCTTCTCCTTCCGCTGGACGGGCGCCGCGCTTGCCTGCGGCGTCATGGGCTTTCCGCTGATGGTCCGAAGCATTCGCCTGTCGGTCGAGGCAGTCGACCGCAAATTGGAGGAAGCCGCCGGCACATTGGGCGCCAGCCCCATCTGGACCTTTGTGACCGTGACGCTGCCGCTGATCCTGCCCGGCATCATCGCCGGCATGATCCTCTCCTTCGCCAAGGCCATGGGCGAGTTTGGCGCCACCATCACCTTCGTCTCCAACATTCCCGGCGAGACCCAGACGCTATCGTCTGCCATCTATACCTTCACCCAGGTTCCAGGCGGCGATGCCGGCGCCATGCGGCTCACGATCGTCGCCATCGTCATTTCCATGGCGGCGCTGCTCGCCTCGGAATTCCTCGCCTATCTTGCCGGCCGCAGGGTGGATTTCGAATGACGCTCTCGGTCGATATCCGCCACCGCCTCGGCGCCTTTTCGCTGGAGGCCTCCTTCACCTCCGATGGCGGCGTGACGGCCCTCTTCGGCCGCTCCGGCTCCGGCAAGACGTCGATCGTCCGCATCATTGCCGGCCTGACCCGACCCGATCACGGCCGCGTCAGCCTCGATGATACCGTGCTTGCCGACACCCACAGGCAGATCTTCGTGCCGCGTCACCGCCGCCGCTTCGGCTATGTCTTTCAGGAGGCACGCCTGTTCCCGCATCTATCCGTGCGGCAGAACCTCAATTACGGCCGCTGGTTCGCACCCAGGAGCGAGCGCAACGAGAGTTTTGATGGCGTCGTCGATCTGCTTGGTATCGCCGCCCTGCTCGATCGCCGGCCGGCAAAACTCTCCGGCGGCGAGAAACAGCGCGTCGCGATCGGCCGCGCCCTGCTCTCTTCGCCGCGGCTCCTGCTGATGGACGAGCCGCTTGCGGCGCTCGATGAAGCCCGCAAGGCGGAAATCCTGCCCTATCTCGAACGCCTGCGCGACGAGACGAAGATCCCGATCATCTATGTCAGCCACTCCATCGCCGAGGTGGCGCGGCTCGCAAACCGCGTCGTCGTCATGCGCGACGGCAAGGTCGAGACGATCGGCGCCGCCGTCGATATCTTCAGCCAGCTCTCCGGCCCGCTGGCGGCGGATCGCCGCGAAGCCGGCGTGCTGCTGGAAGGCCGCGTCGAGGCGATCGACGATAACAATCATCTCACGGTCGTCGCCCTGAAGGCGGCAAGACTGATCGTACCGGGAAAGGCAGCCGCGATCGGCAAAACGGTGCGTGTCCATATTCCCGCCCGTGACGTCATGGTGGCGACGACGCGGCCGGAGGGTCTCAGCGCCCTCAATATCCTCGACGGCGAAGTGCTGGGGATCGGTGCGGCCGCGGACGGAACGGCAGAGATCAGGATCGATTGCGGCGGCGACGCGGTGCTTGCACGCATCACGCAATTCTCCGCCGAGCGGCTGGGATTACGCATCGGCCTGCCGATCCATGCGGTCATCAAGACCGTGGCGCTCGAACATTGATCAGGATTTTTCCTGGGAAGCCTTAGCGGGGTTGCGATTGGCTTCGAGCCAGTTCAGGTCATCGGCGATTGCCGCCCGCAGCGTCGTTTCCATGCCACGGAAACGCTGCAGCAACTCCTCACCGAACGGCGTCAGGGCCGCGCCGCCACCCTTCTGCCCACCGCGCTGCGACTCCACCACAGGCTCGCGGAACATATGGTTCAATTCGCTTATGAGCAGCCATGCCCGGCGGTAGGACATGTCCATGGCGCGGCCGGCGGCCGAGATCGAGCCGGTCTCCTGAATATGTTCGAGAAGCTCCATCTTGCCGCGCCCGAGCCGATCCTGCCCCGAAAAACTGATGCGGAGGATGGGCTTCAACGATGGCTGCGGAGTGTCGGTCATGGCACCTGTAACGGTTTGGTCTCAATGGTTTATAGGCGGCTTTCGCGCGCCTGTACATGCCGGGGAGAATGGACGGAAGACGGTAGCGGCCTATCTGATTTCCAATACAACAGCGCACTCCAAACAGGAGTGGCGCGATCTCTTGATCATCGCATGGATGGGAAAAACGATGCCAGCCTATATCATCTCCGATGTCACGGTGAGCGATGCCGGGGCTTTCCAGACCTACCGGACCCGCGCAGCCGCTTCCATAGCCCAATATGGCGGCCGTTATCTCGCTCGCGGCGGCCCGATCGAGCAGTTGGAGGGTGATTGGTTGCCGCAGGCGGTCGTGATCGTGGAATTTCCCGATATCGAGCAGGCAAGAGCCTGGTATCGCTCGCCCGAATATGCACATGCGCTCGACATTCGCGATGAGGCGCTCAGCCGCAACCTCATCCTCGTCGACGGAGTAAACCCGAAGAGCTGATTTTTGGCCATCGCGACGGATATTCACCCATATCTGGTGCAAAAGAGCGCTATTCAGGCACAAATCCTTGTCTTGAACGCCCGAAGTTGAGCGTCTCCGTCTTGAAACCTTAATGCTTTGATGCCTATCTTTATAACGTGATCGACTCAGATCACTCACGTGCATGTTCTGTTACTCAAGGAAGGAAGAGCACTGACAACAGTACACGCCAAGGGAAGAACGCCTGTCGTTATCCCGAAGAGCTCGGAACGTGGCGCCGATGCCGCTGCCCGCGCCCTGCAAGCCGTCCTCGCAAGCCTCGAGGATTCCAAGGCCGAAAATATCGTCACCATCGACATTGCTGGCAAGTCTGCGCTTGGAGACTACATGGTCGTCGTCTCCGGCCGATCGAACCGCCATGTCCTGGCGATTGCCGACCATCTCATGACCGATCTCAAGGACGAGGGCTTCGGCAATGCCCGCGTCGAGGGTCTCGATGGCGGCGACTGGGTGTTGATCGACACCGGCGACATCATCGTTCATGTCTTCAGACCCGAGATCCGTGAGTTCTACAACATCGAAAAGATGTGGGCAGCACCCGATCTCGACGAAGGCACGCTGCACTAGCGGAGCGACCGCATTTTCGGGAAAGCGCGCAGGCGGTTTTCCGTCCAAAATGCGGAATAATCCAAAGGCGCCTTCCCGGCTCCTCTGTGTGCAGGTTTACTGCGCAGCTTTTTGATCGCCGGAGATGAAGCCTCCGGTAAGAGTTTGGTTTTGTGCCGCCATGACGGCGGATATGCGTGGGAGCGGGAATGCGGATAGGTCTTTTTGCGGTGGGACGGCTGAAAGCCGGCCCTGAAAAGGATCTTGCGGCTCGTTATCTCGACCGTTTCGCCAAGGCCGGGCCGGCCATCGGCCTGGAAATGGCACGCATGACCGAGGTTGGCGAAAGCCGCGCCTCCAATAGCGAGACCCGCAAGCGCGAAGAGGCGGGCCTGCTGCAGAAGGCGCATCCCGAAGGCGGTGTCCTCATCCTTCTCGACGAACGCGGCAAGGCGCTCGACAGCGAGGCCTTCGCCGCCATGCTCGGAGCATACCGCGATCAGGGCAAGCGCGACCTGACGATCGCGATCGGCGGCGCCGATGGCCTCGACCCTGCCCTCTACGACAAGGCCGACATGACCATTTGCCTGGGCAAGCTGACCTGGCCGCACCAGCTCGTGCGCATCCTGATTGCCGAACAGCTCTACCGCGCCGTGACCATCCTCTCCGGGCACCCCTACCACCGGGTGTGATTGCTCCACCTGTTTTGAAAACAGTTTGGCTTTCGCCGTTTTTGCGTTAACGAAACGCTCACACAGGCGTGTTTTGATTCCCGCCCTGAAAATGACGATGCTTCCTGGAGCATTTCCAGGAAAAGTGCGCAGCGGTTTTCCGTCCGGAATGCGTAGAGAAACAAGAACATAGAGCGTTTTCGCGATTCGAAGAAAAGCAGAAATGCCCTAGATGATCGCGGCAAATCAGCTTATTTTCGCGTGATCCGAAGGACCAGGCCGAACCGACTGGATGAGAAAAGCCCCGCCCATGCTTTCGCGTATCGTGCTGCCAGCTTTGGCGGCAACGCTCGGCATGGGCGTCTATATGGCAGGCCCTTTCTCTCGGGAGGACGTCGCCGTCGCCCAGGAAGCCGATGCCATCGCGCCGCAGGCACCCGATGATCGTACTTCGAGGACGGCTTCGATCCCGCCGTCCGCACAGGAGGCGCCTGATCCGGCGGCAGACCTTGCACGCAAACGCGACGAAACCCGCACGCAGCTCGATGCACTTTCCAAGACGATCAGTCTTTCCTCCAGCAAGACGAAGGAGCTGGAAGACAGCATCGCCTCGCTCGACAAGAGCACCGCCAGCCTGCGCCAGGCACTGATCGACAGTGCCGCCCGCCGCAAGGATTTGGATCGCAAGATCCAGCAAAGCGAGAAGACGCTAACGAACCTTGCCGTCAAGGAAGGCAAGATCCGCGCTTCTCTGCATGATCGTCGCGCCCTGCTCGCCGAAGTGCTGGGCGCTCTCGAGCGCATGGGCCGCAACCCCCCGCCGGCATTGCTGGTAACGCCGGACGATGCGCTCGCCTCGGTGCGCAGCGCCATTCTTCTCGGCGCCGTCGTGCCCGGAATGCGTAAGGAGACGGACAAGCTCATCGCCGATCTGACCGATCTCAGCAAGTTGCAGGCCGATGCCGCCGCCGAAAAAGCGAGCTTCACCGCCACCATGACCAACAGTCTGGAGGAGGAGCGGCGCATGGATCTGCTGATTGCCGAAAACGACAAGCACAGCAAGGAGAATGCCGCCCAGCTCGAGGCGGAGCGCAAGCGCGCGGAAGAGCTGGCGGGCCAGGCAACCAGCCTGGAAGGTCTCGTCGCCTCGCTGGAAAGCCAGATCGGCTCGGTGCGCGACGCCGCCGCTGCTGCCCGCGCGGAAGAGGCGCGCCGAGCGCAGATGAGCGAACAGCAGCGCGAGCAGGCGAAGGCCCTTGCCGAGAATGGTGTGCCCGATAAAAACCGCATTACGCCCGCATATCCCTTTTCAGACCTGAAGAAAAAGTTGGAGCTGCCCGTGGCGGGCGATATTCTCCGCCAGTTCGGCGACGACGATGGCACCGGCCACACAGCGATGGGACTGACCGTCGCGACCGGCCCTGAAGCACTGGTCACGGCTCCCGCCGACGGCACGGTCGTCTATGCCGGCGCGTTTCGCAGCTACGGACAGATGATCATCTTGGATACGGGCGACGGCTATCACATGGTGCTGTCGGGCATGGACGCGATCAAGACGCGCCCTGGCAGATTCGTCTTCGCTGGCGAACCGCTTGCCACAATGGGCCAGAAAAGAGTCGCAAGCGCGACCGCATTGGCGCTGGAAACAGATCGGCCAACGCTTTACATTGAATTCCGAAAAGATGGAAAACCAGTCGATTCTCGGCCCTGGTGGACCTCCAAAGACACTGGAAAGGCACGCAATGATACGTAGGGCTTCTCTTGTTCTCGTTGGCGCATTGATGGGTGCGACCGCGATGGGCGTTATCTACTCGGCGGTAGCGCCGGCGGAAGCTGCTGGCACTTCCACCTACAAGGAGTTGTCGATTTTCGGCGACGTCTTTGAGCGCGTCCGCGCGCAGTATGTGACCCCTCCCCAGGAAGACAAGCTCGTCGAAGCCGCCATCAACGGCATGCTGTCTTCGCTGGACCCGCATTCGAGCTACATGAACGCCAAGGATGCGGAAGACATGCGCACCCAGACCAAGGGTGAATTCGGCGGTCTCGGCATCGAAGTGACGATGGACAACGACCTCGTCAAGGTCATCACCCCGATCGACGATACGCCCGCTGCCAAGGCCGGCGTCCTTGCCGGCGACTATATCACCGCCATCGACGGTCAGTCCGTCCGCGGGCTGAAGCTGGAAGACGCCGTCGAAAAGATGCGCGGCCCGGTCAAGACGCCGATCAAGCTCACCCTGATGCGTAAGGGCGTCGACAAGCCGATCGAGCTCACCGTTGTTCGCGACGTTATCGCCGTTGCCGCCGTCAAGTCGCGCGAGGAAGGCGGCGATGTCGGCTATATCCGCATCATCTCCTTTACGGAAAAGACGACGCCGGATCTTGAAGCCGCGATCGCTAAGATCAAGAAGGACATTCCGGCCGACAAGCTGAAGGGCTATGTCCTCGACCTGCGCCTCAACCCGGGCGGCCTGCTCGACCAGGCGATCAACGTTGCCGACGACGTGCTCGAGCGTGGCGAGATCGTTTCCACGCGCGGCCGCAATCCGGACGAAACCCGCCGCTTCAACGCCACTCCCGGCGATCTGACCGACGGTAAGCCGATCATCGTGCTCACCAACGGCGGTTCGGCCTCCGCCTCGGAGATTGTCGCAGGCGCCTTGCAGGATCTGCGCCGCGCCACCGTTCTCGGCACGCAGTCCTTCGGCAAGGGCTCTGTCCAGACGATCATTCCCCTGGGCGACGGCAACGGCGCTCTGCGCCTGACGACGGCGCTCTATTACACGCCGTCGGGCCGCTCGATCCAGGGTACCGGCATCACGCCTGACATCAAAGTCGACCAGCCGCTGCCGGATGATCTGAAGGGCAAGCTGACGGCGGAAGGCGAATCCAGCCTACCGGGCCACATAAAGGGCCAGAGCGAGACCGACAAGGGCTCCGGCTCTTCGGCCTACGTGCCGCCGGACCCGAAGGACGATATCCAGCTCAACTACGCGCTCGACCTGCTGCGCGGCGCCAAGACCGATCCGGCCTTCCCGCCGAACCCCGAAAAGGCGGTTTCCTCCAAGTAAGGATTGGCGCCGGGCTGGAAACAGACCCGGCGCTTTCATGATAAGGGAGCGGGATAGGCATATCGTTCCGCGCTTCCTCGATCAGCCTCTGAATCCGACGTCGTTCTGAACAGTTTTGTTCATGTTTTAACGCTTTGAGTGCCGCGGGCATTTTTCCGCTTCGCCTTGAGCGATACGCTCTAGGCCAATAGAGTTTTCCGCTTGGGGTGGATTGGAACTTGGGAACGGACTTGCATGCACCGTTGGGACAAAATCGCGGCCCCGGCCGCCAGCGGCGCTCCATCCCCTTTGGACGCATTCTAGGCGGCTTCTGCCTGATCGCGATCGCAGGCTTTTCGCTCTATTCCGCGCTGATGCGCGATCCCCTACAAAAAACTCTGCCGGCCGAAACGGCAAAGAAGGAAGACCCGGCACCTGCAGCCGAAGCCAAACCGGGGAGCACCGAACAAGCCGGTCAGGCCGGATTGACTCAAGTCGATCCGCAATCCGGCGCCAATACCACGCGCGTGGTGACCGGCGATGGTTCGGTCGTCACCATGTTCAGCCCAAACAACCGTGATGGCAGCGGCCCGATCCTGATCAATGCCAATCAGGTGGGCCAGGACCCACGCATGGCGGCAACGCCGAATGACAGCCTGCTGGAGGATTCGCCCTTTGGCAAACTGCCGATTATCGGGCCAAGCGGCCTGCGGCCGATGGATCAATATGCGCGGCCCTGGTCCGGCGCGCGGGGCACCCGTGTTGCCATCGTCGTTAGTGGCCTTGGGCTGAGCCAAACCGGCACGCAGCGCGCCATCGAAAAGCTGCCGGAGGACATCACGCTCGCCTTTGCCGTCAGCGGCAACAGCCTGCAGCGCTGGATGCAGGAAGCAAGGCGCGGCGGCCACGAGATCCTCATCCAGGTGCCGTTCGAGCCCTTCGACTATCCCAGCAACAATCCCGGCCCCGATACTCTGCTGACCTCTCTTTCGGCGGCAAAGAACCTCGACAACCTGCACAAGGCGATGGGCAAGATCACCAATTATACCGGTGTCATGAACTATCTCGGCGGTCGTTTCCTCGCCAATCCCGGCGCCATGGAACCCGTGCTGCGCGACATCGGCAAGCGCGGCCTGCTGTTCCTGGATGACGGCTCTTCGGCACAATCCAAATCCGGAACGCTCGCCAACACGCTGGAAGTGCCGCATGCTTTTGCCGACGTGCAGCTCGACGGAGAACTGCAGCAGGACGCCATCCTCAGGAAACTCGACGAGCTGGAGCGCATTGCCCGCCGCAACGGCTCCGCGATCGGGGTGGCCTCCGCCTTCGACGAGAGTGTCGATGCCATCGGCAAATGGAGCGAGGAGGCCGCCATGCGCGGCATTGAAATCGTCGCCGTCTCGGCGCTTGCCGACGACCCGAAACATCCCTGACCCCCTTGGCCTGTTCCCGGGCCTGATCGCTGGAGAGAGAAATGAGCACGCCCCACGCGCCCGTAAGAGCCGAAGACCTGCCCTACCGCCCCTGTGTCGGCATCATGGTCCTGAATCGGGAAGGCCTGGTTTGGGCCGGGCGTCGCATTCCGGATGGCAATTCCGAATATGACGGCTCGCCGCAGCTCTGGCAGATGCCGCAGGGCGGTATCGACGAGGGTGAAGATCCGCTAAAGGCAGCCTATCGCGAGCTTTACGAGGAAACGGGCATGAAAACCGTGACCCTGCTGGCGGAAGCCTCGGACTGGATCAATTACGATCTGCCGCCGCAACTGATCGGCATCGGGCTCAGGGGAAAATACCGCGGCCAGACGCAGCGCTGGTTCGCCTTCCGCTTCGACGGCGATGAGGGTGAAATCGCCATCAATCCGCCGCCGGGCGGTCACGAGCCTGAATTCAACGCTTGGGAGTGGAAGCCCATAGCCGAGCTTCCCGATCTGATCGTTCCCTTCAAGCGATCGGTCTACGAGCAGGTGGTTTCGGAATTCAGCCATCTGGCCGGCCTGAAGGCCGAGGACTGAATAGGGGAGAACCGGCCGCTTTCGCGGCCGGTTCTGCAAGATGTCGATTATTCCGCGGAATCAGCCGAGTCGGCATTCAGCTGACCGTATTTGGCTTCGCCGATCTTCCCGAGCAGTTCGAGCTGGGTTTCGAGGAAATCGATATGGCCTTCCTCGTCCGCAAGAAGCTCTTCGAACAGCTTCATGGAAACATAGTCGCCGGCATCGTGACAGATATCGCGGGATTTCTTATAGGCCGTGCGCGCATCATATTCGCCGGCCAGATCGGCTTCCAGCACTTCCTTGACATTCTGACCGATGCGCAGCGGCGCGAGCGTCTGCAGGTTCGGATGACCTTCGAGGAAGATGATGCGGGCAACGAGGCGATCGGCGTGCTGCATCTCCTCGATGGATTCTGCGCGCTCTTTCTTGGCAAGCTTCGTGTAGCCCCAGTCTTCGAGGAGTCTGTAGTGAACCCAATATTGGTTGACTGCGCCAAGCTCGAGGAAGAGTGCCTCGTTAAGCCGCTCGATGACTTTTTTGTCGCCTTTCAATGTCCGCTCTCCTGTTGTCTTCATGGAATTTTTTCAGGCGGGACATGAAATCAAATATTTCCGCTTCCGTCGAGTGGCGACGGGCATGATAATCTTGGGTTGTCTGTATAATGATATCAACGACATTCGGGAAGCAGCCGCAGCAACGACCGCGCTTTTCCATCGCATGATAAACCTTGGCGGGAACGATGAGCTGCCAACAGTCCTGATCAAGGAACTCGTTGATAACGTCCCGGATTTCTTTGTCGGTGATGTAATTACAACTGCAAACCAGCATTCTTCGCTCAGCCCGTCAAACATGACATCCGCTGTCTTGTTATCTGCTAAAGAAGACGCTCTTTGTCAAGAAAGAAACGATTCGAATCTCGTCCGCTGGCCGAGTTCCGAGGCTTTTGCTCGATACGAAGCTTGCAACCTCAATGAAAATTGCGGCCTCGCGGCATGACTCTGGCTGTTTCGGCACCATGGCTGCGGCCTTCTTTCGCTGCGCCCGCACCGGATGCGCCTGGCGGCAAGGCTGAGGTCTTCTGCCTGTGATCCATGGTCGGCCGCAGCGCCTCATCCGCTCGTTCGCTGACGCCGAAACGCCGTGCCTCGCGCTGAAGAATGCCAAGCGCCGGCGTCATGTCCTCGATATGATCGACCACCACATGGATGACGCCGCTCTCGCTCTGCAGCCGGCCACGAATCTTCACCAGTCGCGCCCCCATGACGATGGCGCGGTATTTCTCGAACTTCTTCGGCCAGACGATCGCATTGGCGACACCGGTCTCATCCTCCAGCGTCATAAAGATCACCCCCTTGGCCGAACCAGGCCGCTGGCGCACCAGCACCAGACCGGCGATCGTCACCATCCGCCCATTCGCCACCTTTGGCAGATCCCGGCTTTGCACGATGCCCTGCCGCGCAAAATCGGCGCGTAGGAAGGAAACCGGATGCGCCTTCAGCGACAGCGACAGATAGCGGTAATCCTCGATGACCTGCTCGCCTGGCAGCATTTCCGGCAGCGCAACCACCGGCTCGACCTGCAGCTCCGCATGGTCGTCGAGATCGAAGAGAGGAAGCTTTTCGGCAGCGCTGCTGGCGTCGAGCGCCCGCACGGCCCATAGCGCCTCCCGTCGGCTCAAGCCGATAGAGCCGAACGCATCCGCATCCGCCAGACGCTCGATCTGCGCCTTGGCAAGACCGGAGCGCAGCCAGAGATCGCGCACCGACCGATAGCCATCGCTACGACGCTCGACGAGCTGCTTCATCTCGTCTTCGGACAGACCCTTGACCTGCCGGAAGCCGAGACGAACGGCACATTGCGTCTTGATAATCCCGCGCATCGATGCGTGGCGCGGCTCGACCACATCCTTATCGAAGCGTCCCCGTTCGAGCAGGCAATCCCAGCTGGAACGATTGATATCCACCGGCCGCACCTCGACGCCATGCTCGCGTGCATCGCGCACCAGCTGCGCCGGCGCATAGAAGCCCATCGGCTGCGAATTCAGGATCGCCGCACAGAAGACATCGGGATAATAGGCCTTGAGCCAGGAGGAGGCGTAGACGAGCAGGGCGAAGGAGGCCGCATGACTTTCGGGAAAACCATATTCGCCGAATCCTTCGATCTGGCTGAAACAGCGTTCGGCAAAGTCCTGAGGGTAACCGTTTGCGGTCATGCCCGAGACCATATCCTGCTTGAATTCGTCCACCTTCCCCGTTCGCTTGAACGTCGCCATGGATCGGCGCAGCCGATCGGCCTTGGCGGGCGAAAATCCAGCCGCAGTGATGGCGATCTGCATCGCCTGTTCCTGAAATAGAGGCACTCCTAGCGTTCTTTCCAAGACCGCCTTCAATTCCGGACGATGGTAATCAATCGGCCGATTATGAAGAACGTCATCCCGCCGCTTGAGGTAAGGATGGACCATATTGCCCTGGATGGGACCGGGTCGGACAATCGCCACCTCGATGACCAGATCATAGAATCTGCGAGGACGGAGACGCGGCAGCATGCTCATCTGCGCCCGGCTTTCGATCTGAAAGACGCCGATCGTATCCGCGCGGCAGATCATGTCATAAACCGGCACGCCATCAGGGTATTCATTGCTTCCAAGATCGGCGAGCGCCTTCTTCACGTCGTAATGCAGCAACAGCAGGTCGAAAGCCTTGGCAAGACAGGTCAGCATGCCGAGTGCAAGCACGTCGATCTTCAAGATGTTGAGATTGTCGAGATCGTCCTTGTTCCACTCGATCATGTAGCGATCATCCATCGCCGTATGCATGATCGGCACGACTTCATCCAGCCGATCCCGGGTGATGACGAAGCCGCCGACATGCTGGGTCAGGTGCCGCGGAAACCCCATCAGCGTAGAGGCATAGGAAAGGACGTTCCGTGTCGTCTTATCCTTGAGATCGAGGCCGGCAATCTTCGCCTCGCGCTCGGACAGCTCCTCCGTCGACCAGCCCCAGACGCCGCTCGCAAGAGCCGACTGCACATCCTCCGACAGACCGAAGGCTTTCGCCACTTCGCGGCCGGCCGAGCGCGCCCGATAACTGGTGACCGCCGCCGTCAGCCCGGCATGCTCCTTTTTGTAATGCCTGTAGATGAACTGGATGACCTCCTCCCGCTTCTCGTGCTCGAAATCGACATCGATATCAGGTGGCTCCTCGCGTTCCGTCGAGATGAAGCGCTCGAAAAGCAGGCTTGTTATTTCCGGATTGACCTCGGTAATCCGGAGGCAATAGCAGACCGTCGAATTGGCCGCCGATCCGCGTCCCTGGCATAGGATATTCGCACTGCGGGCAAACTCCATGATGCGATGCACCGTCAGGAAATAAGGCTCATATTGCCGCTCCCGGATGAGCTTGAGCTCATGCTCGATCTGCATCGAGATCTTTGGGGGAATCCCTTCAGGAAACCGCCATCTGGCGCCCTCCCAAGTCAGTCGCTTCAGCGTCTCCGCAACAGTTTCGCCCTTGGTGCTTTCGTCGGGATAGTTATGCTTCAGCTCATCCAATGAGAAAGACAGCCGGCTAAAAAACTTCTGCGTATTGGCGATGGCCTTCGGATAATCTCTGAAGAGACGCGCTATCTCGGCAGCGTCTTTCATATAGCGTTCGGCATTGGCCGCCAGCCTGAAGCCGGCTTCGGCGATCGGCACATGCTCGCGGATCGAAACGACGATATCGGCAAGCGGCTTGCGTTCGGTCGCATGATAGAGCGGCTGGTTGCTGGCGATCAGCCGCACGCCATTGCGCTGTGCGATGATGGAGAGCGTGGCGAAGACCATCCGGTCTCGCCCGTCATAGGCCGGCGACAGAACCATGTGAAACTTCCGGCCGAAGCGCATCCATAGCCGCTTCAGGCATTGCTCCAGCTTTTCCTGCCCCTCCTGCGTCTCGACACTTGTCGCATCGGGAATAAGCGCCAGCATCATCTCGTCGCCCCATTCCGCCAGATCGGCCTCTTCGAGCTGGCAGGAACCCTTCTCGGCTCTGAGATTGCCGGCACTCAGCAGCCGGCAGAGATGCGCCCAACCTTTTCGGTTTTCTGGATAGGCAAGAATGTCAGGCGTGCCGTCCGAAAACACCAGGCGCGCGCCCGGCTGGAAAGGAACCGGCTCCAAAAGAAGCTCTGCCGGCTCACCCTTGGCACGCAACTCTAGATTTTTCTTAATACCCTCTTTGTATTTCTCCCGGAGAAGCTTGGTATATGCATGCGCCTTGACCACACCGGCAACCGAATTGCGATCGGCAATCCCAAATCCGGAGAGCTTCAGGAGGGCGGCCTGTGCCACCATTTCCTCCGGATGCGAGGCTCCCTCGAGAAAGGAGAAATTCGTTCTCACCCCGATTTCGAAGAAGGGTACGGGTTCGTGGAAGCTCGGGCGCGCGTTCATGCGAAGACCCCATGCATGTACCAGTCCGGCGTCGTGCCGCCTCGGCCATAGAGCCCCTTGCGGAACAGCCAGAAACGATGGCCCTCCTCATCCTCGACCTGGAAATAATCGCGGGCAGGCTCTTCCTTTTCCCTTTCTTCGAGCCACCATTCCGCCGAAAGCCGCTCCGGCCCTTCGGCCCGGCTGACCCGATGCATGACCCGCCGCCAGCGGAATTGCCGGGGAGGGCCATCAGGCACTTCGGCGGCAATGGTTTCGACCAGCTCCGGCATGCGAAACAGCCGCAACGGCCGTTCGCCCCGGAAAAAGCCGGACCCGGCATCTTCCTGACCTGTCCGGCGCCGGGAAGCGAGAAGCCCCATGGCCGGCATCGGCCGCACGGCCCGCTCGGGGGTATGGCTCTCCCGCAGCTCAAAACCCTGCAGGCAATCCGGCCCCAGCCGCGCGGCCACGCGATCGACAAAGGCGGCAAGCGAACCTTCCTGGCGGTCTTCTCCGACGAAATCGCCCTGGATTGCATCGAAAGACGCATGCTGAAGCACATTGAGGCGGACGATTTCGAAACCATAGCCGACATCGAGATCGTCATGAATGGCGCCGAAGCGCTCCGTGAACAGGCTGGCGATCCGGCTCGGTTCCCGCAACGGCTGCGACGCACCGGCCGCGATACGGAAAACCGCACCATCCACCCGGAAGAGCAGGAGCTCGAAGGAACGGCCACCGATGCCGCGCGCCTCCAGCCCTGGCTTCAGTGTTTCGGCAAGCTGGCGGGCAAGCTTAAGAATATCGTCTTCTGCCTGCACCGGCTCGGCCAGCCGTCGCTCGGCCGACAATTGCGCGACCGGCCGGCGCGGCGAAATCGGCTCCTCGACGAGGCCGACGGCCTGGTCGAGCCGTAACAGCAGCTGTGCGCCGAAACGGCGGGCAAGCGGCGCCCGCGGCGCGGCTAGAAGATCGCCCACCTGCTTCAGGCCCATCTTCTGCAAGGCCGCAACAGTCTCGTCGCCAAGCCTTAAGGAGGCGACGGGCAGCGGCGCCAGAGCTTCTTCCATGGCTTCCGGCGGAACGATGCGGCTATCGTCAAAGCGGGCAACGGCCCATGAGAGGCCAGGCGCCGAGGAAATGGCGCCGCGCACATCGAGGCCCAGCCGGGAAATCCGGATCAAGATGTCCTCGAGCAGCGCCTCTTCGCCACCGAAGAGATGGGCGCAGCCGGTAATATCGAGAAACAGCCCATCCTTACCATCGATCGCCACCAGCGGCGTATAACGGTCGCACCAATCGGCGATCGCTTCCAGAAGCTTGCGATCCGCGGCCAGATCCTCCTCGACGACATCGAGATCGGGACAGATCGCCTTCGCCTCGGCCACGCCTTGACCCTGTTTCAGGCCGATCATTTCGGCGCGCTCGTTGATGGCGGTCAGCCGCATGGCATTGTTCAGCTTGCCGGCACAGGCGAGCGGGGGCGCTTCAAGCCTGCCTGTCGAACGCCAGGACAGACCCCAGCGCTTGCGCGCGATGCGGTCGGTCGGCAGATGCGGGAAGGTCAGCGCCAGAATGCGCTGCGTGTTCGCCGGGAAAGGCAGGGCGTTGAGTGTCGAGGACAGGGGCAAAGCGGCGGTCATGGGCATTCCACTCCAGGGTTATGGAAAAGGGCGCCGGGTTTCGGCTCTTTTCCAAGGTCAGACGAAAGGCCGGGTGACCGATGCTGCCGCCAAGCACCGATCCGTCCGGCAGGGGCCGCGCCTGCGCCGGCGCGGGTTCGACGGAAAAGCGGAAGAGGGCGCTGCTTGCTTCCTCCTCGCCTCCCTGTCGCAACAGAAACAGGGGCCGCCCCGCCGCCTTGGCCCTCAGCGCCAGCCGCCGGCTTTCGGTCAGGCCGAAACGGGCGGGATTGCCGCGTACTTCGAGAATGACGACGGCAAAGGCAGCGCTGCCAAGGGCTGCTTCTGCTACCCAGAGCGCATCGTCGAGCTTGCGCGGCGACGCCTGCAGGAAAGCCTGAGGCTCCAGCCCGAAATCGCTGATGCCGATGGCATAGGGCAGGCCAGCCTCCATCGTCGCAACCGTATCGCCGATCCAAAGGACCGGAGACTTGACCGCGACCATATCCGATGCTCGCGCATGCAGCCGCGCCGCAAGCGCAAGGGCAAAGCCGCTCGCCGTCCCGGCATCACGCAGGCCGAGCGAGCGGATTTCGGTCAGCGCATCGAGCGGCAGGCCGCCTTGCAGCGCCGCATCGAGCTCATCGACGCCAATCGGAAGGAGCGACCGTTCAAGCATAGGCGAGGCGGGCAGGGACTTCGCAATACCCGCCGCCTCTTTCGCCGACCTGTCTGCCAGCGTCTCATGCGCCGCGGCTGCCAGGGCCGGGATAGGCCTTCCTTCCAGTCGGGCAATGGTTTCACGCAGGGCAAAAAGCGTTTCCCGCGCCACGGCAGCCTCGGCCATGACGTTCACTCCAGATCGATAATGTTCCTGTTATGTTCTTATGGTTCCAGAGCTTGGAGAAAGAGTCAACACCATTTAATGAGAAAATATTCCTCTGCCTCAATCTGCTCTCGTAAAAGCAGCGCAAAGTCTCTATATGACCAGCCAAGGAAGGAATATTCATGGCTCGCGTCGACCAGAGCGAAGATTGGCGGGATCGCCACTCGCCCTCCATCAGCACATTCGAATCCCTGGCAATGGAGGCCTACAGCCACCTGCCGGACGAATTCCGTTCGCTCACCGGTGATCTCGTCATCCTCATCGAAGATTTCCCGGATGACGAGGTATTCGAGGACATGGCGCTGGAAACGCCCTTCGACCTGCTCGGCCTCTTCGAAGGCCGCGGCATCTCGGAGCGCTTTACCGCCCAGACCGGCGACATGCCCAACAAGATTCGCCTCTATCGCCGGCCGATCATCGATTACTGGGCCGAGAACGAGGAAACTCTCGGCGACATCATCACCCATGTCCTGATCCACGAGATCGGCCACCATTTCGGCCTGAGCGACGAGGACATGGAGCGCATCGAGGCAAGCGCCGAAGAAGCGACGGATCGCTGAAGCATTTCACATGCGAAAATTGCTGGCTGGAAAGAAGGAAAATCCGACGATTTATTCGCCTGGATGAAGCCTTTGCTGGCGCCGATCATTCCAATCGTTGACGAACACGATTACCCATCCCAGCGCCGCGATGACAAAGGGTAATATAAAGAAAAAGAAGATGGCTGCGCTATTCATAGTTTCAGCCTCCCCAAAACGTGCCTTGCTGCCATATGTAATGTAAAAGCAGCAAAAAGCCAAATGATGCTGGAAAGAATGGCAATCCACGAGACTTGCAAAGCAGCGGCACCGTTCACCGCTGAAACCACGGGGGCAATCAGGCCCGCAGCAATGCAAGCGGTAGACGCCCGATCAAGTGCATTGGCCAATAATTTGGTGCGTTCGTTGTGGACGAGGGTCATGACGGCTTGTTCTGCTTTTCTTCCGCATCACTGCTCCGAAAGCTTCATCTCCGGATCGTAATCCTTACCGGCGACCTCCTTGACCACAGCCTGGCCGCACTCCATCCGACCGCTCGTAGAATTGAAGCCATAGGTCGGCGAGCCGTATAGCTCCCAGCCCTTGTTCAGCGCTGCGCTCACCTTGTGGCAGAAGGAAGCGTCATCGGGGCCGGTGAGGAAGCGGTAGAGTTTCATCAAAGCATCTTTCGTGTTTGGCCGGGCAATTCGACAGTCAGGCCTCGGTGCGAGGCGCCGCCGCAGCACCCGAAGAGCGCTGCTCGATCAGACGAGCTTTATGAATGAGTCTCTCCGCCTGGACAAGGTGCAGCCGCTCCACCATCCGCCCGCCAAGGTTCACAACATTCAGCGCGTTGGCGCCTGGCTCTGCGAAAGCGGCAATGATGGCTTCGGCCTCGGCGATCGCAGCCTCAGCCGGGCCGAAATGCCGGTTGGCGGCTTTGATCTGGCTCGGATGGATCAGCATCTTGCCGGCAAAGCCCATGGCGACACCCTGGCCGCATTCTGCCGCGAATTCTTCGGCATCCTTGAAATCGTTGAAGACGCTGTCGATCGCCTCGAGGCCGTAAGCGCTGACAGCCAATATCACCTGCATCAGCCAGGGCACGAGATAGGGGCGACCGGGCTGCGGCAGAACGCCCGTTTCCTTCCTGAGGTCGTTGAGACCGACGACAAAACAATCGAGCCGGCTGCCGGCGGTGCGCCCGGCCTCGGCGATCGCGGCCGCATTCAGGATGCCGCGCGGCGTCTCGATCATGGCCCAGATACGCAAATCCTCCGGCGCGTCGGCTTCCGCAAGCCGGTCACTGACAGCAGTCACGTCCTGAGGCTCGTCCACCTTCGGCAGCAAGACCGCCTCCGGCTCCAGTTCCGCAACCAGCGCCAGATCATCGGCACCGAAATGAGAGGAAAGCGCATTGATGCGGATGATCCGTTCCTTGTCCGGCAGCGGCAAAGCCGAAAAGAAGGCCCGCAAATTCTCCCGCGCCTCCGTCTTCTTCTCCGGCGAAACCGAATCCTCGAGATCGAAGATGACCGCGTCGCAATCGAGGCTCGAAAGCTTGTCCAGCGCACGTCGGTTGATAGCAGGAACGCTCAAGACCGAGCGGCGCAGACGGGCGGGACGGGAAGAGGGGTTTTGGCTCGCAGATTGGCTCATTGTGCCGTTTTGCCGCGCTTTTAATCGGCAGGCAAGTCAACAAAAAGCCATGCTCCTCTTGCAGATGACAGAGATGAGGACCACATTGCTCGGAGTAGAGAGGTCTCGACCATGCAGAATATCCGTTCCCTGTTCATCGCGCTTGCCGGTATCACCGTGTTTGCGGCCATGGCGTTGTTTACCGTTTCGGTCACGCTTGCCGTCGGCGCTATCCTGACCGTGCTGATGGCAGCCCGCGCGATTTCGCTGCGCATGAAGCCGGCTCCGGTGCGTGCCAAGGCGAAGACGAACGGTCAGCGCGAAATGCGCATCTGGAACGATGGTCGCGGCACCATCATCGATCTCTAGGATTGAAAGCAGGGCAGGCCGGTTTATCCGCCGGCCGATATGTCCGATTCAGGCCACGCCCTGAAGGGCAGGGCGCCGCATTTTAGGGCATTTCCAAGATTCTCCTTCATTTCGGGCCGGATTTGCTCTATTGGCAGGATAATTCGTGCTTAGACGAAAATGAAGGCAGGACCCCATGGACAAGTTCGTGAAGTTGACCGGTGTCGCAGCACCCCTCCCGGTCGTCAATGTCGATACCGACATGATCATCCCGAAGGATTATCTGAAGACCATCAAGCGCACGGGCCTCGGCAAGGGGCTTTTCGCGGAAGCCCGCTACAATGAGGACGGTTCTCCGAACCCGGATTTCGTGTTGAACAAGCCGGCCTACCAGAACGCCAAGATCCTCGTCGCCGGCGACAATTTCGGCTGCGGCTCCTCGCGCGAGCATGCTCCCTGGGCGCTGCTCGATTTCGGGATCCGTTGCGTCATCTCGACGAGCTTCGCCGACATCTTCTACAACAACTGCTTCAAGAACGGCATCCTGCCGATCAAGGTCAGCCAGCAAGATCTCGACAAGCTGATGGACGACGCCTCGCGCGGCTCCAATGCCATCCTGACGGTCGATCTGGAAAACCTCGAAATCACCGGCCCGGACGGCGGCTCGCTGAAGTTCGAACTCGACGAATTCAAGCGCCACTGCCTGCTGAACGGCCTCGACGATATCGGCCTGACGCTGGAAAAATCCTCCGCGATCGACAATTTCGAAAAGACGAACGCCGCATCGCGCCCCTGGGCCGCCTGATCGGTTTTATCATTATCGCATGTTTTGAAGCCGGGCATTGCGCCCGGCTTTTTTCATGCCAAGAACTCCCTCTCCCCGTCAAAAACGGGGAGAGGGCTGGGGTGAGGGGCCGCGGACCATCAACTTGATGGAGGCCTATGATTATTTCACGCAGCGAGAGCGGTAGGCACCTTCCACCGTCTTTGCGAATTGCCTGCCCATCGCAAATAGCGACACGACCGCACAATTACCGCCTCCGCAAACAGCCCCTCACCCTAACCCTCTCCCCGCGCGCGGGGAGAGGGAACTATCCTCGCAATTGCCGCACCTCCAGAGCAGAAAATGCAAATCCCGGAAACGGGACGCCATCTTTCCCGCCCGCTGTAATATGATCGACAAGAAGGAGGTCCATACAGACCGCCGAGATCCTTCGGGCCGTCTCTCCCACCCTTAAATTTTCTCCACGCAATGGAGCCCCTTCATGACCTCCCTTCCCATTGTCGGCGCCGCCATGACGCTCGACGACGTCGAAATCCATCGCAATTGGCTGCTCGAAAAGCCGCGCGATCTGGAGCTGCAGAGCTTCGTCGAAGCCGAAATCCTCAACGGTGATTGGCAGCCGCTTGCCGAGCGCGCCCGCAAGTTGCTCGACGGTCATCAGGGCCGGCTTGGCATCCATGGCCCGTTCTGGGGCTTCGTCATCGCCTCGCAGGACCCGGATGTCCGAGCCGTCGTCACCAAGCGCCTGCTGCAGGCCCTTGACATCTGCGCCAATATCGGCGCCACGCAGATGGTCATTCATAGCCCCTATACGTCGTGGTCCTACAACAACCTCGACAACAACAAGGGCGAGCGCGAGAAGATCATCGAATACACGCACCTGACGCTGAAAGAAGCCGTCAAGCGCGCCGAAGACATCGGACTCACCATGGTCATCGAGAATATCGAGGACAAGGATCCCCATATCCGAGTCGGCCTCGCCGACAGCTTCAATTCATCCGCCGTCGCCGTTTCCATCGACACCGGTCACGCCCATTACGCCCATGGCTATACGGGCGCTCCGCCGGTCGACTACTACGTCCACGCCGCCGGCAATCGCCTGCAGCATGTCCACCTGCAGGATGCGGACGGCTATGCCGACCGCCACTGGAGCCTCGGCGAAGGCAGCATCCATTGGCGCGCCGTCTTTGCCGCCCTTACCAAGCTTAACAGCAATCCGCGCCTGATCATCGAGATCAAGGATAAGTCGAAAATCCCGGCATCGGCCGCCTACCTCGCTTCGCTGGGATTGGCCGAGTAAGGCTCGAATACTCCTTCTTCCCTCGGGGAGAAGGTGCCCGAAGGGCGGATGAGGGGGCGGGCATCAAGCTGCCGTTGCCAGATTTACCAAAGAAATCCCCGGTAACGCCCCCTCACCCCGCGCGTTCCGCGCGACTCTCTCCCCGACGGGGCGAGGGTAGGCTTTCAGCCCAATATGCCCGAAAACCGTACCGTTTCGGCCCCTTCCTCGCTTGAAAAGCCGCATTTGGAAGTCTAAAAACCCCGCAACTTTTTCTTTCGCGGAGGCTTTTCCATGACAGTTCGCAATCTTTTCCTCCTGCCGGGCGACGGCATCGGCCCCGAGGCCATGGGTGAGGTTCGCAAGATCATCGCCTATATGAACGAGGCAAAGAATGCCGGCTTCGTGACGGATGAAGGCCTCGTCGGCGGCAGCGCCTATGATGCGCATGGCGCGGCGATCTCCGATGCCGATATGGCAAAGGCGATGGCCGCCGATGCGGTTCTCTTCGGCGCCGTCGGCGGTCCGAAGTGGGATGCTGTGCCTTACGAAGTGCGCCCGGAAGCCGGCCTGCTGCGCCTGCGCAAGGATCTGCAGCTGTTTGCCAACCTGCGCCCGGCCATCTGCTATCCGGCGCTGGCTTCCGCTTCCTCGCTGAAGCCGGAGCTGGTCGACGGCCTCGATATCCTCATCATCCGCGAACTGACAGGCGGCGTCTATTTCGGCGAGCCGAAGGAAATCATCGATCTCGGCAACGGCCAGAAGCGCGGCATCGATACCCAGGTCTACGACACCTATGAAATCGAGCGCATTGCCGGCGTCGCCTTCGAACTGGCGCGCACCCGCAACAACCGCGTCTGCTCGATGGAAAAGCGCAACGTCATGAAATCAGGCGTGCTCTGGAACCAGGTCGTCACCGCGACGCACAAGGAAAAATATTCCGACGTGCAGCTCGAGCATATGCTTGCCGACGCTGGCGGCATGCAGCTCGTGCGCCAGCCGAAGCAGTTCGACGTCATCGTCACCGACAACCTGTTCGGCGACATGCTCTCCGACGTCGCCGCCATGCTCACCGGCTCGCTCGGCATGCTGCCGTCGGCTTCGCTCGGCGCGCCCGACGCCAAGACCGGCAAGCGCAAGGCGCTCTACGAACCCGTGCATGGCTCGGCACCTGACATCGCCGGCAAGGGCATCGCCAACCCGATCGCCATGATCGCTTCCTTCGCCATGTGCCTGCGCTACTCCTTCGGCCTGATTGCCGATGCCGATGCGCTGGAAAAGGCGATCGCCAATGTGCTCGACAGCGGCATCCGTACCGGCGACATCATGTCGCCCGGCAGCCGCCAGGTCGGCACCGCCGAAATGGGCGATGCCATCCTGGCCGAATTCAAGGTTCTGTCGGCATAGTCTCTGGCACAAGTCGCCTGATATATTTCACGTGAAACACGAAAGCCTCGTTCTTCGCCGGAACGGGGCTTTTCATTTCGAGTAGGATAGGCTGCCCGGCCTGAGCGCACGATTGCCGCTTCGGTTCGCGTCATTAATTTTTAGAAATTTTTAGAAAATTAGAAAACTGTAATAACGGCCTGTTATTTGTTGAATTGATTGGAAATCGACAATAGGCACTGATTATGCAGGCGATCTTGACGTCTCTCGACAGGCGTTGGCGGCGGAGCAACGCCGCATTTGCACCATCCCACTGGAAAATCTGCCTTTTCCTGACCGCCAATGTCGTCCTTCTCTCGGCTCTACTGTTCGATTGGCCCGTCGGCGCCACCCTTAAAAGCCTGCCGCCCTCAATACGCTTTGTCGGCGGAATGCTGACCGATTTCGGCGATTCCGGATGGATCCTTCTCATCAGCGCCTTCCTGCTCTTCGAAGGTTGGGCCGGCAGCAAGTTGCTGCATTCGCAGCGCTGTCGCTGCCAGGCATTGCGCATCTGCCAGATCGGCGGCTACCTGCTGACGACCGTGGCACTTTCGGGTCTCCTTGCCAATTTGCTGAAGCGCGCCATCGGACGCGCCCGCCCGACGCATTTTGCCGATTGGGGTCCCTTCGGCTTCTCACCTTTCAATGGCCGTGCCAGCTTCGAAAGCTTCCCCTCCGGCCATGCCACGACCATCGGCGCCTTGTTCGTGGCGCTTGTCTTCCTGTTTCCGCGCTATCGCTATATCTTCGCTGCTTGCGCCCTGTGGCTGGCGATTACCCGCGTCATGGTCGGCGCCCATTATCCGAGCGATGTCATGGCCGGCCTGGCGCTCGGCGGCTGGTTCTCCTTCATGGTGGCGATCGTCTATTCACGCTACGGCCTACTCTTCCGCATAGACGCCGCCGGCTGGCCGACGCCGCGCTTGCCGATCTTCAAAAGCGGCAAGCCGCGACAGGCCGATTCCTGAGCCGGTCACGACCGCTGCGCAAAGGTTGCCAAGGCCCTCGCACATTCATATATCTGGCAGGTAGGGATGACCGAAGCCGGTCAACCCGATTTCGTTTCCACTTGTGATAAAAAAACCATGGATGCCGGGCCAATACGTTTGAGCGAAAGGCAGATGGGATTGATCTCCCGGGCACTTGCCGAACCGCGACGTGTGCAGATCCTGAAGGAGATCGGCACGCGCAGCGAACCCACGCCCTGCAGCATCCTAAACGAATGCCATGCCGTCAGCGCCGCAACGATGTCGCATCACATCAAGGAACTCGAAAATGCCGGGCTCATCGAGATCCAGCGCGAAGGCAAGTTCGCAAACCTTGTGCTGCGCCGTGATACGCTGAACGCCTATATGGCGGAACTTTCCAAGATCTGACGCTTCCATCCATGCCTTCAGCATTTCTTGCCATGGCTCTTGTATCAGTTAGATGATTATCTAAATATCAAAGTGACGATGCGAAACGGTTTTCGGGTCGCATGCGCCAAATGATTCGATGATTGTAAAACTGTCTAAGTTTTTCGAAGGAAAATAACATGAGCAAACTGACAGGCAAGGTCGCGATCGTGACCGGGGCATCCAAGGGCATCGGCGCCGGCATCGCCAAGGCAATGGGCGAAGCGGGTGCGGCCGTTGTCGTCAACTACGCCTCGAGCCGCGAAGGCGCCGACAGGGTCGTTGCGGAAATTACCGCCAAGGGCGGCAAGGCGCTCGCCGTCCACGGCGATGTTTCCAAGGCCGAAGACGTCAAGCATCTCTTTGCCGAGGCTAAGCAGGCCTTCGGACGCGTCGATATTCTCGTCAACAATGCCGGCGTCTACAAATTCGCGCCGATCGAGGAATTCGCCGAGCAGGAATTCCATCGCCAGTTCAATATCAACGTTCTGGGCACATTGCTGGCCACGCAGGAGGGGGTGAAACATTTCGGCCCCGAGGGCGGCAGCGTGATCAACATCGGCTCCAACGCCGTCAGCATGAACCTGCCGACCGCTTCGGTTTACACCGCAACCAAGGCCGCCGTGGATTCCATCACCAAGATTCTCGCCAAGGAACTCGGTTCACGCAATATCCGGGTCAATAATCTGGCGCCTGGCGGCGTTGAAACGGAAGGCGTCGTTGCGGCGGGCATCATCGGCACCGATTTTGAAAAGCATCTCGTCTCGCAGACGCCGCTCGGCCGTCTCGGTCAGCCGACCGATATCGCCCCGGTCGCCGTCTTCCTCGCTTCGCAGGACGCCGCCTGGGTGACCGGCGAAACTATCTATGTCGGCGGTGGCCTGAAGTAATCGCTCATCCCGATACCGCCTCCGAGAAGAGGCGATATAATCGGCGCGGCATCACGGCATGCCGCGCCAATACATTAGCAAGCAATTGCCAAACCACCTCATTTTCCTATTTAGTAGAGACGTTCGGGTTTTCCGCCTAAGCATCGCAGCTGGCCATGCCGCGAAGCGGCATTTCGGCTGTGAAATTTCAAAACAATCCTGTCTTCAATGCGATCCCACGCAGCAAGCTGATGTCATCGAACTCCCCTAAGATCCGCCGGCGATCGCTGTCGTGAACAACAAACGGAGGACGTCTTTATGAATAGCGCCAATACCAAGTCGAAATTGGGCACTCGCACCAATCTCAGCGAAGACGCGACACGTGATATTTCCGCAGCGCTGACCGCCCTGCTGGCGGATGTCTTTGCTCTCTATCTGAAGACCAAGAATTTTCACTGGCACATGAGCGGCCCGCATTTCCGCGACTATCATTTGCTTCTCGACGAACATGGCGACCAGATTTTTGCAATGACCGACCCCATCGCCGAACGCTGCCGCAAGATCGGCGGAACGACGCTCCACTCGATCGGACAGATCGCCAAGCTGCAGCGTATCCCGGACAATGATGCTGAATATGTCGATCCGCAGGACATGCTTGCCGAGTTGGCGGATGATAATCTGAAGCTCTCCGCTGAAATGCGCGCCGTCCATGATGTTTGCGACCAATATGGCGATGTAGCCACCGCGAGCCTTCTCGAAAACTGGATTGACGAGACCGAACGCCGTACCTGGTTCCTGTTTGAAACCACCCGCAAGTCCAACCGCTGACACCGAAACGGCGCGCCGTCGGACATGCTAAGCTAAAGGCCGGTTTCGACCCTCGATTTCCTCGCTCCGGCAATGATGCAAGCGAGGAAATCCTTGACTCCTGTGGAAAACCTCTTAGAACCGGCGACGGAAAAGGAAGACTTCCATGGTTCGCTTCGAACAGCTCGATAGCTTCAGTCACCTGGCGCAATGTGCCGGGCGGGATGTCTATTTTCCGGTTTCTTCCAAAACCAAGGCCAAAACGACGACGAAAACCGTCTGACGTCTCTGGCCTGCCGCTCTCTCCCCGGCCCGGCCGGGGACAGGACCCGTCGCCGATGGCCGCGGTTCCCCCCTCGCCCAAGAGGAGAGAAGAGAAAGAGAGCTTGTGAAATGGGTTTCAAAGTTGCAGTAGCGGGCGCGACCGGGAATGTCGGCCGCGAAATGCTCAATATCCTCGCCGAACGCGGCTTTCCGGCCGATGAGGTCGTGGCGCTCGCATCGGCTCGCTCGCAGGGAACCGAAGTTTCCTTCGGCGACCGGACGCTGAAGGTCGCCAACCTGGAGAACTACGATTTCTCCGATACCGACATCTGCCTGATGTCGGCCGGCGGCGACGTTTCGAAGAAGGTCTCGCCGAAGATCGGCGCCCAGGGCTGCGTCGTCATCGACAACTCCTCCGCATGGCGTTACGACGCCGACGTGCCGCTGATCGTGCCGGAAGTAAATCCGGATGCCGTCACGCAGTTCACCAAGCGCAACATCATCGCCAATCCGAATTGCTCGACCGCACAGCTCGTTGTCGCCCTGAAGCCGCTGCACGACTTCGCTAAGATCAAGCGCGTCGTCGTCTCGACCTACCAGTCGGTCTCCGGCGCCGGCAAGGATGGCATGGACGAACTGTTCAACCAGACCCGCGCCGTCTTCGTCGCCGACCCGATCGAAACGAAGAAGTTCACCAAGCGCATCGCCTTCAACGTCATCCCGCACATCGATGTCTTCATGGAAGACGGCTACACCAAGGAAGAGTGGAAGGTGCTGGCCGAAACCAAGAAGATGCTCGACCCGAAGATCAAGGTCACTTGCACGGCTGTCCGCGTCCCCGTCTTCATCGGCCATTCTGAATCGGTCAACATCGAGTTCGAAAACGAGATCACTGCCGATCAGGCCCGCGACATCCTGCGCGAAGCGCCCGGCTGCCTCGTCATCGACAAGCATGAAAACGGCGGCTACATCACGCCTTACGAATCCGCCGGCGAAGATGCGACCTATATTTCGCGCATTCGCGAAGACGCGACCGTCGAGAACGGCCTCAACCTGTGGGTCGTTTCCGACAACCTACGCAAGGGTGCCGCACTGAATGCCATCCAGATCGCCGAATTGCTCGTCAACCGTGGCCTCATCAAGCCGCGCAAGCAGGCTGCATAAGGATCTGTAAACCAATTTACGGTTTATCAACCCTCATTGGGTAAGCAGGATGGAACGAAAGCCTCGCCATTTCGGATGAAAGGCGGGGCTTTTCTGAATGATTTTGGCGGCGATGTTTCACATGAAACGAAAACATCACTCGCTAAAATATGATGACATGATGGTCGGATGCTGGCATGGTCCGGTGACGACTAAACGCGCGTGATCCCCTGGCTTTCAAGGGTTTGCGCGCCATTGAAAACGGTTACCGCGCTCGCACCGCGGTAAGAATTCGGGGACACTGAATGCGCTTCACAAAATCTGGAATGGCAGCTCTCGTGGCGGGCGGATTGCTGCTGGGAATGCCGCTTGCGGCAAACGCCGCATCCTGCGGCAACACTTCCGCCGGATTCGAGAATTGGGTGCAGGAATTCAAACGGGAAGCGCAGGGACAGGGCGTCAGCCCCTCCACCCTCGATAGGGCCTTCGCCAACGTCCATTACAACCAGCCCACCATCCGGGCCGACCGCGGCCAGAAGAGCTTCAAGCTTTCCTTCGAGGAATTCATGAAGAAGCGAGGGGGACAGACGATCATCAATCGAGGCAAGAGCATGAAGCAGGCCAACGCCGCGCTCTTCGCCACGATTCAGAAGCGGTTCGGCGTTCCCCCAGGCCCGATCATCGCCATCTGGGGCATGGAAACCGGCTTCGGCAGCTATATGGGCGACCAGCATACGCTTTCGGCCGTCTCGACGCTTGCTTATGATTGCCGTCGTTCCGCATTCTTTACCGAGCAGCTCTACGCCGCCCTGAAGCTCGTTGGCGAAGGCTATCTCAGCCCGTCGGCGCGCGGCGCAGCTCATGGCGAAATCGGCCAGACGCAGTTCATGCCGAAGAACGTGGTTCTCTACGGTGTCGACGAAGATGGCGACGGCAGGGTGGATCTTGTAGGATCGCGCGCAGACGCGCTGGCCTCGACCGCCAACTTCCTGCGCGGCCACGGATGGCAGCCCGGCGCTGGCTATCAGCCCGGTGAGCCGAATTTCTCCGCCATCGCAGGCTGGAATGACGCAAAGGTCTATCAGCAGGCGATCGCCTATATCGGCCAGCAGATCGACGGCAAGTAAGCCTGATCTCGTGAACCCAAAAAGGCGCTGCGACCAGATGGTCCGCAGCGCCTTTTCGTTTGATCCACCTGCCGCCCTGCCGGGCGCCTGGCTCTTAACCCCGGGCCCCTTAAATCTCAGGGCGGATGAAATCGCGCGTTGCCGGATCCATGACCCAGAGTTCGCCGGTCGAAATATCGAACCATGCGCCGTGAAGACTAAGCTTGCCCTCTTCCTCGCGCGCCTTGATCTCCGGAAAGCTGCGCAGATTGTCGAGCGAATTGCGGATCGAGATGCGCTCCAGCGCGGTCTGACGCTCGGTTTGCGTCATGATGTCGTTGCTCTGGATCTGTTCGGCCGCAGGCTTCAATAGCGCCATCCAACGGCCGATGAAGTCGCCCGGCGACAGCGGCTCGGCATTGGGATCGAGCGCGGCTCGGATACCGCCGCAGCGGCCGTGGCCCATCACGACGATATCAGAAACCTTGAGCGACAGGACAGCGAATTCGAGCGCCGCCGAAGTCGCATGGAAGTTGCTGTCCGGTTCGTAGGGCGGCACCATGTTGGCGACGTTACGGATGACGAAGAGTTCTCCCGGTCCTGCGTCGAAGATGATCTCCGGCGCCGAACGGGAGTCACTACAGGCAATCACGAGGGTCGACGGGTTCTGGCCGAGCTCGGCGAGAGTGCGGTAGCGTTCGCGCTCATCGACGTAACGCCCGCTCATGAAGTTGCGATAACCGTTCAGAAGGGTGTCGGGAAAGCTTTGCATGATATTGGATTACAGCGCGCTTCGACCGAAGGCAACTGCTGCGCTGCAAAAAGCGTTAACCGTCGCGAACCGCTATTTTTTCTTCCGCTGTGCCGGATGAACAAGATGGCGCAGCTGCACCATGGCCATCGGTGTCGAAAGGCTTGCGGAATCGACGGCAAGCGTCAGCTCGTTGCTGCCGCGTTTAACCGCGCGCGCCAGCACTTCAAAGACGCTGGCCGTCGTCAGCTGCAGCGCCCGCTCCTCATCCATGCCGGAAAGCAGGCGCGACAGGAACACAGCGGATAAGAGATCGCCGAGCCCGTTCGGCGCACCTTCCACGCTGCGATGTTCGGCAAGTAGCGCGTTTCGGCCGCTGAGATAGAGGTTGCCGATACCACCAGCCATCATCGGAACGGCAGACGTCACCAGCATACGCGACGGTCCAAGCGCGAGCGCCGCCTCCATGATGGCGTTGTTATCCTCGAGCGGCGCTCCCGCCAGCCAGGCAAGCTCATAACGGTTCGGCGTTGCGAGTGACGCCAGCGGGATCAGGTGGTCGCGGATCGCTTCCGCCGTTGCCTCAGGCACGTAAAGCCCGCCGGCATCGCCGATAACAGGATCGCAGGCATAGAGGAGATCGGGGTTCTTCTTCCGCAAAGCCGTTACGAGCCTTGCAACGGAATGCGCCTGCGCTGCATTGCCGAAATATCCCGACAGAACCGCCTTGACCTCCGAAAGCCAGGGCGCGGCGATGAGATCGTCGATCGCATGGTCGAAATCTGCCTCGTTGAAGGTCAATCGCGTCGAACGTCCATGGCCGGGATGCCACGGCAGAACGATCGTCGGGAGCGCCCACACCGGATGGCCAAGCGTCTCCAGCGCGAAAACGGCGGCGCGATTGCCGACTGACCCTCGGACGACGTGGCTGGAGATGACGATAACGGTGCCGGCGGACACTTGCGACATGATGCTAGCTTTCAAGTTCAGGGCTTCAAACTGCCATGGCGCCGTTGATGATCCCTTCGACGGCACTCTGTCAACCGCACTTCACAGAGTCATGAAAACCTCTGTTGACGAGCCCACTCCGCTAATTTCACACCAATGATATCCGCTTTGCATCGGGATCGCGCCCTCCGGCAAGATTTTTAAAAAAAACCGGCCAAAATCAGTCCGAAAGCAACCAAATTCGCATTCTTTTTGCCAGTTTTTTCGCTAAACCTTCTGCTACTGTCGTCAAAATTCGAAAATCGGGAGGAATTCCATGGCGCCTAAGACCAATCCGAAACGGGAAAAACAGATTGAAGCGGCACGCAAGATAGCCGCGGCAACGGGCGAGGTGCATCTCGATCCCGAAATCCTGTTCGGTCGGGCAAGCAATGACGACATGGAGCTGTACAGCCCGGAAATGCTGGCCCTTGCCGCAACGCACGCGGCCAAGGAACTGGCAGCGTGGAGCGGCACCTCTCCGCGTGTGAGCATAGAACAGGTCGCCAATATCGAACCCGATGGCGTTGCGGTGTCGATCCTCTCGATCACCGACCACAACATGCCCTTCCTCTATGAATCGATCATGGGCGAAGTGACCAGCAGCTACCGCGATCTCTATATGGCCGTCCACCCGATCCTGGTCATTGAGAAGGGCAAGCAGCCGAGCCTTTATTCCGCCGATCAACCGAGCGATCCGGCCCATCGCGTCAGCCATATCCAGCTTCATCTCTCGCCCCTGACGACAGCGCAGGCGACCGATCTGACCAAGCGGATCCAGACCGTGCTCGATCAGACGCATCTTGCCGTTTCCGACTGGAAGCCGATGCTGTCGCGCCTCGATACAGTGATATCGGAACTATCGACCTATGAGGCTGCCGGCCGCCGCAAGAATGACCGCGATGAGGCGCTTGCTTTCCTTGCCTGGCTACGCGACGGCAATTTCACCTTCCTCGGCATGCGCGAATACGTCTATTCGGGCAAGGGCGCCAACGCCAAAGTCGAGCGGGATCGTGGCACGGGCCTCGGCATCCTCTCCAATCCGGATGTCCGCGTTCTCCGGCAGGGCAAGGACGCCGTCACTACCACGCCGGAAATCCTCGCCTTTCTCGACGGCCCGGATTTCCTGATCGTCACCAAGGCGAACGTCAAATCGGTCGTCCACCGCCGCGCCTACATGGATTATGTCGGCGTCAAGCGTTTCGACGCCGATGGCAACGTAACGGGCGAGCTGCGCATCGTCGGCCTCTTCACATCGACGGCTTATACCAGCGCTGCCGCCGAAGTGCCGCTGCTGCGCTCGAAGGTGCAGAAGGTCAAGGATCACTTCGGCTTCGATCCCACGAGCCACTCAGGCCGCATGCTCGAAAACACACTGGAATCCTATCCCCGCGACGACCTCTTCCAGATCGATACGACCCTGCTCGCAAGCTTCGCCGAACAGATCAACGATCTGACCGACCGGCCGCGTGTGCGCGCATTGCCGCGCATCGACCATTTCGATCGCTTCGTTTCGGTCATCGTCTATGTCCCGCGCGAGGAATATGATTCCGTCGTTCGCGAGAAGATCGGCAACTACCTGAAGTCAGTCTATGACGGCCGTGTCTCCGCTTATTACCCGGCTTTCCCGGAAGGCGGCGTGGCGCGCGTGCATTTCATCATCGGCCGCAGCGCCGGCAAGACGCCGCATGTTCCGCAAGCCAAGCTCGAAGAGGCGATCCGCGCCATAACAGCCCGGTGGGACGAGCGCTTCGTCATGCTGGCCGGCCCGAAAGCGCCGAGCATTTCCGTCAGCCAGGCCTTCCAGGAGGCCTTCTCGCCGGAAGATGCCTTTGCCGATCTGCCTGATATCATTGCCACAGCCGGCACCGAGCCGATCCGCATCGGCTTCTATATCCGCAAGGATGAAGCGGGTGACATTCTCTCGCTGAAGATCTTCCATGGAGACGGCAATCTGGCGCTGTCGCGCCGCGTGCCGCTCTTGGAAAATCTCGGCTTCAACGTCATCAGCGAGCGCACCTTCGATATCTACGTCACGGCCAAGGACGGCTCGACCGGCCATGTCGTGCTGCACGACATGGAGCTCGAGGCCCGCAATGGCCTGACCATCGATCTCGCCCGCCACGGCGCGGCTCTCGAGGAAGCTTTCCTCGCCGCCTTCGGTGGCACGATCGACAACGACGCCTTCAACAGGCTGATCGTTTCTGCCGATCTCTCCGCCCGCGAAACCAATGTGCTGCGCGCCTATTCCCGCTATCTCAGACAGGCCGGCATCGCCTATTCGCAGGATTACATCGCCGCAACGCTGGACAAATACCCGCGTATCGCCGCATCGCTCTTCCGCCTCTTCTACGACACGCTCGATCCGAAGCTCAGCGACAAGAACCGTACGAAGAAGCTCTCCGACCTGCATGCGGGCATCGAAGCCGAGCTTGCCGACGTTCCGAGCCTTGACGACGACCGCATCCTGCGCCGCTACGTCAACGCCATCGATGCGACGCTGCGCACCAACTACTTCCAGAAGAACGCGGATGGCACGCCGAAAGCCATGCTCGCCTTCAAGCTCGATCCCAAGCTGCTCGACGGCCTGCCCGAACCGCGACCGTTCCGCGAAATCTTCGTCTACGGCGTCGAAGTGGAAGGTGTGCATCTGCGCTTCGGCAAGGTGGCGCGCGGCGGCCTGCGCTGGTCTGACCGCGCCGAGGACTATCGCACCGAAGTGCTGGGTCTCGTGAAGGCACAGCAAGTCAAGAACGCCGTTATCGTGCCCGTCGGCGCCAAGGGCGGCTTCTATCCGAAAAAGCTCCCGGTCGGCGGCAGCCGCGACGAAATCTTCAATGCCGGCCGCGAGGCCTATAAGACCTATATCCGCACCCTGCTGTCGATCACCGACAACATTTCCGGCACTGATATCATCCCGCCTGCCGATACGGTCCGGCTCGATGGCGACGACCCCTATTTCGTCGTCGCCGCCGACAAGGGCACCGCAACTTTCTCCGACACCGCCAATGCGCTGGCACAGGAAGCCGGTTTCTGGCTCGACGATGCCTTTGCGTCAGGCGGCTCGGCCGGCTACGACCACAAGAAGATGGGCATCACCGCCCGCGGCGCCTGGGAAACCGTGAAGCGCCACTTCCGCGAAATGGACATCGACATCCAGACGACGCCTTTCAACGTCGTCGGCGTCGGCGACATGTCCGGTGATGTCTTCGGCAACGGCATGCTGCTGTCGCCGAAAATCCGCCTGCTCGCTGCCTTCGACCATCGCGACATCTTCATCGATCCCGATCCGGACATGGCAAAGACGCTCGCCGAGCGGCAGCGCCTGTTCGACCTGCCACGCTCGAGCTGGCAGGATTTCGACAAGTCGGTCCTGTCGAAGGGCGCGATGATCATTTCCCGCTCGGCAAAGTCGGTCACGCTGACGCCGGAAGCCGCCGCTGCCATCGGCATCGAAAAGTCGGTTGCAACGCCCTTTGAGATCATGACGGCGATCCTCAAGGCACCCGTCGACCTGCTGTGGT
The DNA here is from genome assembly GCF_057784515.1 of Martinezella sp. CNPSo 3732. Lineage (NCBI taxonomy): Bacteria > Pseudomonadati > Pseudomonadota > Alphaproteobacteria > Hyphomicrobiales > Rhizobiaceae > Martinezella > Martinezella sp. CNPSo 3732. Next base: position 360,002 of record NZ_JBXSOO010000004.1, read on the forward strand.
TCGGCGGCATCGGCACCTACGTCAAGGCGCCATCCGAAACGGACTCGGAAGTCGGCGACCGTGCCAACGATCCGATCCGCATCACCGCCGAGGAAGTCCGCGCCAGGGTGATCGGCGAGGGCGCCAATCTCGGCGTCACGCAGAAGGGCCGCATCGCCTATGGCCTGAAGGGCGGGCGCTGCAACTCCGACGCCATCGACAATTCCGCCGGCGTCAACACCTCGGACGTCGAGGTCAACATCAAGATCGCGCTCGCCAATGCCATGTTCGACGACCGGCTGACGCGCGCCAAGCGCGATACGCTGCTCGCCTCCATGACCGACGAGGTGGCAGCGCTCGTCCTGCGCAACAACTACCTGCAATCCCTGGCGATCTCGCTGACCGAGCGCAAAGGCACCGGCAACGCCCTCGAACTCAGCCGCTTCATGAGCGTGCTGGAAGCGGCAAAACAGCTCAACCGCAAGGTCGAGACCCTGCCGGACGATCAGACCTTCGCCGAGCGTTATGCCAACGGACGCCCGTTGACCCGCGCCGAAATCGGCGTGCTGCTCTCCTACGCCAAGATCGTGCTCTTCGACGCGATTGTCGCCAGCAACCTGCCTGACGATCCCTATTTCGCCGCCACCCTCAGCCGCTATTTCCCGGCCAAGATGCAGCGTTCGAACGCCACGGATATCGAAAGCCATCGCTTGCGCCGCGAAATCATCGGCACGGCGCTCGCCAACGAAGCGATCAATCGTGGCGGTCCGGGCTTTGCCGTCAGCATGATGGATGCGACGGCGGCATCGGCGGCCGAAGTCGTCAAGGCCGCCGTTATCGCCCGGGACGGCTTCGATCTCGACCGGCTCTGGAACGAGACGGATGCGCTTGACGGTAAGGTGGGCGGCCAGATGCAGAATCGCGTCTATGGCGAGATCACCGAGGTCTATACCGTGCTGACGCGGCTCCTGCTGAAGACCGGGGCCGCCAAGGGCGAGATCGAGGAAACCGTTAGCCGGCTTCGCGCAGCTCTGAAGAAACTGCGACCTGTCTTCCTGACACATATTCCGGCGGATTTCGCGGCCGAGATCGCCGCTCGCGAAGCGGAATACCAGGCTGCCGGCCTGCCGGAGAAGTTGGCTTCGGAGATCGCAACCATCTACGCGCTCGTCCTCGTGCCGGAGATCATGCAGATCGCCGAACGCACCGGCGACACGCTGAACCGGGCAGCCGAAAGCTACTTTACCGTCTCGCAGACCTTCCGCGTCGGCCGCCTGCTGCTCGCCGGCAGCCGGATCGTCACAGGCGATCACTATGAGAGCCTCGCCTTAGCGCGCAGCCTCGACCAGATTGCTGGCGCGCGCCGCGATATCGTGATCTCCGCCTTGTCCAATCATCCGAAGGACAAGCAGCCGGTCCAAGCATGGCATGCGGAAGACCGGGTCCGCATCAATCGCATCGCCGAGGAACTCGGCGGCCTCAGCGAAAGTGGCGATCCCAACCTCGCCCGCATCACTGTCGCCGCCGGCCTGCTCAGCGATCTTGCGAACGGTCGGGCAAGGTGAGACAGTCCGCCCCAACCCGTTAGGCGGATGAGGGATTGAGGGGCAGGATCTGGTGGCAACCGAAGTTAGCAATGACGTGCCGGCGAAAGTGCCGGCACGCGGCATCTGGGGCTGGATGTTCTTCGACTGGGCGGCTCAGCCGTTCTTCACCGTCGTCACTACCTTCATCTTCGGTCCCTATTTCGTCGCGCGGCTGACGGCCGATCCCGTCTCCGCCCAGACGACCTGGAGCAACATGGCGACGATCTCCTCGGTGATCATCGCCATCCTCTCGCCGGTCCTCGGCTCGATCGCCGATCAATCCGGCGCCCGCAAACCATGGATCGCCTTCTTCGCCGTCATCAAGATTGCAAGCCTTTTCTGCCTCTGGGGCGCGGCCCCCGGGTCGCCAGTCATCTATCCGGTGATCTTCATGATCCTGGCTTCCATCTCGGCCGAGTTCTCGATCGTCTTCAACGATTCCATGATGCCACGGCTGGTGGCTAAGGACGATGTCGGCAGGCTGTCGAACGCCGCTTGGGGGCTCGGCTATCTCGGCGGCATGATCGTGCTGATCACGGTCGTGACCTTGCTCGCCGGCAATCCGCAGACCGGCAAGACCATTCTCGGCCTGACACCGCTCTTCGGCCTCGACGCCACACTCGGCGAGGATGCGCGCATCACCGGGCCGATTTCCGCCGTGTGGTATTTCATCTTCATTCTGCCGATGTTCCTCTTCACACCGGATGCCGCCCGCGGCCTGCCGCTTGGCGCCGCCGTTCGCTCGGGCCTGCGTGAACTATCGGCGACCTTGGGCGAGCTGAAGCGTCGGCGCGGCATCAGTCTCTTTCTCATCGCCCGCATGATCTACCAGGATGGCGTCAACGGCCTCTTGATCCTCGGCGGCACCTTCGCGGCCGGCATGTTCGGCTGGGCGACGATCGAGATCGGTATCTACGGCATCATCCTCAACGTCATCGCCATTTTCGGCTGCTTTGCCGCCGGTTATGTCGATCGCTGGCTTGGCTCGAAGACGACGATCATGATCAGCCTGACTTTGCTGTTGATTGCCACCTTCGGCATCCTCTCGACCGAGCCGGGCTTCACGCTCTTCGGCCTCGTGCCGTTATTGACTGTCAGCTCCGGCGGCCTGTTCGGCACGGCGGCGGAAAAAGCCTATATCGGCTACGGCCTGCTGATCGGCATCGCCTTCGGCCCCGTGCAGGCCTCCTCGCGCTCCTATCTCGCCCGTAGCGTCAGCCTCTCCGAAGCCGGGCGCTATTTCGGCATCTACGCATTGTCAGGCCGCGCCACCAGCTTCATGGCGACACTGTTCTTCTCGCTGGTGACCTATTGGAGCGGCTCTGCCCGCCTCGGCATGGCGACGCTCGTCCTCTTCCTCGCCGGAGGTCTGCTGCTTCTGCTGCCGACGCCCTATCCAGCCGACAAGGCGAAGTAGGCAAAGAAAATCCCGGCTGGAAAAGCAGCCGGGATATACGTTTTATAAATACGGTATATCCGCCGATCAATGGCGGAAATGGCGGACGCCGGTGAAGACCATCGCGACATTGTGTTCGTTGGCCGCGTCGATCACTTCCTGGTCGCGCATCGAACCGCCGGGCTGGATGACGGCCGTGGCGCCGGCGGCAATCGCCGAGAGTAGGCCGTCGGCAAAGGGCAGGAAGGCTTCGGAAGCGACGGCGGAACCCCGCGTCAGCGGCTCGGCAAGCCCCATGGCCTTGGCGGCTTCCTCGGCCTTGATGGCGGCGATCCGAGCGGAATCAACACGGCTCATCTGTCCAGCGCCGATACCGGCCGTCTGGCCATCCTTGGCATAGACGACGGCGTTCGACTTCACGTGCTTGGCGACGCGGAAGGCGAACTTCATATCCTCCAGCTCCTGCGCCGTCGGAGCGCGCTTGGTGACGACCTTGAGCTCCATATCCTCGACCAAAGCATTGTCGCGGTTCTGAACCAGTAGCCCGCCGGAGACGGTCTTTGCGGTGAGGCCAGCGGCGCGCGGATCGGGCAAGGCGCCGACCGAGAGCAGGCGCAGGTTCGGCTTGCGAGCGATGATCGCTTTGGCTTCCTCGCTAACCTCAGGCGCAATGATGACCTCGGTGAAGAGCTTGACGATCTCTTCGGCCGTTTCGGCATCGAGCAGGCTGTTCAGCGCAATGATGCCGCCGAAAGCGGAGGTGGAATCGCAGGCGAGAGCGCGCTTATAGGCTTCCACCAGGCTCGGGCCGGTGGCAACGCCGCAGGGATTTGCGTGCTTGATGATCGCGCAGGCCGGCCCCTTTTCCGGCAGGAACTCGGCGACGAGCTCATAGGCGGCGTCGGTGTCATTGATGTTGTTATAGGACAGCTGCTTGCCCTGAAGGAGTGTTGCCGTCGAGACGCCGGGGCGGTTTTCGCCGGTCAGGTAGAAAGCCGCCTTCTGGTGCGGGTTCTCGCCATAACGCATCTCCTCGCGCAAAACGCCGCCGATGACACGGTGGCGCGGCGTGGCGATATCGAGCGCTTCGGCAAACCAGTTGGAGATCATCGCGTCATAGGCGGCCGTGCGGGCAAAGGCCTTCGCGGCCATGCGCTTACGGAAATCATAGGTCGTCTGGCCGGCATCGGCGGAAAGCTGGGCCAGCAGCTCGGCATAATCGGCGGGATCGGTAAGCGTCGTCACATAGGCATGGTTCTTGGCCGAAGCGCGGATCATCGCCGGCCCGCCGATGTCGATATTCTCGACCGTCGTCGGATAATCACCGCCTGCCTTGCGCACGTCCTCGAAGGGATAGAGGTTGATGACGGCAAGATCGATGCCTTCGATGCCGTGCTCTTTCATGGCTGCCTGATGCTCGGCATCGTCGCGGATGGCGAGCAGACCGCCATGCACCTTCGGATGCAGCGTCTTGACGCGGCCGTCCATGATCTCCGGAAAATTCGTCACTTCCGAAACGTCGGTCACCGCAAGACCTGCTGCGGCGATCGCCTTGTGCGTGCCGCCGGTCGACAGCAGCCGCACGCCCTGTTCGCTCAGCGCACGCGCCAGCTCGACGATGCCGGTCTTGTCGAAAACGGACAGAAGCGCGGTTTTCACCTTCACCTTGTCGGGAGCGGGAATTTTCTTGGAAACGACGGCCATGGGCTTTCTCCGGTCTAGAGCAACTCCAGGAAAAGTGTATGGCGGTTTTCCGTCCGGAGTTGCGATAACAAAAAACAGAGCGGAAACGCTCTGGAATGAGGAGATGTGGCGTCCGGCGTAGATGGCGCGGGACGGATAATGCCGCCCCGTTAGCATAGCTCACGCGCTTAGCCTATGGCCGATGCGATAAAAACCAGCGGATTTCCGGCTTTTCCGTGATCCGAAAGACGATCTCAAGCTGATCGGAAGAACGCATCCCCGAGGGATCGGCAAAGAAGATATCCTCCGCCACAAGCACCTCGTTGCCGGGCGAGGAGAAGACCCATGTCTCTCCATCCGGCGCGATCAGCAGCGCGGAATCCGTTTCCGTCTGCAAAAGGCTGATGGAAGGGTGGATATGGAAGCGTGCGGAGGCGATGCCTTCGCCCTTCGGCTTGTTCTTCTTGCCCTCCGGCACGAAGAAGCGGTCGCGGCCGGCGACGATCGTGCCTGACGCATTGAGACTGATTTCGCGCTCATGGACATAGCCGAAGGCCGAGAGATAGCCGTCATGCGCCCCGCGCACATAGTCGCGTCCGTCCTCGGTCTCAGCGCGCTCGACGATGACCTTCTTCACGCCTGCGACCATGATCGGCCCCAGCGATTTCGATTTGGAGAACTGACAGGATGAGGTGTCGTTTAGCGTCACGGTCGAATGCGCCGCCGTCGCCCGCGCCGCCTGCATGAAGCGGTCACCGGCAAATTCGGGCGCGCCGGAATTGATGATGAAGCGCGTCTTGCCCGACGACATCTCGAAGGAGAGACAGCCGGCATGCGCCGTGCGGCTGAGATCGGTCGAAGCTGCTGTCCCGGCATCGATGATGACAACGGCCTGGCCGGCGGCCAAACGATGATACTTGGTATGCGGCAACGCCTTGAAGGCCTGACCGGCCGTTTCGTCATAGCGCAGCACCGACATCAGCTCATTGGCGAGCGTCGATGTCGCACCGTTGAACAGCGCCAGATCGCCATCCTGGTGGCGGAAGAAGCGCAGCGCCGGATACATGCGATCGATACCGGGGATCAGCCGCACCGGCACGTCGTGGCCGAGATTGACGTATGTCTGGCGCAACGGCAGCAGATCGAGCAGCAGCTCCAGCGATGCGCGAGGATTGCGGGAGATGTGACCCCCATCCTGCAGAATCTGCCGGTCGATCTCCCGGTCGAGCGCCTGCCCCGCCCGCTTCAGCGTGAGAGAACTGCTCGGCATGGCGACCGAGGCCATGGCAAGCGCGATGCGCACACGGAACCGGGTGATGCCATCCGGTGACGACGCAACGATCCGGCGCAGAAAGCGCACGTGGAAAACCAGCATACGCATGAAACGGCGGTAAAAACCGCTATCCGTGCCCTGCAAAAGCACGGGCGAATGCGACAGAAGCGCGATCAGCCGCTGCGCCGCTATATCGGGCGACCACGCAAGGCCATGCAGCCGGCGACCGTGGACCGCAATCCAGTCGGTAAGGATCGACCGCGCCATGGCCGAGGCCTGATCGCTCTTTTCCGCCCGCAAATGCCGCAGCCAGCGAAAATTATGCAGCCGGGCAGCAAAAGCCAGCGATGGCAGCTCCAATGAGAAGGGCGACGCGCCTTGTGTTTCCAGAACGCGCCCGGCGAGCAGAATGCGGCCGTTCAAAAGCTCTTCGACGAAAAAGGGATCGACGCTGCGCAGATCGGTCGGTGCCACGATCAGGCGCTCCGGCACACGCATCGTGTGGCGGGTGAGACGCAATCGCGTCAACGCCGCGCGGCGCGACATCCGCCGCCATGCTTCCCGCATGTATGAACTCACTAAACCCTGCCGCAGATCTGCATATTTGCTTCTGCTTACTCTCATTACCCGTGGTTAAAAAGAGGTTACAGATATACCAATTAAAGACATGTTCGCCGGTTTTTTAACCGTCCGGTAAAAACGATTCGAGGTGGGACTAATGCGTCCGGCGAAGCACGACGGCAAAGAAGCCGTCGAGGCCGGAGGCAAAACCTTCGCCAAGCGGCAGCATATCCGGCGTGGTGCGGAAGGCTCCAAGCGGCGAAATCGCCGCTTCCAGACCCGGCCAATCGCCTGATGCGATCGGTACGCGCTCGACATTGCCAGTATCGGCAAGCAGGCGTGCAACCAGATCTTCGCCCTCTTCGGGATCGAGCGAACAGTTGGAGAAGACCACCACACCGCCCGGTTTGACCAAGGACAGGGCATAGCGAATCAGGCGTTCCTGCAGGGCGGCCAGCTTGGCGATATCCTCCGGTCCCTTGGTCCAGAGCACATCCGGATGGCGGCGCGTCGTTCCCGTCGAGGAGCAGGGGGCATCGAGAAGAGCGGCGTCGAAAAGTTCGTCGGGCTGATATTTGCTCATATCGGCAACGACGGTTTCTGCTTCGAAGCCAAGGCGTGCCAGATTGCCGGACAGCCTCTTCAGGCGATTGGCGGATTGATCGAGAGCCGTGACCTCAGCGCCGGCGAGAATGAGTTGCGCCGTCTTGCCGCCAGGTGCTGCGCAAAGGTCCACGACCCGCTTGCCGGCCAGCGAGCCGAAAAGCTTTGCCGGAATGCTGGCGGCAGCATCCTGAACCCACCACTCGCCATCCTCGAAGCCTTCCAGCGAGGGAATGGACCCTTCGAACGCGGCAAGCCGCACGCCGCCAGTCGGCAGCACCATGCCATTCAGCCGCTTTGCCCAACCCTCGGCATCGGATTTCACAGTAAGATCGATCGCCGCCGGCTCGAGCTGCGTGTCGGAAATCCTGAGCGCCGCAGGCGCGCCATAGGCAACTTCCAGGCGGGACAGGAACCAATCCGGCATGGCCGGCACCTTCGAGACCCGCTCGAGAATCTCCTGCTTCTCGCGGCCGATGCGGCGAAGAATGGCATTGACTAGCTTGGCGAAACGGCGATTGCGGGGATCACGGTTGGCCTGCTCGACGGCAAGATCGACGGCGGAATGATCCGGCACGTCGAGATAGAGGATCTGCGTCGCACCGACAACAAGCACATGATGCAGCGCGCGCGCACCCTCCGGCAGCGGTGAGTCGAGCAGCGACGATATCGCCGCCTCGATGCGCGGCAGGTGCCTAAGCGCGCTGTTCAAGATTGCTCGCACCAAAGCACGATCGCCATCACTGAGCGTCGTATAGGCGGCGCTGCCGCCTTCGGCATCGAGCATGCCGTCGAGTGGCGTCTTGCGGTCCAGCACGGCTCCCAGGATCTTCGACGCCGCCGCCCGGGCCGCAAGGCCGGGCTTCGGCGGAGACGAATCGACCGGCCTCGGCGGCTGCGGCCGTTTGCCCGATCGTTTTCCGTCTCTCTTGGAAGCGTTGTTTTTCGTGTCAGAACTCAAGACCAGGGACCCTTCGGCGGTTGCGAACCACCGCGACCCGTATTCGGCACGGAGCGCGATTTGCGCCCCGGATTAGCAGTGAAGGACGGTCCCGTCGAGCCAAAGCCGGAAGATGGGCCGGAAGACGGTGTCATCGACGAGGCACCACCGCCGCCGTAGCGGGCCATGTCATGCAGCGCGGCGATGCGGTTTTCCGTGTTCGGATGGGTGGAGAACAGGTTGTCCATCCGCTCGCCGGAGAGCGGATTGATGATGAACATATGTGCCGTAGCAGGATGACCTTCGGCCTCTTCGTTCGGAATATGCGCCGCGCCGCGGGCGATCTTGCCGAGCGCAGAGGCGAGCCACAGCGGATTGCCGCAGATTTCCGCGCCGCGGCGGTCGGCGGAATATTCACGCGTGCGGCTGATCGCCATCTGCACCAGCATGGCAGCAAGAGGAGCGACGATCATCGCCACGAGAACACCGACCATGCCGAGCGGATTGTTGTTGTCGCGGCGGCCGCCGAAGAAAAAGGCGAAATTGCCGAGCATGGAAATGGCGCCGGCAAGCGTCGCCGTGATCGTCATGGTCAGCGTGTCGCGGTTCTGGACGTGGGCAAGCTCGTGGGCCATTACGCCGGCCACTTCTTGGGGCGTCAGCGCGTGCAGCAGGCCGGTGGAGGCGGCAACGGCGGCGTTTTCCGGATTGCGGCCCGTCGCAAAAGCGTTCGGCTGCGGGCTGTCATAGAGATAAACCCTAGGCATCGGCAGGCCGGCATTGCGGGCGAGATCGCGGACGATGCGGTAGAATTCCGGCGCGCTGCGCTCATCCACCTCCTGCGCACCGTAGGTTGACAGTACCATGCGGTCTGAATTCCAGTAGGAAAAGAAATTCATGCCGGCAGCGACGACAAATGCGATCAGCATGCCCGATTGGCCGCCGATCAAAAAGCCGACGCCCATGAAGAGCGCGGTCATGAAGGCAAGCAGCATGGCAGTACGCATGAGATTCATCGAGGGGTCTCCAACACGATCGGCAGTCCGAACCTTTCTCTTTGCGGCCGGACGCACTATGATTTGGCTATTCCTCCGCCTAATTCAACGGTTCCGGACCGATCAGATCATGCAGACAGCCGATAACGACAATAAACTCGACACCGAAACCGGTGAAATCACGCGAAAGCCGCTCTCGCCTGCCGCCAAGCGAGCGCTCGCCGAAGCAGAAGAGCGCCGCAAAGCGCAGGAAGCTCAAGCACAGGCCGAACTTCCCCCCGAAATCGGCGGCCGCGGCGGCGCCGACCCCGCGCGCTTCGGCGATTGGGAGATCAACGGCCGCGCGATCGATTTTTGAGATATGCGCGAATCACTAGAGACCAGTTCCACGCTGCAGGGGCACCATATGTGGTATCTGCGCTGGAATGATTCACAGTTCGCTATTTAGCATTAAACTGTTGATATAATTACATTTAAAGATATAAAATAATTGATCGTAAAATTCAGTATATAGTGTCTCTTGACTCATCATGCTGAATTCTCGTTAATTTGATGGTGCAAACAAAGAAGCCGCCACCCCCGGCCAAGGAAAGTGACGGCTTCGATATTTGCATCCCGCAATGACTGATGTCAGGGCGCGGGCGCGGTATACTTTGCATTAGTATTGAGTCAGAAAATTCTGCCGTGGTCAACCCTGACATCTTTATTTTGATGAAAGGATGCCAGTTATGGCAACACGTACCTACCCATCCTATTGGATGTACAAAGATAATCGTAATGAATGGCGTTGGACATATGAAGCTTCTAACGGCAAAACCATCGCCGTGAGCAGTGAAGGGTATGTAAAACGCATCGATTGCGAACGCAGCATTGATATAATGAAGGGCTCGTCAGGCAGCCCAGTTTGGTTCCCTGCAAATCTCGCAAACGCCGCTTAAGCTAAGTATACGCCGCGTCGCTAGAACGACGCGGCGTTTTTCGTTTTAAGCCGCATCCGCCTTGTTCTGCCTATTGGCGATCAGATCATCGACCACAGCCGGATCGGCAAGTGTCGAGGTATCGCCAAGCGCGCCAAAATCGCCTTCCGCGATCTTGCGCAGGATGCGGCGCATGATCTTGCCCGAGCGGGTCTTCGGCAGGCCGGGGGTGAACTGGATCTTGTCCGGCGAGGCGATGGGGCCGATTTCGGCGCGAACGTGCTTCACCAGCTCCTGCCGCAACGCTTCTGTGCCTTCCATCCCGACCATCAGCGTTACATAGCAATAGATGCCCTGACCCTTGATCGAATGCGGATAGCCGACGACGGCGGCTTCCGAGACGTGCTTGTGGGATACGAGCGCCGATTCCACCTCCGCCGTGCCGAGACGGTGGCCCGAGACGTTGAGCACGTCGTCGACACGGCCGGTGATCCAGTAGTAGCCGTCCTCGTCGCGGCGGCAGCCGTCGCCGGTGAAGTACTTGCCCTTGTAAGTGGAGAAGTAGGTCTGGATGAAGCGCTCATGGTCGCCATAGACGGTGCGCATCTGGCCGGGCCAGCTATCGGCGATGACGAGATTGCCGTCGGCCGCCCCTTCCAGCACATTGCCTTCATTGTCGACCAGCTGCGGCTGCACGCCAAAGAAGGGCAAGGTGGCTGAACCGGCCTTGAGATCGGTCGCGCCCGGAAGCGGCGTGATCATGTGGCCGCCGGTTTCCGTCTGCCACCAGGTATCGACGATCGGGCAGCGGCTGTCGCCGACCACCTTGTAATACCATTCCCATGCCTCGGGATTGATCGGCTCGCCGACGGTACCGAGGATGCGCAGGCTGGAGCGCGAGGCACGCTTGACGAACTGATCGCCGGCGCCCATCAGCGAACGGATCGCCGTCGGCGCCGTGTAGAAGATATTGACCTTGTGCTTGTCGATCACATCCCAGAAACGGCCCTGGTCCGGGTAGTTCGGCACACCTTCGAACATCAGCGAGGTCGCTGCATTCGCAAGCGGCCCATAGACGATGTAGGAATGGCCCGTCACCCAGCCGACATCGGCCGTGCACCAGTAGATATCGCCGGGATGATAGTCGAACGTGTATTCGTGCGTCATCGCCGCATAGACGAGATAGCCGGCCGTCGTGTGCAGCACGCCCTTCGGCTTGCCCGTGGAGCCCGAGGTATAGAGGATGAAGAGCGGGTCTTCCGCCTTCATCTTCGCCGGCGGGCAATCCGCCTTCACCTTGGCGGTTTCCTCGTGATACCAGACATCGCGGCCGGGCTCCCAGGCAACCTTGTCGCCGGTGCGGCGCACGGCAATCACGGTCTTGACCGCAACCTGCTGCTTGGCGGCGATCTGAATTGCCTTGTCGGTGTTTTCCTTCAGCGGAATGGACTTGCCGCCGCGGACTCCTTCATCGCAGGTGATGACGACGGTCGAGACGCAATCGACGATGCGGCCGGCAAGCGCCTCCGGCGAGAAGCCGCCGAAGACCACCGAATGCACCGCGCCGATGCGGGCGCAGGCCAGCATCGCATAAGCGGCTTCCGGGATCATTGGCATGTAGATGGTAACGCGGTCGCCCTTCTTGACGCCGTATTTCTTCAGAACATTCGCCAGTCGGCAGACCTGCTCGTAGAGCTCGTTATAAGTGATCTTTTTGTCGATATAGGGATTGTCGCCTTCCCAGATGAAGGCGACGCGATCGCCATGCTTCTTCAGATGCCGGTCGATGCAATTATAGGAGACGTTGGTGACGCCGTCCTCAAACCACTTGATCGAGACCTGGCCGGTAAAGGATGTGTTCTTGACCTTCGTGTAGGGCTTGAACCAGTCGATGCGCTTGCCGTGCTTGCCCCAGAATTTGTCGGGATCCTCGACGCTCTGCTCATACCATTTCTGGTACTTCGCCTTGTCGATCAGGGCGCGCGCCTTGACCGGTTTGGTCACGGGATGGATCTTCTCCGACATTGTTTCCTCCTCAAATCCTCGCACCCCGATTTGTAACCGCGAGTGCTCTTTCCGCGCAATAAATAGCAGGTCAAACTACGACAGCAATTGGACAAAGTGCATTTCATCCGCAAAGAATTGCAATTACGCGACACTATCGCTATATAGGGCCGTATTTCCCGGACAATGTGGTGTTACACCCCGGACCGCGACACCGGCGCGGACTGACAGAAGGACTATATCCATGGCTCAACAATTGCTCATGCCGAAGGCAACTGCCATCTGGCTTGTCGACAATACGGCCTTGTCATTCGACCAGATCGCGCAGTTCTGCAAGCTGCATCCGCTCGAAGTGAAGGCCATTGCCGATGGCGAAGCAGCGCAGGGCATCAAGGGCCTCGACCCGATCTCGACCGGCCAGCTGACCCGCGATGAAATCGCCCGCGCCGAAGCCAACCCGAACCACAAGCTGAAGCTTTCCGAGCCGAAGGTCCGCGTGCCGGAATCCAAGCGCCGCGGCCCGCGTTACACGCCGGTTTCCAAGCGTCAGGACCGTCCCAACGCCATCCTGTGGCTGGTGCGCAACCATCCGGAACTGAAGGATGCGCAGATTTCGCGCCTGGTCGGCACCACCAAGTCGACCATCGAGCAGATCCGCGACCGCACGCACTGGAACTCGGCCAATCTGACGCCGATGGATCCGGTCACGCTCGGCCTCTGCAGCCAGATCGACCTCGACATGGAAGTCGAAAAGGCATCAAAGGGCCGTCCGCTGCCGACCGCCGCCGAACTCGGCGCAACCCTGCAGCCGGCTCAAGAAACCGAAAAGCTCGGTTTCAGCTATGATCGCGAAGAAGAGAAGGAAAAGGAAATCGACGCCGACGCCGTTTTCGCCAAGCTGAAGTCGCTGAAATCGACCAGCCGCGACGACGAGGACGACGATCAGTTCTGAAATCCGGTATCATTGAAGATTTACCGAGCTCCGGTCGCAATGCGACCGGAGCTTTTCGTTGTGCGGGCACGGCAGGCTCCCTCTCCCCGCAATTACCATTTTCGGGACTGAAAAGTCCCGTCAAATCCCAATCCGGTCCGCTCGTGTGTTCCACGCAGCAAGGCCTTCAGACATATTTTATTTCGGCGGAACTATCGCGCCCCAAAAATCGCAGAACCGACGCGCACGCTCGTCGCGCCGAAGGCAACCGCAATTTCATAGTCGCTGGACATGCCCATCGAAAGTTTTTCGACGCCGGCCTGCTTGGCGAGCTTTGCCAGCAGGGCAAAATGCGGCCCCGGATTTTCCTCGGCCGGCGGAATGCACATCAGGCCCTCGATCGAAAGCCCCAGCTCCCTGCGGCACAGCTCGACGAAAGCGACGGTATCGTCGGGCGCAATCCCGGCCTTTTGCGGTTCCAGTCCGGTATTGACCTGCACATAGAGCCGCAAACTCTTGCCCTGCCGCTTCATTTCATCGGCGACGCCCCGCGCGATCTTTTCCCGGTCGATCGTCTCAATAACGTCGAATAGCGCCACCGCATCTGCGGCTTTGTTCGATTGCAGTGGCCCGATCAGGTGCAGCTCGATTCCAGGCGTTTCAGCTTTCAGCTCCGGCCACTTGCCCTGACTTTCCTGCACGCGGTTTTCGCCGAACACGCGCTGGCCGGCCGAAATCGCCGGTCGGATCTGATCGGCATCGAAAGTCTTCGAGACGGCAACGAGCTGCACGGAGCCGGCAGCTCGGCCGGCCTGACGCTCGGCAGCCGCGATATGGGAACGGACTTCGTCCAGGCGCTCTTGAAGTTCCATCTTTTCGCCTCGATATTTGGCTTGCTTCTCAAACTTTGCAGTAATGAGGCTCGCAGGCTTTGCCAAGGGCGAATGCGGCCGAATCCGGCTTTGCTTTGCAAGATAAGGCACTTGCTGCACCCGCTAAACTTGACGCTTGGGTGGTTTCGTGGTGAAGGTCACGCCTTAATCCCCATGATTTTCCGGAATACAAAATCAGATGACTAGCGAACGTTATAATCCGCGCGACGCCGAGCCCCGCTGGCAGGAAAAATGGAACGAAGAAAAGGTCTTCGTGACAGACAATGCCGATCCGCGTGAGAAATACTACGTTCTAGAAATGTTTCCCTATCCGTCGGGCCGCATCCATATGGGGCATGTGCGCAACTACGCCATGGGCGATGTCGTTGCCCGCTACAAGCGCGCCCGCGGCTATAACGTGCTGCATCCGATGGGCTGGGACGCCTTCGGCATGCCGGCGGAAAACGCAGCGCGCGACAACAAGGTGCATCCGAAGGAATGGACCTACCAGAACATCGCCTCGATGCGCACCCAGCTGAAGGCCATGGGCCTGTCGCTGGACTGGAGCCGCGAATTCGCGACCTGCGACGTCGATTATTATCACCGTCAGCAGATGCTCTTCATCGACATGATGGAAAAAGGCCTCGTCTATCGCAAGAAGTCCAAGGTCAACTGGGACCCGGTCGACAATACCGTTCTCGCCAATGAGCAGGTCATCGACGGCCGCGGCTGGCGGTCCGGCGCACTCGTCGAGCAGCGCGAGCTGACGCAGTGGTTCTTCAAGATCACCGAATTCAGCCAGGAACTGCTGGATGCCCTGGATACGCTGGACCACTGGCCGGAAAAAGTGCGGCTGATGCAGAAGAACTGGATCGGCCGCTCCGAGGGCCTGACGGTTCGATGGGAAATCGTGGCCGAAACCGCTCCCAACAGCGATCGCGAGATCATCGTTTACACGACCCGTCCGGATACGCTGTTCGGCGCCTCCTTCCTGGCGATCTCGGCCGACCATCCGCTCGCCAAGGAAGCGGCCGCCAAGGACCCGGCAATCGAGGCCTTCTGCGAGGAATGCCGCCGCGCCGGCACCTCGCTGGCAGCGCTCGAAACCGCCGAGAAGAAGGGCATGGACACCGGCATCCGCGTCCACCATCCCTTCGACCCGTCTTGGGAGCTGCCCGTCTATATCGCCAATTTCGTGCTGATGGATTATGGCACGGGCGCCATCTTCGGCTGCCCGTCCGGCGACCAGCGCGACCTGGATTTCGCCCGCAAATACGGTCTGCCTGTCGTTCCCGTCGTCATGCCTGCCGATGGCGATGCAGCGACCTTTACCGTCGGCGACGTCGCCTATGACGGCGATGGCGTGATGATCAATTCCCGCTTCCTCGACGGCATGAGCACCGAGGAAGCCTTCCAGACGGTAGCAACGAAGCTCTCCGAGACGAGACTTGGCAATGCACCGCAGGCAGAGCGAAAGGTGAATTTCCGTCTGCGCGACTGGGGCATCTCCCGTCAGCGCTATTGGGGCTGCCCGATCCCGGTCATCCACTGCGACGATTGTGGCGTACTGCCGGTGCCGAAAAAGGACCTGCCGGTCCGGCTGCCCGACGACGTCACGTTTGACCAGCCGGGCAATCCGCTCGACCGGCACGCCAGCTGGCGGCATGTCGCCTGCCCGCAATGCGGCAAGGATGCCCGGCGCGAAACCGATACGATGGACACCTTCGTCGATTCGAGCTGGTATTTCGCCCGCTTCACCGCTCCCTGGGAAAATCAGCCAACGGATCCGAAGGCCGCCAATCATTGGCTGCCTGTCGATCAGTATATCGGCGGTATTGAACACGCGATCCTGCACCTGCTCTATTCGCGCTTCTTCACCCGCGCCATGCGCGAAACCGGCCATCTCGACGTGAAGGAGCCCTTCAAGGGCCTGTTCACGCAAGGCATGGTGGTGCATGAAACCTATAGCCGAGGAAGCGGCCTGACGCGCGAATGGGTGTCGCCCGCCGATATCAAGATCGAGGAAGTGGACGGCCAGCGCCGCGCAACGCTGCTGTCGTCAGGCGAGGACATCGCCATCGGTTCGATCGAGAAGATGTCGAAGTCGAAGAAGAATGTCGTCGATCCCGATGACATCATCGCCTCCTACGGTGCCGATACCGCGCGCTTCTTTGTGTTGTCCGATTCGCCGCCCGATCGCGACGTCATCTGGTCGGAAGCCGGCGTCGAGGGTGCGTATCGGTTCACCCAGCGCATGTGGCGCCTGGTGTCCGAAGCCGCCGATGCTCTGAAGGCGGTCGAATCTACGCCGGCTAAGGAAGGCGACGCTCTGGCGATTTCGCAGATCTCACACCGTACGCTGAAGGCGGTTCAGGGGGATTACGACAAGCTCGCCTTCAACAAGGCCGTGGCTCGCATCTATGAATTCGTCAATGCGCTGGCGGCACCGCTGACGAAAGTGGCTGCCGGTCAGGCGGATGGCGCCTATCGCTCTGCCGTCCGCGAAGCCGTCGAGATCCTGATTGCTTTGGTCGCGCCGATCACGCCGCATCTGGCCGAGGAATGCTCCGCTGCGCTTGGCAACGTCAACATGGTCGCGACCAGCCCATGGCCGGTTTATGACGAGGCGCTCGTGATCGAGAACGAGATCATCTATCCCGTTCAGATCAACGGCAAGAAGCGCGCCGAATTGACAATCGCGCGCGATGCAGATCAGAATGCCGTACAGCAAGCCGTGCTCGCCCTGGACGCCGTTACAAGCGCATTGAATGGTCAGGCGCCAAAGAAGATCATCGTCGTTCCACAGAGGATCGTAAACATTGTCGTCTGATAGTCTTTTCAAATTCGCCCGCATCGCCGGCGTTGCGTCTCTGGTGGCCGTTGCCGGCCTTCTGTCTGCCTGCCAGGTTCGGCCGCTCTATGCCGTCAGCACCGGTGTCACGCAGAAGCTGTCGGAAGTTTCCTTCTCCGACGTCGGCTCGCGTGTCGGTCTCCAAGTGCGCAACCAGCTGATCTTCATTGCGGGTCGCGGCGCAGGCGAGACCAAGACGCCGAAATACAGTGTCGATCTGAGTGTCAGCTCCGGCACTGGCGGCGTGCTCTATCTACCGTCTTCGAGTACGTCGGCCGCAGGCCGCACGACTGTGACCGTCTCCTTCACATTGAAAGAGATCGGCACCGGCAAGGTTATCAAATCGGGCAGCCGTGCGGTGACTTCGCTCGTCGACTTCCCGACGCAGGAATTCGCCAAGCAGCGCGCAATCCGTGATTCGGAAGACCGTGCCGCCCGCGAAGTTGCCGAAATGGTCGCAGCCGACATCGCTGCCGCGCTCAGCCGCTGATAAAGAGCGCGGCATGGCGGAAATCAAGTCTCACGAATTCGACGGATTCCTCCAAAATGCCGCGCGCAGCTACCGGATCTTTGTGATCTACGGTCCGGATCGCGGCCTCGTTTCTGAACGTGCCGCGCAGATCGCTGCCAAAACCGGCGTGGATCTCAACGATGCCTTTTCCCTCATCAAACTCGACGTCGGCGACCTGCAGAACGATGCAGGACGCCTGCTCGACGAAGTCAACGCCATCGGTCTGTTCGGTGGCGAAAAACTCGTCTGGATTCGCGGCGCCGCCAATGAAAAAGCATTGGTCGATTCGCTGCAGATCATTGCCGAAGACCCGCCGGAGGCGAGTTTCGTCATCATCGAAGCCGGCGATCTGAAGAAGGGCGCAAGTCTGCGAAAGGTGGCGGAACCGGCGCGCTCCGTCGCAACCATTCCCTGCTATGCCGACGATGCCAGAGCTCTGAATGGTCTGATCGATACGGAGCTGGCAAATGAAGGGTTGCGCATAGCCCCAGCAGCTCGCCAAGCATTGCTCGAACTTCTGGGCGGCGACCGGATCGCCTCGCGCAACGAGGTGCGCAAACTGGCGCTTTACTGCCGCGGGCAGGGCACGATCGAAGAGAGCCATGTCATGGAGATCATCGGTGATGCCAGCGCAATTTCCACTGACGATGCCGTCGATGCCATCTTGAAGGGGGATTCCGAGGCCTTTCTGCACGCCATGCAGAAGATCGCCTCCTCCAAGACTCCGATGTTTCTCGTGCTGCAGGGCTGCCTGCGGCAATTTCAGATGCTCGATACGATGCGAGCCGAAATGGATGAAAAGCGTGTTGCCCCGGCACAGGTTATGCAGACGCACGGGCGCCATCTGCATTTCAGGCGCAAGCCGATCATAGAACAGGCCCTCAAGACCTGGTCCGGTCCTGCGATCGCCCGCGAGATGAACAGGCTGCAGTCCGCCATTCTCCAGACACGCCAGCGTGCGAGCCTCGAAGACACGATCGCGACGCAAACCCTGCTTGCCACCACATTGCAGTCGGCACGCAGGGGCTGATGTTTCACGGGAAACGGACGTGGATAGGCATACGCATAATGGATACTGAAGTAGCCTATCCCACTGTTTTTACAGGGCTATAGTACCTTTCCGCGCAAATCGCCGAAAGGTGCGTAATCGTTTCCATAACAATTTGACGTTTCATGTGAACAGACCGATTTAGCGGCGCTCCAGAAGTCGGCAGATTTCCTCAAGCTGTTCCAGCGTCTTGTAGCTGATCTTCACCTGGCCGCCATTGCCGCGGTGATTGATGGAAACATCGAGCCCGAGCGTGTCCGACAGCGTGCGCTCGAGCGCCAGCGTATCGGAATCCTTTTCATCCCTGCGCCCGCCGGCAGGACGAGGATCGTTCTGCGCCTTGATGTCGTTCTGTGCGAGACGCTCGGCATCGCGAACCGACATGCCCTTGGAAACGATAGTTCGCGCCAGCGCAGTCGGATCGGAGGTCGAAACGAGGGCGCGGGCATGGCCGGCGGAAAGCGAGCCTCCAGCAAGCATATCGCGCACCGGATCGGGAAGCTTCAGGAGGCGTAGGGAATTAGCGACATGGCTGCGGCTCTTGCCAATGATTTCGCCGAGATCATTCTGCGTATAGCCGTGTTCAGCGATCAGCTGCTCGTAACCCAACGCCTCTTCCAATGGGTTGAGGTCCGCGCGCTGGACATTCTCGACAATGGCGATTTCCAGCGCCGTCTTGTCGTCGACATCGCGCACGATCACCGGAATTTCGATCAGCCCGGCAAGCTGAGCCGCGCGCCAGCGCCGTTCACCGGCAATGATTTCAAAGCGATCGCTGGAAACTGTGCGAACGACGACCGGCTGGACGATACCGTGCTGGCGAATGGAGCTGGCGAGATCATGCAGCTCGGTCTCATCGAAATAGCGGCGAGGATTGCGTGGATTGCGGCTGATGAATTCGATCGGCACCAAGCGATCCGGATTGACGGCCGGTCTGCCGGCATCGACGGGCGTCGACTGGTCCATCTCCCCGATGAGAGCCGCCAGTCCGCGCCCGAGACGCCGCTTCGAAAGATCATCATTCATCGCCGATACTCACTCTGGAACAAATACTAGGTCATATCAGGCGGCAGCTTTTCGCTGCCGCTCTCTTTGGATCACTTCCGAAGCAAGCTGCAGATAGGCCTGGCTGCCTGCGCACTTCAGGTCGTAAAGAATGGCAGGCTTGCCGTAGGACGGCGCTTCCGACACGCGGACGTTGCGCGGAATCAACGTATGGTAGACCTTCTCGCCAAGATGCGTCCGCACATCGCTGACGACCTGCTGCGCCAGATTGTTGCGGGAATCGAACATGGTCAAGACGATTCCCTGGATATCGAGTGACGGATTGACCGTGCGCCGCACCTGATCGACCGTCTCCAGCAGCTGGCTGAGACCTTCCAGAGCGAAAAATTCGCACTGTAACGGCACCAAAACGGAATGAGCCGCGGCCATGGCATTCATCGTTAGGAGGTTAAAGGAAGGCGGGCAGTCCACCAGAATATAGGAAAAGGCGAGAGCGTCCGACGCATTCAACGCACGCCGCAGCTTGAAAACGCGGTCCGATTGCTGCGCAATTTCCATCTCCACACCAAGAAGATCCATCGTCGATGGCACAATGAAGAGATTCGGAACGGCCGTTTCCTGCACCGTATCCATGATCCCGTGGCTGCCCACCAGCAGATCGTAGGAGGACAGCTTGCGGTCACGGCGCTCGATGCCCAAACCCGTGCTGGCATTGCCCTGGGGATCGAGATCGACAATCAGGACGCGTTCGCCAATGGCGGCAAGAGCCGTCGCCAGGTTGATCGCGGTCGTCGTCTTGCCAACGCCGCCCTTTTGATTTGCGATGGTAATAATCCGGTTTCGCTCGCCGATCATCTGCCGCACATCCAATTATGGTTAAATCAGGCGTCGAAGACGACTTAGCTCCAGAATGACGGAATCTCGCTCAACGACACTCTGATGTTTTACCAGATCGAATTCCCAACGACCACGGGCTTTCTGCAGCTCGCGTTCGTAATCCCGGCCTTTATGTAGAAAGAGGCGCAGATTTTCATTGCGCTCGAGCCAGGGAGCTGCGTAATCCAGCAACAGTTCAAGCTCCGCAAGCGCCCGGGCCGAGATAGCATCGCAGGTCTGGATCGCAGCCGGCGCCTCTTCGATACGAATGGCATGAACAGCGCCCCGGGCCGCGCATTCCCGTAGACAGACACGTAAAAAAGCAGCCTTTTTCTGATTGCTTTCGACCAGATCGACATGTCCGGCACCCTTTTCGGCTAGCAGGATTGCCGTTATCACGCCCGGAAATCCGCCACCGCTCCCTAAATCGACCCAATGGTCGGTTGCCGGATGCAGCTGGAAAATCTGCGCACTATCCGCGATATGGCGACGCCAGAGATCATCGATCGTAGACGGCGCGACAAGATTGATGGTCTTCGCCCATTTCTGGAAAAGCTGCGCAAAATGCTGCAGCCGTTCCTGTGTTTCACGTGAAACACGCACACCGTTCAATTCCATACTCTGGACTCTCTAGCCTTGTAGTCGTGTCAGGAAACGAGCTTCTGTTCGTCCGGTATGCTCATTTTTCTTAAATAAGCCAATAGCAAAGAAATAGCCGCGGGCGTCATCCCGTCAATGCGCGACGCCTGGGCGATATTCTTGGGCCGCGCCGTTCCCAACTTCTGCTTCAGCTCATTTGACAATCCCGAAAGAACGGAAAAATCAAATTCCGCCGGGATGACGCGCTCTTCTTCCCTACGAGCCTGAATAATATCAGCTGTCTGGCGATCCATATAGACGGCATAGGCCGCCTCGATCTCAATGGCTTCGGCCACGTTGCGCTCGATGGACTGCAATTGCGGCCAGAGCCGCGACAAGTTCTCCACCGACTGCCCAGGATGAGAAAGGAGCTCATAGGCAGAACGCCGCTGACCATCCTTATTGAGATGCATACCGCCCTTTTCAGCTTCGTTCGGCGTTATGGTCAAGCTTCTCAGCTGATCACGCGTCTGTTCAAGCCTCTTCAGATATTGGCCGAAACGCGCTGCGCGGCCGAAACCGACGCAGCCCAAGGCAAGCCCGACCGGCGTCAGGCGGACGTCAGCATTGTCCGCGCGGAGCGACAAGCGATATTCCGCGCGGGATGTGAACATACGATACGGCTCCGCCACGCCCCGCGAGGTCAAATCGTCGATCATCACACCGATATAGGATTCCGTTCGGCTAAACTCGATGGCTTTGCCGCCGCTGGCGAGACGCGCCGCATTCAGCCCTGCGACAAGACCCTGAGCGCCAGCCTCCTCATAGCCAGTCGTACCGTTGATCTGGCCAGCCAGGAAAAGTCCAGGAATCTTTTCCACTTCGAGGGACAGCTTCAATTCGCGGGGATCGACATGATCATACTCGATGGCATAGGCGTGCTGGAGAATGCGAACTCGTTCCAGACCCGGAATGGTCTTGATGAATTCATCCTGAACATCCTCGGGCAGGGAGGTCGATATGCCGTTTGGATAGACCGTATTGTCGTCCAGGCCCTCTGGCTCAAGAAAGATCTGATGCCCGTCACGTTCACCGAATTTGACAATCTTGTCTTCGATCGATGGGCAATAGCGCGGTCCCACACCTTCAATCTGACCGGAATACATTGCCGAGCGCTTCAAGTTTTCGGCGATAATCCTGTGGGTTTCGGGCGTCGTACGGGTTACCCCGCATTCGATCTGCGGATTCACGATGGAGTCGGTCATGAAAGAGAAGGGGGTCGGATCTTCGTCCGCACCCTGACGTCCGACGGAATCCCAATCGATGCTCGTGCCGTCGAGGCGGGCAGGGGTTCCGGTCTTCAACCGCCCTAGAGCAAGGCCGTGTCGCAACAATGTCGCAGAAAGTCCGAGGGACGGCTCCTCGCCAACGCGGCCAGCCGGTATCGTCTTGTCGCCAATATGAATGAGACCGCGAAGAAAAGTTCCTGTTGTCAAAACAACGGCGCCGCAGCGAAAGGCGCGGCCGTCCTTCAATATCACCGCGGACACCCTGCCGTGCTCGAAGGTAAGATCAAAAGCATCGCCTTCGATAACCTCAAGATTGTCGATCGCGTTGATCTCCGCCTGCATGGCCAGGCGATAGAGCTTGCGATCTGCCTGGGTGCGGGGACCGCGCACGGCGGGACCCTTCTTGCGATTGAGCATGCGGAATTGAATACCAGCCGCATCCGCAACGCGGCCCATCAAGCCGTCCAGGGCGTCAATTTCCCGAACCAGATGACCTTTGCCGAGACCGCCAATGGCGGGGTTGCAAGACATGATACCGATCGTGTCGCGCTTGTGCGTTACCAGTGCCGTGCGCGCACCAAGGCGTGCGGCCGCAGCGGCAGCTTCGCTGCCTGCATGGCCGCCACCCACAACGATCACGTCATACGCTTTATCGAACATCATCAGGTCCTCGGTCGTGCCGCTTGTTTGGCACACCAATTTCAGGAGTCAAGAAGGTTTCACGTGAAACGTCAGTCAAGAAGCTCTAGCCACTCTGTTTCACGTGAATCATTTTCCTATGCAGAATTCCGAGAAGATTACATCCAGCAAATCTTCCACATCGACCCGTCCGGTAATGCGCCCAAGGCTTGTTGCCGCCTGTCTCAGGTATTCGGCTCTGATATCCAGGCCACGATCTTCCGAAGCCAGTGCAGCCTCAACCGCGTTAAGGCTCTCGGCAAGCAGGGTGCGATGGCGCAGCCGGCTCGGCAAAGCGAGCGACAACATCCCGGAACGGGCCTGCAGATCCTGGCGAAGAAGCTCGTGCAATTCCGCCAGGCCTGAGCCAGTGGTCGAGGAGATCAACAAATCATAGCCGTTGGCTTCTTCCCCGGCATGAATATCCGCTTTCGTACCCATAGTCAGGACCTTACCGGGAAAACCGGGAAAACTCCGCTGCGCCTCACTGCCGATCTCAGCAAGAGACAGAACAAGATCCGCATCCGCAACTGTCCGTAGCGCCCGACGAATGCCTTCGCGCTCGACGACCTCATCCGTTTCCCGCAGGCCCGCCGTATCGTAAAGCTTGACCGCATATCCTTCGATATTCAGATCGACATGCAGCACGTCGCGGGTCGTGCCGGCAATATCGGTAACAATCGCCACCTCGCGCTTTGCCAACGCATTCATGAGACTGGACTTGCCGGCATTGGGCGCGCCTGCGATGACCACCTTCAAGCCATCGCGAATGATTTCGCCGAGATCGGCGCCGGCAAGATGATCGGAAATTTCAAGACGCAGCCGCTTAATATCGGTCCATACCATGTCCGAGACGGAACCAGGCACATCGTCTTCATCAGCGAAATCGAGTTCCGCCTCGATCAGAGCGCGTGCCCGCGTCAGCCTGTCGGCCCAACCGTTATAGAGATTCGACAGCCCGCCGGCCGCATGCTCCAACGC
Organism: Martinezella sp. CNPSo 3732; assembly: GCF_057784515.1. Taxonomy (NCBI): domain Bacteria; kingdom Pseudomonadati; phylum Pseudomonadota; class Alphaproteobacteria; order Hyphomicrobiales; family Rhizobiaceae; genus Martinezella; species Martinezella sp. CNPSo 3732. The sequence goes on from NZ_JBXSOO010000004.1 coordinate 383,560, forward strand.
GAGCCTGCGCTGCATCTCCGTTTCAGCACCGATGAGATCGGCAAGGCCCTCCACCTCAACGAGATCCATCTTTCCATTTTCGAGGGCTCGGCGCGAAAACTCACCATGCTCCGCCAAACGACAATGCTCAAAGGTCGAGAGCTCCTTCAGAAGCGCATTCACCACGGCCTTGCCGCCGTGAACATGAATCTCCACGCAATCTTCGCCCGTGAAAGAGGCCGGACCCGGAAAAACCAGCACAAGGCCACGATCAATGACCAGATCGTTACGAGTCCGAATCGTTCTAAGTGCAGCTTGTCGGGGCTGCGGCAACACGCCAGCAAGAGCTTCAGCAATGCGAAGCGCCAGATTTCCGCTGATGCGGATCACGGCGACGCCGGCCGGCAAGCCGCCGCTGGACAAAGCATAGATCGTCTCGTTCATCGTCAGCATAAGATTGATCCGCATCCGAATCGATCGCCTCGCGTTCCTCGAGGTCGGCTTCTGATCCCAAAAAACAAAATCGGGCCGCAATACGCAGCCCGATCATAACATCCTAAAAGCACCGTCAAAGCGCCGATTTGATGAATCCGGCTAAGGATTACGTATTCATCGAATCGAAGAAATCCGGGTTATTCTTCGTCTGCTTGAGCTTGTCGATCAGGAATTCGATCGCGTCGGTCGTCCCCATCGGCGCGAGGATGCGACGAAGAACGAAGATCTTTTGCAGATCCTGGCGCGGAACCAGGAGGTCTTCCTTACGCGTGCCGGACTTGAGGATATCCATGGCAGGGAAGATGCGCTTGTCGGCAACCTTGCGGTCAAGCACGATTTCCGAGTTACCGGTACCCTTGAATTCTTCGAAGATCACTTCGTCCATACGGCTGCCGGTATCGATCAGGGCCGTCGCAATGATGGTTAGCGAACCGCCTTCCTCGATATTACGCGCAGCACCGAAGAAGCGCTTCGGGCGCTGGAGGGCATTGGCGTCCACACCACCAGTCAGAACCTTACCGGAGGAGGGGACGACGGTGTTGTAGGCGCGGCCGAGGCGGGTAATGGAATCGAGCAGGATGACCACGTCGCGACCATGCTCGACGAGGCGCTTGGCCTTCTCGATGACCATTTCGGCGACCTGAACGTGGCGCACGGCCGGCTCGTCAAAGGTCGACGAGATGACTTCGCCGCGCACAGAGCGCTGCATATCAGTCACTTCTTCGGGGCGCTCGTCGATCAGCAGAACGATCAGATAGCAATCCGGATGATTGGCGGTGATCGAATGGGCGATGTTTTGCAGCAGGACGGTCTTACCCGTGCGCGGCGGTGCGACGATCAGACCGCGCTGGCCCTTGCCGAGCGGTGCGACAAGATCGATCACGCGGGGCGAAAGATCTTTCGAGGTGGGAACGTCGAGCTCCATCCTGAAACGCTCGTTCGGATAGAGCGGCGTTAGATTGTCGAAGTGTACCTTGTGACGGATCTTTTCCGGATCGTCGAAATTGATGGTGTTGACCTTCAGCAGCGCGAAATAGCGCTCGCCTTCCTTCGGTCCGCGGATCGGTCCCTCGACCGTGTCGCCCGTCTTCAAGGAGAAGCGGCGGATCTGGGAGGGAGAGATATAGATATCGTCCGGACCGGGAAGATAATTTGCATTTGCGGAACGCAAGAAACCGAAGCCGTCCTGCAGAACTTCGACGACGCCCTCGCCGATGATTTCTACGTCCTGGCTCGCCAGTTCCTTCAGGATTGCAAACATCAGTTCCTGTTTGCGCATCGTGCTAGCGTTTTCGACCTCGAGCGATTCGGCAAAGGCCAGGAGATCGGTCGGGGATTTATTTTTCAGTTCCTGAAGCTTCATTTCAGCCATGAAGGGAATTACTCATTTTTTTAGGAGGGGAAAGGCAATGTTGTTCGTATTCAGAACCGCGATAGGGGCGCTCGCGGGCGACAGAATGGATACATGCCACGAAGAGAGATGGCGGGAAAATAGCGACTCACTTTCTGAACCGCAAGGGGGGCAAACAAAATGAAAGAAATTTAACGCTGCCCCTAATACAGCCCCGCCTCACGCAAACGGCTTGACGACCACGAGAATGACGATCGCGATCATCAAAAGTGTCGGCACCTCGTTCATGAGACGCCAATAACGCGCCGAATGCTTGTTTTCGTCCCTTGCGAAAGCCCGGACCGCAGTGCTGAAATAACCGTGAACGCCCGACAGAATCACGACAAGCCCGATCTTCGCATGCAGCCAGCCGCCTTGGAAATCATACACCGACCAGGCAAGATAAAGCCCAAAAATCCAGGTCAGGATCATCGCCGGGTTGATGATATAGCGCAGCAGACGCTGCTCCATCACCTTGAAGGTCTCCGATTGCTGCGAACCCGGCTCGGCATCGATGTGATAGACGAAAAGCCGCGGCAGATAGAACATGCCGGCCATCCACGAGATGACGGCGATGATGTGCAGCGCCTTGATCCAGAGATAGAGATCGGCCGGATGCCAGGCGAAAAGACCGATCGCGAGCACCGCAAAGATCAGGATCATGAAATAGGCCCGCCGTCCGGCCTTCTGGCCCGGCGCGGAATCCGTCTGCTTTTCCACTGTCATCAGTTCCTCCGTCCCCGCACGCGTTCGACCAGCGCCGCCACATTGGCGGGATCAGCCTGCGGCGTGATGCCATGCCCGAGATTGAAAATCAGCGGGCTATTTCCGAGCTGCTGCAGGATATCGTCGATCCCGTCCTCCAGAGCCTTGCCGCCGGCAACCACGCGCATCGGATCGAGATTGCCCTGCACCGGTCCGTCCTTCTGCAGTTCCCGAGCAAAGGCCAAAGGCACCGACCAGTCGAGGCCGATCGCATCGGCACCAGTCTTCTGCCGATAGGTCTTCAGCAGATAGCCCGCACCCTTGGCGAAGGCGATCACCCGAGCCTGCGGCCGCCGCGCGTTGATCGATGCGATCATCTTTGCGACCGGCTTGATGGCGAAAGCCTCGAATTCTTTCTCGCCAAGCACACCGGCCCAGGAATCGAAAATCTGCACGGCATCTGCACCGGCATCAATCTGGGCCACGAGATAATCGGCTGAAATGTCCGCAAGCAGCATCAGCAGATGTTCGAAGGCCTTGGGATAGCGATAGGCAAACAATCGGGCAGGGGCCTGATCCGGCGTGCCATGTCCGGCGATCATATAGGTCGCAACGGTCCAGGGAGCCCCACAGAAGCCGAGAAGCGTGGTTTCCTGGGGCAAGTCCCGCCGCAGCCGACGCACCGTCTCCATGATAGGCTCCAGATACGTCAAGATGCCCTCCGGTTTCAAAGCCAGGATGCCCGTCTCGTCGATTGGGTCCATTTCCGGCCCATGTCCCTCGGTGAAGCGAACATTCCGCTTCAATGCATCGGGGATGACAAGAATGTCGGAGAAGAGAATGGCAGCATCGAAGCCATAACGGCGGATCGGCTGCAGCGTCACCTCGACGGCGTGCTCTGGTGAATAACAGAGATCGAGAAAGCTTCCCGCCTTCGCGCGCGTTTCACGATACTCGGGTAGATAACGGCCTGCCTGCCGCATCAGCCAGAGCGGGGGAGGGGTGAGCGTTTCTCCGCTCAAGACCCGCATAATCTTCCGGCGTTCATCGGTCACAGACGTCGTCCTATATAAAACCAAACATATATTGAAAGGTTTCTATTTCTTAGAGTCGGTGAGTAGCAAGGATTAAAGTTCATCCCTTGCCTGTCCAATTTGTCGCGCCTCGCGCATAAATCTGGAGAGATTTCGAGATCGCAAGCCGATATGTGGAAAAGAAAGGTGATTCTTCAATCTTTTGAGGAGCTTGAGGAGAAATTCGGCTTTTCGCCTTCTGGGGACAAGTCGGGAATGAGTGAGGTGTTGTCGATCTTATCCACATTGCTCACAGCCACCGCGAAAGCCATCTCTCGAAAATTCCAAATGTGGAAAACTCGACCGTTTTCCACTTGCCCAAGATGGCCCCCTTCCCGTACCTCTCTTTTCTCCCGAGATATCAACAGGTGATGGAAAGTAGCGTGGAAAACCGAACAAGCTTCTTTCATCTGCACCTGATTTCTGACTCAACGGGCGAGACTCTCATCTCCGCCGGCCGCGCCGCTTCGGTGCAATTCCATGCCAGCCAGCCGATCGAGCACGTCTATCCGCTGATCAGAAACCGCAAGCAGCTTCTGCCTGTGTTGGAGGCGATCGACCACAGCCCCGGCATTGTCCTCTATACGATCGTCGATCGCGAGCTTGCCGATTTCATCGCCGAGCGCTGCCGTGAGATGGGCGTACCATCCGTCAATGTTCTTGAGCCGGTCATGAACGTATTCCAGACCTATCTCGGCACGGCATCGCGTCGCCGGGTCGGCGCGCAGCATGTGATGAATGCCGATTATTTTGCCCGCATCGAGGCGCTGAACTTCACCATGGATCACGACGACGGCCAGATGCCCGATGACTATGACGACGCCGATGTTGTCATAATCGGTATCAGCCGCACCTCGAAAACGCCGACGAGCATCTATCTGGCGAACCGTGGCATCAAGACGGCCAACATTCCGATCGTCCATGGCGTGCCGTTGCCGGAAAGCCTTGCCAGGGCGACGAAGCCGTTGATCGTCGGGCTGGTTGCGACGACCGACCGGATTTCGCAGGTTCGTGAAAATCGCATTCTCGGGGCGACCCCTGGCTTCGATCGTGGTGGCTATACGGATCGAGCCGCCATCTCCGAAGAGCTCAAATATGCTCGTTCCCTCTGCGCGCGGCACAATTGGCCGGTCATCGATGTGACTCGCCGGTCCATCGAAGAGACCGCCGCCGCCATTGTTGCCCTGCGACCCAAGCTGCGCTAAGCGCTCCCCATGACTATCTCGGAGGCAGCCGTCATGACCTCGCCCCTTATCCTTGCATCATCCAGCCCATTCCGGCGGATGCTGATGGAAAACGCCGGATTGCATTTTCAGGCTATCGCTGCCGATATCGATGAGCGTGCGATCGAAGCACCACTGGAACTGGGTGGCGCCGGCCCGGATGCGGTCGCGCTCGTGCTGGCAAAGGCGAAGGCAAAAGAGGTGAGCGATCGCTTCCCCGGTTCGCTTGTGATCGGTTCGGATCAGACCATGTCGCTCGGTGCCCACGTCTTTCACAAGCCGAAGTCGATGGCCGATGCGGAAAATCATCTGAGGACGCTATCGGGTAAAACCCATCGGCTGAACAGCGCCATCGCTTTGGCGCGCAACGGCGATATCATCTGGGAACATGTATCCCACGCCGATCTGACCATACGGCAGCTGCCGGCCGACTTCATCCATCGGCATCTGAGCCGCGTCGGCGAGAAGGCATTGTCAAGCGTCGGCGCCTATCAGCTTGAGGGCGAAGGCATCCAGCTCTTCTCGAAAATCGACGGCGACTACTTCACCATCCTCGGATTGCCGATGCTGCCGCTTCTGGAAAAACTGCGAGAGTTGGGGATGATCGATGGATGATTCACGTGAAACACAAAGCGTAAACGCTTTCGTAACGGGTTATCCCGTCAGGCATTCGCGCTCGCCGCTGATCCATGGCTATTGGCTGAAACAGCTCGATCTGGCCGGAACCTACCGCGCCCATGAAGTGGCAGCGGAGGATTTCGCCGCCTTCATTGCGTCCCTGAAAGATGGCACCAGCGGCTTCGTCGGCGGCAACGTCACCATCCCTCATAAGGAAGCAGCCTTCAAACTCGCCGATCGGCCCGACGAACTTTCGGAAGAATTGGGCGCGTCCAACACCCTGTGGCTTGAAAATGGCAAGCTGCATGCAACGAATACCGATGGCCGCGGCTTCACGGCAAACCTCGACGAGCGTCATCCCGGTTGGGATCGCAGCGATCGTGCCGTCATCCTTGGAGCCGGCGGCGCCAGCCGAGCCGTCATCCAGGCCGTGCGCGATCGCGGTTTCAAGGAAATTCATGTGGTCAACCGCACGATCGAGAGGGCGCAGGAATTGGCGGATCGCTTCGGCGAGCGGGTCCATGCTCATCCGATGACCGCACTCGGCGAGGTCATGCAGGATGCCGGTCTCTTTATCAATACGACATCGCTCGGCATGGATGGCGAAGCAGCGCCCCGCATCGATTTCTCTCCCCTTGCCGAAGGCGCCGTCGTCACCGACATTGTCTACGTACCGCTGAAGACGCCGCTTCTCGCCCAAGCCGAGGAACAGGGCTTTGCCATCGTCGACGGTCTCGGCATGCTACTGCACCAGGCCGTGCCGGGCTTCGAAAAATGGTTTGGAAAGCGTCCGGCAGTTGATGAAACCTTGAGGGCATTGATCATCGCCGACATGGAAAAGCACTAATATGATCAGGATCGGGCTCACCGGATCGATCGGTATGGGAAAATCGACCTCGGCAAAACTCTTCGCCGAAGCCGGAATACCTGTGAACGATTCCGATGCGGTCGTGCACGACCTCTATAGTGGCGAAGCCGTTCCGCTGGTCGAGGCGGCCTTTCCGGGCACGACCAGCAGCGGCAAGGTCGACCGGCAGGAGCTCAGCCGAAAGCTTGCCGGCGATCCTTCCGGGTTCAAGCGTCTCGAGGCCATCGTTCATCCGCTGGTGCGCGAACGCGAGCGTCAGTTTCTGGAACGTCAGCGCAAGGCCGGCGCCGATATGGTGATGCTGGATATCCCACTGCTCTTCGAAACCGGCGCCGACAAACGCGTGGATAAAATCGTCGTCGTCAGCTGCGATCCACAGATTCAACGGCAGAGGGTGCTTGCCCGACCGGGCATGACGGAGGAAAAATTCAATATGATTCTCTCCCGCCAGACGCCGGATGCGGAAAAGCGGGCGCGCGCCGATTACGTCATCGATACCGGCGGAAGCATCGAGGCGGCCGGCGAACAGGTCAGAGAGATCATTGCGGATCTGCGGCGCAAACAGCAGAACAAGACATAGGAAAGCGGAGTTTCGATATGCGCGAAATCATTTTCGATACGGAAACCACAGGCCTCGACAACAGGGCCGACCGTATTATCGAAATCGGCGGCATCGAGCTCTTCAACCATTTCCCGACCGGAAAGACGCTGCACATCTATATCAATCCGGGTGACCGCAAAGTGCATCCCGATGCTCTGGCCGTGCACGGCATTACCGACGAGTTCCTGACGGGCAAACCGCTCTTCGAAACCGTCGCAGACGAAATTCTCGAATTTTTCGGCGATGCCAAATGGATCGCGCATAACGCCACCTTCGACATGGGCTTCGTCAATGCGGAGTTCGCAAGGCTTGGCCGCCCGCCGATCCTGCCCGACATGGTGATCGATACGCTGGCCATGGCCCGGCGCAAACATCCGATGGGTCCGAATTCGCTCGATGCTCTTTGCCGTCGCTACGGCATCGACAACTCGCACCGCACGAAACACGGCGCGTTGCTCGACTCCGAACTGCTGGCTGAAGTCTATATCGAGATGATCGGCGGCCGGCAGACGGCCCTTGGGCTTGGCAGTGTCACCGGTTCATCGGCGCGCTCGCGCCAGAACGATGTCGCCGAGGAAATCGTCGTCGATATCTTCGCGCGGCCCGCTCCACTGCCGAGCCGGCTGACCGAGGAGGAACTCGCGGCTCATGCGGCGCTGGTCGCCAAGCTCGGCACGAAGGGAATTTGGTCGAAATACCCTGCTTCCGAATAGAGTATTTTTTCAAGCATCAAAAGGAAATGCCCGGACGTGCGATCCGGGCATTTTCTTTTTCAGAATAGGAAAAACCGAGGCTCAGTTCGGAACGGCCGAAACCTGAGCGCGAGCCTGCTCTTCGGCCATGCGCTGCGTGAACATCTGCGCGAAATCGATGGGGTCGATCATCAGCGGCGGGAAGCCGCCATTGCGCGTGACGTCTGCGATGATCTGGCGTGCGAAGGGGAACAGCAGGCGCGGGCATTCGATGAAGAGCAGCGGCAGCATGTGTTCCTGCGGGAAACCGGTGACGCGGAAGACGCCGCCATAGACCAGCTCGGTGTGGAAGAGTACGCGCTCGCCATCCTTGGCTTCGGCGCTCAGCGTCAGCACGACGTCGAAATCGGAATCCGACAGCGGGTTGGCGTTGACGTTCACATTGATATTGATGTCGGGGGCATTTTCCCGGGCCTGAAGCGAGCGCGGAGCACCCGGATTTTCAAAGGAAAGATCCTTGGTGTACTGAGCAAGGATGCTGAGGCTCGGGCTGGCAGCACCGTTGCCGTTGGTCTCGTTGGCCATGGGGGTGTCCTCTCACGTCTCGATGGGTGTCGCCATCTAGCATTTAGAAAAGGGGCTTACAACCCTTATGGCTCCGGCGCTCCGGAGGCCGTTCTCTAGTCTTCCAGCCGCTTTTGGTCCGACCAGGGCGAGTTGCGGTTCGGCTCTCGATGGAAATCGCCTTCATCGAGATCGACGACGTTTCCGGGTTTGTTCGGCCGGCCCTGCGGTCCTGCACCCGGGCCTTGCCCTCGGCGGAACGCCCGCGAATTGCCGACGACGACGATGCGCTTGCGCAAAACCTGCCAGGCGAGATCGCGTACGGCCGGAATGAAAAGCAGCAAGCCGATGATATCGGAGATGAAGCCGGGCAGCATCAGGAAGAAGGCTGCCACGACGATCATGGCGCCATGCACCATCTCGCGACCGGGATCGCCGCCGTTGCGGCTTTCGGCAGAGATGCGCTGGAGAATGCCAATGCCCTGGATTCTCAAAAGAGCAGCACCGAGCAGCACGCTGAGGATGACCAGCCCCAGTGTCGCCCAGACGCCGATCATTTTTCCGACCACGATGAATCCGGCGATTTCAGCCAGAGGCATCAGAAAAACGACGATAGGAAGAAGTGATAGGCGCATGTTACGGTGGTCCTGAGAGCGTGTTTCTTCGCGTAAGCGTTGGTTTCTCGCATATAATAAAGAAACTGGTCCGCTATTTGAATGATAGATCGATGCGGACTATATGGGGTTTGATCTTTTAATTTTAACGGTGGTTCCGATACGAGATGGGTGCAAACGACTTTGTGACGATCTTTTTCCTGGTGGCGGCGGTGCTGATCTTCTTTCAGCTGCGCAGCGTTCTCGGCCGCCGCACGGGGAATGAGAAGCCGCCGCGCGATCTCTATGGTTCCGCAGATCCGGCCAATGGCCCGACGCCGCCAGATGCCGGCAAGGTAGTCACACTGCCGCGCCGCGATGGTACCGAAGAGGAAGACCGTTTTGCTGCGATCGATGCCTTCACCCCCGCCGGAACGCCGCTCAATGATTCGCTGCGCGACGTAAGCAAGGCCGATCCTTCCTTCAATCCGAAGGAATTCGTCAACGGTGCCCGCATGGCCTATGAGATGATCGTCATGGCCTTTGCCGAGGGCGATCGCAAGTCGCTGAAGGGGCTGCTGTCGCGCGAGGTCTATGACGGGTTCGATGCCGCCATCGCCGAACGCGAAGCCAAGGGCGAAAAGGTCAAATCGACCTTCGTCGGCATCGACAAGGCCGATATCGTCACCGCCGAGGTGAAGGGAACGGATGCCCTCATCACCATGCGCATCGTCAGCCAGATGATCTCAGCCACCTATGACAAGGCCGGCACTTTGATCGATGGCGATGCCGAAGCCGTTGCCGAGATCAGCGACCTCTGGACCTTCGCCCGCGACACACGTTCGCGCGATCCGAACTGGAAACTTGTGGCGACCGAATCGGAACAATGACGAGCCTATCGCAGGACTTCAGGCTGGAGCCGGCAACCTTCGCCGATCTGAAGGGCTGGGAGGAGGACGATCCTTCCAGCCTTTTTCGCGCGATGAAAGACTGTCGCACCCATATCCGCGATGTGAAGCCCTATCGCACGGGTGCGGTGGGACTGACGGCTGAGGATCTCCTGACGCTCCTCGATGCGGCAGACGGGCAGGAACCGCGCAATGCGGCCGAAGCCAGAGCCTTCTTCGAAGAGCACTGCCAGCCCTTCTTCATTCGCCGCGATGGCGGTGCCAGTGGTTTCGTAACCGCCTTCTTCGAGCCGGAAATAGACGTTTCGGCTGTGCCGGGTGGACCCTATCGCTACCCCTTCTATCGCCGGCCGGGCGATCTGATCGATCTGGATGACAGCAACCGACCCGCGGAACTTGACCCATCCTACATGTTCGGACGGTTGCGAGACGGGATAATTTCCGCCTATCCCGACCGCGGCGAGATCGATCGCGGCTATCTCGAAGGCAAGGGCCTGGAGATCGCCTGGGCGAAATCCAAGGTCGATATCTTCTTCGTGCATGTGCAGGGTGCGGCACGTCTGCGCTATCCGGACGGGCGTCTCGGCCGCATCACCTATGCCGCCAAGGCCGGTCATCCCTTTTCGGCGGTCGGTCGCCTGCTCATCGACCGCGGCCTGCTGGATCGCGCGACGATCTCCATGCAGACGATCCGCGACTGGCTCTACGCACACCCCGAGCAGGTCGATGAAGTCCTCTCACACAATCGATCCTATATCTTCTTCCGCGAGGCCGATGTTAGCGATCCCGCTCTCGGGCCGATTGCAGCGGCGAAGGTGCCGCTGGTGGCTGGGCGTTCCCTTGCGGTCGACAGGCTCATCCACACCTTCGGCTTCCCCTTCTTCATCCGGTCTGAAAGCCTGACGCATCTCGACGCCGGCAAGCCTTTCGCCCGGCTGATGCTGGCGCTCGATACCGGCTCGGCGATCGTGGGGCCGGCGCGTGGCGATATCTTTACCGGTTCGGGTTACGATGCCGGGGAGCTCGCCGGTACCGTGCGCAATGACGCCGATTTTTATATACTCATTCCGAAGGCGGCAGCGCAGAGGTTCGGCTGATGGCCCCGGAACGGAAGGATAAGGAACGAAAGCTTAGTACAGAGGACCGCATCCTCTGGGGTAAGGTCGCCAAGAGCACGCGCCCTATGCCGGGCCGGATAGCTGACATCGAGGCTTTCGAAGCCGCACTGCAGGCGGAAGCCGAAATCGAAGAAATCGCCCGCGCCGCAAAGACGAAGCCAGTGTCTCCCTCGGCCGAAACGCAGGAAACTCCGGCGCCGGTCAAGCAGCCCGCCGGCCGTCATCATCCGTTGGAACGTCCGGTCAAGCGCAAGATCGCTAGGGGGCATCTGGCGCTTGAGGCCCGGATCGACCTTCACGGCCTCATCCAGAGCGAGGCTCATGGCATGCTTCTGGATTTCCTGTTGCGCGCCCATAGCCGCGGCCTTCGCCATGTGCTCGTCATAACAGGCAAGGGCAGCTCCATGGGCAGCGAGGGAGCCCTGAAGCGCGCCGTGCCGCTCTGGTTTTCTAAGCCGGAGTTCCGTTTTCTGATTTCCTCTTACGAAACGGCGGCACAACATCACGGTGGTGAGGGTGCGCTCTATATCCGCCTGTCGCGCCTGAAGGGGGAGAAGCTTTGACCCCTTTCGGCGAAGCGGTACGCAAGCTGCGGCTGCGCAAGGGCGTTTCGCAGAAGCAGATGGCGGCTGCGCTGAACGTGACTCCGGCTTATTTATCCGCCTTAGAACACGGAAAGCGCGGTCTGCCGACCTTTGATCTCCTGCAGCGCATCGCCGGGTACTTCAACATCATCTGGGACGAGGCCGAGGAATTGTTCTTGCTGGCGCGGTTTTCCGACCCGCGCGTCGTCGTCGATACCTCCGGGCTTGCGCCGGAATATACGGCCTTTGTCAATCACTTGGCAGGCAAGATCCGCAGCCTTGACGCAGCAACGATCCGCGAACTCTCGAAGGTTCTGGAAAATGCCGGAAAAACCGGCTGAAAACCGCCTTAATCCCCTGTTTTATACCTGATTTCGGGGCCTTCCGTTTGGAACTTCAGGGTGAAACATCCTATATACAAGCTAGGAAAAACCGCTGATTCGCGACCTGAAATCTGAATCCGCTCTAAACTTAAAGAAGTAGAGCATGATGTCGTCCGAAAACCGCTCACACTTTTCGGCATCATGCTCTAGGGATCGGCAGCGTTCTCTAAACACTGGAAAGACTTCAATATATGACTGACACGTCCGTAACCGATAATGGTGGCAACGCCGAGTATGGCGCAGATTCCATCAAGGTCCTGAAGGGACTCGATGCCGTGCGCAAGCGTCCCGGCATGTATATCGGCGACACGGATGATGGTTCGGGCCTGCATCACATGGTCTATGAGGTGGTCGATAACGCGATCGACGAGGCCTTGGCCGGCCATGCCGATATCGTCACGGTGACGCTCAATCCCGACGGTTCAGTCACGGTCACCGACAACGGCCGCGGCATCCCGACGGATATTCACAGCGGCGAAGGTGTTTCGGCGGCTGAGGTTATCATGACCCAGCTGCATGCCGGCGGTAAGTTCGACCAGAATTCCTATAAGGTTTCCGGTGGCCTGCATGGCGTCGGCGTCTCGGTCGTCAATGCGCTGTCCGTCTGGTTGAAGCTGAAAATCCGCCGCCAGGGCAAGATCCATGAAATGAGCTTCACCCATGGCGTGGCCGATGCGCCGCTGAAGGAAACCGGTGATGCGGGCGATGAGACCGGCACCGAAGTCAGCTTCATGCCGAGCTCCGAAACCTTCACCATGATTGAGTTCGATTACAGCACGCTCGAGCATCGTCTGCGCGAACTCGCCTTCCTGAATTCCGGCGTCCGCATTCTTCTGACCGACAAGCGTCATTCCGACATCAGGCAGGAAGAGTTGCTTTACGACGGCGGCCTGGAAGCCTTCGTTTCCTATCTCGATCGCGCCAAGAAGCCGCTGGTTCAAAAGCCGGTATCGATCCGCAGCGAGAAGGACGGAATCACCGTCGAAGTGGCGATGTGGTGGAACGACAGCTACCACGAAAACGTGCTCTGCTTCACCAATAACATCCCGCAGCGCGATGGCGGCACGCATATGGCCGGCTTCCGCGCCGCCCTGACGCGCCAGATCACCTCCTATGCGGACAGCTCGGGCATTACCAAGAAGGAAAAGGTGACGCTGACCGGCGACGACTGCCGCGAAGGCCTGACGGCCGTGCTGTCGGTCAAGGTTCCCGATCCGAAATTCTCCTCGCAGACCAAGGACAAGCTGGTTTCCTCCGAAGTTCGTCCCGTCGTCGAAAGCCTGGTCAACGAAGCCCTCAGCACCTGGCTCGAAGAGCATCCGTCCGAAGCCAAGGTTCTGGTCGGCAAAGTCGTCGAGGCTGCAGCTGCCCGAGAAGCGGCCCGCAAGGCCCGCGAGCTGACCCGCCGCAAGGGCGCGCTGGATATCGCTTCGCTGCCCGGCAAGCTTGCGGACTGCTCGGAGCGCGATCCCGCCAAGTCCGAAGTCTTCCTCGTCGAGGGCGACTCGGCGGGCGGTTCGGCCAAGCAGGGCCGTTCGCGCGAAAACCAGGCCATCCTGCCGCTGCGCGGCAAGATCCTCAACGTCGAGCGCGCCCGCTTCGACAAGATGCTGTCGAGCCAGGAAATCGGTACGCTCATTACCGCGCTCGGCACCGGCATCGGCAAGGACGAATTCAACGCCGAAAAGCTGCGTTACCATAAGATCATCATCATGACGGACGCAGACGTCGACGGCGCGCATATCCGCACGCTGCTGCTGACCTTCTTCTTCCGGCAGATGCCCGATCTCATCGAGCGCGGCCATCTCTATATCGCCCAGCCGCCGCTCTATAAGGTGACGCGCGGCAAGTCGGTGCAATATGTCAAGGACGAGAAGGCACTGGAAGAATATCTGATCGGACAGGGCACGGACGATGCAAGTCTGCGCCTCGGCAATGGCGAAGTCCGCACCGGTCAGGATCTGCGCGAGGCGATTTATGACGCGCTTCGCCTGCGTACGCTGATCGACAATCTGCATTCCCGCTACAATCGCGCTGTCGTCGAACAGGCCGCTATTGCGGGGGCTCTCAACGCCGAAATGGTCAGCAATCCCACGCGTGCGGAGGCGCTCGCCAATGACGTTGCCAAGCGGCTCGATGTCATCGCCGAGGAAACCGAACGCGGCTGGAGTGGCGCTGTGACGGGCGAGGGTGGCCTGCGCTTCGAGCGCACCGTACGCGGCGTCAAGGAAGTCGTCTTCCTCGACATGGCGCTCATCGGTTCGCAGGATGCTCGCCTCATCGATCAGCTCGGCGCGCGGCTGAAGGAAGTCTATGTCACACCGCCAAAGCTCGTTCGCCGCGATGGCGAGACGGAGATTTCCGGCCCTCGCCAGCTGCTGGACACGATCTTTTCCGGCGGCCGCAAGGGGCTGACATTGCAGCGTTATAAAGGTCTCGGCGAGATGAATGCCGAGCAGCTCTGGGAAACGACGCTCGACCCGAACGTCCGCTCGCTGCTGCAGGTGAGGGTCACGGATGCGACCGATGCCGACGGCTTGTTTGCCCGGCTCATGGGCGATGAAGTCGAGCCGCGGCGCGAGTTCATTCAGGACAATGCGCTGAACGTCGCCAATCTCGACATCTGATCGCTCGAAGAAGATGCAAAAAAGGCCCGCCAGATAATTTTGGCGGGCCTTTCTTTTTATCAATTACTTGGCAACGAAAGTGCCGTTGAAGGCGAGCCCCGAAAGCGGATTGCGCTGGCTCGGAACTTCGCGCTCGCGCAGCTTTTCCGGAAGCTGGTTCTTGTCGCCGATCTTGCCGATCGCAACGGCAGCCTCGACCCGGAAGCCGTCGGGAACGCCGAGAACCTCATACGCCTTCTCGACGTGGAAGCCGGTCATGCCATGGGCTTCATAGCCGGCTAAATGCGCCTGGATCGCCAAGAAGCCCCAGGCCGCGCCCGCATCGAAAGAATGACTGTAGCTGGGCTTCTGCTCAGCGGAGCCGAGTTCCCCACTGTGGGTGCGGGAAATGACGAAAAGCAGCGCACCAGCGGATTTCACCCAGCCCTGATTGAAGTCGATCAGGACGCTCAAAAACCGATCCCAATGTTCCGAGCCGCGCAGAGCATAGAGGAAACGCCAGGGCTGCAGATTCGAGGCGGAGGGTGCCCAATGCGCCGCTTCCAGGATGGTCAGCAGGTCGGCTTCCGGCAGGGTCTCATTGGAAAAGGCGCGCGGCGACCAGCGGTCGAGAAAGAGCTTGTCGATCGGATATTGGGATTCGCGGCTATTACTTGATGTCATGAGGGCTTCTTCCTTGGTGAACGTCTGCCGCGGGCGATCGAAACTGGCCGTTGGCTGGTTATAAATAGAGGATGGAAACTTAAACTCGGGCAGCCCAGCTCACGTCTAGCTCCTCGCGGAAGGCGAAGCGCTTGAGGTGGTCGGCAACGACGCTCTGCATGCGCTCGAGGTCTTCGGGCTTCTCGACCGTCAGCGTCATGACGAGGTTGCTGGGCTCGGCGGCCAGATCGAGGAAGTTTTCCGCGCTGAACGGCACCCTGCCGGCAACCGCATCGAATTCCACGCTGAAGCGATGACTCCAATGCTTGCAGAGCTGCTGGAGATAGCGGCTGGCATGGTCGGTCCTGACGTTGGAAACGGATGTCGCCATGGGATTTCTCCGATAAACCTGATCGCAAACGCGTCATTTGATACATAGAGGCATCTGCATTCGCCAGGTAGACAGTCTGTTTCAAGTTTGCGTTATTCCAGTGAAATTCTGTTCCGCTATGCTCCGCGCCTATAGGAACGCGTGCGAGCGGAGACAGAGCCTTGCTGGTAAATGGAAAATGGACTGAGGATTGGCAGCCGGTCCAGGCCAAGGATGAGAAGGGCGGTTTCGTTCGCCAGATTTCGAGCTTCCGCAACTGGGTCACACCCGATGGTCGTGCAGGACCGACGGGTGACGGCGGTTTCAAAGCAGAGGCCGGCCGCTATCATCTTTACGTCGCTCTGATCTGCCCCTGGGCTTCACGTACCCTGATTGGCCGCAAGCTGAAGGGTCTGGAAGAGGTCATTTCCGTTTCCGTCGTCCAACCCGTGTTGTCCAAGCAGGGCTGGCGGTTTGGCGACTATCCCGGTGCGACGAACGATCCGATAAACGGCGCTACCTACATGCACGAGATTTACACCAAGGCCGATTCTGTCTTCACCGGACGCGCAACCGTGCCTGTTCTTTGGGACAAGCAGAAAGGCACGATCGTCAACAACGAATCCTCCGATATCCTGCGCATGCTGAATGACGGCTTCGGCGATCTTGCCCGCAATGACATCGATCTCTATCCGGCCGGCAAGCGGGATGAAATCGACAGTTTCAATGCCCGGATCTATCCCGCTCTCAATAATGGCGTCTATCGGACGGGCTTCGCCACGACGCAGATCGCCTATGAAGAAGCCTTCAGCGAAGTCTTCGATTGCCTCGATCAGATCGAAACCGACCTGGAGGGCAGGGATTTCCTCTTTGCCGACAATCCGACGGAAAGCGATATCAGGCTCTTCGTCACCCTCGTCCGTTTCGATGTCGCCTATCACGGCCTGTTCAAATGCAATCTCCGCCGCCTGTCGGATTATGCCAATCTGCAGTCCTTCTGCCGTCGGATGTTCGATTGGCCAGGTGTTGCCGAAACCGTTGACTTCGATCATATCAAGCGCGGCTACTACTCGATTTCGACGCTCAATCCCACCGGCATCGTGCCGCTGGGGCCAGCTCTCGACGAGCTGTTCTGATACTCGACCGAGTATCGAAACCGGTCTAAGGTCCGCCCGTCCGATGGAACAGGGAGGATCGTCATGGATTGGGAGCAATTCCGGCAGTGGTCGGAGAAGGCGGCCAATTGGGGCGCGGATTATCGTGCATCGCTGCGCGACAGGCCGGTCCGGGCGAAGACGGCGCCGGGCGAGATTGCGGCTCATATCGCCGATTCCCCACCGGAAACGGGCGAAACCATGGCGGATATCTTCAAAGATTTTGAGGATATCCTGGTGCCCGGCATGACGCATTGGCAGCATCCGCGCTTTTTCGCCTATTTTCCTGCAAATGCCGCGCCCGTTTCGGTGGTTGCCGAATATCTGGTCAGCGCCATCGCCGCCCAATGCATGCTGTGGCAGACATCGCCCTCTGCGACCGAACTTGAAACGAAGGTCGTTGACTGGCTGCGCCAAGCCCTCGGCCTGCCTGAAACCTTCACCGGCGTCATTCAGGATTCCGCCTCGACCGCGACCCTTGCGGCTGTGCTGGTCATGCGCGAAAGAGCGCTGGGCTGGCAGGGCAACAAAAGCGGGCTTGCGGCCAACAAGGCAGTCCGTATCTATTCGACAGATCAGGTCCATACCTCCATCGACCGGGCCATCTGGATATCAGGTGTCGGCGAGGAAAATCTGGTGCGGATTTCCACCGGCGGTCCCAACAAGGCCATGGATCCGAAAGCACTTGCCGATGCGATCGAGCGTGATCGCGCTGCCGGTTTGCTGCCGGCCGGCGTCATCGCCTGCGTCGGTGGCACCAGCGTTGGCGCCTGTGACGATATCGCCGCCGTTGTCGAAGTTGCCCATGCCCATGGGCTTTATGTCCATGTCGATGCCGCGTGGGCTGGCTCGGCGATGATCTGCCCGGAATTCCGCACCCTATGGCAAGGTGTCGAACGGGCCGATTCCGTCGTCTTCAACCCGCATAAATGGCTCGGTGCGCAATTCGATTGCTCCGTCCAGTTCGTGCGCGAGCCGGAGACGCTGGTCCGCACGCTGGCGATTCAGCCCGAATATCTGCGCACGCACGGCCATGATGGCATCATCAATTATTCGGAATGGTCGGTGCCGCTGGGCCGCCGCTTCCGTGCGCTGAAGCTCTGGTTCCTGTTGCGCTATCACGGCTTGGAAGGCTTGCGGACGATGATCCGCAACCATGTCGCCTGGTCGCGGAATCTGGCGAAGCGCCTGGCTGCAGAGCCGGATTTCGAAATTGTCACCGAGCCGTTCCTGTCGCTGTTTTCCTTCGATCACAAGGCGCCCGAGGGGGGCGATCAGGAAAGCCATACCCAGCGGCTGCTGAATGCGATCAACAATGACGGCCGTATCTATCTGACGCAGACTCGTGTTTCCGGGCGTCTGGTTATCCGTTTCCAAGCCGGCCAGTTTGAGGCGACGGCTGATGATATCGACACCGCCTTCGACGTCATCGTTGAAATCGCCAGATCATTATCCTCGGCTTAGAAAAGCTGTTTTTCCAGCGCGGAGGGCCAAGCCATGCTAGGCTCCCTAAAATCGCCTGATGACACTGGTAAATAGTTCGTTCATATATGGCGTCATCAATTTCGTCTTTGAAAATGCAGGGAAGGAAAATCCATGAAACTGTTGCGTGTTGGCGAAGTCGGCAAGGAAAAGCCGGCGCTTCTGGATAGCGACGGCAAGATCCGCGATCTCTCCGCCCATGTTGCCGATATCGGCGGCGAGGCGATTTCGCCCGCAGGTCTTGCGAAGATCGCAGCCCTCGATCCGAAAAGCCTGCCCGAGTTGCCGGAAGGCCGTCTCGGTGCTTGCGTTGCCGGCACCGGCAAGTTCATCTGCATCGGCCTGAACTTCTCCGACCACGCCGCCGAAACCGGCGCCACCGTGCCGCCGGAGCCGATCATCTTCATGAAGGCGAGCTCTGCCATCGTCGGCCCGAACGACAACGTGCTGATCCCGCGCGGTTCTGAAAAGACTGACTGGGAAGTCGAGCTCGGGGTCGTCATCGGCAAGACCGCAAAATATGTCAGCGAAGCCGACGCTCTCGACTATGTCGCCGGTTACTGCGTTTCCCACGATGTCTCCGAGCGCGCCTTCCAGACCGAGCGTTCGGGACAGTGGACCAAGGGCAAGTCCTGCGACACCTTCGGCCCGATCGGCCCCTGGCTCGTTACCAAGGATGAAATCGCTGATCCGCAGAATCTCGGCATGTGGCTGAAGGTCAACGGCAAGATGATGCAGAACGGCTCGACCAGGACCATGGTCTATGGCGTTGCCTACCTCGTCTCCTATCTCAGCCAGTTCATGTCGCTGCATCCGGGCGATGTCATTTCCACCGGCACGCCTCCGGGCGTCGGCATGGGCATGAAGCCGCCGCAGTACCTCAAGCCGGGCGATGTCGTCGAGCTCGGCATGGAAGGCCTGGGCACGCAGAAGCAGACCTTCCTGGCCGACGCGTAAGGGGTGCGAAGCTCCGGAACTTTAACCTTTTGAGATCATTGTTGATGCCGGGGAAGCGATTCTCCGGCGTTTTTTATCGATAAGAACCAATTGTAGTTATGTTGCTCTGCAGCAAAAACTGCTAGGTTGGATCATAAGGAAGGATGAGGATCGCGCCTGAGGAGCCGTCATTATCCTGCTGCGCAGCGCCGACTGGAGGAGCGCCGCAGTGAAGGCATCGACACGCAAGACGCGTGCGCTTCAATGATTTAGGTGATTTGTGCGGCCGGATGCCTCGCATCACGAAAGGTAAAGCCCCGATGTTTTATCAGTTTTATGAACTCAACCATGCCGCTCTCGCCCCCTTTCGCGCCGCAGCAGACATGATGCGCCTGGCCTATGCCAATCCCCTCAATCCCCTTTCGCATACGGTATTCGGCCGCACCCTGACGGCCAGTCTCGAGGTCTTCGAGCGCACCACCCGGCGCTACGGCAAGCCGGAATTCGGCCTGCCTGAAACCGAGATTGAGGGCAAACGCGTCTCCGTGCACGAAAAGATCGTTTGGAAGAAGCCCTTCTGCAATCTCATCCATTTCGAGCGCAGCCTGCCCGCCGGCCACGGCGCCGATCCGCGTATCCTGATCGTCGCGCCAATGTCGGGCCACTATGCGACGCTGCTGCGCGGCACCGTGGAGGCGCTGCTGCCGGGCGCCGATGTCTATATCACCGACTGGATCGATGCCCGCATGGTGCCGATGACTGAAGGTACCTTCGATCTGGAAGACTACATCGATTATGTCATCGAGATGCTGCACCACCTCGGGCCGGATACGCATGTCGTTGCCGTCTGCCAGCCGTCCGTCCCGGTCCTTGCCGCCGCTGCCGTGATGGAAGCTGCGGGCGATCGCCTGGCACCCTCGTCGATGACGCTGATGGGCGGCCCGATCGATACCCGCATCAATCCGACGGCGGTCAACCAGCTTGCCAAGGAAAAGCCGCTGGAATGGTTCGCCGACAATGTCGTCATGAACGTGCCCTGGCCGCAGCCGGGCTTCCTGCGGCCCGTCTATCCCGGCTTCCTGCAGCTTTCCGGCTTCATGTCGATGAACCTCGATCGCCATATGATCGCCCACAAGGACTTCTTCGTGCATCTCGTCAAGAATGACGGCGAGCCGGCCGAGAAGCATCGTGATTTCTACGACGAATATCTGGCTGTCATGGATCTGACGGCGGAATTCTATCTGCAGACGGTCGATCAGGTCTTCATCAAGCACGCGCTGCCGAAGGGCGAGCTTATGCACCGCGGCGAACGTGTCGATCCCTCCGCCATCCGCAACATCGCGCTTCTGACCGTCGAGGGCGAAAACGACGATATTTCCGGCGTCGGCCAGACGCATGCGGCACAGACCATCTGCACCAATATCCCCGAACATATGCGCATGCACTATCTGCAGCCGGATGTCGGTCACTACGGCGTCTTCAACGGCTCACGCTTCCGCCGCGAGATCGCGCCGCGTATCCTGGCCTTCACCCGCGAGCATGCCCGCACCGGTCACTCGGTCGTCAAGCGTGTCATCAAGGGCGGCAAATCTGCCTAGAGCCGGATGATTTCAGGTCTGTTCGACCTGAAATCTGAATCCGTTTCTAACTCAAAAAGCTATAGCGGGATGTCGCCCGAAAACCGCGCACACTTTTCGGCATCCCGCTCTAAGAGAACAAGTAAAATCAATGGGATAAATCCGTCCCGGAGCATTGTCGGCGCCCGAACCGCTTTTGCTGTGCAAACTATTAGCTTTTGTTGAATTATCCGGGCGGATTCAAACACTTGTCCGATTCAGCCTCGCGATCCCATTGAAGCCTCACGAAGAGGTTACCATCTCGATTCCAGCGGTACCGCAAAGATCGGGCCGTTTACCGCGCCGCGCGTCCTTGGAACGCGCTGAGATGCAGGTAGAGCTTTAAAAACCGCGCAGAAGCCTGACCAATGACCGGTAACGGTCGAGGGGCGATGCGCCGTGCGAGGATACCTGACAATGAACCAATCTGCATTGCTTCGACCGGATTGGACTCCGGCTACTATTGCCCTGATGGTGCTTGGCTTCGTGGTCTTCTGGCCGCTTGGCTTTGCCATGCTCGCCTATATTCTCTTCGGAGAACGTTTGCGGGAATTCAAACGGGATGTAAACGAAAGGACCGACGGCATGTTTGCTGGCTGCGGACGTTATCGCAATCGTCATCGCCACTCCTATTCCTCCACCGGCAACGTCGCCTTCGACGACTGGCGCCGGGCAGAGCTCGAGCGCCTCGAACAGGAACGCCGCAAGCTGGACGAGATGCGCGCCGAGTTCGACTCCTACGCCCGCGAACTACGTCGTGCCAAGGATCAGGAAGAGTTCGACCGTTTCATGCGCGAGCGCAACAACGTCAAGCGCAATGACAATGGCGGCTCGCCGACCGAATTCCAGACGCCGTGACGGAAGCTCCGTCACGAGGTCAAAGCCGGCATCGCTCGATGCCGGTTTTTCTTTGCCAGAAATCGCAAAGCAAGTCGCGTAAAAGTGCGCAGCGGTTTTGCGATAACGACATGCGTAAATCAAAGACCAAAGCGCACGGAGCGAATCTGAAAGATTGCGACGCGCTTTGGCGAATCATATAAAACTGCCTTATGTTTCCGCTGCTCTCCAGATCCCGCAAACCGCAAGCCAAGTTGGCTGCGCCGGAAACGCGTACGCTCGATGTCGCCGGCCGGCTGATGCCGCTGACGATCCGTCAGCACGAGCGCGCGACCCGCATCACGCTCCGGATCGAGCCCGGCGGGCGGTCGCTGAAGATGACCATTCCACGTGGTTTGGCGGCACGCGAGGTCAACGCTTTCCTCGACCGGCATCAGGGCTGGCTTCTGACCAAGCTTGCGAAATTCTCGGTCGACAGCAGTCTGCGCAGCGGCAGCGAAATCCTGCTGCGCGGCGTGCGTCACCGGATCGAGCATACCGGCACCCTGCGCGGTCTTACCGAAGCCATCGTCGTCGAGGGCGTTCCGGTGCTGCGCGTCAGCGGCCTGCCGGAACATGCCGGCCGCCGCATCGCCACCTTCCTGAAGAAGGAGGCGCGCGCCGATCTGGAAAAGCTTGTGGCTATCCACGCCAAGGCCGTCCGCGCCAGCGTCGCATCCATCACCATGAAGGATACCCGCAGCCGCTGGGGCTCCTGCTCCTCGCAAGGGAACTTGAGCTTCTCCTGGCGCATCGTCATGGCGCCGCCCTTGGTCATCGATTACCTCGCCGCCCATGAGGTCGCGCATTTGCGCGAAATGAACCATGGCCCCCGCTTCTGGGCGCTCTGCCGCAAACTCTGCCCCGACATGGACGAGGCCAAAGCCTGGTTGAAACGCCACGGCAGCCAGCTGCATGCGATCGATTTTGATTGAATGCATAGAGGCGCGCAAGGCAATCGCATATAGCCAGGTTGGCCCCTCATCCGTCCTCTCACAGTTCGCTTCGCTCAACTGTTCGAGTCCACCTTCTCCCTGCACGCGGGTAGAAGGGGCTTGACGAGATTGCCCCCTCTCCCCGTCAAAACGGGGAGAGG
The DNA here is from genome assembly GCF_057784515.1 of Martinezella sp. CNPSo 3732. Taxonomy (NCBI): domain Bacteria; kingdom Pseudomonadati; phylum Pseudomonadota; class Alphaproteobacteria; order Hyphomicrobiales; family Rhizobiaceae; genus Martinezella; species Martinezella sp. CNPSo 3732. The sequence goes on from NZ_JBXSOO010000004.1 coordinate 406,153, forward strand.
GCTGGGTGAGGGGCCTTTTCTATTTCATATACGATGGCCTTGGAGCCACGCAAAAATCCCGCCAACGTCGCCTTTAGGCTCGACTCTTTCGAAATTTCGTGTCACTCCGCTGCCATGAACCCCGATATCAAAATTTGTGGTCTGAAGACGCCGGAAGCGGTGGATCGTGCTCTTGAGCGCGGCGCTACCCATATCGGCTTTATCTTCTTTGAAAAAAGCCCGCGCTATATCGAGCCGGATCTCGCCGGCGCGCTCGCCGAGCGTGCCCGCGGCAGGGCGAAAGTCGTTGCCGTCACGGTCGATCCCACCAATGACGATCTCGATGAGATCATGGCGCTGGTGAAGCCCGATATGCTGCAGCTTCATGGCAATGAAAGCCCGGAGCGCGTGCTGACCATCAAGGCGGTCCACAACGTGCCGGTCATGAAGGCCATGTCGGTGCGCGATGCCGATGATCTGAAGCGGGTGGAATCCTATATCGGCATAGCTGACCGCTTCCTCTTCGATGCCAAGCCGCCGGCCGGCTCTGTGCTGCCGGGCGGAAACGGCGTATCCTTCGATTGGAGCCTGATGAGCTGGCTCGACGATCGGGTGGATTACATGCTCTCAGGCGGCGTCAACAAGGACAATGTCGCCGAGGCGCTGGCTTCCACCAAGGCCAGCGGCATCGATCTTTCCTCTGCCCTCGAGAGTTCGCCGGGCGTGAAGGATCTAGGCAAGATCGACCAGTTTTTCGACGCTTTTGCAGAAGCATGCGTGCCGGAACCGGCAGCAGGGAGTAGAAAGTGAACCAGACGCCTAAACCCAATTCCTTCCGCTCCGGCCCCGATGAGGACGGCCGTTTCGGCATTTATGGCGGCCGTTTCGTTGCCGAAACGCTCATGCCGCTGATCCTGGATCTGCAGGAGGAATGGGCGAAGGCGAAGGACGATCCGGCTTTTCAGGCGGAGCTGAAGTCTCTCGGCACGCATTATATCGGCCGGCCGAGCCCGCTTTACTTTGCCGAGCGCCTGACGGCGGAGCTTGGCGGCGCGAAGATCTACTTCAAGCGCGAAGAGCTGAACCATACCGGTTCGCACAAGATCAACAACTGTATCGGCCAGATCCTGCTCGCCAAGCGCATGGGCAAGACCCGCATCATCGCCGAAACCGGTGCCGGCCAGCATGGCGTGGCGTCGGCAACGGTTGCCGCCCGCTTCGGCCTGCCCTGCGTCGTCTACATGGGCGCGACCGATGTCGAGCGTCAGGCGCCGAACGTCTTCCGCATGAAGCTCTTGGGCGCCGAGGTCATTCCGGTGACAGCCGGCAGCGGCACGCTCAAGGACGCCATGAACGAAGCCCTTCGTGATTGGGTCACCAATGTCGAAGACACCTACTATCTGATCGGTACGGCTGCCGGCCCGCATCCCTATCCGGAAATGGTCCGCGATTTCCAGGCTGTGATCGGCACCGAAGCCCGCGCGCAGATTCTGGAAGCTGAAGGCCGACTGCCGGACCTCGTCGTTGCGGCCGTCGGCGGCGGCTCGAATGCGATCGGCATCTTCCATCCCTTCCTCGATGATGAGGGCGTCAAGATCGTCGGCGTCGAAGCCGGTGGCAAGGGTCTGCAGGGTGATGAGCATTGCGCCTCGATCACCGCCGGTTCGCCCGGCGTGCTGCATGGCAATCGCACCTATCTGCTGCAGGACGGCGACGGCCAGATCAAGGAAGGCCATTCCATCTCGGCCGGCCTCGATTACCCCGGCATCGGCCCAGAGCATTCCTGGCTGAACGATATCGGTCGCGCCGAATATGTGCCGATCATGGATCACGAGGCACTCGAAGCCTTCCAGACGCTGACGCGTCTCGAAGGTATCATCCCGGCACTCGAGCCGAGCCATGCGCTCGCCGAGGTGATCAAGCGTGCCCCGAAGATGGGCAAGGACGAGATCATCCTGATGAACCTCTCCGGCCGTGGTGACAAGGACATCTTCACCGTCGGCAAGATTCTGGGAATGTGAGTTAGACGCCATGACCGCACGTATGGACAAACGCTTCGCCGCTTTGAAGGCTGAAGGCCGCCCGGCACTCGTCACCTATTTCATGGGCGGCGATCCCGATTACGAGACCTCGCTCGGCATCATGAAGGCGCTGCCGGAAGCCGGCGCCGACGTCATCGAGCTTGGCATGCCCTTTTCCGATCCTATGGCCGACGGCCCGGCGATCCAGCTTGCCGGCCAGCGCGCCCTAAAGGCCGGCCAGACGCTGAAGAAGACGCTGCAGCTCGCCGCCGATTTCCGCAAGGTCGATACCGATACGCCGATCGTGATGATGGGCTATTACAATCCGATCTATATTTATGGCGTCGAAAAGTTCCTGGACGATGCACTTGCAGCTGGGATCGACGGCCTGATCGTCGTCGACCTGCCGCCGGAAATGGATGATGAGCTTTGTATTCCGGCGATCCGCAAGGGCATCAACTTCATCCGCCTGGCAACGCCGACCACCGATGACAAGCGCCTGCCGACGGTTCTGAAGAACACGACGGGCTTCGTCTATTACGTCTCGATGAACGGCATCACCGGTTCGGCATTGCCCGACCCGTCGCTGGTCTCGGGCGCCGTCGAGCGCATCAAGCAGCACACCGAGCTGCCGGTCTGCGTCGGCTTCGGCGTCAAGACTGCCGAACACGCCAAGCTGATCGGCGCGTCCGCCGATGGCGTCGTCGTCGGTACCGCGATCGTCAACCAGATCGCCACCAGCCTCACCAAGGATGGTGAGGCAACAGCAGACACCATCCAGGCCGTCGCCACCCTGGTGCGCGGCCTGTCGACGGGAACACGTTCCGCCCGCCTTGTTGCCGCCGAATAGTTTTCCCATATAGGCCTCTCATCAAATCCCCTGCGGATTGAGGGGAAAAGCCTATGGGCATTTGGTGACGACTAGGATATCGATTAATTCGGTCGATTAGGAGTTTCGAATTGAACTGGATCACGAACTACGTCCGCCCGCGGATCAATTCCATGCTGGGCCGTCGCGAGGTTCCGGAGAATCTCTGGATCAAGTGCCCGGAAACGGGCGAAATGGTCTTCCACAAGGATCTGGAAGACAACAAGTGGGTCATCCCTGCTTCCGGTTTCCACATGAAGATGCCGGCCAAGGCTCGCCTTGCCGATCTCTTCGACAACGGCGAATACGAAGCCCTGCCGCAGCCGAAGGTCGCGCAGGATCCGCTGAAGTTCCGGGATTCGAAGAAATATACCGACCGCCTGAAGGACAGCCGCTTGAAGACCGAGCAGGAGGATACGATCCTCTCCGGCGTCGGCAAAGTTCGCGGCCTGAAGCTCGTCGCCATCGTCCATGAGTTCAACTTCATCGGCGGTTCGCTCGGCATGGCGGCCGGCGAAGCCATCGTGAAGGCTTTCGAGCGTGCGATCGCCGAAAAATGCCCTGTTGTGATGTTCCCGGCTTCGGGCGGCGCCCGCATGCAGGAGGGTATCCTGTCGCTGATGCAGCTGCCGCGCACGACGGTCGCCGTCGACATGCTGAAGGAAGCTGGCCAGCCCTACGTCGTGGTTCTGACGAACCCGACGACCGGCGGCGTCACGGCCTCCTACGCTATGCTGGGAGACATTCACCTTGCCGAACCTGGCGCCGAAATCGGCTTTGCCGGCAAGCGCGTGATCGAGCAGACATTGCGCGAAAAGCTTCCCGAGGGCTTCCAGACCTCGGAATATCTGCTGGAGCACGGCATGGTGGATATGGTCGTCAAGCGTCACGACATTCCCGACACTTTGGCGACGCTTCTGAAGATCCTGACCAAGGCGCCGGCAAACGACGTATCGGTCAAGAACAAGAATGGCGCGGCACTGGCAATAGCAGCGAGCGCCTGACATCATCGATGGCCGACGGGCGGAGGTGCGGGATGACGTCTATGGATCAGTCCGCAATGAGCGAGGCAGCACGCGAGATCGAGAAGCTCATGGGGCTGCACCCCAAGGGCTTCGATCTTTCTCTGGAGAGAATAACCCGGCTGCTCGACGCCCTCGGCAATCCTCATCAGAAATTGCCGCCGGTGATCCATGTCGCCGGCACCAACGGCAAGGGCTCCGTCACAGCCTTCTGCCGCGCACTGCTCGAAGCCGGCGGCTATAGCGTGCATGTCCATACCTCGCCGCATCTCGTCAACTGGCACGAGCGCTATCGCATCGGCGTCAAGGGCGGCCGCGGCAAGCTCGTCGACGATGCCGTATTTGCCGATGCGCTCAAGCGCATCGCCGAGGCCAATGACGGGCAGAAGATCACCGTCTTCGAAATTCTGACGGCCGCGACCTTTCTCCTCTTTGCCGAGCATCCGGCCGATGTTGCCGTCATCGAGGTTGGCCTTGGCGGTCGTTTCGACGCCACCAATGTTCTCTCCGATCCGGCTGTTTCGGTCATCATGCCGATTTCGCTGGATCACCAGCCCTATCTCGGCGACCGCGTCGAACTGATCGCAGCGGAAAAGGCCGGCATCATGAAGCCGGGCCATCCCGTCGTCATAGGCCATCAGGACTATGATGCAGCACTCGACGTGCTGATCTCGACGGCCGAACGGCTTCGTTGTCCGACCGCCGTCTTCGGCCAGGATTTTTCCGCGCATGAGGAATATGGCAAGCTGGTCTATCAGGATGAGTTCGGCCTTGCCGACCTGCCGCTGCCGCGCCTGCCGGGCCGTCACCAATATGGCAATGCCGCCGCCGCCATCCGCGCCGTCAAGGCCGCGGGCTTCGTCGTCACCGAAGCGATGATGGAAAAGGCGATGACCTCGGTCGAATGGCCGGGGCGCCTGCAGCGACTGACAGAAGGCGAACTGCTGCCACATGCCCCCGAGCGTTCGGAAATCTGGGTCGATGGCGGCCACAATCCCGGCGCCGGCGAAGTCATCGCGGAAGCCATGGCCAATTTCGAGGAGCGCCAACCGCGGCCCTTGTTCCTGATCACAGGCATGATCAATACCAAGGATCCGATCGGCTATTTCAAGGCGTTTGCCGGTCTCGTTGAAAAAGTCTATTGCGTGCCGATCCGCGGCAGCGAAGCCATGGTCGATCCGGTCATTCTCGCCAATGCCGCTTATGATGCCGGTCTCATAGCCGAACCCATGTCCAGCGTCGTCGAGGCGCTGGATGCGATCAAGGGTGCGGCCGTGCCGAATTCGCCTCCGCCGCGCATCCTGATCGGCGGCTCGCTTTATCTGGTCGGCGATGTCCTTGCCGACAACGGCACGCCGCCGCGGTGATTTTGGTCGGGTGGTCAACCACCCGCCCTCGTGCTTCGAGACGGCCTGGGGCCTCCTCAGCATGAGGGCTGACCTTTGCGCCCAGCCGCTACGGGCTCATTTCTTCGTCGCCTCTTCGTTGCCATGGCGACGAGCCTGCTCCATCCTCACCCTGAGGTGCGAAGCCTCGAAGGGCGAGGATGGCCCGCTCTCTCTGAACCAACAAAAAACCCCGCCG
>NZ_JBXSOO010000005.1:0-227438 GCF_057784515.1 Martinezella sp. CNPSo 3732
CCGGTAATCAGTGACCAGGGACCGTCTATATACATGGCGACATTGCCCGAAGCGAAGCGGCCGCTTGCCGCGGAGGCATCGGCCGCAGAGGCAAAGACCGGCGAGAGCTTGTCCTTGGCGGTGAGATCGGCGTATTTGCCGAACGCATCGACAAAGCCGGCATTGGTGAGGTCGAATTCATTGTCGGCGTTGAAATAATCCGCGCCGAGCGCGACGGGGCCGGCGATGAAATCGAAAGCCTGGGTGCCATAGCCGTATGCTCCGTCCTTGGTCAGTACCTTGGCGTCGGCCTTGAAGTCGTCGAACGTCCAGTCCTTGGCAGGTTCCTTCAAGCCGGCGGCTGCGAACTTGTCGCGATTGTAGAAGACCATCCACGGGCCGACATCGTAGGGCAGCGCATAGAGTTTGCCGTCCTGCGAAAGACCGGACATGATCGATGTTTCGAAGTCAGCCACCTTCACGTCGCTGCCTTTCACATAATCATCAAGCGGCGTCAGGATCGAAGAGAAATTCGGCAGGCGCATCGATTGCATTGAGACGATATCGGCGACCTGACCCGATGCCGCCAGAACCGGCAGGCGCGTCCAGTAGTCCGTCCAGCCCGAAAGCTGCAGCTTGATCTTGATATCGGGATATTGCTTGTTGACGAGATCGGCCAGCTGCTGCCAGAGCTCCGCATCGTTCGGCGCTCCCCACATCTGCCAGGTAAGGGTCACGGCGGCATCCTGCGCTTGCGCGCCGATGCCGGGTAGTGAGCTCGCCGCAAGGGCGGCGGCAAAGATCAATGAACGCTTCATGATTGTTCCTCCTCCTTAATGACTTTCGTTGTAGTGACGTTGATCACTATCCGGACGCTCCCCTCCGGCTTGGTCTTGCGGCTCGTTCACGCCGCGATCATGGCCTCCAGGTCGGCGATCAGGCCGATCAGTTCGCTTCGTTGACGCTGCCACGTGTCCGGGCCTTGCTCGGGCTCCAGAATGGCCGTCATCCGCTGGAGAAAGTCAGGCGGCAGCCGTTCAAGTTCGGCCGCCATGGGCAGGTTCCAGCCGTCGCCCGGAAAATAGACACGGTTGAAGGCAAAGACGGTCTGCAGAATGGCGTTGGCAAGCTTGCCTGTGAGACCGACGAGAAAGACGAGGTCGCGGCGAACGACCTTGCTCTCATAGTGATAATCCCTGGCCCAATAGCGCAGGACATCCATATATTGGCTGAGCACGGACGCCCGCAGCGCTTCCGGATATTGCGCCAGCTGCTGCCTCCAGCCGGCCAGTAACCCCCTGGGATCGGCGATGATCTGCTGGTTGGCGAGATCGGTCGGCAGATGATAGCCCCAGATCGTCCATTCGAAGCTCTTCGGCACGACGACGCCGGCAAGCCAGGAATCCAGGTCGCGCTGGACGCCGGCATACCGCCGCATCCAGACGCCATCCATGCGAATACCTTCGGCCCGCCAGTCTCGCAGCGCGGCATCGAAACGCCGCCACGCCGCGGTTTGCCGGACCTCCGGTCCGCGATAGGTGTCGGCATAGACTCTGAAGTCGAAATCCGATTGCGCATCCGACCATCCCTTGCCGCGCGATCCGGCGAGCGCGACGGCACCATTGCCGTCTTCTGCCAGATCGGCGATCAGGGGGGTCATCGCGGCAATGAGTTCGGTTTCGCGGCTCACGGCGGCACAGGGCGGCTGGGCTTCGCTATCTCCCTTAATCCTTGAGGATCAGTTCGATGACCGGGGTGACGACGTCAGGCTTGAGCACCGGCAGTTCCAGGGTCAAAATGCCATCCCCGACGGCGACGCCGATATTGGAGTCGACTTCGGCATCCGGGTCGAGCCAATGAAGCTCGCTGGCATCGTGCAGGAACTGTGCATATTTGACCTTGCGCCCCAGCCCTTCGATATGGATGTGGCGGAAGGGCCAGGTCTGTATATGCAGGTAGAGCCGATTGCCCTTCTGGGTGAAGCGGCATCCGTTTGGCGCCTTGTAGGTCGAAGGTCCTGCACCATAGATCGCGCGGCCGTTCAGCCGCAGCCATTCGCCATAGGTGTCGAGCGCCTTGATGGCGCGGGCGTCGAAGGTGCCGCGGCCGGTCGGACCGACATTCATCAGCAGATTGCCGCCGAGCGAGACCGTGTCGACCAGGATGTTGATGAGCTGGCCGGCATCCTTCCAGCTGGTCTCGTCGCGATAATAGCCCCAGGAGCCGCTGAAGGTGTGGCAAGCTTCCCATCGTACCGGCAGGCCCGCAACGGTCGGTGCGACGCGCGGCGTATATTGCTCCGGCGTGACGAGTTCGGGCATGTGATCCGCATCGCGCGGCAAGTCGAGGCGGTCGCCGACGATGATATCGGGTTGCAGCTGGCGCACCAGCTTCATCAGGTCGTCGCTCTCCCAATCGGCTCGGCCCTTGCCCGGCAGGCCCTTGTAGACGCGCTGTGGGTAGCTGAAATCGAACCAGATCACGTCGATCTTGCCAAAATTCGTCAGAAGCTCGGTCACTTGGTCGCGCATGTATTTGGCGTAACGCTTGACGTCGCGGCCCTCGTTGAGCTTGGCGGCGTCGGGATGGTTTCGCTGCGGGTGATGTCCGTCGATCGGGAAGTCGGGGTGGTGCCAGTCGAGCAGCGAATAATAGAAGCCGACCTTGAGCCCCTCGGCGCGAAGCGCTTCGACATAGGGGCCGATCAGGTCCTTGCCATAGGGTGTGTTGGTAACTTTGTAGTCGGTGACCTTGCTGTCCCACAGGCAGAAGCCTTCATGGTGCTTCGCGGTCAGAACGACATATTTCATGCCGGCTTCGCGAGCGCGGCGTGCCCATTCGCGGGCGTCGTAAAGGTCGGGGTCGAAATTGTCGAAATACTTCTGATAGGCCTCGGTGGTGAACTCTTCGCGGTTCTTCAGCCATTCGTGACGTGCGCCGAGGGCGTAAAGTCCGAAGTGGATGAACATGCCGAAGCGGTCGTGTCCAAACCATGCCTTGCCGTCGGCCACATTCTGGCCGCCACTGATCGCTGCGTCGCTCACACTATCCTCCCAAGTGTTAAGGCTTCATCGAACCGGTTCGATTTGATAATTGATCCACATGCCCAGTATGTCAAGCGCACTGTTGAAATCTCTTTCCGCATATTGCTTCATGGCCGGCAAATGTTAGATTTGTGACAAAGATTCATGGAAGGGAGTCCTTTCGATCGGAAGGCTTGAGGCGATAGAAACGGTTCGAAAAATTCATGGCCACCATTCGTGACGTCGCCAAACTCGCTGACGTATCCGTCTCGACGGTGTCGCTGGCTTTGAGCAATCCGGCGCGCGTCAGCCAGAAAACGCTGGAGAAAATCCGTCAGGCGATCGCCGCGGTCGGCTTCGTTGCCGATCCGCTTGCCCAGAGCCTGGCGCGTGGGCGCAGCCGCATGATCGGCTTCATCGTCGGCAATGTCGGCAACCCGTTTTTCGGGGATATCCGACGCGAGCTGGAAAATTATGCGCTGGACCACCAGCACTTCGTCGTCGTCACCGATTCCTCAGGCAAAACGGATCGCGAGAGGGCCATGGTCGAGCACCTGATCGGCCTGAAGACCGCAGGCCTCGCACTTGCGCCGTCAGGCCATGATCGGGATTATATCGACTTCATTGCCGGCCTGAACCTGCCGATCGTCTGTTTCGACCAGAAGGTTGCCGGCATCGAGCGCGATTTCGTCGGCTCCGACAACTATCTGGCCGGGGCGATGCTGACGGAACATCTCCTGCAGCTCGGCCACAGGCGCATCGCCGTCATTACCGGCCCGAGCCATATGCATACCGCGACGGAGAGATATCGCGGCTTTGCCGATACGATGGCCAATGCCGGCGTGGACATCAATCCGAATTTCGTCGTCGACGGCCAGTTCACGCGCACAGCCGGCTACGAGGCGGCCATGCGTCTGCTGATCCAGCCCGAACGCCCCACTGCGATCCTCGGCACCAATAACGCAGTTGCGCTCTCGACGCTGCAAGCCATGCAGGAGCTGGGCTTCCGCTGTCCCGAAGACATCTCGCTCGCCATGATCGACAATGTCCAATGGAGCTCGGTCATCACGCCACGCATCACCATGGTGGTCCAGGATACGCTGGCGCTCGGCGGCATCATCGCTAGACGCCTGATGCACCGCATCACCAATCCGCAAGGTGCGGTCGAGCCGCCGCAGGATTTCGTGCTGACGCCGAAATTCGTTCCGGGCAATTCCTGCCGGAGAATTTAAGGCTCCGTGCCCGCGGCGTAGCTGAGATTGATTACACCGAATGGCAAAGCACAGATTGCTGATCTAGTCTCGCGCAAGGTCCGGTTGCGATAATTTATGCGGGGCGAATATCGATGAACTGCGCTGTGGGGGCGATCTATGATTTCGACGTATCTCGGCTACGTGTCCGCGACAAAGGACATGGCATCGACGCTTGCGCGCATCGCCAAACAGGCGACGGTCAAAAGCGACCAGCAATATTACGATGCGCATATCGGCAAGATTAAGAATGTCGATGAGTTTCTGAGCGACTACAAACTGTATAGCTATGCGGTGAAGGCCTATGGCCTCGAGGACATGACCTACGCCAAGGCCTTCATGAAAAAGGTCCTGACCAGCGATCTCAGCGACACGAGCAGCTTTGCAAACAAACTGACGGACAGCCGCTATCGTCAATTCGCTGCCGCTTTCAATTTCGGCGGCACGTCAAAAAATCAATCGGCTCAAAGCGATTCGCAGAAGAGCGATACGATCGGGCTCTATGAGCAATCCTTCGCCAATGAGACGGCCTTGGCCAAGAAGGAAAGCAAATTCTACGATAGCTGGATCGACAAGGTGTCGAACGTCGACGATATCGTCAATAGCAGCAGGATGACGGACTATATCCTGCGGGCACATGGTCTAAACCCGGACAATATCTCGAAGGCGTTCTTGAAGTCGGTTCTGACCAGTGATGTCAACGACCCGAACAGCTTCGTCAACACGGCGAGCAATTTCTCGACGGCATCGCTGCAGCCGACATACAAGCTGATCGCGTCGCAGTTCAGCTTCAATGCCGACGGAACGCTTTCCGGTGCGACTGCGCAGACGGCGGAGCAGAAGGAGGCCATGATCTCGCGGTATGACAGCATGGTCCCGAGCCTGTTGAGCCCGGCTGCGGCCACCAGCAATGACGACTATTATCGCCAGGCAATCACGAAAGTTCAGTCGCTCAGCGAGATCACCGGCGACAACAGGCTGTTTTCCTATATCAAGACGGCATTCAATCTCAATCCCAAGCTCACTCCGGTCCAGTTCAATCTCGCTTTCACGAACTCCGATTATGCTGCCGTGACCGGAATGGCGGATATGGTTTCGCACTTTCAGTTTGCGTCCGATGGTACGCTGCCGGCCGGTCAGCCGGCGCAGACGCAGCAAGCCATCGACGACATCTCGGCCAAATATTTGAACCAGGCGAAAGATGCGAAACAGAACCTGTTCGGCGATGCCGAAAAACACTACAAGACCGCGGTCGGCGAGATAAAGACGATCGCGGACTTCTTTGCCGCCAACGATACCAAGAACAAGAATCTTCCAACCGTGGAGGACATGGCGCTTCGCGCCTTCGGGATCGGCAAGAACGAGGTCTCCAGAGATCAGCTGCGCAAGATCCTGGAAAGCGATCCCTATGACAGCAAGAGCTATGTCAACTCGCTGAAAGACGACAGATTCGTCGAGCTTGCCAAGGCATTCAATTTTGACAGCAAAGGCAATCTGCGGGCGCCGGTCACGGCGCTGTCGCAAACCTCGATCAACAGCCTGATCTCAGCCTATTCGAAGTCGAAGACCTTCGGATTGACCGGCGAGATGCGAGACAAGGCGGTCAAGGATGCGAAGGACGCAGCGACCGAATTCAGCAAGTCGATCGCCAAGATCAAGACGGTCGACGAACTTCTGGCTGACAAGAAGCTGACGGAGTTTATCCTCATTGCGAACAATATCGATCCCAAGTCGGTCGACAAGAATACCTTGAAGAAGGCTTTCACTGCGGATCCCGAGGATGCCAAGGGCTTTTTGAACACGCAGGCAGGCCAACAGTTCAAGGCGATGGTGAACGTCTTCAATTTCGACGCCAAGGGAAATCTGACCACAGCCAAGATCGAGCAGGGGCAGAACAAGGGCGCACGTCTCGCCACCAACGATCTCTATCTTCATCAGACCCTGGAGACGCAGCAGGGGAGCTCCAACGAAGGCGTCCGCCTCGCTCTCTATTTCCAGCGCAAGGCGCCGCAGGTCAATTCCGTCTACGATATCATGTCGGATCCGGCGCTCTACAATGTGATCAAGACGACCTATTCGCTGCCCGCATCCATGTCGAACATGGATGTGACCCGCCAGGCAGCTATGCTTGAAAAACTATTCCCGATCAAGGACTTGCATGACGCCGGCAAGGTGAACAGCCTGCTCAAGCGCTTCTCGGCCGTCTATGATGCGGCAAATGGCGGGAATACGACCTCCGCCGCATCCGCCATCCTGACGCGCGGGTCGGGGATTGGCATGAGCGCGGACCTGATGCTCTCGATTGCCCAGCTCAGATCGCGATAGCCTCTTCGTTTGCGACACTATTGATGCTGCAATACGCTCAGGCCTCCGTCCACGGTCAGGCAGGTGGCATTCATGAAGGGACACTCGTCAGAGACCATGAAGACCGCTGCCATGGCGATTTCGTGAGGCGTGGCGATGCGGCCGCCCGGATGTAGCTTCATCGTCTCCGCCCTGGCCTTTTCCGGGTCGGGGAAACTGTTCCAGTAATCGATGGCCTTCTGCGTTGCGACATAGCCGGGCGCGAGCGCGTTCACGCGCACGTTCTTCGAGGCATATTCGATCCCCAGCGATTTGGTCATGCCAAGAAGCGCATGCTTGGCAAGCGGATAGGGGAAGGTGTGCGGAATGATCGTGAAGGCGTGGGTCGAGGCGATGTTGAGTATGACGCCGCCACTGCGGGCGATCATCTCGGGCAGCATGGACCGGCAGCAATTCCAGGCGCCCTTGAGGTTGATGTCAAAGCATCGTTCCCAGTCCTCGTCCGTCGTCTGCAACGGCTCGGCAAAGACGTTGACCCCGGCATTGTTGACGAGCGCATTGATGCCGCCGATTTCGCCGGATGCTCTCGCCACGGCTGCGCGCACGGCTTCGGTATCGGTGATGTCGGCGGCTTGATAGCCGAGATTGGCGCCATCTTCCTTCAGCCTATCCGCAGCCTGTTCCAGCAGAGCTTCGTCGCGATCGATCAGGAAGATGCTTGCATCTTCGGCCACGCATGCCTCGGCTATGGCCAGCCCGATCCCCTGTGCGGCTCCGGTAATGAAGATCCGTTTTCCCGAAAGGCGATTTGACATCCAGTATTCCTCTTTGTGCTGGGGCGGAAGTCTCGCGGTCAGCCGGTCGCGGGCTACCGCGAATATTCCTGTGGCTGCAAGCGGATCGATCCTGCAAATGTCTCCCCGGGCTGCAGGATTTTCAAATCTCCGAGATCGGGAAGATTGTGACCGTTGGCAATGTGGGACATTGGCTCGAAGCAGAAATAGTCATGGCGAAAGGCCGGGTTGAAGTTTGTGTCGGGGACGAAGATGAAGGCGTGCCTGATCGACGTGTCGGCAGTCAGGCGCAGGCGTGCATGTCTTTCCGGCCAGACGATCTCCGCCTCGCCGCTCCATCCCTCGAAGCCGTTGTTGACCCAGCGGCGAGGCAAGGGGGAGGGTGCGGAGAAATCGAGATCGGCCGGAATCTCGGTAGGTTCTCCCGGAAGCCAGCCTTCTGTTTCTGTCCAAAATCGCAGCGCCGGCGCAAAGAGCGTCGTCTCAGGGGTCATCGGGAAGTATGGATGCCAGCCAAGCCCGAAGGGCAGCGCCCCCTTGCCGGTGTTCTCAACGCTCATGTGAAGCATCAGCCCTTCGGATGACAGAGCGATGATCTGTCTCGCTTCGTAACTGTAGGGCGTATCGCCCTCCCGATGATGAAAGCCGATCTGCAGTTCGTTGCTGCTGCGGGAGAGGACGGACCATTCAGCCTGCCAACCGTCGCCGTGAAGGTAATGAGGATCTGAGGCCGTGTTCGGCCTGAGCCGGTAGTCGTGCCCCTCGAACTCGAAGCGATTGTTTCGCACGCGGTTGCCGAAGGGAACGAGGGGATAGCAGGCGGAGGCGGACGCCTGCGCATCATCGGGAGCGGGTCTCAATAGTGCAATTCTGCTGCCTTCCATCGTCCAGGCATAATCAAGCAATGTGCCGCCGAAGGTTGAAACGCGAGCCGAAAGCGAACCGTCCTGCAAATCGATAATGGTCATTAAACGGTTGCCTTCCCCTCACAACCAAGGCCGGTGCCGAACGGATGGCACCCTATATTTGCCTCATTCCATGTCAACATATATATATGATTTATTTTGGACTATCTTTGAGGTTTCTACCGTTAAATCTCGCGATTCCTCCATATGTAGTATTTCAAGCGGAGCTCCTCGCTACCGCTCAACGCTGCAATAACGCAAATAATCATACATAAATATTGACTGGTATGATGTTTTTTCATATTCAAGGTCGCGGGTCCTTGGGCTGCAAATGCAGCTTAATTGTTATACAAATAATTGACTCGTATTACAATATAACTTACGGAAATCGAGCAGTTCCCGGGAGATGGATGGGGACGCGCAAACAAAGGGAGAGAGATCATGCGCTTTTTCAAAGCGGCAATCCTTGCAGGCACCTTTGCCGTTCTGGCGGCCGGCTCTGCTTTCGCGGAGGACGTCAAGATCGGCTTCATCGTGAAGCAGCCGGAAGAACCCTGGTTCCAGGATGAGTGGAAGTTTGCTGATCAGGCGGCCAAGGAGAAGGGCTTCACGCTCGTCAAGATCGGCGCCGAGGATGGCGAGAAGGTTCAGTCGGCGATCGATAATCTCGGCGCGCAAGGTGCGCAGGGCTTCATCATCTGCACGCCGGACGTGAAGCTCGGCCCCGGTATCGTTGCCAAGGCTGCCGCCAATCAGCTGAAGCTGATGACCGTCGACGACCGCCTGGTGAATGCCGAGGGCAAGCCGCTCGAAGATGTACCGCATATGGGCATTTCCGCAACGAAGATCGGCGAGACCGTGGGCCAGGCGATCGTCGACGAAATCAAGAAGCGCGGCTGGGACATGAAGAATGTCGGCGCGATCCGCGTGTCCTACGATCAGCTGCCGACTGCCGTCGACCGCGTCGAAGGCGCGATCGCGGTTCTGAAGGCCGCGGGTTTTCCGGCCGCGAATATCTACGACGCACCGCAGGCCAAGACCGATACGGAAGCAGCGCTCAACGCCGCGACCACGGTTCTCAACAAGCATGCCGATATCAAATACTGGGTCGCTTTCGGCCTCAACGACGAAGCCGTGCTCGGTGCCGTCCGTGCCTCGGAATCGGTCGGCATTCCCGCAACGAACATGATCGGCGTCGGCATCGGCGGCGCGGATTCGGCGATCAACGAGTTCAAGAAGCCCGCTGCGACCGGCTTCTTCGGAACTGTCATCATCTCGCCGAAGCGTCATGGCTATGAAACGGCGCTCAACATGTATGACTGGATCGCCAACAGCAAGGAGCCGCCGAAGCTGACGCTCACCTCCGGTTCCCTCGCGCTGCGCGGCGATTACGAAAAGGTTCGCAAGGATCTCGGCATCGAATGATCATCCAGGCAGGATGATGTCCGTCCGGCGGCCTCATAAATGCCGCCGGACCTTCTCTCGATGGAGCAAGCATGGCTTTCCTTGAATTCAAGGGCATTTCCAAGGGCTATCCCGGTGTCCAGGCGCTGTCCGACGTCTCTTTCGATGTCGAAAGAGGCGCCGTGCACGGGCTGATGGGAGAAAACGGCGCCGGCAAATCGACGCTGATCCGGGTTCTCTCCGGCGATCAGGCGGCGGATAGCGGCAGCATCGTCATCGATGGCGTGGAGCAACGCTACAGCTCCGTCCGCGATGCCTTTCATGCCGGCGTCATCGTCATCCATCAGGAACTGCAGCTGGTGCCGGAACTGACGGTTGCCGAAAACCTCTGGCTCGGCCGTTTTCCCGGCAAGGCCGGCGTGATCGACGGCAAGAGGCTGATCGAGACCGTTCGCACCAAGCTCAAGCAAATTGGCATCGATGTCGATCCCGCGGCAAAGGTGTCCTCGCTGTCGATCGGCGCGCGCCAGATGGTGGAGATCGCCAAGGCCGTCATGGTCGATGCGCGGGTGATCGCGCTCGATGAGCCGACCTCCTCGCTCTCGTCACGTGAAAGCGAAATCCTGTTTTCCCTGATCGACCGGTTGAGAGCCAACGGCACCGTCATTCTTTATGTCTCCCATCGCCTGGATGAGATCTTCCGGCTCTGCGATAGCCTCACCGTGCTGCGCGACGGCAAACTTGCAGCCCATCATCCTGATATTGCCGATACGACGCGCGAGCAGATCATCTCGCAAATGGTCGGCCGCGAAATCAGCAATATATGGGGCT
Organism: Martinezella sp. CNPSo 3732; assembly: GCF_057784515.1. Classification (NCBI taxonomy): domain Bacteria; kingdom Pseudomonadati; phylum Pseudomonadota; class Alphaproteobacteria; order Hyphomicrobiales; family Rhizobiaceae; genus Martinezella; species Martinezella sp. CNPSo 3732. The sequence goes on from NZ_JBXSOO010000005.1 coordinate 10,491, forward strand.
GGCGCGAGCGGCCGCTCGGCGAGGTACGTCTGGAAGTTACGGCGCTCTCCGGCTCGAAGTTGCGCCATCCCGTCAGCTTCTCGGTTCGCAGGGGCGAAATCCTTGGCTTTTTCGGCCTCATCGGCGCCGGCCGAAGCGAAATGGCCCGGCTTCTTTATGGCGCCGATCATCGTCATCAGGGCAGCGTCTCGATAGATGGCGTCGCCGTCGCGCCGAACAATCCGAAGGCGGCCATCAGTGCCGGCATGGTTCTCTGCCCTGAAGATCGAAAGTTCGACGGCATCATTCAGGGGCGATCGATCGAGGAAAACATTGCGATTTCTTCGCGGCGGCATTTCTCACCCTTCGGCATCCTCAATCTGAAGAAGGAAGCCTCGGTCGCCGATCAGTTCATCGCCAAGCTCAGGGTCCGTACGCCCTCGCGCAAGCAGGATATCGTCAATCTCTCGGGCGGCAACCAGCAGAAGGTCATCCTCGGTCGCTGGCTTTCGGAGCAGGGTGTCAAGGTTCTCGTCATCGACGAGCCGACGCGCGGCATCGATGTCGGCGCCAAGTCGGAAATCTATGAAATTCTCTACGAGCTGGCGGCAGGCGGCATGGCGATCGTCGTTATCTCCAGCGAGCTTCCCGAGGTCATGGGCATTTCCGATCGCATCATGGTCATGTGCCAGGGTCGCGTCGCCGCCAATGTCGCTCGCGCTGATTTCGACGAACGGGCCATTCTGACTGCAGCCTTGCCCGACAAGAATGCCGCCGGCACAATCTAATTCAGGAATAGTAGTGATGAATTCGTTGAAAAAAATCCTTCTCGGCGAACAGGGCCTCGTGGTGATCTTCGCGATCGCCTTCGTGATCGTCTCGCTCTTCGTGCCGAGCTTCCTGACGGAGCGCAACATGCTCGGCCTGCTGCAGTCGGTGGTGACGATCGGCATCGTCGCCTGCACGATGATGTTCTGCCTGGCCTCGCGCGACTTCGATCTCTCGGTCGGCTCGACGGTCGCCTTCTCGGGCATGATCGCCGTTATGGTGTCGAACTCCACCGGCTCCATTCCGCTCGGCCTGCTCGCCGCACTGATCTGCGGCAGCGTCGTCGGCGTCGTCAACGGCGTCGTCATCGCCAAGTTCCGCATCAATGCGCTGATCACCACGCTCGCGACGATGCAGATCGTGCGCGGCCTCGCCTTGATCGCGTCTGATGGCCGTGCCGTCGGCATCAACGATCCGGCCTTTTATCAGCTGGCGCTGTCGCGCTTGCTGACGGTGCCGACGCCGATCTGGATCATGGTGCTGCTCTTCATCATCTTCGGCTTCACGCTCAACCGCACTGTTTTCGGCAAGAACACGCTTGCGATCGGCGGCAATCCCGAGGCGTCGCGTCTTGCCGGCGTCAATGTCGTCAACATGCGGATCTGGATCTTTGCCTTGCAGGGTCTTGTCTGCGCCATTGCCGGCATTCTGCTTGCCTCGCGCATCACTTCGGGCCAGCCGAACGCGGCAACCGGGCTCGAGCTCTCCGTCATCTCGGCATGCGTGCTTGGCGGTGTGTCGCTTGCGGGCGGCCGCGCAGCGATGACCGGCGTGATCGTCGGTGTCCTCATCATGGGTATCGCCGAGAACGTCATGAACCTGCTCAATATCCAGGCCTTCTATCAATATCTCGTGCGCGGCTGCATTCTGCTGCTTGCCGTCCTGTTGGACAATCTGCGGTCGTCGGCGGCAGGGCGTGGCAGTCGCTTGTAACGGTCGGATTTCCCAGGAGAAGTTTGGGGAGAAGTTTGTCGGGCTTGCAGTTGCGCATTGATGCCGGGGCGTAGTGCCGCTCATGATCGCTGACGGGCCAGCGGAAGGGAGTGCTAGGGATGAGTACGCGTTTGGGGTCTTTACGGACGGCGCAGGCCGGGGCCGCGCCCGAGCAGGGAAGGCGAACCGTGCGCGAGGAGCTGTTGAAGAAGCTCATCGGCCAGATCGTCTCGGGTGCTCTTGCCGAGGGCTCGCTTCTTCCCAACGAGGCTGAGCTTTCGGAGGTTTATGGCGTCAGCCGCACCAGCCTGCGCGAAGCCATGCAATATTTATCGGCGCTGGGGATGGTTCGCTCGCGCACCCGCGCCGGCACCACCGTCCTCCCACGAGAGAACTGGAACTATCTGGACCCGCTGGTTCTCGATGCGACCCTGGCACTCAGCAACGACCGCAGCTTCTACGATTCCCTGCTCGATGCGCGGCAAGTGCTGGAACCCGCCGCTGCCGCACAGGCGGCTGCCAATGCCACGGCCAAGCAGCTCGCACAGATTGCCGAAGCCTTCGAGGATATGGTCGCCGCCAATGCCCGCGACAACGAGGCATGGAGCCAGGCGGATCTGGAGTTTCATACCGCCATCATCAATGCCAGCGGCAACTGGGTTTTCCGCCAGTTCGCCACTGCGATCCGCGCCGCTTTGCTGGCGAGTTTTCGCCTGACCAACCGGGCCAGCCAGTCGCATGATTACGCGATCGCGCGCCATCAGGATGTCCTGGATGCGATCCGCATGCGCCGTCCCGATGCTGCACGTTTTGCCATGGAACAGCTGATCGGAACGGCCAGAATGGAACTTAGCGACGCCCTGCGTGCCGCCAAGCCGAAGGACGGGTCGGAATAGGCCGGTTCGTCTGCGGCAAAGAAGGCCCCACTATCTGCTATATGTCCGGCATGACGGAGCGCGCTATATCGTTAATCTGGATATTGAAACCTGGCCGGATGATTGAGTTTAGGCAACGGCGACTTTCTCCGTCCAATAATTCTCGCCTCACGAGTTGAAACGCAGCCGCTGTTGCAATGCAGCGCTGTCTATGGAGGAAATGTCGCAGTGACCGACGATGAAAAGGCAATCCGGAAAGTCGTGGAAACCTGGACTGCCGCGAGTAGGGCGGGCGATACGGCGACCGTCCTCGGGCTGATGACGGACGATGTCATCTTCATGATTCCCGGCCAGGAGCCCTTTGGCAAGGAGGCATTTGCTGCGGCTTCCAAAGGCATGGAGGGTATGAAGATGGAGGGTGCGAGCGAGATCGTCGAGCTGCAGGTGCTTGGTGACTGGGCCTATATCCGCAATCACATCGATATGACGGTGACACTGCCTGATGGCGACGCTGTTCATCAATCGGGCTATACGCTCACGCTTCTGCGCAAGGAGGCAGGCGGTGAGTGGCGCCTCGCGCGTGATGCCAACCTCCTGGCCGTGCGGCCCTGATCTATCTCGCTCCCAGCCTTTCGGCCGCGTAGGCTTTATCAAGCGGCGTCGAGGGCAGCGGCAAGATCGGCAATCAGATCGTCGGGATGTTCGATCCCGATCGACAGGCGGATCGTCGATTCCAGCACGCCGATGCGGTGGCGTACATCCACAGGCACGCCGGAATGCGTTGTCGTTGCCGGATGGGAAGCGAGTGATTCCGTGCCGCCGAGGCTGACGGCGAGCTTGAAGATCTGCAGCGCGTTCAGGAATTTGAACGATGCCGGCTGGCCACCCTTGATGTCGAAGGAGAAGGTGGAGCCCGCACCGCTGCACTGGGCGGCGAAGGTACGGCCCCTTGCCGAGGACGGATCCGTGTAGGGCAGGTAATGGATCTGCTCGACCTTCGGATGATCCCGCAGGAAATCGGCGACCGCCAGGGCGTTGCTGTTTGCCCGCTCCATGCGGATCTGCAGCGTTTCCAGCGACCGGCCGAGCATCCAGCAGGAATGCGGATCGAGCTGAGTGCCGATCGCTCCGCGCAGCGCCTTCACCTGTTTGATGACGGCTTTTGAGCCGAGGGCGGCGCCCGCGATCAGATCGGAATGGCCGCCGACATATTTGGTCAGCGAATAGAGGGAGATATCGGCCCCGTGCTCGATCGGCCGCTGAAAGACCGGGCCGAGCAGCGTATTGTCGCAGGCGATGATCGGGGTATGTCCCTGTTTCCTGCCGATCGCATCGGCGATGCGGCGGATCATGGCGATATCGACGAGGCTGTTCGTGGGGTTAGCAGGCGTTTCCACGAGAATGACCGAGACACGGCCTTTGGTCATGGCCTCCTCGGCAGCTGCCGTCACCGAGCCTTCGTTGACGCCATCGGCGAAGCCGACGGCCGCGACCCCGAGATTGAGGAATGTCTTGGCGACCAGCGTTTCCGTGCCGCCATAAAGCGGCTGCGAATGCAGGATCGCATCGCCCGGTCGCGCGAAGGTGAGAAGGGTCGTCGCGATGGCCGACATGCCGGAGGAAAACAGCGCGCCGCTTTCCGCTTTTTCGTAAACGGCAAGGCGATCCTCGACGATTTCGCTATTGGGATGATTGAAGCGGGAATAGACGAGGCCGACCCCCGTGCCCGCCGGCGGTTCGGTGCGGCCGGAGATATAGTTGAAGAAATCACGCCCGTCCTCTGCCGATTTGAAGACGAAGGTCGAGGTCAGGAAAACAGGCGGCTTGACCGCGCCCTCGGAGAGCTCAGGGTCATAGCCGTAATTCAGCATCTGTGTTTCGGGATGGAGGGGGTGGTTGCCGATATGCGTTTTGGACGGATGCGGCGCAGTCATGACGGTCTCCTCGGCCGATGAGGTGAATTTTAGACTCACATTATACATCACTTAGGATGCCGGCTCGCAATTCGTCATCATCTGCGATGCGGTTCGGTACTGGCCCAATATAGGTCAGAACTATCCAACTAGCGCATGACTATCCGGAATACGACAGAAAGGTCGCTATATCCGTGAGTGGCGCTCGCCGTGACGCCCTACCACCCCAATTTTCGAGAGCTTCCGGCTTCGCTGTAGCGGTCATGCAGAAATGGGGCGTTTCTTGATCGACCAGTCCTAACCGATGGGGAGGCTCGGAGGCGAAATGCATGAGGAAAACCAGTGAGGTTTACATTTGAAATCGGGCGTTCGAAAATTTGTGTTTCGTGATCTTCAAAAAATCGATGGTTACATCGACCCACCGGATGCGCTTGTCTTCCTGTCTTTGATCGAAAAGCAAAGACAGGAGAAACTATACGGCGGTCTCGCCGAAATCGGGGTTTATTACGGGCGATCCTATTTTTTGCTGCGCAAGATCAGCGCACCCGATGACAATGTGCTTGCGATCGATCTTTTCGACATAGAAGCGAATGGTGCGCAATATCAACGCTTTCTCGACAACGGAAAATCGCTGGGCATTCCCGTCGACGAGGACCTCGTCATAACAGGCGATAGCACCGGGCTCGATCCGCAGGCCATCATCGATAGGGTTGGGCAGGTTCGTTTTTTCAGTATCGATGGAGGACATTTGCTTCGCCACATCGTTGCCGACAGCCGGTTAGCGAAGAGTGTTCTGACCGATCACGGCATCATCGCCTTCGACGACACCTTCAATCCGGCTTGGCCGGAGGTGACGGTCGGCGTCTCGGATTTTCTGCGCAGAAACAGCGATACCTTTGCCGCCTTCTGCATGACGAAGTATAAGACCTATGTCTGCCGGCGCGACTTTCATGAGCTCTATCGAGCCGCGCTTGACCAGGCACGGCATCTTCTGCCGTTCGAGCACGCGGAGATGGATTTTCTCGGCTCGAAAGTCCTCAGGCTGCACAATCCCATCAACCGGAGGGTTGCCTATGAGCTTCTACAGCGGCTGGGCTTGGGGGCGATATCCGAATGGGCCTATCGTTCAGCCTGACCTTGAGCCGGCCCGGCTTGCCGGTTGGCGGAACTAGCGCGATTTCGTTTTTCAAGTAATTCTTCAGAGGGGCCCGCCGGAGGCGGACCCCTCATCGGTTTCATCAGTAGATTTCAGGCACATACATTTCCGGCGGGACCGGCGTACGGTGATAGTCTGCATTGCGCATGCGTTCCGGCAGCACGATTTCCGGCTTCGGTACGCTTTCGTAGGGGATCTGGCCCAGAAGATGGGCGATGCAGTTGAGGCGCGCCTTCTTCTTGTCGACGGCATGGACGACCCACCACGGCGCTTCCGGAATATGGGTGCGCTCCAACATCTCTTCCTTGGCCTTGGTGTATTCTTCCCAATGCACGCGGCTCTGCAGATCCATCGGTGAAAGCTTCCACTGCTTCAGCGGGTCCTGAATGCGCATGTTGAAGCGGAATTCCTGCTCCTCGTCGGTGATCGAGAACCAGTATTTCAGGAGAATGATGCCGGAGCGAACCAGCATGCGCTCAAAATCCGGCACGGAGCGGAAGAACTCCTCCAACTCCTCCGGCGAGCAGAAGCCCATGACGCGTTCGACGCCGGCGCGGTTATACCAGCTGCGGTCGAAAAGCACCATTTCGCCAGCTGTCGGTAGATGAGCGGCATAACGCTGGAAATACCATTGGTGCCGTTCGCGTTCTGTCGGGGCTGGCAATGCGACCACGCGGCAGACGCGCGGGTTGAGGCGCTGGGTGACACGCTTGATGGCGCCGCCCTTGCCGGCGGAATCGCGGCCCTCGAACAGCACGACGACCTTCAGCTTCTTGTACTGCACCCAGTCCTGCAGGCGCACGAGTTCATGCTGAAGGCGGAAGAGTTCGCGGAAGTAGACCCGCCGGTCGAGCGTCGCCTCGCCTTCGCTGATGAGACCTTCTGCGACCAGCTCGTCGAGCCGATCCTCTTCGAGCTGCATCTCCAGCTCTTCGTCGAAGCTATCGACGATCTCATCCTTGATGCGGCTGAGCGGGTCCTGGTTCTCTTCGGTCATTGCGCGCCTCCTGCTCTGTTTTCATCTTGTCGTTACTGCGGCTCACGGCCGCAAAGCCGGCGCATTCGGCAAATATGCGTCGGCTATGTCTCGGCATTATTCGGCGGTCCAGCCGCCGTCGACGGAAAGCGTCGTGCCGGTAATCTGCTTGGCTGTATTGCCGCAAAGGAAGACGGCGATTGCGGCCACTTCATCGACCGTCACGAATTCCTTCGTCGGCTGGGCGGCCAGAAGCACATCGTGCTTAACCTGCTCTTCCGTCATATTGCGCGCCTTCATCGTCTCCGGGATCTGCTTCTCGACAAGCGGTGTCCAGACATAGCCGGGCGCGATGGAGTTGACGGTCACGCCATCTTGTGCGGCTTCAAGGGCGATCGTCTTGGTGAGGCCGGTGATGCCATGCTTGGCGGAAACATAGGCCGACTTAAAGGGCGAGGCGACCAGCGCGTGTGCCGAAGACGTATTGATGATGCGGCCCCATTTGCGTGCCTTCATGCCGGGGATGGCGGCCTTGATGGCGTAGAAGGCGGCAAGCAGATTGATGCGGATGATCGCTTCCCACTTGTCGTCGGGAAACTCTTCGATCGGAGCCACGAACTGGATACCGGCATTGTTGACGAGAATATCGAGGCTGCCGAAGGCTTCCTCGGCTTCACGCACCATTGATGTCACTTCTTCGCCATTCATCATGTTGGCGGCGGAGTAGCGGCACTTCACGCCGAAATCGGCTTCGATGCCAGCGCGTTCCTTTTCGATCGCATCGGCATCGCCAAGGCCGTTGATCGTCACATTCGCGCCCTCGGCGGCAAAGGCACGGGCGATCGCAAGCCCGATGCCGCTCGTCGAACCGGTGACCAGCGCATTCTTCGAAGTCAACGAACCCATGATGCAACTCCTGCAATGTCTATGACATGGTTGAGTAAATGGAAAAGGCTGAGATGAGCGCACACTGCCAGCCTCGTATGTCGCTTTGATAACAGTGCGGTTTCGCCTCTCGCCGCAACCCTTCGACAGCTGACACTTCACTGTCATGCAACCGTGCAAGTTTTCGCTCCGGTACCGGCGATTTCCTCCAACGACGGAAGATACGATGAAGGTCGAAGACATTCTCAAGCATGCCTATGCGATGCCGCTGACCAACCCCTCCTATCCTCCCGGGCCCTATCGGTTCTTCGATCGCGAATATATCATCATCACCTACCGGACCTCGCGCGAAGCGCTTGAGGCGGTCGTGCCCGCGCCGCTCGAAATCGACGAGCCGCTGGTGAAGTACGAATTTATCCGCATGCCGGATTCCACCGGTTTCGGCGATTATACCGAGACCGGGCAGGTCATCCCGGTTACCTATCGCGGGCAGAAGGGCGGCTATGTTCACTCCATGTATCTCGACGACGATGCGCCGATCACCGGTGGCCGCGAGATCTGGGGCTTTCCGAAGAAGCTCGCCAGCCCGAAGATCGTCAACGAAGGCGAGGTCATCGTCGGCACGCTGCATTACGGCAGCGTTCTCTGTGCTACGGGGACGATGGGCTACAAGCACAAGCCGGTCGACCAGGGGCCGCTTCTGTCCGCTCTCTCGGAGCCCAATTTCCTGATCAAGATCGTGCCGCATGTCGACGCCACCCCGCGCATTTGCGAATTGGTGCGCTATTACCTCACCGACATTACCATCAAGGAAGCCTGGACCTCGCCCGCCGCCCTCGATCTCAGGCCGCATGTCATGGCCGATGTCGCGCGGCTGCCTGTGCTGGAAGTGGTTTCCGCGGTTCATTTCACCGCCGATCTGACGCTCGGGCTTGGTGAAGTCGTTCACGACTATCTCGCCGAGCGCAGATAGCCGCATCCTATTTTCATTTCATGCTGGAGACGGACCGTGCTTGAACGAAACACCAAGGCCGCAGCCCCGACCATTTCGGAAATTGCCGCTCAATATGATCGCGTCGCCCTGGTATTCCAGGGCGGCGGCGCGCTCGGCGCCTATCAGGCCGGCGTCTACGAGGCGCTTGCCGAAGCGGGATGCGAGCCGAGCTGGCTTTCGGGCGTCTCGATCGGCGCGGTCAATGCCGCTATCATCGCCGGCAACGAACCCGGCCGGCGGCTGCAGCGTCTGGAGCAATTCTGGCAGATCATCTCCGGTCGCAAGATCTGGGCCTATACGCCCGAAGGCGATTTCTTCCGCGATATCCGCAACCGCACCAGCTCGTGGATGACGATGACCATGGGCCAGCCCGGCTTCTTCAAGCCGCGCTTCCCCAATCCCTGGTTCGAATTGCCGGGCGCAGAAGGTGCCACCAGCTTCTATGACTCGGCAGAGCTCAAGAAGACGCTGGAGATGCTGATCGATTTCGACGTGCTAAATGATGGCAAGAAGCGCTTCAGCGTCGGTGCGGTGAATGTGCGCACCGGCAACTTCGTGTATTTCGATACCGACAATATCCGCATTGGCCCCGAGCATATCATGGCGAGCGGCGCCCTTCCGCCGGCCCTCCCGTCTATCCGCATCGAGGGCGAATATTACTGGGACGGCGGCATCGTCTCCAATACGCCGCTGCAATATCTGCTCGATCAGGAAGAAGACCGCAGCTCGCTCGTCTTCCAGGTGGATCTCTTCAGCGCCCGCGGCGTCCTGCCGCGGAGCATGCCGGACGTGCTGTCGCGTCATAAGGACATCATGTATTCCAGCCGCACCCGGCAGAATACCGACAACTTTAAGCGAATTCACGGGCTGAAGATGAAGCTCCTGGGTGCTTTGAAGCGTGTTCCGAAGGATCAGCTGACACCGGAAGAAGAAGAGCTGATTGCGGATTATTCCGATGCCGGCGTCGTCAACATCGTGCATCTGATCTATCAGCACAAGAATTACGAAGGTCACGCCAAGGACTATGAGTTCTCCGGCACGTCGATGCGCGAGCATTGGGACATGGGCCTCGAAGATACCAAGCGCACGCTGCGCCATACCGACTGGCTGCTGCCACCCTTCAGCGACGATGCCGTCGCCATTCACGATCTTCACAGGGAAGACCCGGCCTGAGCCGATAGACGCCCTTCGGCCCGACTTTAGCGATGACCGGACCGGAGCGAGCTGCGCTTAGCTCCGGCTGATTTCATGCTTCCGGCAAAACCCTATCTTCTGCGCGACAGGCGTCAGCTCTGCTTGAGCCGGTGCCGATGAGCGGCCTGCTTGGCGCGATTGCCGCACATCGCCATGCTGCACCAGCGTCTGCGGTGACCGCGCGTGTGGTCGACGAAGAGCAGGGTGCATGCGTGGCCTTCGCAGGCTTTCACATCGGAGAAATCCTCGGTGCAGACAAAACGCCCCAGCGCTTCGCCGATCGGCAATAGCAGCGATTCCGGTGACCGCCATTTCCGCATCGGCTGAAAACCGAGCCCTTCTCCGCCGGATGGTCTTGCGACGATCCGACCAAAACCTTCGTCGCGTTCCAGCAGGCGATTCAGTGGCTCCAGATCGCTCAAAGCATCCGATGTGAGCGGTTTTCCCTTGTGGGAGTTTACGAAAGCCCTGAACCATTCGCGCAGGTTTCTTGCCTGATCGGCGACCTTGTCGAGTTCGCCGGGCAGCGCCCGTTCGCGCATGGCATTGAGCGTCTCACGAGGCACCAAGCCCGCCTGTTCCAGCCAGCGAAGCAAGCCCTCCCCATCGTCAATCCAGTCGATCGGCACATCCACCGGCGTTGCGACCGAATTGAGGAAATCCAGTCCCAGCGTATCGCCGACGAAGATGGCGGGCGAGTGGTTGTCCATGGACTACTTCCTTTCCGGCCATCGACAAGGATGCTGAATGGCCATTCGAAAACATGACAGGCATATAACCTATCAAAAGCCGCTTGACAAGTTACGCATATCAGTCGTAACCCTATTAACGTAATTTGAACGGTTACGAGCTTCGGACCATAAGGAGAAAGCCGATGTCGTCGCAAAATGCAGATATTGTTCTTGTCCATGGCGCCTGGGCGGATGGGTCGGGTTGGGCAAAAGTGATCGTGCCGCTGGCCGCTGCCGGCTTTTCGGCAACTGCCGCTCCATTGCCGTTGACCTCCTTTGACGAAGATGTCGCCGCGCTTGAACGGGCGCTGGAGCGGGCGAAAGGACCGGTGATCCTGGTCGGCCACGCCTATGCCGGCGCGGTTATCTCAGCCGTTCGCGGCGAAAAAGTAAGGGCACTGGTCTATGTTGCTGCACTTGCGCCGGATGAGGGCGAGACGGCCGCCGATGTCTTCTATCGCGGCGAGCCTCACCCGCAGGCGCCGAAACTCGCGCCTGACGGCCACGGGTTGATCTACCTTCCGAATGGCGCCTTCGCGACCGCCTTTGCACAGAACGCCAGGGCCGATGAACTGGCGGTACTGGCTGCCTCGCAACGGCCGATCTCGCCGGCATGCATCACCGTTCCCGTCGCCCGCCCGCTCTGGAAGGACCGTCTCACCTGGTTCCTGATCGCCGAGGAGGACCGGATGATCCGGGTCGACAATCAGCGCTTCATGGCAGCGCGCATGAAGGCAAAGCAGTGCTCCGTCCCGGCCGATCATATGCCGATGGTCACGGCGCCGGCCGCCATTTTCGACATTATCCGAGACGCGGCCGTCGCTATCTGAATTCTCGATTTGTAGCTCTATAATTGCAATCAGAAAGGTTATGAAAGGGCCTTAACATGTCTGATATCAGCTATCGCATCGTCAATGTCGAAGGCGTCAAGGTCTTCTACCGCGAGGCAGGCTCGCCAGGGGCAGACAAGCTGCTGCTCCTGCATGGCTTCCCCACTTCCAGCCATATGTTCCGCGATCTCATCCCGTTGCTGGCCGATCGTTATCATATCATCGCACCGGATCTTCCGGGCTTCGGGCAATCCGACGCGCCGAAGGGCGGCAACACATTCGACAGCATCGCCGAGACGATCGACCGTTTCACCGAAATCGTTGGTTTCGAGCGCTATGCCGTCTATGTCTTCGATTATGGCGCACCGACCGGCTTCCGCCTGGCCGTGAAGCATCCGGAGCGGATCACGGCGATCATCTCGCAAAACGGCAATGCCTATGAGGAGGGTCTGAGTGAGGAGTGGAATCCGATCCAAGCCTACTGGCGCGAAGCCTCGGAGGAAAACCGAAATGCGCTGAAGGCGGCGCTCACGCCGGAGGCAACAGCCTGGCAATACACGCACGGCGTTCCGGATGTCGCTAAAGTCTCACCGGACGGCTATTCGCTCGATAATCTCTATCTAGCCCGCCCCGGTGCGGAAAAGGTGCAGCTCGATCTCTTCGGCGACTATAAGAGCAACGTCGCGCTCTATCCGACCTTCCAGAATTACTTCCGCACCCATAAGCCGCGTCTCTTGGCGATTTGGGGCAAGCATGATCCTTTCTTCCTGCCGCCCGGTGCCGAGGCCTATCGCCGCGACATTCCCGGAGCGGTCGTCAAGCTTCTCGACACCGGCCATTTCGCCCTCGAAACGCATGCGGGCGAGATCGCAGCCGAAATCCGCGCCTTCCTTGGCTGACATCAAGCCCAACCGCATCGACAAGGATCGGTGCGGTAGGGCGTCAGCTTTCTTCGAAATCAGGAGAAATATCCTGTCCGACGCTGTCGTGATCATCACCGGTGCAAACATTGGGCGCCGCTGCACGATATGACCGTCGAAGAGGCCACCGCCAAGTTCCCGCGGGAAGCGGGAATTGCCCGCTATGGCGAGCCGGAAGAGATCGCAGAGCTGATGGCGTTCCTGGTCTCGCCAGGAGCGCGCTGGATGACCGGCTCGGCCCTGCGCATGGATGGCGGCGAGGTGAAGTCGGTCTGATCGACGCTGGGTGACAGACGTCAGCGAGCCTTGTAGCTGACTGAGATCTTCGCGCTCGCCAGCGCTGTTTGCGCGAGTTGTGCGGCGTCGAGACCGAGGGTGCCGATCGGCAGCGGCTTGTCGAAGGCAAGGTCGAGCGTAAAGAAGCCCGTCGGGTGCGGCAGATCCTGTACGAAACGCAGCAACGCCTTTTTCGATTCCGCATCGATACGGCTGTCGGGCAGAGCCTGCAGCGCGGTGACCGTCGTATCACGCAACTGGTTGATGCCCTGGGCGGGATCATCCGAACCTGTCATCTGCTGCAGAAAGGCAGCCAGCGACGGCACGGCCATGCCCTCGAACAGCCCTTGATTGTCGAGCCGGAAGCGCAAGTGCGAGAGTCCGACCGATCCATTTTGCATCAGAGCCGGCATGCCTGCATTTTTGGGCAAGCTCAGCTCGGCCGAGAGCGAGGCTCTGCCGAGGCGCAGATTGGTGAGCTCCAGCTCCTGAATATCCAGGTAACCATCCTTGGGATCGAAACGGAAGGCGCCGGACATCTCCATCGGCCATTGCTGGACCGTCGTAATGTAATTCGCCATGGCGTTGTCGAGCATCGGCGTGAAGCGCACGCCCTCGACCGAGAACCGCCCCCAGGTCGGCAGATGGTCGGGCTTGCTTGCGATGGACTTGAGGAAGTCGGCCAATCCGTCTCCCTTGAACTCGGCGCGTTCGAAGGTCCATCCCACTCTGCTGCCGGATTTGAACAGGCCATTCGTAACCGCGCAGCCATCATGCAGGTCGGAAATGGCAAAGCCGTCGGCATGCTGGATCACTGCACTCCCCTCAATGAGATCGGTACATGGCGTCCCGGCCGCGGCGGTGAGGGGCGCGAATGAGACGAGCAATGGGAGCACGAGGGAGAAGCGCATCTTTCAGGACTACCTGTTTGAGTCGATCGGCAAATAGCCGCCACGCCATGTTTGCGGCTATGCCGCTTATGTCAAGGCGTGAGATCTCCGTAAGCCGTGCGCCGCCAATGCGGGTCGGTAAGCCGGCGATGCCCTCTATGTGAGGATGCTGTTAGCATCGGTCGCGCGGATCAGGTCTGCGGCCTTTTCGGCAAGGCAATAGGTGGCCGCGACCGTATTGGCCGAAACGATGCCCGGCATGATCGAGGCGTCGACGACGCGCAGGCCCTCGACGCCATGCACCCGCATGGTAGCGGGATCGACGACCGATCGTTCTCCGCGTCCCATGGCGCAGGTGCCGACGGGATGAAACAGCGTCCCGACCCGCTCGCGGATGAAGGCGTCAAGCGCGCCATCGCTTTCGATATCCGACCCGGGGTCTATCTCGGCGTCCAGATGTGATGTGAACGGAGCCTGCGCCGTGATCTGGCGTGCCAGCCGGACGCCCTTGCGCAGTACGTCCATCGTGCTGTCGCCTCGGAAGAAATTATAGAGGATCGACGGCTTCTCCTTCGGGTCGGCACTCTTCAAGGCGACGCGACCGATGCTTCCGGGCCGCAGCTGGCAGACATGCATGAGGAAGCCATGGCCGGTGAAGCCCGATGCGGCCTGTGTGTTGGCCCGGCCGGTGCAGAAGAAGAGCTGGATATCAGGCCGGCCGCTTTCAGGATCTGTCGAGATGAAGCCCCCGCCTTCGCCTGTTGTCGAGGAAAACAGGCCGCGTTTATTGAAAACCCAGTTAAGGACATGGCCGACATTGCGTGGCAAGGCGCGCCAGGAGACGCCGTAGGGCGCGATGGATTTCGCCCGATATTCGATGGTGACGTCGAGATGATCCTGCAGGTTCTCACCGACCCCGGGCAGGTCGGCGATGACAGGAATGCCATGGCGCATAAGGTCTTTTGCGTTGCCGATGCCCGACAGCATCAGCAGATGCGGCGACGCGAAGGATCCGGCCGAGAGGATGATTTCGCGGCCGTCGAGCGTGCCGTTCTCCCCGTTTCTTCGAAAGGCAATACCGGTTGCCTTTCGGCCATCGAACACGACGCGCGTTACCTCGGTTTCGCCCATCACCATGAGGTTCGGCCGATGCCGCACCGGGTCGAGATAGGCGCCTTCTGCAGTGACGCGCTCGCCGTCCTTTTGCGTGAAAGTATAGAGGCCGACACCGTTCTGTCGCGCGCCGTTGAAATCGGCGTTGAGGGGATAGCCAGCCTGTTGCGCCGCTTCCAGAAACACTTCCGCCATCGGATTGACGCTGCGCAGCGGCGCGATGTTCAGCGGTCCTTTCGTGCCGTGATAGGTTGGGTCGATCTGTTTCTCGAGCGGCGCGTTGCCGAAGCGAATGTGTCCGGCGGAGCCCGGCTCGGCCAGGATCTCGAAGCGCTCCAGCTTACGGAAATAGGGCAGCAGGTCGTCATAGCCCCAGCCGGAATTGCCGAGGTCGCGCCAATGGTCGAAATCCTCGCGCTGGCCGCGGATGAAGATCTGGCCGTTGACATTCGTCGAGCCACCCATGCCCTTGCCGCGCGGCAGGGCGATCGAGCGACCCTGCAGGCCGGGCTCGGGTTCGGTTTCGAACCAGGACATGAATTTCGGGCCACCGAAAAAGGCGAGCGCCGGCGCCATGAAGGTGACCATGGCGAGCGGAATGCGCACGATCGCCTTGCGTGCATTGCGGTCCATGCCCGCTTCGACCAGGCAGACGCGTGTGGCCGGATCTTCGCTCAGGCGATTGGCCAGCACGCAACCCGCCGCACCGCCACCGACGATGATGTAGTCGAAATCGTGCAAGGCTCAGATATCCTGGGTCTGCGGCAGGATCACCAGATCGCGGATGGTGACATTGGCGGGCCGCGTCAGCATGAAGAGCACGGCATCGGCCACATCCTCCGACTTCAAGCCCTCGCGCGCCGCAACCTTGGCATCGATAGCGGCAGGATCGGTATAGCCCCAGAGTTCGTTCAGCACGACGCCGGGCGCCACAGAGCCGACGCGGATATTGTGCTTCATGATTTGCCGCCGCAGCCCATGCACGAAAGCCTGGATCGCATGCTTGGATGCCGAGTATATCGGCTCCCAATGGATGGCCTGATGCCCTGCCACCGAGGAGGTGACGACGATCTGGCCGCCGCCCTTGGCAATCATGTCTGGCAGCACGGCGCGGGTCAGCCGGAAGACCGAATTGACGTTGATCGAAATAAGTTCATCCCAAGCGTCGGGATTGCCTTCGGCAACATCGCCGGGAATGTAGAGGCCGGCATTGGGCAGGAGAATGTCGATCCGGTCGAAGCGCTCCATCGCTGCATCGACGACCTTCTTGACTGCATCCGGTTCGGTGAGATCCGCCGGCAGTACCAGCGCGTCACCGCCAGCCTTGTCGGCGACCGCTTGCAGCCTTTCGGCGGAACGGCCGACAAGTGCGAGCTTCGCTCCCTCTTCGCCGAGCGCCAATGCGATTGCGCGCCCGATACCGGAGCTTGCGCCGGTAACCAGTGCGACCTTACCTTCAAGCTTTTGTCCCAAGATATCCTCCCCCTTGGCGGAGCCTTGGAAACTCTCCGCCCACGGGAGCCTAGGTAGGCTACTTCTACCCGTCAATGAAAAATCTTTTCTCACGTAAATTTTTGACCAATGCAGCAGACGTGCAGGCGGCGCCGGCGGACAGGACTCATCAGGCCGACAGCTTGTATCCGTCTGTTTTCGCCTGTGCGGTCACGCGGCCGCTATAGGGCAGGATGCGACGCAGAACTTCCTGGGCAAGCGTCTGGGCGTTCTGCTGCGCCTTGTCGAGATTGCTCACGGTTTCGGGATCGATCGAATAAAGGGTCTGGCCATAGCCGAAGTCTTCTGACCATCGGATTGACGCGCGTCAAAACCACCGAATGCGGGTCTTGCCCAGGACTTTCCCGGCGGCGCAGGGGTGACGGTCGCAAGCTGGCGCCCTGTTTCGTCCTCCCCGTTAACTCCATGTTTTTCTGTTCGCTTTAGTTTCCCGGGGATAGTCTTGGGCGGGATCCGAACAGTATGGCGTATGCAGCGACAAGCCGGCAATTTATCCCGTCGACGGATAGTTTCGTCGATCGCTTGGAGAGCGCCCGATTGCAGATCGAACAGCGCTTCCTGGATGGTGGCGCGGTCCTCATCACGGTCACGGAAGCGCTCGCCAAGCTCGTCAGCCTGCTGGAGCATATCGGCAATTCGTTGAAAGAGGAGAATGCGACCGAAGCCACGGCGCGGCTGCTTCAGACGGTGGATCTTTTGAACAAGCTGCCGCCTGCCGAAGCGCGGCGCCAGGGGAGCGTCGCTGCCATCGGGCAGACTGGACAGCGGCTTGCCGAACACGTCCTCTCGATGGAGGAAACCCTGCGCTATCTCAGGACCTTTGCCGCAACGGCGAAGATTGCAGGCGCGCGCATTCCCGACTTTTCGAGCTTCGCCAGCGAGATCGTCGAGCGCATCGAATTCGCCGCCAAGGAAGTCAAGGCGCTGTCCTTGCAGATCCGCTCCCTGGAAGGGCAGATCGAATCCGCCACGGCAAATGAGGACGGTTCTCTAGGGCAGCATCTGAACGGCATCCCGTCCATAGCCCAGCGCCTCATATTGAACGCCGAGGAAATCCAGATTCAACGCCGCAATCTTTCCGAATTGGCGGATAGCGTCGCCGGCCTGGCGCGCAAGATCCAGAACAAGGTAGCCCATACGCTGTCGGCCATGCAGATCGGCGACATCACCAGGCAAAGGGTCGAGCACTGCCAGACGGCGTATGCGATCGCGGAGGCCTATCTCGCCTCGGAGGTTCCGGCCGGCCTTTCCGCCATCGACCGCCAGCGCCTCTCGCAACTGGCCACGACACTGATCTCAGAGCTGCTTGCCGAAACGACCAAGGGCTTCGACCGCGAGACCGCCAAGATCGTCGACAACATCCGTAGTTTCAATGATGATATCGGCACTCTGCTCGATCTCTACCGAACAATGATGTCGCAGAGCGGGCAGGATGGCAAAAGCCCGATCAATTCGCGGCGCGGCGATCTCGCCGCCGCGCGGATCGTTGTCGATCGCATCGACATCGCCGCAGCCGGCACCAATCGGCTTAGCGAAAAGACGTCCGAGATGGTCAAGGAGCTGACGACGAGCATCCTGACCATCCAGCTCGTGCGGCGCGACATTCAATACATGGCCCTCAATACCAATCTGCGCTGCGGCAAGCTCGGTGAGGAAGGGCGAGCGATCAATGTGGTTGCCGGCGAGCTGCGCTCGTTCGCATCGCTGCTCGATGAAGATGCCGAGAAGATCCTCGTCGGCCTCGGCAAGCTCGAAACACAGGCGACCGGCCTCAAGGATTGGCGACAGGTCGGCGAAGAAGAAAATTCCCCCGGGCTCGGCACGCATATAGACGCCGCACTTGCCCATATCGGCGAAGCCGGCGCGTCGATGGATCTCAACGTGCAGGAACTTCGCCGTTGCGGCGAGGCCATGACTTCGCAAGTGGCCGATGTGATCAAGGGTTTGGACTTCCGCGCTGGGGTAGTTGAGACCTTGGCGTCCTGTATGAAGGAGGCAGGACGTATGCGGAGCGCATTTGTCGATACGACCGGGCTCGAGGCTTCAGTGGCGGCGATTTCCGAGCGCATCTTCAAGATCTACACCATGGCGGCCGAACGCGAGATTCATGCTGCCATTTTCGGTGCGGTGAGCTCTGTTGCCGAAAGCGCACCGGCGCCGGCCAGTGACGAGGATCTTTTCGCGGATGCTCTCTTCTAATCCCCTGGCAGCTTGGTGCGGAGGGCAAATATCCCATCGCCTTGTAAGCTAGCTTCAGCCTTTGATGACACGACCCGCGAAAGGCTGACCTTGCCTTGACGCTGTCTTGACAATTCCAATGCAGATGGTTCGGCGAAGCCATATTCGCCGGGCCTTTGCATGAATCGAAAGACATCGATCGCCGTGACGCCAGAGGGCGTCATATCCAGTATTTCTCCTTCCAAGATGGTTGTGCCGGCAGCTGCCAGATCGCACACATCCCGATACGCCCTGCTCTGGAGAATATTGACCTTCAGTCTGCGGGTGCGTTGGAAGCGTGCTCTTCTCTTCTGGTGCCGCTTTGCCGCAAACCCGCTTGTGACCTTCCGATGGTGGCGCTTTACCGCTGCGTTTGCCGCTGCGCGCGAATTGCCGCCGCCCCATGACGAGCTGCTGCAGAAACCGCTATCGAAATTTCTGGTCCACGG
This sequence comes from Martinezella sp. CNPSo 3732, assembly GCF_057784515.1. Taxonomy (NCBI): domain Bacteria; kingdom Pseudomonadati; phylum Pseudomonadota; class Alphaproteobacteria; order Hyphomicrobiales; family Rhizobiaceae; genus Martinezella; species Martinezella sp. CNPSo 3732. The sequence continues at coordinate 29,162 of NZ_JBXSOO010000005.1, forward strand.
AATGCCCAACGCGCGGCGGCTCTCCCTTCTCATCGAGCATTTTTCCATTGCGGAAACTATTTTCTCCAGGGACAGCATGACGCGGCTCTGGTGCGGCGAATGGCTGGAAATGGGCCTTGTTCAAGGCAAGAGCGAAGCATATGCGTGCTGCATCGCGCTCGCCGACCGCAGCGGCGGCCGGCATGAGGGCGCTTTTGCGATCAAACTCCAGCGCGTGAGTGATCAGGCACTTCTCTGCACGGCGAGATTCACCTTCGTCAATCAAGGGGTGGAGGGGCGCTATACATTTGTCGTCGGCAGCATGCAGGGACCGCGCAATGCGAAGCAGCGTATCGTCGAGGTGACCCGCGATCTTGCGGGCCTGCGTCCGAAGGAGGCGATCCTCATCGTGCTGCAGGGCCTCGCGGCGGAGGGCGGCATGCAACACTTTCTGGCGGTCTCGCAGGCAAGACATCCGATTCAGTATCGCCGGCGCGCCCGCCAATCGATGTTGCTGTCGAACATCGATGCCTTCTGGTTCGAACGTTCCGCCGAACCGGAAGGGGTTTACGGCTTCAGGGTTCCCTATTCGAATATCCTGGGAGCAGACAGGCGCAGCCAGAGCAAGTCATGGTTCTACAATATCGGCGAACTCTTCCATTGATCGCCTGCCGGCCTCTTCCGGCGGCGATGGCTTTGGTCAACAAAGCCGGCATTGCCCCCGCTGTCCGGAACCGTGCCCTTCTTCCGGCACGCTGTCCGTCAAATGGATTGCGACCATGGCGCCGCCCTCGGGCCGATTTGCGAATTCAAGATGTCCGCCGTGGGCAGCCGCGATTGCCTGCACCACGGATAAACCCAGTCCGGTGCCGCCGGTCGCCCGCGAACGCGAGGGGTCGCCGCGCCAGAAAGGGTTGACGGCAACGGCGTCCATATCCTGCGGAAATCCGGGACCGCGATCGAGAACGCGAATGACGATCCTATCGTCCGCCAGCTGCTCGGTTTCGCATCGCAGCCATCCGCCTCCGGCAGCGTAACGGCACGCATTTTCGAGCAGCGCCAATACGGCTTGCCGAATGCGGGGGGAGTCGGCCGAGATCCAGGCGGGTTTCAGCCCAGTTTCGACCTGCAGCTTGCTGGCTTCCAGCATGGGTTTTGCCGAGGCGATGACAGTCTCGACCAGCAGGGATGCGTCGATGCGCTGACGGTCCATCACGAGTTTCTGACCGATGGCGAGCGACAGGGTGCGCAGATCCTCGACAACCCGCCCCAGGCCTTCGACCTGCAGGAGGAGATCGGAAATGATCTTCTGGTCCATCGGAAACACGCCGTCGAGCATACTCTGCAGGGATCCCTGCAGGATGGTCAACGGCGTGCGCAGCTCATGTGCAACCGCCATGTTGTTGAAGCGCAATCTTTCCTCCATCGTCTCCAGGCTGCTCGCAAGGGCGTTGAAGGTTTCAACGAGGCTCGCGACTTCGCGCGTGCTGCGATAGGAGGCTGCGACGCGGACGGAGAAGTCGCCGGACTTCAGGCCTTCGGCGGCGGAAGTGAGATCTTCGAGCGGGCGCGTAAGCCGTCGCGCCAGGAAGACGCCGATTACGGCGCAGAGCAGGGCCGACAAGAGGCCGAAGACGAGGACGGAGAGCTGCACCTTGAGATCCGTCGGCTCCGTCAGCGAATTAAGATGCTCGACAAGCAGCTTAAGCGAATCGCCGTCGGGAACCTTGTTTTCACTCAGCATTTTGTAGGCTGTTGCGGCTCGCGGCGGCAGGGCATCGCTGATACCCTGCTCCAGATAGGTCGCATACCAGTTGACCCCCAGATAGGTCAGGCCGACGCTGAGCAGCAGCATGATCGTGGTGACGACGGCCGTGAGCGACGCAAGCGGCGCGCTGGGAAATCTCGGTTTCTTCATCGAGGGTCCGAAAAGCGATAGCCGATGCCGCGCACGGCAGGAAAGAAGCCGACCTGCCCCATTTCCTCCAGTTTGCGCCTGAGGTTGGAAATGTGCGTATCGACGGTCCGCACAAGGGCATCGCTTTCCGGCAGGCAGGCATCGAGAATATCGGCGCGTGCGAAAGCCTGGGTCGGATGGCGGATCATGTAGGCGAGGATTCGGAATTCGCTAAGCGTCAACGGCACTGCAACGCGGCCTTCCTCCCCGTTGATGAAGACGGTGTAGCTGCTGAAATCGACCTCCAGCGCGCCGAAGCGCTTGATGGCGTCTGCGCGCTCGCCCTGCGTCCGACGCAAGACAGCTCTGACACGGGCGACGACTTCCTGCGGGTTGAACGGCTTGACGACGTAGTCGTCGGCACCGAGGCGCAACCCGCTCAGGCGGTCGATGTCGTCAGCGACGGCCGTGACCATGATGACCGGCGTCGAGCCGGCCTGGCGCAGCCGGCCGAGCACGCCGAAGCCGTCCAGTTTCGGCAAACGAACATCCAGAAGCACGAGATCGGGCTTCAAAAGCGCATGGTGCTGCAGCGCGGTTTCGCCGTCGCCGGCGCGAACCGTGCGAAAGCCGTCCCGCGTCAGATAGCCCTCGAGTATCTGTGCGATTGCCGGTTCATCCTCCACGATGAGAACGAGACTGTTATCCACCCCTAGCGCCCTGTGTTCTTCTGTTTTTCCGTTCGGCTTTGTCGTCCGAACCTTACTATCGCGGACAAAGCCCGCTTCCGCAATTTCCAAACAGCTTTTCGTTCGTCCGATGGCCGATTCTGAACACGGCCTTCATGCGATCTTCGCCATTTCTTGACAATCGGGCTTCAGCTTGGCGCCGTTCCGCCCTTGGAGACATGGCATGTGGAAATATGCATCGAATTTATGGAGTTCCGACTCCGGTCAAATGCGGCCGCGTCAGCTGCAAGCAACTGCGGACAGCGAATTGGCGGTCATAGGCATGCTGATCGTCTGGACCAGCTTCGTCTTTGTGGTCTTTCCGAAACTCGATCTGGCTGTTGCGCGCTTGTTTGCCCACGGGCATGTCTTCTGGCTCGCAGAAAATCCCTGGCTGAAGGCGGTGAGGGATATTGCCCGTCAAAGCCAGCCTTATATTCTCGGCACCATGGCTGTCATCGTCGTCCTGCATGTTTTCCTGCCGCGGCGATTGCGGTTCTGCCGCCCTCATAAGCCGCTTTTTGTGCTCCTGAGTTTTGCCGCCGGGCCGCTACTGGTGGTGCAGACGCTGAAAGTAGTGATTGGACGCGTGCGCCCTCGTCAGCTGATCGAGTTCGGCGGCACAGCGGATTTTACCCCGGTATGGCAGTTTTCGGCGGCGTGCAGCCGCAATTGTTCCTTCCCTTCCGGCGAAGCAGCCGCCGCTGCTGCGGCGCTGTCCCTGTTGATATTCGTGCCTGCCGGGCGAAGATGGATTGCTGCGGTGATCCTGGTGCCATGCTCGCTGTTCGTGGCATTCAACCGCGTGATCTTCGGCGCTCATTTCCTGTCGGATGTCATGCTCGGATGGCTTTTGACCATGTTTGCCATGGCCATGATTTGGCACCGGATCGAAGCGAATTCGCGGGTGATCGATCGCCATGTCACGCGCCTGATGTTCCGATGACCCCATTGCCATGGAAGCAGGCGACGACATCCTCATTCAGTCCGGTTTCCGATCCTTGCGGAGCGGGATTGGCTGTCGGGTGTCGCCGCAATGCGACAGTCCCAAGCAAACCCATGTTACAAACCTTAATACAACGTTTCTTCACCTTTCCTTCGATCAGGGGTTACCTATTTAGCGCTTGTCATGCCGTCGGACGCGATTGAGGCCGGTAGAGCGGATGGTGAGGAGACCTTTGGCGGGGTGAGAGTGACGGAATGGGGTTGGTAGATTGGGCGTTGCGTGGAATGCTCGACACGGATGGCCGACGCAGGATGCGCTCCCGCAGAGACCATTACGAGCCATGGGTCGTGCTTGCCGTTGAGAGCTTCGAGCGGGAAATGCTGGCCTTCTACAGGCGTTCGCAGTTTACGGTAATCAAAAAAGCCGCATGAAGGGTAATTCGATACCGGGTATGGTCGCGCTTCTCCCGCAGCCTGCCTGACGAGCGCGCAACGCTGATCTTGCCGGATTGAAGGGTTATGCTACGCTAAAGTGGTCCTCTCTTTGTGGAGAACTTTCAAATGGTTACGCTGCGCGAACCGATCTTGCATCCAGTTCCCATTGAAGAATTGAGACCCACCCAGATCACCGTCGGCATGCGCGAGGTCAAGGCCAAGCGCAAGGCGTGGCGTCTCAAGGCGGCAGCGGCAGGCGATAAGGCCGGCGAGTTCCTCGGAAATCACATGGTGCCAGCCATCCGGGGACCGCGCGGAAAATACTACGTTATCGATCATCACCATCTTTCCCTCGCGCTTTATGAGGAAGGGGTGAAGGATGTTCTCGTCACCACAGTGGCCGATCTTTCGCGGCTTGATCGGGAGTCCTTCTGGTTCGTCATGGATTGCCATGACTGGATGCATCCTTTCGACGAAGAGGGGAAACGCCGGGGCTATGAGGACATCCCGAAGAGCATTAAGGATCTGGTCGACGATCCCTATCGTTCGCTTGCCGGCGAGTTGCGCCATGTCGGCGGCTACGCCAAGGACACGACGCCGTTCAGCGAATTTCTCTGGGCGGATTTCCTGCGCCGCCGCATCAAGCGCAAGGATCTCGATAAGGATTTCAAGGCCGCACTGGAAAGGGCGCACGACCTTGCCAAGGGCAAGGAGGCCGATTACTTGCCCGGTTGGTGCGGTCCGGTCCCCGAGTGATCGACCAGCTTCGCGGCATCATGTTGACAGTCGTTCAGCAAGCGCCTATTGCAAAGGTAGCCGGTGTTACCGGCCGTAAGCGTTTGACGTCAAGCAACGCACTCAACGATCCTCGTCGGTCGGAGTGCGTTTTTTTATGCCTTCGCCGATTGAGGAAAAGCCTGGAGATTATCATGGCTTTTCAATCGACACCCGATCCGGCGCGCGGCCGGCTGCTGCTGCTGAGCGCCATTCTCTTCATTTCCTATCTTTGCATCGGCATATCGTTTCCGATCGTGCCGCTTTATGTGAACGGACAGCTCCGGCTCGGCAATGTCTGGGCCGGACTCGGCGTCGGCATCGCCTTTCTGGCAACCATCCTCACGCGCGGCTATGCCGGCGGGTTCTCGGACCATCGCGGCGCCAAGGTGGCTGTGACGCGGGGACTTGTATTCTATGTCGTCGGCGCTTTGACGGCTTTGGGTGCCGGCGTCCTCACCGACATGCCGTTGCCGTCCTTTCTGCTCCTCCTTCTGGGACGCTTGGCTTTGGGGCTGGGCGAAAGTCTGGTCGCCGTCGGCATCATCGCCTGGGGCATCGGTGTCGTCGGCCCGGCGCGTTCGGGTAGGGTCCTGGCGCTGGTCGGCGCCGCCATCTATGGAGCGCTCGCAGTGGGTGGGCCGATCGGGTTGATGTTGTTCAGCCGGCTCGGTTTTGCCGGGACAATGGCGATTAGCGCTGTCCTGCCATTCCTGGGCCTGGTGGCGATCTGGCAGGTTCCCGGCGTTGCGCCTCATCCCGGTCAACAGCGCCCGCCATTTTGGACTGTCGTCGGCAAGGTCTGGCTATATGGGGCGGTCGTGTGTTTTCAGGGCATAGGCTTTGCCGCGATCGGCGCCTTCTTTACGCTCTATTTCCTCGACCGGGGCTGGAACTATGCCGGACTGGGCCTGACGGCCTTCGGCGTCGGTTTCGTTCTGGTGCGCGTGTTCTTCGGCCATCTGCCTGACCGTATCGGTGGCCTGCCGGTCGCGCTCGGATCCCTGGCCGTCGAAGCGGCAGGCCAATTGCTGATCTGGTGTGCCGCCGATCCCATGCTCGCCCTGACGGGTGCCTTTCTGACCGGTCTCGGATGCTCGCTGATCTATCCTTCCATGGGCCGCGAGGTGGTCCGGCGGGTGGAGCCGCATCTGCGCGGCACGGCGCTTGGCGGCTTCTCGGCCTTCCAGGACCTCGCCTACGGGCTGACCGGGCCATTTGCCGGCCTCCTGGCCGACCGGGCCGGTTATGGCAGCGTCTTTCTAGCAGGCACCGTCGCCGCGATCGCCGGCCTGTTGATCGCGCTCTCGCTCCGCAGGATACGCGCGGTTGCGTTCAGCTGATTGATATGGCGGTCCCGGCGTTCGGCCGGGACTGCCAGAAGCGATTGGCAATATGCCCAGCGCCATCCTTGGCACAGCTACAGGGCAGCGAAAACCACGCCGTCGACAAGACGTTGCGGCCTGCGCTGAAAGTAAAGCGGGGGCCAATCCGAGCGTGTTGGCGAGCTTAGAGGGCTCGCGGCGCATCCTTCGGCAGGTTTTTGAGAGCCCAGGACGCGATGGCCTTGTCCGCCAGCCTCTCCGTGACCTCGAATTCGCTGATCATCAGGCTAGGCAGAAGCGAAGCGCTGCGTGCTTGTGCGGCAAAATTCCTTTCGTAGTGCGCCGGCTCCAGTACATATGTGGCGAAGGCGGCAACCTTCCGCGCTCCGAAATCCATCCGTTCGAGGAAACTCATGACAGGCGGCGTGATGGTATTCCACCACACCGGGCCGCCGACGAGGATCAGGTCATATTTCGAAAGATTGGGAAGGCCATCGAGCAAGGGAGGAAGCTCTCCCGTTTCCAGCTCGTATTTGGACTGCTCGGCAGCACGCTGCATGTCGAGAGGATAGGGGTTGCGCATCTGGATTTCGAAGAGCTCGGCCCCCAGGAGCGCGCGAAGCTTTTCGGCAACAGCGCCGGTATGGCCGGTATAAGAATAATAGACGACCAGAGTCCGTCGCTCGTCTGCGGCGAAGCTCCATCTGGGTGCGGCGGCCGCGGCCACCATCGATGTCAACACGGTGCGGCGGGAAAGGTGCATGGGTTTGCCTTCCGATTTCAATGAGGCTTTTGGATGCGGAAGATGACCGGACAATTTCGATGGCGGACAATCATTGCTGCCGCGCCGAGGAAGCGCCCATCGATGCCACGGTCCTTCGGGCCGGCAGCATAGGTCCGCCGGAAGTCTGCATTGCCTCGTCGAGGCGCTGCTCGAGAACTAGGGGATCGGTTTCGCCCTCGTCGGCGAATTTCATGAGCTCGCGGGCGGCGATGATCGCCGTTCTATCGGCGAACTCTAGGTCGTGCCGGGCGCAGAAGATTTCGAGAACGCGGCGAAGCGTTGCGATCTGTGATAATTCTATGGCCAATTCCATATCCTCCTGTCAGCGTCGATAGTCTCGACCGGGCAAGTGATTTTCGAGCAGGAGGTTAGGACGGTCCTGTCGCAGCTTTGTGCCGGAGATGTAAAAAGCCTGTCGCCGGCAATGGCAGCGCCGGCCATCGGCTCTGGAGCGGGCCGGCGCGGCAATGATTGTCGGGCTGCGGCCGCAAGGGGCCTATTTTTCAGAGCGTACGGCAGGATTGACCTTGATCGAAGCCGGTCGATGCCGCCGTCGTATTTTGCCGATACAGGGCACATCGGCGGTGCGAGAGCTGCGACAGCTTGTTACAAATTTGCCGGCCTGCGGCACATCTATGTGACAACAAGCTTATAGTTTGTCAGCTGCAGGGGGTCTCTTAGCGCAAAATATCAATTGGATTTCGGGGACAGTTTCGATGAAATTCGTATCCTGGCGATACGGCCTGCACCGGCTGTCGTCAGATTTTCAAGTGGGGCACCGCTTGTGGCGCAACCCTCCGGTCTATGTGAAACTTTGATACACTTTTTTCGATGCGGCTCGAAGCGGCCTTCTGTAGAATGGCTTGAGATCGTGGAAACTGTCATGCAAAAAGCTGCGCACATCGCCGTCGTCGATGATCATTCGGACATAAGGGACCTTGTCGGCCAATATCTCGAGCAGCAGGGCTACAAGGTCAGCGTCGCCGATAGCGGGCTGGCCCTGAGACGGATTCTCGAGCGCGGTGCCGTGGATCTGATCGTTCTCGACGTCATGATGCCGGGTGAAGATGGTCTTTCCGTCTGCCGTCATCTCAGGGCGACAACGGATACACCCATCATCTTCCTGACCGCCACGAGCGAGGATACGGACCGCATCATCGGCCTTGAACTGGGGGCTGACGATTATCTGGTGAAGCCGTTCAATCCGCGCGAATTGCTGGCACGCATTCGGGCTGTTCTGCGTCGGGTCAATGGCGTGCCGCAGCAGCAGCGGGAAACGTTGAAAAAGGCGAGGGTCGTTCGTGTCGGTCAGTGGCGCGTCAATATGGGGCGGCAGGAGCTTTCGGGCGATGATGGCGTCGGCATCCCGCTCAGCACCGCCGAATTCCGGCTTCTGAAGGTCTTCCTCGAACGGCCGGGCATGGTGCTCAGCCGCGAACAGCTTCTCGATCTGACGGTTGGCAGGACGGCCGACATCTTCGATAGAAGCATCGACAATCAGGTGAGCCGCCTGCGCAAGAAGATCGAGCCGGACCCGAAGAACCCTTCGGTCATCAAGACGCATTGGGGCGGCGGCTACAGTCTCTCGGCGGATGTGGGGTTCGAATGATCTACTGGTGGAGGAGGAGCCTTGCCGCGCAGTTCATCGGCTTTACCCTGCTTGCCCTTGTCGTCTCGCAGTGCCTGACATTTTCGATTTCCTGGGACGAGCGCACCAAGGCGCTGCATGCCGCCATGAAGAGCGAATTTTTCAGCCGGTGCGCCTCCGTCACGCGCTTGATGGAATCCATGCCCAAGCCGTTGCGTGAACAGGCTCTGTTGGCAAGCGAGACCAGCTATTCCCGTTTCTGGCTTTCGCAGACGGAACCGACGGATGAAAGCGCATGGCGCTCGCGTGCGGCAAACGAACTTGCGCGGCCGATCGAGAATTTTATCGATCTCGGCGCGAAGTACGGCATGCGCTCGAACTCCGATGTCGATCATCTGATGTCGAAGGGGACAATGACGGCAAATGCTGCCGAGGGCTGGGCTACACCGCCGCCAGTTCTCTGGAGCCTGCCGCAGCCGGCAAAATTCGTTTATTTCGGGGATCGCAACGGATACGGCCTTGTCGTCAAGCTCAATGACGGTATGTGGCTGAACACGGCGTTCTATAAGAATGTCGGCGACCGCTGGTGGGATATGAAATCGCTCACCTCTCTTGCGACCACCGCGCTCATCCTGTCACTTATCGGAGTATTCATCGCCAGCCGCATCGCGCGCCCGCTAAGACGGCTTGCCGTTTCGGCGGAGGCCTTGGGGCGCGGCGAAAATCTTCCGCCGCTGCCCGAAGAAGGACCTGACGACATCAGGCGCACGGCCGAGGCGTTCAACAGGATGCAGGAGCGGCTGCATCGCTTCGTCGACGATCGCACCCGGATGCTCGCCGCAATCGGCCATGACCTCAGGACGCCGCTGACTTCGCTCCGGTTGCGGGCGGAATTCGTCAAGGATGCCGATATCCAGCAGAAGATGCTGACGACCATCGACGAGCTTCAGAGCATGACGGAAGCCGCCATTTCCTTTGCACGCGGCGAATCCACGGCCGAGGAAACGCGAGCCATCGAACTGGAGGCACTGGTCGGCAGCATCTGCGACGACCTTGCCGATCTCGGCCTGCCGGTGGAATATCTCGAAGGGCCGAAGACGACCTATCGCTGCCGGCCCGATGGCTTGCGCCGCGCCGTCCGCAATCTTGCGGAAAATGCGGCACGCTACGGCGGCCATGCCAAGGTCCACATTCACCACTCGGCCAGTACCATCGATATCGTCGTCGAAGACAATGGCCCGGGCATACCGGAGGATATGAAGGAAAAAGTCTTCGCGCCCTTCTTCCGTCTGGAAGCTTCGAGAAACAGGGGCACGGGCGGCGTCGGACTCGGCCTGTCTATTGCAAGGGCAGTGGCCCGGCAGCATGGCGGCGATATCCTGCTTCAGCCCAACAATCCCGGTCTGAAGGCTATCATTTCCTTGCCCCAGGAAGGGCAGGTCAAGACGCCCTCGTCGCGGGTGAGCAGGAGAAGAAGGCGGGCGCAAGCTCTCAAGCTTGCCGGGCAGGAACAGTAGATGCTTGATCCCGGCTCATGGCAGGGCAATCGCATGGACTGAAGTCGTTACGGCGTCCCTTCTGCCCGCTGGGGAGAACGAATTTCCAGTGCTCATCCGCCCCATATGCGATAGCTCTGAGGCTTATGGGAAGACAATGCCGTAAGTCACGCGTAGCGGCACGGCAACGGTCAACATGCAACCAGGACTACCGCATCTGCAATATGATCGGGCTGCTGCTTGCCGGATCCGTGTGCTCGCGCAGGGCCTGCACATCGTTTGCTGTAACCGCTCCGCCATGATTTCCCCAGGAAGAGCGCACGAATGTCAGGACATCGGCAATCTGCTGGTCCGAAAGCTGCTGGCGGAACGGCGGCATGCGATAGGCATCCGGGATTCCATTTGCGACGACGCGGCTGGAGCCGTTCAGCGTTACATTGATCTGCGACGCGTTTTCCTTCGCAAGCGAAGCGGCAGAGCCGGCGAGCGGCGGAATCCATTGCTGCTTTCCGCGCCCGTCGACGCCGTGACAGAAGCTGCATTTTGCAACGAAAGTCTGGGCGCCCGGTATCTGCTCACGGTTGGAAATCGATACGTTCTGGGCCGTGGCCCCGTCATATTGCCAGGGGGTGCCGTCGCGGGCGGGATCGCCGGGCAGGGATTTCAGGTAATGGCTTATCGCCTTCAGGTCGTCATCACTCATGAACTGTGTCGAATTGTTGAAGGCATCCGCCATCGAACCGAAGACCACGGCATGACCGTTCCTGCCGTTCTTGAGGAAGGCATAGATATCGTCCTCGCTCCAGCGCCCAAGTCCGGTGTTGGGATCGCCACGCAGGCTCGGTGCATACCAGCCGTCGAGAAGGGCGCCGGAAAGATAGAGCGGGCTGCTCTCATCCAGCGCTTTTTCCGCCATGGTGATTGCGCGCGGCGTATGACAGCTGCCGCAATGACCAGGCCCCTGCACGAGATAGGCGCCACGGTTCCACTGGTCATCACCGGCCGTTTTCGGCTGATAGGTGCCGCCTTCGGTGAAGACGGCATTCCAGAGCGCCAGAGGCCAGCGCATGTTCATCGGCCATTTGATGTCGGAGGGTTTGTCCGCCTGCTTCACAGGCTCGACCCTATTCATGAAATAGGCATAGAGCGCACGAATGTCGTCGTCGCTCATCTTCACATAGGAGGGATAGGGCATGGCCGGATAGAGGCGATGCCCGTCGCGGGCAACACCCTGGCGCACGGCGCGGTCGAAATCGGCGAGCGTATAGTTGCCGATCCCGGTTTCCTTGTCCGGGGTGATGTTGGTCGTGAAAATGGAGCCGAGCGGCGTCCCCATCTCCAGCCCGCCGGCAAAGGGGGCGCTCTTCGGCGTGCTATGGCAGGCGACGCAGTCGCCGAGGCGCGCGACATATTCGCCGTGGCGCAGCAGGTCTTCCGAAGGCGCCTGTATCGCGGCGACATTGTCGAAGGGAGATGCCGGCGTGCGGGTTACGAACCATGCGACGCCGCCGGCCACAAGCACGATGATCAGGAGAAGAACCAGAAGAAGTTTCTTCAAAGGTGTGCCCTCATGTCTTTGCTTCGGGATTTTTTACGCGGTTAGAGCCAACCAAGCCGGCTCTCGGACCGGAAATGAGCCGAGAGCCGGATGTGTGCCTGGCGCAGCGAGTGCTGCGCCTCAGCTTTCAAAGGTGTAGTTGGAGAGGGGCATGCTGCGTATCCGCTTGCCCGTCAGCGTGGAAACCGCATTGGCAACCGCCGGCGGGATGGCTGGCAGGCCCGGCTCGCCGATGCCGCCCATTTCCGCCCCGCTTTCGACGATGCGGACGTGAACGCGCGCCATGCGATCCGGCGGCAGGATCGGATAGAGATCGTAATTGCGCGCCACCGGCTCGCCGTTCTTGTAAACGGCCTCCTCCATCAGAACCTGTGACATTCCAAGTGCGGTCGCCGAATTGATCTGCGCTTCGATGATTGCCGGATTGACGATGCTGCCGGGGTCGATCGCTTCCCAGACGTCATGGACGACGACCTGGCCGTTGCGGATGGAGACCTCGGCGATCGCCGCCGTATGGCTGCCGAAGGGAGAAGCCATGGCAACACCACGTGCCCGTTTGGAGCCATCCTCCGCCGTGAAGGGACCCCGCTTCCAGCCGCCTGAGAGATCGCCGGCCGCTTTCAGGAGATTGCTCAGTCGCTCGTTCTTTTGCAGCAGCTTGAGGCGCAGCTCATAGGGGTCCTGCCCACCCTTGTCCGCCAACTCGTCGAGGAAGGTCTCGTAGAAGAAGTCGTTCATGGAATTGCCGACAGAGCGCCAATAGGCGAGCGTCGTCGGGTTTTTGACGTAGATCTGCGCAATGCGGTAGTTTGGGATTGCATAGGATTTGCCGGTCAGACCTTCCAGGGCCGTCGGATCCAGCGAATCCTCCTTGTGACCGTAGACGCCTTCCGTCGGTCCCTCGCAAGCGCTGATGGCCTCGAGTGCCACCGGCATGCCGCTGGCGTCGAGTGCGCCGCGGAAGCGCACCGCCGCCATCGGACGCATCGGATCGCGCAGAAACTCCTCCTCGCGGCTCCAGATGAGCTTGACCGGCCGCCCAACCTCTTTTGCAAGCTGGATGGCCTGCGGATAGGGATTGGCCGACGGATACAGGAAATGCCGTCCGAAGAAGCCGCCCAGAATGGGGCTATGGATTATCACCTTCGATGGATCGAGCCCCGTCAGCTTGGCTATGTCGGCCTGGAATTGCTCGGGTGCCTGGTTGGGCATCCAGAGTTCGAGACTGCCGTCCGGATTGAAGCGGGCCAGGGTCGATGGCGGCTCCAGCTGCGCATGATGCAGATACTGGCTCCTGTAGGTGGCGGAAACGAAGGTCTTGGCGCCGTCGAACGCTTTGGCGATATCGCCGACATTCTCCGCTTCCTTGCCATTGCCCGGTTCGTTGGCGAGCTTGTCGTTGAAGGCTGTGGTTGAAAAATCGGCGGGCATATAGCGGAGCTCAGGATTGACGTTCGAGCCGGGCTCGCGCCAATCGACCTGGGCGGCCTCGGCTGCACGCTTGGCATTCCACCAGCGTTCGGCGACGACGGCAACGGCGCCGGGCAGGCTGTGGACGGAATGAACACCCGGCATCGCCTTGAGCTGCTCTTCGTTGCGGATCTTGCCGATGGTCAGGCCGAGGCGAGGAGCGTGCTGGACGGCGGCATGCAACATGCCGTCAATCTTGCAATCGATAGCGTAGACTGCCTTGCCTGTCGACTTGTCGTGGATATCGAGCCGCTCAACCGGCTTGCCGATCCAGCGGAATTTGCTTGGGTCCCGAAGCGCCACGCTCTCAGGGGCAGGAACCGGCAGATCCAGTGCTTCACTCGCAACATCGCCATAGGCAAGGCTGCGCCCTGACGCGGCATGGATGACCCGGCCGGGTTCCGTCGTCAGTTCAGTGATCGGCGCATCCAGGCGCTTTGCGGCGGCTTGCAGGATCATGTTGCGGGCGAGCGCGCCGAGCCGGCGCATGGTCTCATAGCTGGTGCGCACCGACATGCTGCCGCCGGTAATGCGCATCTTACCGTGCACGACCAGATAGTCGCTGCCCGTCGGCGCATTTTCGACGATGAAGGTCTTCGGATCGGCATCGAGTTCTTCGCCAACGATCTGGGCCATCGCAGTGAAGACGCCTTGCCCGCCTTCGACGAAGGGGCTCATGAAACGGATGCTGCTGTCCGGGCGGATTTCGAGAAAGGCCGGGACGCGGGTGCCTGGAGGCATTGGGCTTGCCGCCTGCTGGGCTCGCGCGCGGCCAACCGGGACGCCGAAGCCGAGGACGAAAGCGCCTGCTGCTGCACCCGCGGATGTCAGGAGAAAGTGCCGGCGTGAGATGTTGATAGGAGATCCTGTGGGAAACTCATCTTCAGGAAGGAGATTGCGGCTGGTCTCGGTCACAGCGTTTCTCCTTCTTTCGACGAGAGATCTTTGACTGCCGCCTTGATCGCGTTGTAGGTGCCGCATCGACAGAGATTGATCATCGCCGCGGCGATCTCGTCATCGGAGGGATTGGGCGTTTGTTTAAGGAGCGCAGTCGCCGCCACGACCTGCCCCGATTGGCAGTAGCCGCATTGCGGAACCTGATGCTTGACCCAGGCAGCGACAACACGCTTTCCAACCGGATCCGCCTCGATCGCCTCGATCGTCGTGATCTGGCGGCCGGCGACGCTGTCGAGCGGCGTGACGCAGGAGCGCACCACTTCGCCGTCGACGAGGACCGAACAAGCGCCGCATTGTGCCAGCCCGCAACCATATTTCGTGCCGGTCATGCCCAGCTCATCGCGGATGATCCAGAGGAGCGGCGTATCTCCCTCCGAATCGATTTGGTAGGATTGGCTATTGATTTGAAGATTCATGAGGCGCCTCCTGAGGCTTTCGATCGCGAACCTTCAATGCCAGTCGATGATCTGGATGCTCAACGAACGGATGATGCATAGCTCCGGCTCACAACCCGGACTATAACACTGAACCGACCGCATCAAAAAGATTAGTATGTGAAACGCGATAGACGTTAGAAACCAGATTCATAAATCTGGTTTCCAGGCTCATTCGCTCGCGCGAAAGGAGGCCGCCGGATCGAAGAGGTGATCGATGCGGCCCTCGCGCTAAGCCCTAATATACTGATTCTAATGCGTAATCGCGCAGCTATGGTCCTGCACGTCCTCGCCGCCCATGCCGGGCGGTGCGACATCCGTCAGGACGATAAAGCCGGGGCCGTCGGCGAAATCGGCGCCGACAACCACGAGATTGTGATCGCCCATTTCCTTCGCCGGGTCCTTCAATGTCCTGGCGAGCGCCAGAAACGGATTGAAGTCGCCCAGTGTCTCGCCCTTGACTTGGACCGCCAAGAACTTGTGACCGGCGATTGTATCGGGAAGGGGTGTCCAGTCAGCGCCGATCTTGTCCGCATCGGCCTTGAGGGCTGCCCGTGCATCGGCGCTCAGGCAATCGACGTGGATATGCAGCTGGTTCTGCGAGCGCGCCTGCTGCGCGTTGACGGCCAGGCTGAGGCCGTCGCGCGGGAGCGCATGCGGCAACCGGACATTGACATCGGCTCGCTCGGCCCAGGCATCGGCAAAGAAGTTATGCGTTGCAGGATCGAGGAGTGCCGGGCTCTCCACGCCCGTGATCTTGTCGGTCGGAATCAGCAGAACTTGCGCAACGCCCCGCAGATCCTTCAGCATCGCGTAGTGCTCGGCCGTATTCACCGAGAGGCATGGCGCAGTCTGCACCACGCACTTGTCATGAACGATCTTCCAGAGCACGTCGGAGTCGGCGAAGGCCGGCGCGAAAAGGAGGGGGAGGAAAGTTGCGGCAAGAGCCGTGACGCGGCGCGAGAATGTCATGGCAGGAAATTTCCCAGGTTCAAACGGTTTGGCATTGTCCGAAATTCCGGAGGCTTAGCACAGGCCTATTAGGCTGATGTGACGGCTTGACGGCGGCAAGTGTCAAATGCGGGCAAGCGCGTGCGGTAGAGATTGCGCGATATCAGCTTCGCTTCATCTTGGGCTAAGGCCGCTTTCAGTTTGGTTGCCTAAATGGCAGGAGCCGGGGAAAACCATGCCTTGCCCGGGGAGGAAAAGGTCGCTTGCAGTGACCTTCCAAACACCCGCTGCGAGGCGTTCGCAACGCTCGATCGCCGCAACTTTGCGGCAGACAAAAAACGATCAGGAGCTTGAAATGGGTATCGGAAAGCTGATTGAAGAAGTTGCAGGTGCCGTGGCTGCCGACGAGGCCGTTGAGGCTGTCGACCCGAATGCCGGTTTCCTGACGAAGGCCGCTGCTGCCGTCGCCGGCTTTGAAGGCGTCAACAAGCTGACGGACGTGCTGAAGGAAAAAGAACAGGAACCGGCCGCAGACAATAGCGGTGACCAGAACGGCTGACGGGAAGCGGCAAGCACGCCTGCCGAAAAGAGTTTGAAAGCCGGGCATGTCCCGGCTTTTACGTCAGGCCCATTAATCTTCCACCAGTTTTACAGTTTTAGTCTCGGCCTCGACGGCGATAAAGGGGCGAAAGAATCGGGTCGGTTGCAGGATCGAACTGGCGATATTGGCAATGATCGGGCCTGACGTCTCGCTCCTTGCCAGAGCCTCCTTCCAAGCCGGATCAGCCACGAATGCTGCCCATTTCCGCTGGCGCTCCTCTAGCGATTGCCATTCGAGGAAATAGATGAGATCGTTGCTGGACGGCCCGATCATCGTCGTCCAGAAGCCGATGGGGCGGATCCCGAGCCGCTCCCAGATCGCCAGCGTCGCCGTTTCGAAACGCTCCTGGAGCGCTGGCAGCTTGCCGGGCAAGCAAGTATAGATGCGCATTTCATGGATCATGAAAAATCCTCCTTAAGCGAATTCAGAAAAGGCCGAGCCTGTCCCTGAGAGCTCGACTTAAAAGTAGTTGAGCGATAACAGCGGGTTGTGATCCCTTTAGCGCTGAATCAAAATAGGGCTTTCGATGACGTGCGCTACTATTGCTCTATTTGAGCATAACTGAAGCGGGCTTCATGTTTCAAGTGATTTTACGGACCGCGAACGGGCGTTGATCGATCCCATCCCACCGGCCGCAGTGGTGTGCGATCGAGGACAAATAGCACGGGCTCTTTCGGTCCCACCCCTTGCCATCCTCTATCTCGACCGGTTCAAAGCTAGATTCGCCCGGATGTTGGGCTTGACGAAAACAAGCCAGGCATTAATTTAAACGGAGGCGCCTCCGTTTATTCGTGGTGTCCTCTGCTTCCTTGTTCAGATGAGAGCCGACCGTGACAGCACAATCCCATCGGCCCCGTCTTCCTGAAAGAAACCTATAGCAACCGGTAGACCGACGAAGAGTTTCTACTAGATTTCGTAGGTCTCATCTTCGTGACGATGGCAGGAGCTTATCATGACACGAACCATCCATATCGCGCTCGACATCAACGGGCAGCGCCACGAGCTCGATGTCGAGCCGCGTGTAACGCTGCTCGACGCGCTGCGTGAGCATCTTTCCCTTACCGGCACCAAGAAAGGCTGCGACCAGGGACAGTGCGGCGCCTGCACCTGCCATGTCGACGGTAAGCGCGTGCTATCCTGTCTGACGCTCGCCGCGCAGGCCGAAGGCCGCGAGATCACGACGATCGAGGGGCTGACCGGCGAGACCGGCGATCTGCATCCGGTGCAGGCAGCGTTCATCGAGCATGACGCCTTCCAGTGCGGTTATTGCACACCGGGCCAGATCATGTCGGCGGTCGCCTGCATTCGCGAGGGGCATGCCGGCTCGGATGCGGAGATCCGCGAATACATGTCCGGCAATCTCTGTCGGTGCGGGGCCTATAACAGCATCGTTGCGGCGGTGCGCCAGGCGGCGGAGGTGGCATGATGCGCAATTTCTCCTATCTGCGCGCCGCATCGACGGCGGAGGCTGCCCAGGCGGCGCAACAGGCCGGCGCCATGCTGCTTGCCGGCGGAACGACGCTGCTCGATCTCGCCAAATGTGGTGTCGGCCAGCCCGATACCGTCATAGACATTACTCATCTCTCCGGCATGAGCGGCATCACCGTTACCGCCGATGGTGCAACGATCGGAGCGCTTGCCAGGATGAGCGAAGTCGCCGATCACAAGGATATCCGTGCGGCCTTCCCGGCTGTTTCCGAATCCTTATCTCTGGCCGCCTCTGCCCAGCTTCGCAACATGGCGACAGTCGGCGGCAACCTCCTGCAGCGCACGCGCTGTTCTTATTTCCGCGATCCCGGCGCCTTTCCCGCTTGCAACAAGCGCAATCCCGGTTCCGGCTGTTCGGCGATCGGCGGCGTCACGCGCAATCACGCCGTGCTCGGGACCAGCGAGGCCTGTATCGCCTCCTATCCCGGTGATCTGGCGGTTGCTCTGGTCGCATTTGACGCCGTGGTCGAGACGGATCGCCGCAAGGTTGCCGCCGATGATTTCTTCCTCGTACCCGGCAGCACACCGGACAAGGAAACCGTCCTGCAGCGCGGCGAGATCATCACCGCCATCACCATTCCTGCCTTCGCCGCTGCCCGGAACTCCACCTACATCAAGGTCCGTGATCGGCAGTCCTATGAATTTGCTGCCGCGAGTGCCGCAGTCGGTCTGGAGCTCGAAGCCGACGGCAGGACGGTCCGCGATATTCGCGTGGCAATCGGCGGGGTCGCCACCAAGCCCTGGCGGGCGCGTGTCGTCGAGCAGGCGCTGATCGGCAAGGCTCTCATTCCGGAGGCTGTGGAAAAGGCCGGCAGGCTCGCCATGGAGGGTGCCGTCGATCATGGCGGCAACCATTACAAGATCGAACTCGCGCCGCGCGTCATCGCCCGTGCCATTTTGAAGATGGGAGGTCTCGCATGACCATGATGGAACCCCGCAAACATGGCGACGCTTCCGACGGTACGGTCGGCGGTCGTCAATCGCGCTTCGAAGGCAATATGAAGGTGACGGGTGCGGCGACCTACGCGCTGGAATACCCGGTCGAAAACCTGGTCTACGCTGTCCTCGTCCAGAGTACGATTCCGGCTGGCCGCGTCATCGAGGTCGATGCTTCGGCAGCACTTGCGGTGCCGGGCGTGCTGCTAGTGCTGACACCAGAGGACGATCTCGGTCTCAAGCTTGCCGGTGATTGGGGCGGCAACAAGCCCGCCGACGGCCCCTATTATCCCCTGCCGCGCGAGGTGCAGTTTAATGGGCAGTCGATTGCCGCCGTCGTTGCCGAAAGCCGCGAATTGGCGACGGAGGCCGCCAGGCTGGTGCGCATCAGCTATGAAGAGAGCAAGCACGTTGCCCATCTCAACGATCCGAATGCCGGCGAGGGCAAGCTCATGGAACCGCTTTCGGTTGCCTGGGGCGATGCCGAGGCTGTCCTTGCCGCATCCCCGGTTAGGATCGAAGCGGAATATTCGACGCCGCGCGAATATCACGTCGCGATGGAGCCGCACGGTCTGACGGCGAAATGGGATGGCGACCAGCTGACCATCTGGGAACCGAGCCAGTGGTCGCATGGCATGGCGCGCATGTATTCGGAATGGTTCGACATGCCCTATGAGAATGTCCGAATCATCTCGCCTTTCATCGGCGGCGGCTTCGGATCGAAGGGGGTGCCGCTTGCCTATGGCGCGGTCGCCGTTGCGGCTGCAAGAAAGCTCGGCCGGCCGGTCAAGCTCGCAGTCACCCGGCCGCAGAATTTCACAAGCTATGGCGGGCGTGCTGCAACCCGACAGAAGATCGCGCTTGGCGCGACGCAGGACGGTATCCTGCAGGCCATCGTCCATCGTGGCGCCAGCGAAACCTCGGTCGATGCCGACTGGCCGGAGCAGACGGGCGCGGCAACGTCGATCCTCTACAAGGTCGAGAATTTCTCCTCGCAGCATCGCGTGGTACCGGTCAATAGCGTGACGCCCGGCGCCTTGCGGGGACCGGGCAAAAATCCGAGCGCCTACGGTATCGAATGCGCGATCGAGGAACTGGCCTACAAGCTCGGCATGGATCCGCTCGAGCTCAGGCTGAAGAACTATGCCGATCACGACTATCAATCCGGCAAGCCATGGTCGACGCGTCGGCTGCGCGAGGCGCTGACGGAAGGTGCTGAAGCCTTCGGTTGGTCGCGGCGCAGCCACGCGCCGCGCTCGATGCGCGACGGCAAGACGCTGATCGGCTGGGGTATCGGCTGCGGCACCTTCCCGGTCATCCGGGCGCCGAGCGAGGCGATGATCCGCATTCTGGGGAACGGCCGGGTCGAGGTTATCAGCGGCGCCATCGATATGGGGCAGGGGACCTATACCATCCTTGCCCAGAGCGCCGCTGAGGTCTTCGGCATCCCCGTGGATCAGGTGGACGTCCATCTCGGTGATTCACGCCTGCCGGGATCGGCGATCGCTGGCGGCTCGATGCTGGCCGGATCGATCATGGGTGCCGTCCACAAGGCAGCGGTCGCAGCGCGCGACGAACTCATCGGCCTTGCCCTCAGCGAAGCAAACTCGCCCTTCCGCGAGACGGGCGCGAACACGCTGAACTTCGCCGAGGGGCGCATCGTGGCACCGCGCGGCGAGACGCCATCGCTGACGCTGGCGGAACTGATGTCGGCGCTGAAGCGTGAGGAGATCGAGGTCCGGCGCAATACCCTGCCTGACGGTGCGAACGCCCAGGAACAGCTCCAGGCATGGACAACCATGGCTAGGGTTCAGGGGCCGACGATGGGTGATTATTCCATGCACAGCTGGTGCGCCCATTTCGCCGAAGTGCAGGTCGACGAGGATTTCGGTACGGTGCGCGTCTCCCGCATGGTCTCCGCCTTCGATTGCGGCCGCCTTTACAATCCGCGGCTGGTCGAAAGCCAGTGGCGCGGCGGCATCATCATGGGCATCGGCCAGGCACTTCTGGAAGAGGGGCTAGTCGATCAGCGTAACGGACGCACCGTCAACAACAATGTCGGCGACTATCTCGTTCCGACGAACTCCGACATTCCGGATATCCAGGTGATCTCCGTCGGCGTGCCGGACCATAATGCCTCGGCGCTCGGCGGCAAGGGCGTCGGGGAAGTCGGTATCGTCGGCGTCGCGCCTGCCATCGCCAACGCCGTGTTCCATGCCACCGGCAAGCGTGTCCGCGATCTGCCGATAACGCTGGAAAAGTTGCTCTAACGGCAGTTCGGATTGAGCCGCATTGTGTAAATGAATGCGGCTCAAATGCCTCAAGCCTATCTCAACTCCGGTGCGTGGGTGTCTTTCAACAGATTTCCTTTCACCGGAGCGTTGCCGGTTTGGCAATCAAAAGGCCGAAAATCGGCGCTTCTTCAGAACGCTCCCTTTTGCCATAGTTCATCGAAAGCGCTCTTGAGAGCGCTGCGAGGCGACGTCATGGCTTACGTAATCACCGAACCCTGCATCGATACGAAGGACGGCGCCTGCACCGTCGCCTGTCCGGTCGATTGCATCTACGAGGGCGGGCGGATGTTCTACATTCACCCGGACGAGTGCATCAATTGCGGCCTCTGTCTTTCCGTCTGTCCTGTCGATGCCATCCTGTGGGACGAGGAAATGCCGGCGGAGCGGCTGTTCCTGCGCGACGTCAACCGCGATTTCTTCGCTGACGGTGTGACCGGCTGGGGCGCCCCCGGCGGCTGGGACAAGAGCCGCACGACCAGCCTCGATCATCCCTTCGTGACGGCTTATGATGGAGCGCCCGAAAATCGCTTGTGATGCAAGGCATGTCTCGATTGGGTCTCGCCGCTGCCCTTTGTGCAGTGGTCGTTGCCTCTCGCGATATCAGGAAATGCCGGGCCAGCTCGCATAATAGGTGCGCGTCGCTTCCGACAATGCGTTGACGAGAGGCCGTTGCCGCTCAAGTCTCGGCAGATCGGCTCTTGCCTGCGCCAGGAGTTCTGCAAGCGCAGCGTCGAAGTCGACGCCTGTCAGCCTACCCTCGCGCATCACTTCGTGGCCAGCCACGACAAGTCCGCTGGCATATCGCGCGCTCATGCGCGTCAACAGGACCTCCGCCTCGTCGACATCATCGAACAGCGCATCGGCGATTAGAGCTTTATAATCGATGATCGCATAGTCCTCCGCACCCTTGGCATTGATGACCTGCCTCCCAACCCGGATTGCTGCGTCGAATACATTCTCGGCTGTCAACCGTCGTGTCAGGCTACGTCCGCCATGCAGCAGATAAAGGAGACGCATTTCCCGCCAGAGATCCTGATCGTCATCCAGGCCGGTACCGTCGAGGCCGATGGCGAAGGCGGGACCGCCGAATTCGATCATGGATGCGATCGGAGCGATGCCCGAGCGGAGGAGCAGATTGGCTGAGAGATTGCTGACGAGCTGCACGCCGCGCTCGGCAAGCACTTCAAGTTCGTCGGGGCGCAATTGGACGCCATGGGCGATGGCGAGCCGCGGCGACAGGAAGCCTATGCTGTCGAGATAGTTGACGATGCCCTCGGGAAAGCGGCGGTCCAGCCATAGGCGCTGGCGCGGACTTTCGAGCAGATGCATATGGATGCGCCTGTTGTGGAATGCTGAAGCCTCCGCAATCGCCTCAAGAAGCGCGTTCGAGCACCATTGCGGCCCGATCGGCCCATACTGCACATCGACCAAGGGGCTGGTGTTGGCCGCAGCGACCGCCCCAACGGCTGCAAGTTGGGTGGAGATGGGAGCGTAGGCCGGAATGGTCGGCTCCAACACCTCCCAGTCACTTGCCGGCAGAAAGGATTTGAGCCGTTGTGGCCCGCCATCATAGGCCCAGGCATCATGGTCGAGCAGCGGGCAGGAAAGCGCAAGTCGAATGCCGATATCGCCTGCGGCCCGCATGACGGCGCTTGCCTCGTCGACCAGACGATCGACATTGAGGGAATTATGGCAGTGCATCGTCGCGCCGACACCGGTTTTGGCCAGCCGGCCGAATGCGACAAGCGCCTCGAGATAGGGATCTGTGCGCGGCCGCAGCCTCAAGCCCGGTATCCATACCTCAAGCGCGTCGTCGACCGCGCCGAAATCAAGGGTGCGGATGCCGTAGCCATGGTCATGGGCGTTGACGGGCGAGGGCAGGATGAGGTCGCCGGGTTGCGCAGTCGTAGCATCGAACCGCAATGGCAGGTCTGTCAATCTGTCGAAACGTGTGGCCGGGCCATAGCCAGGACATTTGAGCAGGCGGATCTTTTTCATGCTTTTCTCATCTGCTGACGATGGCTCTCAAATCCTCGCCGAACCTGCGCAGCTCGGTATTAAGCAGCTCGATGACTGCTTGGCTGGCATGGGTTAGATGCCGATCGCGCGGCACGAAAATAGCGATATCGACAGTGCTGAGCTTGAAGTCGCGAATCGGGATGGCAACGATTTCGCCCGTCTGGATTTCCGGCCAGAGTCCAACCGGGGTAAAAAAACCAATGCCGTCACCCGACATGATCAATGGTTTGAGAAGGATTGGATTGTTGGATGCGACCAAGGTTCGCCCCACCCGATTGAGCCCCGCAAGTTCGACTGCTATCGCCGAACTGACGACTTCGCTGTCGAGCGCCAGAAGCAGCTTATATTGGGCGCATTCTGGCAGCGTCACCGATTTCGCCCGCGCCAATGGATGCGATGAAGCGACCATGGCCATGAAGGCTGTGCGGATCGAGCCCACAAGCTTCAGGTCATGTGGGGTCGCAAGGTCAAAGCTGATGCCGATATCAATGTCGCCAGCCGCGATGAAATGAAAAATATTGTTGTAGGCTCCCGCTCGGACGCGAAAATCGACCGCAGGATGCAGCCTATGAAACCTCTTAATGAAATCAGGAAGAAACGTAACGAGGAGGCTGTCGAGGGCGGCGATGTGGACGCGGCCCGTATTCTTTCCCTGAAGGTCACCGAGATTGGACTTCATTACCTCGAAGTCCTGCAGCGTCTCCTTGGCATGGCGCAGCACGATTTCGCCGGCAGACGTTAGGCGCAAACCGTCGGAAAAGCGCTCGAACAACGGTGTTCCAAGCTCGTCTTCCAATTTCTTGATCTGGCGGCTGACGGCGGAGGTTGCCACATGCAGCTCTTCGGACGCCTTGCGGATCGATCCGGAGCGTGCGACCTCGGCGAAATACTTCAGGATGCTGGCATGCATAGAAAGCCCTCGGCAATCTCGAAGCTATAGCATGCCTATCTGCCGCGCCAAACGGGTGCCCGCTTCTCGCGGAAAGCCGCCACACCCTCCAGGGCATCCTCGCTTTTCAGCGCCTTGATGAGCGCCGGCGTGCGCAATGCCTGAGCCTCGACCGGGCTCAAATGGGCGGTGCGATTGACCGTCTGCTTGATGGCCCGGAGCGATAGCGGCGCACAGGCGACGATGTCCGAGACCCAGCGATCGACAGCCGCATCCAGCCCTGCGGCCGATACGACTTCGTTGACGACGCCATAGCTTGCCATCTCATTCGCACTGAACTGCCGCCCCGTCAGCATAACGGCCATGGCGCGGTTGAACGGGATCTTGCGCTGCAGGAGCACCATGCCGCCATCGAGCGGCATGCGGCCGACGCGGGCTTCAGGTAGACCAAAGCGGGCCGTTTCCACCGCAATGACGATATCGCAGCCGAGCACCATCTCGAAGCCGCCGCCAAGCGCATAGCCGTTGACGCGGGCAATCACGGGCACGTCGAGCGAGCGGCGGAAGGCGAGGCCGCCAAAGCCGTTCTCCCGCCCGACGGTCCAATAATCGACGCCGGAACTGCCGCTGCCGCCTTTGAGGTCGGCGCCGGCGCAAAAAGCCTTTTCGCCGGAACCGGTCAGGACGACGCAACTGATATCGTCGCGCCTCTCGATCTCCGTCCAGATCGCCTCAAGTTCGGCTTCTGTCTCGGCATCGACGGCGTTCATCCGGTCGGGCCGACCCAGCGTGACGCGGGCGACGCGGTCTTTTACGGTGAAGGTAACGCTCATGCCGCGTCTCCCTGCACCTCGGAAAGCGAGGCGAGAATCTCGTCATTGTGCTGACCGAGCTGCGGCGGCGCGATCCGAACAGTCACCTGAGCAGCCGACATGTCGATCGGCGAGCCGATCAGGCGGATCGGACCGGCGGCGGTCTCGCCTGCCTCGAGGATCATCTTGTTGATGATCGTCTGCTCGTCCTTCAGCGCCTCGGGGAGTGAACGCACCGGCGCGCAGAGGATGTCGACGCCTTCCAGCCGTGCAATCCAGTGCGCAGTGCTGTTCTTGGCGAAGTTGTCGCGGAAGATCGCCTGCAATTCCGGCCGCCGCGCCATCTGGGCATCGAAATCTTTGTAGTGCGGATATTGCGAGAGGTCCTCGATCTCCAACGCCTCGCAGATGTCGCGCAAGGGGTTCGGCTTGAAGGCGCCGACCATGACGATCGCACTGTCGGTTGTCTCGAAAACACCCGTCAGCGGAAAGGCGCCCCAGTTTAGATCCTTCTGGCGCATCAGATGCGTCGTACCCTCCTGCATCTGCATGGCGATCATGGAGTTGTAGAGGCTGACGGCGACCTGTTGGCCTTCGCCGGTCTTGTCGCGTTGCAGAAGAGCAAGCAGGATACCTTGGACGAGGTGCATGCCGGCAGAATAATCGGCAAGCGGTGTGGCATAGATCGAGGTCGGGTGGCTGTTGTCCGACTTGCGGCGCATGACGCCGGAGACGGCCTGCGCCAGCACGTCCTGGCCGCCCTTGTGCTGATAGGGGCCGGTCAGCCCGAAACCCGTGCCGACGGCATAGATCAGGCGCGGATTGGTCTTCTTGAGATCCTCATAGCCAAAACCCATGCGTTCCATGACGCCGGGCCGGAAGTTGTTGACGACCACGTCGGCAGTCTCAAGCAGCGCCTGGACGGTCTTGCGGGCGCCGGCATCCTTCAGATCGAGCGCCAGGCTCTTCTTGTTGCGGTTCAAAGAGCAGAAGACCGGGTTGTTGAGCCCGTCCGGATCGGAGCCGAGCGACCAGCGCGAGAGATCGCCGATCTTGACCTTTTCGATCTTGATGACTTCGGCGCCGTAGTCGGCCAGGACCTGCGTGCAGGAAGGCCCGAGCATAACCTGTGTGAAGTCAATCACGCGGATTCCGTCGAGTGGCAAAGTCGTCATTCTGCAGCCTCCAAATATGTCGCGTTCTCCGAGGGAATGTCGCCGGGATCGGCGCCCTGGGCCCGCATCTGTTTCTGAATTGCCTTGACATCGGCCTTGCGAACGGTCGTACCGGCATTGAGGGCGACGGTTGCGGCGACACCCGCCGCCTCGCCCATCGCCATGCACGGTGGGATCTCGCGACTGGATTTCTGTGCTTGCGGCGTTGAAGAATAATGCCGGCCGGCAACGATCAGCTGGTCGACCTCCCTCGGCAACATGGCGCGGTAAGGCGTGTAATAATCGCGGCCGCGGCAGACGGTGTCGGCAAAATGGCGGCGGGTCATGACGTCGTCCTTCGTCACGACATAATCTCCCTGCAGCAGCCGCGTCTGGCGCACGCCGGTCTGCGGTGCGAAATCGACGACATAGGCATTCTCGAAGCCGGGCATCTTTTCCCGCGCGAAATCGAGCAGCTTTGCGATCCGCGAGCGGCCTTCCATCTCCGCTCTGGTCAGGTCGTCGACCTTTAGACCACTCAGCGTCGGCATATGCGGGCAGTTCAGCCAGACGACGCCGGGCAGCGGCGTCTTCAACCACCAGAAGGACCAGCAGCCGCCGATCAGTCGCTTGGCTTCATGATCGAGCGCCTTGAAGGCTTCCGGCTCCTGCTGCTCGAAACGCTCCGCCGCTTCCGTATCGACGCCGCCCCAGCGCGAAACCGTCGTCAGGATGAAGTTGGATTCGACATGGGAAGCGCCTGCGCTTGCGGCGACATCGAGATCGCCCGTCGTGTCGATGACGACATCACCAAGGATCGCCTGCATGCCTTCCTTGGTCTGGCAGATCACGCCCTTGATTGTGCCATCCTCGACGATCGCCGAGGAGAACCAGCTATGGGTCCTGAGCTTGATCCTCGCTGCGGCGATCATGTCGTAGGCGGCGCGCTTAAAGGCGTCGGGATCAAAGGCGGCCGAAAAGCAGATCGGATGCGGCATCGACTGGGTGTGGAAGTCGAAGAGGCCCCAGCGCGCCCAGCGCTGCCAGGCCTCCGGCGTATCGCGGAATTCGATCAGGCGATCGCGATCCGTCGGGGTCACGCACAGTCCCCAGCGCTTCATGCGCTCGATCATCTCTATGCAGATGCCGCGCACGGTGATTTCAAGCTCGTTGATCATGTCGTCGAGCACGAGCACCATGCCGCCGGCGGCAAGTCCGCCGACATAGGGATAGCGTTCGAGAAGCGTGACGCTGGCGCCGTTGCGTGCGGCCGAGACGGCTGCGGCAATCCCTGCCGGGCCACCGCCGACCACGACCACATCGGAGCGATCGACGACACGGATATCCCGTGCAGGCTGGTGAATAACCTGTTCCATTGGTGTTCCCTCGATGTTTTCTAAGCTTTAGTGCTGTCCAGCCGGCTTCCAGCGGATCATCTTCGCCTCGGCGACCGAGACGATGAAGAAGAGGATCACGGCCAGCAGCGCGGCAATGACCACCGTCGCGTAAAGCAGCGGCGAGCGGAAATTGTAGGTCGCCTCGATGATGAGCGCGCCGAGCCCGAAGCTGGAGCCGATCCATTCCGCCACGATCGCGCCCATGACGCTGCTCGTCGCGGCGATCTTCAGCGCGGCGAACAGGAATGGCAGCGAGCTGGGGAGACGAACCTTCCAGAGGATCTCTGAATTGCTGGCCGAAAGCACCCGCATCAGGTCGAGCATGGCGGGGCTCGCGGAGCGAAGTCCCTGGACCATGTTGACCAGCGTCGGGAAGAAGCAGATCAGGCCGGCGATGATAATCTTCGGGGCAACGCCATTGCCGAAGATCAGAACGAGGATCGGCGCCAGCGCGATGATCGGGATCGCCTTGACGAAGACCGCGATCGGATAGAAGGCCTTTTCGGCAGTCGCGCTGTGGACGAACCAGATCGCCAGCAGGATGGCGACGAGATTGCCGAAGACGAAACCGAGAACGGCCTCGAGCACGGTCGGCAGGAAGTTTCGCGTCAGTGTCGCGGCATTGTCGCGAAAGGCGTAGAGCACATCGAGTGGGCTCGGCGCCATGAAGGTCGGGATCTTGAAGATCCAGATGACCGCCTGCCAGAGCACGATGCAGCCGAGTGCTGCAAGGATCGCCGGCATGTGCGAGGAGAGAACGCCGACGGTGGCGTCGAGAATGGCGACCTTGCGCGGCGTCTTGGCAATACGGCCGAAGTCGGAGTGCACGGCGTTGCTCATATGCATTCCTCCAGCAGCGCGCGCAGATGCGCTGTGACTTTGATGAAGTCGACCGTGTCGCGCATCGCAAGGGTGCGGGGATAGGGAAGATCGACCTCCATGAACTCTTTCACCCGGCCGGGATGCGCCTGCAGCATCAGCACGTGCTGACCGAGGAAGACCGCCTCAGGAATGGAATGGGTGACGAAGACGATGGTCGTGCCGGTTTCGCGCCAGATGCGAAGCAGTTCTTCATTGAGCTTGTCACGGGTGATTTCGTCCAGGGCGCCGAAAGGCTCATCCATTAAAAGGATACGCGGCTTGGTTATCAGGGCGCGGGCGATGGCGACGCGCTGGCGCATGCCGCCGGACAATTCGTGCGGCAGGGCATTTTCGCGACCCTTGAGACCGACGAGGGCGAGCAGCTCCATGGGATCGGCATAGGAACTCTTGTCGTGCTTGCCGACTTCCAGCGGCAGGCGGACATTGTCGATGACACTCCGCCACGGCAAAAGCGTTGCCTCCTGGAAGACGAAGGCAAAATCGCGACCCTCACGTGCCTCTCGTGGCGACCGGCCGAACACCGAAACCGACCCGTCGCTGATATGGACAAGATCGGCGATGCAGCGCAGCAAGGTCGACTTGCCGCAGCCGGATGGCCCGAGCATGGTGACGAACGACCCCTCGGGAATGTCGACGGAGACATTGGAGAGAGCGGTGAACTCGTTACCCTTGTCGCCGAAGCGAATGTCGAGATCGCGAATAGAAACCGCGAGCCTCGTCGTTTCGGCTGCTGGTAGCGGCTGTTGCTGCTTGATGGTAGCGGCGCTCATCATGGCATTCACCCGATCTGCTTACGGATTTCGGTCGTCGCGTCGAGGATCGCCATGGTAGCGACGTCGTCGACGGTCGGTATGGCGCCGGCAAACTGCTTGAGATCGGCATAAGCCTTGATCTGGGCGGCCCAATTGTCCTTGTTCATCGCACCCCAGCCGGTCTGCTTGGTGCTGTCGCCGAAGGAGAAATCGATGACCGGGTGGACGGCCTCGAGCTCGCTGGTCTTGTCGAGGTTGGGATAGGCGTCGACCAGCATGTCGACCGCCTCTTCCGGATGGTCGCGAACATAACCCCAGCCCTTGGCGGCGGCCGTGGTGAAGCGCACCAGCACGTCGGAATGCTTGTCGAGCTGTTCGTCGGTCGTGTAGTAGACGTTGGCGTAGAGCTGGAGGCCTGCATCCCAAAGCATCATATCGACACGCTCGCCGCCGAGCACCTTTAGCGCATTGGTGTTCGTCACCCAGCCGGTAACGGCATCGGCCTGGCCGGTGATCAGCTGGTTCATATCTGAACCCATGTTGACCATCTTCACCTTGTCTTCCGGAATACCGTTTTTGGCCAGCAGCGCGCGCAGCAGGATGAAGGCGGTCGGCTGCGTGGCGATCGTCTTACCGATCATGTCCTTCGGCTCGCGGATCGGTGCCTTCTTCAGCGAGAAATACGTAAAGGGATGCTTACGGTATCCGGCCAGAAACGCCTTGACCGGCATGCCGGCCGAGCGGGCGAGCATGACGGACGGGCTGGAGGAAATCTGCCCGATGGTGGATTGGCCTGCTGCAACGCCGGCGACGCCATCGACATTCGGGCCGCCGGGGACGATGGTGAGATTGATGCCCTGCTCGGTGAAGAAGCCCTTCTTCTGTGCCGCGACTTCGCCGATGAGTCCGTTGGAAGCAAGCCAGCCGAGCTGCATGCGCACTTCGGCAACATCGGCGGCCTTGCCCGCGCGGATGCCGACGAAGGTCTGTGTCGCGGCGAGACCTCCGACCAAGGCGGCATTGGACAGGAAACGGCGACGATTCATCATGAATTGAGACATGCTGATAGTTCCCCTGTTGATTGGGCGACCGGACTTTTCGTCTCGTTATCCACCAATGTCAGGGATGATGGGGGAATTCAGCGTTCTAATAAAGAACAATTATGCGTACTATCGATTGCCGAAAAGGCAACGGGCAAGGTGGCGCAAGTCATGCCTTAGCTGCCGTGTTCGTCGCGAGAGTGCAGCCGCCGACGATCAACGAATTTTGCCAGATCGGCGGCGGATAATGATGGATCAATGCCGTATGGGATATTCGAGCTGCAGCACGACGATATCGGATGTTCGTGCACCATATCGCGCGGTAATCTCCAACAGCGCCTGATCCAGCGCCTGCGCGGACGGGCGCGCGGGAACCGTCACGACCAAGGCATCGGTATGGGTCGAAAGGTCCGGCACGAGCACGAGGCCGTTGCGCGAACGGATGGATTGGGCCGGCTCCGCAATGACAGCCTTCGAACGATAGGTTCTAGACCACGCCTCCGCCGTCAGCGCCAACGCGATTTCATCGAAACCGTGCTCCACGGACAGGCGGATGGTCTCGTGGTTCCAGAAGGCAAGGGTGTTGCCGGCAAAGCGCCAGAGGCGGCTCGTTGTCATGTGAAACGGTGTGGAATCATGCGCGCTGCTCCAATCGATGACACCCAGCCGGGCGGCAGCCGAGCGCGCCTTCTGCGCGCCAGCAATGGCCTCCACCAGAGTCAGGGAAGCGGGGATCGATGCCGTGACGCCCGCGGTGCTCATGACATTGCCGTCGACGATGTAACGCTGGTTATGAACCCACTCTGTCCGCGGAAAGGTACGGCGGATCTTGTCGAGGGCGTACCAATGGGTGGTGGCGCGCTTGCCGTCGAACACGCCGGCCCTTGCCGCAAGCCAAGCGCCCTCACAGATCGAAACGACCATCGCACCCTTCGATGATTGCTCGCGAATCCAGGCAATGACGTTGCGGCTGCTGTCATCATGCATGGCGGGGACGATGACGATGTCGGCGCCTTCTGGATGCTCACGGTCAAAGTCCGGCATTGTCGCGTCCGGCTTGATTTTCAACGCCGGCATGAGGTTCACGATGCCGGCCTGGGTCGAGACGATCACGACGTCGGCGACACCGGCACTGCGCAGGACGCCGTAGGGGATGACGAGATCGGTCGTCTCCGTGCCTCGGTTGTCGGCGGCGATCGCGATGAGGGGCCGTGTCCGCCCGGCTTTGAATGTCGGGAGCCGGATGGCATTTTCTGCCGCTGTTGCAGGTCTCTCGAAAGGGAAAATCGCGATGCAAAATGAAAACAGGGCGAGAAGCAAGGTTCTGAGGGGATGGCGATCCATGGCACGTGTCCGGATTTTTGATGTCATGCCCTCGGAAATATTTGGTTCGCAGGCTGGCGAAAATGACAAAGATATCGCATTTTCCGCCAATGCAGGATTCTGGACATTCCCCTCGGCGCATCGTTGTTATCGGCTATGACGGCGTTCAGGCGCTCGATATCGTCGGACCGATGGAGGTCTTCGCGATGGCCAATCTCCATCTGCCCGAGCGCGCGGGGCCTTATGAGGTTCTGCTCGCGTCCCCAGCGGGCGGAGCCATAAAGAGCAGCTCTGCCGGTGGGCTGGTCTTCGGCGAGACCGCGAGCCTGGAGCAACTGCCTGCCGATCTCGATACGATCATCCTCGCGGGCGGCAGCGAGGATGGGCTTCGGCAGGTCATATTTCAAACGGACCTGCTTGCCTGGTTGCATTCGCAGGTGGGGCCTACCCGGCGCATGGCCAGTGTCTGCACCGGAGCCTTCATCCTCGCGGCCGGCGGTTTCCTCGATGGCAGACGAGCGACCACGCACTGGAATTCCTGTGCGCTTTTGAAAGAGTTGCGGCCTCAGATCGAGGTCGAGCCCGATGCCATCTTTGTGGCGGAGCCGCCTGTCTTCACTTCGGCCGGCATTACGGCTGGCATCGATCTATGTCTGGCGCTGGTCGAGGCCGATTGTGGTTCGAAGACTGCTCTTGCCGTTGCGCGACAGATGGTATTGTTCATGCGCCGGCCGGGCGGTCAGTCGCAGTTCAGCACGGGCCTAGCCCTTCAGGCGAACGCCACGCCGCGCTTGCGGCAGCTCTTGAGCGAGATCGTCGATGATCCGACAGGGGATCT
Organism: Martinezella sp. CNPSo 3732; assembly: GCF_057784515.1. NCBI lineage: Bacteria > Pseudomonadati > Pseudomonadota > Alphaproteobacteria > Hyphomicrobiales > Rhizobiaceae > Martinezella > Martinezella sp. CNPSo 3732. The sequence goes on from NZ_JBXSOO010000005.1 coordinate 60,908, forward strand.
ATCTGGACCTGCTCTTGCCAACCGGGTCGGTATGACGGAGCGCACCTTTTCGCGCAGTTTCCGAAAGGAAACCGGAACAACGCCGGCGCAATTCGTGGAAGCCGCTCGGCTGGAACGGGCAAAGGCGCTTCTCGAAAGCTCTGACTGGCCGCTGGCCCGTATCGCCGAGCGTTCGGGTTTTTCAAGCCTCGACACTCTGCATAGGGCCTTTCTCAAGCATCTTGCCATAACACCCGGCTTTTATCGGGCGCGTTTTGGCACGGGTGCCTGACGACAAGGTCAGCCTCGTCACTCACATGTCGACTCATGCCGTGCTGGAAAAAACTTCTCTTCTTTCGTCGATAGAGAATATCGATTGGGAGCTAAGCTCGCGCATCAGTCGCCATATTCGATGATCTCAAGTCCGGCGTTGTAATCCGTCGCATAGATCAGGCCCCTAGCATCGACGAAGACGTCGGCGGACTGGATGACTTTCGGACGACCTGGACGGCGGTCGGTCATGGCGGTCGGGCCTGCGGGCACGAGAGCGCCCGTTTCGACAGGATGATAGGGGTCGGAAATATCGAAGGCGCGGATGCCGGCATTCTGCCATGTCGCAAAGATCAGCGTCTCGGAGACGAACGAGCCGGGCCGGTTTTCATGCAGATTGTGCGGTCCGAAATGGCCGCCCTTCGTTGCATAGTCGATTTCGGCCGGGATCGGGAACGTCGAGATGCTGATCGGATTTTCGGGCACGCGGATGTCGAAGACCCAGGTATGTTTCCGACCGTCTTCCTCATTGTCCAACACGGCTTCATCCGCCACGACAAGAAGATCGCGGCCGGGAAGCGGCAGCGGCGAATGCGTGCCACCGCCATAGGGCGGGCACCAGTTATGGTGCTTGATGAGCCTGGGGGCGGAATGATCCTTGATATCGAGGAGCGTCAGTCCGCCGTCGCGCCAGCAGGCATAGGCGGTGTCGCCATGGACAAGCGCATGGTGCAGCGCATAGCGCTTGCCGTCGCCCCAGTTCGGAGTTTCGCCCGCCGCGCGGTTCATGCCGGGGAGCCACCATTGGCCGACAAGTTCGGGCCTGGTTGGATCAGCCATGTCGATAGTGACGAAGATATAGTCGGTAAAACCGTCGAGCAGCGCCGAGGCATAGGCATAGCGGCCGCCGACATACCAAAGCCTGTGAAAGCCGACGCCTTCGACATCCAGTTGGCCGATCTTGCGCGGCCGGTCGGGAACGGAAATATCGAACACGCTCATGCCAGCGGTCCAGGCGCGTTCGCGCTTTCTGGAGGCGACTGTCTCGCCAACGGACTGCGTGTAGTAGGCCTTCTCGTCCGTGAAGGTTTCCACGTCGGCAAAGAGATCGAGCGCGTTGATGACCAGCAGCAGGTCCTCATGCGTCTGCAGATGGATGTTCCAGGTGTTGGCTGGCGCTGGCACGTAATTGACCGTCTTGGGGTTTTTCGGGTCGCGTACGTCAACGATCGAGAAGCCCTGCGACCAGGGATGGGCGACATAGGCGTAGCCTCGATGAACCATCAATTGCAGCCCATCGCCACGGCCGCCGATATCGCTATGGCCGATCAGTGTCATGTTGCGGGCAAAGTCGGGTTTGGGCAGGTCGGTGGACGCCATGGCTCTTCTCATGCGTAAGGAAGTAAAGAGGGCGGCCTTTCACGGCGGCACCTGCGAAAGCGGCTGATAAGCCTCAGTTCTTGGCCGTCGGGATCCACGCAGCCGTCGCGGCATCGCTTTTCAGGAAGGCGGGGAATTTCTGCTGCAGCTCTTCGATCGTGCCGATCTTGTTGTTGATGAGATCGTCACGCGTAATGAGCGTCGGCTGCAGAAGAACGGAGTGGCCCGGAGACTGGCCGATAATGGCGAGCGAAACGGCGCGGACGGAAACTTCACCGACAACTGCCGCATTCGTGGCGGCCGTTGCGACCCAGGCGCTATCCGGCTCGATCATCAGCTGGATATCGGCGGTCGAGGTGTCGACGCCATAGATCTTCACCTGACCGGAAAGGCCGAGTTCGTCGATGGCGAGCTTCACGCCTTTGGCGAATTCATCCCATGGCGTGAAAATCACCGAAATATCCGGATTGGCGCGCAGCACCGCCTTGGTCTGGTCGGCGACGGAGGCGGGAACGGTGTCGTTGACGACACCCCAGACGGCCTTTTCTTTCAGATTGTGCTTGACGATGAAATCCTTCCACACCGCATAGCGGCGGTCGAGCGGCGCGAAACCGGCAACGTAGACAGCACCGCCGGTGAAGCCATCACCCTTATCCTTCACGGCTTGGTCGAGCACGAGCTTGGCCATATCCTTGTCGCTCTGTTCGATCTGCGGAATTTGCGGATTGTCGAGGTTGACGTCATAGGCGACAACCTTGATGCCCTTGTCGAGCGCCTTCTGCGCGACATCCTTCAGGACTTCGGGACGGCCATTGTTGATGATGATGCCATCGACACCGAGATTGATCGCCTGCTCGACGAGATTGCGCTGCGTGTCATTGTCATTGCGGGCTTGCGAGACGGTGAGGTTGACGCCAAGCGCATCAGCCTGCCGTTTGACGCCAGCCTCGAAGGCCTGCAGCCAGTCACCGCTGCCAAGGAAGCTGATGACGGCGATATTGACGGTTCTTTTATCGAAAGGAGCGGGCGCGCCGGGAATGCCGGCAGCCGATGCCGTGGTCATGAAAAGCGAGCCGGCGACGACGGCCGAAGCTATGATTTTGAATAATTTGATCATTGAAAATCCATTGAGCGTTGAGTGGGGACGGATGGCGGGATCATGCTCTGCCGCGGCTGATCCCATAGGTAAGTGCGAGCGCACCGACGAGAACGGCGCCCTTGATGAAATCCTGCGTATAATAGGGCGCGTTCAGCATCGTCAGCCCGTTCAGGAGCACGCCGACGAAGACGGCACCGATCGTCGTGCCGAGAACGTTGGGACGGCGCAGTCCCAGCACGGCAAAACCAATGAGCGAGGCTGCGACGGAATCCATCAGCAGCGAGGCGCCGGAGGAAACGTCTCCTCGACCGACGCGGGCGGCAACGATGATGCCGCCCAGCGAGGCGAGAACGCCCGAGAGCACATAGGCAAAGGTCTTCAGACGGGCGACATTAGCGCCCGCAAGCCGCGTCGCGGCTTCATTGCCGCCGGTTGCGTAAAGAAGGCGACCGAGACGCGTACGCTCGGTCAGCACGAAGAGCACGAGCGCCACGACGAGCATGAGAATGACGGGGAAGGGGACTGTGCCGAACAGGCTTGAACGTCCTATCGTCAAAAAGGCGGGATCGACCTTGCCGATCGCCTTCGTCCCATCGGGAAGGATCAGACCGACAGAGATCGAGCGCCCGGCTGTCGGGATCAGCTGCAATCCCGTGAGCAGGAACATGGTGGAGAGGGTCGCGAGCAGGTCCGGCACCCTCAGCCGAACGATCAGCAGAGCATTGACGAGCCCGACGATCGCGCCGAAGGCGAGTACCAGTGGCACGGTCTCATAGGCGTCGAGGTTCCACACGATCATCGCATAGCTCGCGGCCATGACACTGGAGGCAGCCACCGCGCCGACGGAAAGATCGAAGCCGCCGATCGCAAGCGTCACCGTGACGCCGGCACCGATGATGGCGACCACCGAAACCGCCTGCAGGATGCTCATCAGATTGTTGATGTTGATGAAGGCCGGCTGGGTGAAGCTGAAGATGATGACAAGGGCAATGAGAAGAAGAAATACCGCTCCGCGCCGCACGAACTCCTGCGGTGTAATCGTATTGCCTGCTTGCCTGACCTGTTCGGGAATTTCTGCGGTACCTTCACTCATCAGGCATATTCCTTGTTCTGTCGGTCGCCTGCGGCCGCGTCAGCGGCGTCTTTGAGACCATGATGTTCCATCACCAGCACGCGGTCGGCGACTTCGAGTGCTTCTTCCGGATCGGATGTCGCGATCAGGGTGGCGCGGTCGGTGTGGGCGCGTATGGCCGTGATAATGTCCTGGCGGGCGCCGACATCGACCCCCTGAAAGGGCTCGTCGAGAAGCAGGAGGCGGCTTGGCTCGGCCTCCCAGCGCGCGAGCACGACCTTCTGCTGATTGCCGCCGGAAAGCGACCAGACGGATGCTTCGGGACTGGAGGCCTTTATGCCGAGACGCCGAACGGCCCTTCCTCCTTCGCGGCTCTCCCGCCCGGAAAACAGGAAGCCCGACGGATACCAACGTTTCAGATGCGGCAGGCTGATCGTTGCCGCAATACTCTCTCCCGGCCAGTCCGATGGCATGAGAGAAGAGCGATGCCGGTCGGCGGCAGCCATGACAACGCCACGCGCGATCGCATCCGCGGGCGAGCCGGGCTGAAATGCAATGTCGTCCAGAAGTGCCGTGCCGGAGGCAAAGCGCTCAAGGCCGAAAAGTGTCGACAGAAGTCGGCTCTTGCCGGCGCCGAGAACGCCGGTAATGGCGACGACCTCGCCGGCATGGAGCCTGAGATCGATCGGCGGGCTGTCGGCCAGCAGCCGGACAGCCTGAAGCTCCAGTATGGTCCGGTCGAATTGTTCACGGCGATGTGGGCGAGCCGCCTTCATGGAGCGGCCAATCATGGTTTCGATGGCGACGTCGAAGTCGATCGGCTGCGAGAAGGCACCGACATTGCGGCCGCCCCGCAGGACATCAACGCGGTCGGCGAGCGCATCGAGATCGGCCGTACGGTGCGAAATATAGAGAATGCCCAGGCCGCGGGCCTTCAGCCGGCGGACGATATCGTAAAGCCGGGCCGTCTCGCGCGCAGACAGGCTTGCGGTGGGCTCGTCCAGGATCAGCAGCTGTGCCTTGTTGGAAAGGGCGCGGGCGATGGCGACCATCTGCCGGTCGGCAGTGCCGAGATCGCCAAAATCCCGGTCGAGCGGCAGGTCGAAGCCGGCTTCCGACAGGATCGCTTCCGCCTTCCGCCGCACCGAACGCTTCGACAGAAAGAAGGGCTGGCGTCCGTCAACATATTGGTTAAGCAGCAGCGCATCTGCGACCGAGAGTCCGGCGACGCCGACGACATCGGTCGATTGATGCACGGTGACGATGCCCTGCGCCGTCGCCTCGGCCGGGCTTTCGGGGCGATAATCTGCGCCATTCCATAGGATGATCCCTGAATCGGCGCGGTGGATGCCCGACAGGATTTTGACCAGCGTCGACTTGCCGGCACCGTTCGCTCCCATCAGTGCGACGACCTCGCCGCGATTAACGGTTAGAGACGCTGCCGACAAAGCCTGTGTCGAGCCGAAAGCAAGCGAAAGATTTTGGGCATCCAGCAAGGTCATGGGCGTGGGGTTCGATGATTGTCAGCGGTACTCGTAAGCCCCTGGCGATCAATTAAAAGGACGCGCCTTGCTTTGTTTATTTAATCTATAGAATAAATTTTTCCCAGGCTCCGGTTCGCCTCCATTCGGGTCTCTACAGACGGGCGGCGAGACCGAGCAAGTCTTGCCGACGCCTGTCGCCAGCGAGTTTAATTTGTCTGAAATTTCGAGAGAGCCGAAAAAACCTTCCTTTAATCTACTAATTTTATAGACAATATAAACCGTCAAATATCAGCAATGTCCGCGATGGCGAGGTATTCACGTTGCGTCTGCGGAAACATGCGCCAGGGGTTTTCATGGATACAGTGCTCTATCTCGCTTCTCTCGCGCCGCGGCCAAGCCTTGCGGCAACCAAACGCGCCTGGTCGATTCTGCAGCATTTTCTGGCAGGCCTAATGGTCCTCTTTTCGCTTCTGGTGCTGCTGCACGCTGTTTGCGGAAGCTGAAATCCGCGCTTCCATCAGGAACTGAAAGGAAAACGAATGGGCCCGGCGTGCCGCATCTGAACGCCGGGCCTTATGCGGTTACTTGATGCTGTTCAGATCGACGCCCTTGGTTTCCCGAACGAAGATAAGGCCAATGATCAGAGTCATCGCAGCGATCGCGATCGGGTACCAGAGGCCATAATAGATATCGCCCTTGGCGGCGCTCATGGCGAAGACCGTTGCCGGCAGCAGGCCGCCGAACCAGCCGTTGCCGATGTGATAGGGCAGCGACATGCCGGTATAGCGGATGCGGGTCGGGAACATCTCCACCAGGATTGCGGCGATCGGGCCGTAGACCATCGTCACGTAGATGACGAGGATGGTCAGGATGAGGATGGTCAGCGGCCAGTTGATGGCCGCAGGATCGGCAACCACCTTGAAGGCACCACCCTTAGCGATGGTGTAGACCGGCATATCAGTTGCGCCACCGGCCTGATCCGCCGTCAGAAGCTTCGCCTTGACGAGATCTGCAACTGGGGTGACTGTCTTGTCGCCCGCCCGCACGGTCGCCCCGTCAAGCCCCAGTTCCGGGTTTGCGGCGATGAAGGCGTCAAGCTTGGCGTCCGGCACCTTGACGGGATCGCGCGCCAGCGGGAAGCCGGCCTTTTGCAGGGCAAGGTTCATGTCATGCGTGAATGCAGCGCTCTTGGCCGCTGTACCGGCACCTGCCGCCGTTGCATCGTAAGAGGTGATGGTCGCGTCGCCGATCTTGACGGTTGCCGGCTGTCCGGCTGGGCCTTCGGCGATCATGTAGGGCACGGACGACTTCGACAGGAACGAGGTGGCGATGTCGCATGAATTGTTGAACTGGTTGGTGAGGCCAACCGGATTGAACTGAAAAGTGCAATCGCCAGGAGCAGCCGTCACCGTCGCCCGGACGGTTTGCTCCGCTTGGGCGAGGGCGGGATTTGCGGCATTGGTCAGCGCCTTGAAGAGCGGGAAATAGGTGAGGATCGCCAGCGCAAGGCCCGCCATGATGATCGGCTTGCGGCCGATCTTGTCGGACAACCAGCCGAAGAACACGAAGAAGCCGCTGCCGATCAGAAGCGCGATCGCGATCATGATGTTGACCGATTGGCCGTCGACCTTCAGCACGTTCTGCAGGAAGAACAGCGAGTAGAACTGGCCGGCATACCAGACGACCGCCTGGCCGGCGGTGAGGCCGAGCAGCGCGATCAAGGCGATCTTGGCATTCTTCCACTGGCCGAAGGCTTCGGAGAGCGGTGCCTTGGAGCCCTTGCCCTCTTCCTTCATCTTCTTGAAGGCCGGCGATTCACTGAGCGATAGCCGGATCCAGACGGAGATGGCGAGCAGAAGGCAGGAGAGAAGGAAGGGAATACGCCAGCCCCAGGCTGCGAAAGCCTCCTTGCCGAGCGCATTCTGCACGATCAGGATGACGATCAGCGACAGGAACAGGCCGAGTGTTGCCGTTGTCTGGATCCACGACGTGTAGTAGCCGCGTTTGTTGTCGGGCGCATGCTCGGCGACGTAGGTGGCGGCGCCACCATATTCGCCGCCAAGCGCAAGGCCCTGCAGCAGGCGAAGGATGATCAGGATGACAGGCGCGGCGATGCCCCAGCTCGCCGATCCGGGAAGGACGCCGACCAGGAAGGTCGAAAGACCCATGATCAGGATCGTGACGAGGAAAGTGTACTTACGTCCGACAAGATCGCCGATGCGCCCGAAGACGAGGGCGCCGAACGGCCGGACGAGGAAGCCTGCGGCAAAGGCGAGCAGGGCGAAGATATTGCGGGTTGCTTCCGGATAGTCGCTGAAGAAGGCCGTGCCGATGAAGGCGGCCAGAGAACCGTAAAGATAGAAATCGTACCATTCGAACACGGTTCCGAGGGAGGAGGCGAAGATGACCTTCTTCTCCTCCCTGGTCATGCCTCGACTCGTCGTCTCGGCCACGGACGTGGATGCCATGAATCAATCCTCCCAATTGCACCAGGGACATGGTCAAAAGACCCGTGTCATGTCCCCCATAATGACATTACGCAGGACTTTCCTGCCGATGGGCGCGGAAAGTCGCGCCAGTGGATGCTCTCCTGATTTCCTCCCCCAGGAGATCACGCACCTGATGCATATGTGAGTGTTGGCCAAAAATTGAAAATTGCAATGGCTGCAACCGCTGTTGCTCATGGAAATCTGTGTGTAAGTATCAAGAAATATGAATATGTCATTGCCCGGCGTAACGGCCGGGGCTTGTCGCCGGCAAAAGCGCTGTCGGGCGCGGCGAAATGTGAGGCACCCGACATGGTTCGCAGATGTGAGTCCAGGCCTCTTCGCGCTGATTTCAGGCCGGCTGCAGCTGCAAGCGCCGCATGGGCGGAAAGGCAAGCGCGATGGCGGCCGCCCCCAGCCCCACCATGGAGGAGCCGATGAAGAGCCAGGAGTAGTTGGCGAAGGTATCGAAGATCCAGCCGCCGATCAAAGGTCCGGCTGCCATGCCGATGCTCGAGAGCATCGATGCCGCTCCAAAGACAGTGCCAATGACGCGCGGCCCGAAATATTCGCGCGCCAGCACGGCATAAAGCGGCATCACGCCGCCATAGGCACTGCCGAAGACGACCGCCAGCGCATAGAACTCGCCAAGCTCGCTGACCAGCAGATAGGTGGCAAGTGCCGCCGCCTGCACCAGGAGGCCGGCGACCAGCACCGGTTTCACACCGAACCTGTCCGCAAGCGTCCCGTAAAGGAGGCGGCCGCCAAGACCCGCAAGGCCCTCGACGCTATAGATGCTGACAGCTGCCATCGGCCCCACGCCGCAGATGGTGGCGTAGCTGACCATGTGGAAGATCGGTCCGGAATGGGCTGCGCAGCAGGCAAAGAAGGTCGCGCCGAGCACGAGGAACTGCGGCGAGCTGAAGATCCGCCCGAGCGGCAGGCTCCGCTCTTCCCTTTGTCCATCCGCGCCGGTGGTCTCGGCAAGGACCGGTGCTCGCCGGACCAGCAGCGCCGCCGGGATCAGCAGAACCCACGCCATGATGCCGATGACAAGCATGGCGAAACGCCAGTCATAGGCCGAAATAAGATATCGGGCGAACGGCGACACCGTCATCGGTGCGACGCCCATGCCGGCTGAGACCAGGGATACCGCAAGACCTCTGCCCTTGTCGAACCAGGCGGTCGTTGCCGCGATCATCGGGGCGAAGAAGGCACTGGCGGCAAGGCCGACGAGAATGCCGTAGGTCAGCTGGAATTGCAGAAGCGACCCCGCCCGGCTTGCCAGGACAAGCGCCAGCCCAAGCAGCAACGCGCCGGTCATCACTACGATGCGGATGCCAAAGCGATCGCTTGCGGCTCCCCAGGCAAAGGCACCGAGGCCCATGGTCAGGAAATTCAGCGTCATGGCGGCGGCGATGCCGGCATGCGACCAGCCTGTATCCGCGGCAATCGGCACTTGAAAGATCGCCAGCGAAAACATCGCGCCGAGCGCAACACAAGTCATCAGCGCACCGGCACCGACGATCACCCAACGATAGGACGAACTCATTTTGCAGCTCCCTTCATCCGGTTCGGTTCAAGGTGCGAAAGATCCGATAATATGCTTTCGCGCCATGTCTGGAATAAAGACGATTGCGTCGGGACGATTTCGACATTGCCGCCGTAAAAATTTTTATCGGCGGCGTGGGCGATTCATTTGCCCATGTCGGATCGGCACTGGATGAGAGGCATCCTCGGTAGACTGAAGTGGTAGAAGCTCACCCTCCCCTTGGGGGGGAGGGTCGGCCGTAGGCCGGGGTGGGGTGACTGCGGCAATCTCTGAGGCCAGACAATTGTCACCCCCACCCGCCGCTTTGCGGCGACCTCCCCCCTCAAGGGGGAGGTATTATCTAGCATGCGGTGCGCTCAGCGAGAAGAATGTCCCGCGCGGGTGGTTGCTCGGACACCCAGCGGCCGGAGGCATCCGGAATTTAATCCTGAGCTCATATAGGGCTGCTAAGACAGCCGCCTCGATGCTGGAAGACCCTGCTTCGCTGCCGGAAGGTCGGCGGATGCAGCTGCAAATGATATACAGGCTTAAAGCAATACCGAACCAGATCTTCACGTCATGGAGCGGACTATTCAATGGCTCATATCGTCATCATCAATCCGCGTTTCGAAACCTCCTATTGGGGCATGGAGCACGCTCTGCCGCTGTTCGACGTCAAGGCCAATCTTCCGGTGGCCTGCCTGCCTTTGCTGGCGGCGCTGACGCCGGCCACACATACCGTCACTCTAGTCGATGAGAATATCGAGCCGATAGACTACGGCCTTTGCGAGAAGGCCGATATCGTTGCGCTGACGGGGATGATCGTTCAGCGCTTTCGTATGACGGAAATCCTGACCGAACTCAAACGGCGCAACTGTTTCACCGTCGTCGGCGGACCTTGGGTTACGGTCAAGGAGGATTATTTCGGCAACCTCGTCGATGTCTCCTTCATCGGCGAGGCGGAGGAGACCTGGCCGAAATTCCTGGCTGAATGGCAGGAGGGTCATCATGCCCGGCGCTACGAACAGGCCGACAAGACGGATATGAGCAAGGTGCCCGTGCCGCGCTTCGATCTCTTGAAGATGGACGAATATGCTGTTGGCAGCATCCAGTTTTCGCGCGGCTGTCCTTTTACCTGCGATTTCTGCGACATCATCGTGGTTTTCGGCCGCAAGCCGCGCATCAAGACCAGCACGCAGATCATCGCCGAGATGGAGGCCCTGCTCGCGTCCGGAATGGATACGGCTTTCATCGTCGATGACAATCTGATTGGCAACAAGAAGGCGATCAAGGAAGTGCTGCGCGATGTCGTCGCCTGGCAGGAGCGTCATCATTACCCGATGACGTTTCTGACGGAGGCGTCGATCGATCTGGCTGACGATGCCGAACTGATGCAGCTGATGGTCGATGCCAATATCCGTGTCGTCTTCATCGGTATCGAAACCCCGAACGAGGAGGCGCTGCGCGAAACCAAGAAGCTGCAGAACCTGCGCAAGGGCGGGACGATGTTGGAGAAAATCCACACGATCCAGCAGACCGGCATGGAGGTCTGGTGCGGCATGATCCTGGGCTTCGACAGCGACGATGCAACCATCTTCGATGCGCAGCGGGTTTTCATCAAGGATGCGCGCATCGTCAATGCCATGATCGGCATGCTGGCGGCGATCCCGAAGACGCCGCTCTATACACGTCTCGCCAAGGAAGGCAGGCTCGATCATGACGATCCGCCAGCCTACGGCACCAATGTCATCCCGCTCAATCTCTCGCGCGAAACCTTGCGGGACGGATATCTTTCTGTCCTCAGCGATCTGCATGAGCCGGCCGCCTATTTCGATCGGTTGGATGCGCTTTATATCGATGCCCGCATCGAACCGGAAAGTACCCGCTTACGCCACCTGCGCCGCCACCCGCTGCGTTTGCTGGCGCTCAACGCGACATGGGCATTCGAGGCGGTCGGGATTTTCCTCCGGCTGATGCGCCGAGTGAAGGAGGCGGATTTGCGAGCCACTTACCGCGCGCGGCTTTTCAATCTCCTGCGGCATCGGCGCTCTCCCGTCGTGCTGCAAATCTATGCCATCAAATGCGCCATGCATTACCACGCCCATATCATGGTGCAGCAGATGCGTACCGGGGGCGGCATCGTCAATTCGTTCTAGCCCGGCTTCAAACTTGGCAGACCTTGCCGGCAGTCAGGCCCCCCCTGCGGCAGCGATCCTCCTCTGCTCGCCAACGTCGTCACTGTTGCTTCGATGCAACATATTGTGCTGGATATTTGCAATTCGAAATTGTGGGGTTGCCGATTGGCGGATCTCGCGTATGATACGTCCATCCGCAAATCGAACAGGGAGGCGTGACATGCATAATCTACATATGTTTACATACGTCTCCGGCGGAATGATGTCGATGGCCTTGGTGTGTGCTGCACCAACTGCGCGACGACTCTATAATTAAAGCTTTAAAAGCTTTATCTGCCGCCGCTTAGGCGTTTTCCCATTAAACCTATATGACCTGCCCAGGGAATGACTTGGTGCGTCGTCGACGCATCCGCTCCTGAAGCCGGTCAAGCTTCAAGAGGACCTGGTCGCGTGATTGCGCCAGGAATAACGATGGCTCCTTCACAATTTATAGTTGCCGAGAGTTTGACGGCGACGATCGATGAACTTTACCAGAAATTCGGTGCCTGGAGGACTGCACAAGCCCTGCTGTTTGTCGCCTGGAAACGGCGGCAGATCTATGAGGATGTATCCGGATTATCGAATTATCAGCTTCGTGATATCGGCCTTCCCGAGCGTGAGGAAGGGTTGGATTATCGCAGCTTGCTGGCGTTGCATGTGAGCCGCCTTAAATGAGGTGGGCTTGATGCAGATGAACACTTTACTGCTCGTCCTTCTTGACCTCTGTTGGTTCGAGAATGGCGGGACGGCTGCGAAATTGCGGCGGACGGGAAACCATTTGTGTGGTGTGTTCACCGCTCCGTTCGCTGTAGCTTACCTATCGGCCGCCGCACGGCGGATATCGCAGGGGGAGGCGATGCCTTCCCTTGCGACCTAACTGGCGTCGAAAGCCGAACTGGCCGAGATCTTCGCATGCCGGCAGCATATCGGTCCGAATTCTCCAATACATAATAGAGTGTAGCCCGGAGAGGGTCGCAATCTTCCCGCAATCCGCTTATGCAATGCAGTCGTTCCATTTTGGGGATGGTTCATTGCGGATCTTGTTACTAGAAGACGAGCCGGAAATGGCAGCGGCGCTGAGGGCTGCGTTGCAGGCTCGCGATGCCATCGTCGATCATGTATCGATGCTGGCCGATGCCGAAGAGGCTGCGATAAATCTCCCTTACGATGCCATTCTCCTCGACCGGCAGGTTCCGGATGGCGACGGCTTGTCGATCATTCCGAAGCTGAGGGCTGCCGGCGTCAATACGCCCGTTATCGTGTTGACTGCACGCGGCGATCTCGACGATCGTATTGGCGGTCTTGATACCGGCGCCGACGATTATCTCGTCAAGCCTTTTGCCATAGAGGAGCTGCTGGCACGACTGCGGGCCATTCTGAGACGCCCCGGCGAGTTGCGGACCGAGGTGGTGAATTTCGGCAGGCTGTCCTATGACTTCGGCTGCCATGACATACTGATCGAAGGCCAACGGCTCGAATTGCCACGCCGGGAAGTTCTGGTCTTCGAGGCGCTTGCGCGCCGACTTGGCCGCACGGTGCCGCGTCATGCGCTCGAAGAGGCCGTCTACGGGTTCAGCGAAGATATCCAGTCGAATACGCTGGATGCGCATATCTCCCGTCTTCGCCGCAAGCTTGCCTCCGTGGAGTCCGGTCTGGAGATCCATCCCGTTCGCGGTATCGGCTATCTGATGAGACAGCAATCATGATCGCAAGCCAACCTTCCCTGCGATGGCGTCTCGTATCGCGCCTGTCATTCCTGCAGGCGATTTTCCTGTCGCTGCTTGCGGTGCTCATCGTCGCCGCTCTGTGGGCGACCGGCAGTTTCATCTCGCTTCAGCCGGAAGACGAGACCATCGATGCCATCTCCCAGTCCCTCGGGCGCGATCAGAATGGCGCCCTTGTGCTAAAGGAGACACCGGCGCTTACGGCACGGCGCGGAGATTTGCCGGGTCTCTGGTTCGTCGTGCGTGATCGCAGCGGCGCTGTGATCCAAGACGGAAGCGTGCCTCCGGCCTATGCGACGATCGGCGCTGCGCTCGACGGTATCGGACAGGCCCGTTTCGGCAGCAATCTCGGCGGCAGTATCGTGCCGGCCGCCCGGCTGCAATGGGTATCGTCTCCGGCGGGCGAGATCCAGGTCCTGACGGGCGTGGACGGCAGCGTATCGACGGTCCGCATCCTTGGAGCCATGAGTATTGTCTTCTTTAGCGCCCTTCTCCCGCTGCTGATCGTCACCGCGATCGCAACGATGATTGCCGCGCCGATCGTGGTTCGCCGCGCTTTTTCTTCGCTCGATTCCGCCGTTGCTCGCGCCGGACAGATCGATATCAATCGCCAGGGTACGCGGCTGCCGGTCGACGATGTCCCGCGCGAGATCCTGCCGCTTGTCGAAGCCGTCAATGATGCGCTGAGCCGGCTGGACGAAGGCTATGAACGGGAGAAACGTCTTTTCTCTCATCTTGCCCATGAGTGGCGTACCCCGGTCGCGATCCTGCAGACACGTCTCGATGGCCTGCCGGCAGGCCCTTTGAAAGAGCGGCTCTTCGAGGATACGGTTCGCCTTGCGACCCTTGCCGAGCAATTCCTCGATCTTCAGCGCCTCAATCATCGTTTCGAACCGGCTTCGGTCGATCTCGTGGAGATCGCCGAGCACGTGGTTTCGGAGCTGGCGCCGCTTGCGATCGCTGCCAATTACGAACCCTGCTTCATCAAGGACGAGGAGATCGTCCAGGTTCTCGGTGATCGCATGGCTATCGAGCGGGCCGTCGCCAATGTCGTACAGAATGCGATCCAACATGGCGGCCGCCGTGGCAGGATAATTGTCCATGTTGGTCGTGCCACCGGCATCACCGTAACCGACGAAGGAAACGGTATCCCGCCGGAGGAGCGGGACCGCATCTTCGAGCCGTTTCATCGCCTCCCCGGGCGCGGCAAAGGGTTCGGTCTTGGGCTCAACCTCGTTCAGGAAATTGCCAGGCTTCACGGTGGACAGGTTTGCGTTGTCGACGGACCGACCGGAGGTGCGACTTTTAGATTGAGCTTCCCGATGGCCGGGTAGGTCGTCGCGGGTTCCCCGGTGCAATGTTCCCGCAATCGGCTCCCCTTAGGAAAAGCCTGCCGCGCAGGCGAATCTTTCAAGCCCTACTGGCGGGAACACATGTCAAACACGTCTCTATTTCTGCGAACTCTCTTGACCAACCCGCGCATGGTCGGTGCCATAGCGCCGTCCGGCACGATGCTGGCCAATCTGATTACAAGCGAAGTCGATCCTTCCGCGGGTCCGGTTTTGGAACTCGGCCCCGGAACGGGCGTGTTCACGCATGCCCTGCTTTCGCGCGGCATATGCGAGAGGGATATTACGCTGATTGAGTCTGCCCATGGCTTTGCCAGCCTGCTTCGACAGCGGTTTCCCGATGCTCGTGTCGTCTGCGCCGATGCCGCGCGGCTCGGCACTCACAACCTGCCGGAAGGCGTGCGGTTCGGCTGCGCGATCAGCGGATTGCCGCTGCTCAACATGTCGCCGAAGACAGTGATTGCCATTCTGACTGCGGTCTCGGCAAGGCTGCATGAGGGCGGGGCGCTCTATCAGTTCACCTATGGTGTCCGCTGTCCGGTGCCGCGTCGTTTGCTCGATCGGTTCGGCTTCAAGGCAACGCTGCACGGCCGGGTGTTGCGCAACTTCCCGCCCGCCAGGGTCTATAAGATCGTCCGGCGCAGGCCGCTTCATTATCCGGCTGTGGTCGTATGAATGGTACCTCCCATCTGTTGGATGTGCTGCCCGATCTGGTGGCATGGGGATTGCTTGGTCTTGCGCTATGTTCGGCGATCGAGAAGCTCGTCCCAGTCATACCATCCGCCGGCATGCTCTTGATGCTGGGTATGTTGGGTGTCGTCCATCTTGCGGCTCTACCCATCGTGATTGCCATTACCGCCAGTGGTTCAACGGCAGGCTCGTTGTTTTGGTATGGAATGGGCCGATGGCTGGGGCCGGTGCGTGGCGACATTTTCGTGCTGAAGGTGACCAGGTATCTGGATATTAAAGAAGAGCGGTATCTGCGTCTGAAGCGCAGTTATCGTGGTAATCTGATACGGGTCACGTTCCTCGGCCAGCTTGTGCCTGTTGTCAGGGCCTATATGGCATTTCCGGCAGGCGTGCTCGCCATGCCGCTGCCAGGCTTCGCCATCGCAACATTCTGCGGCGCATTGATGTGGAATACGCCGTTTCTGGTGTCGGGCTACTTGCTGCGGAGGCAGATATTTACACCAGATACAGCAGCGCCTGCCGCCGTTGCAGCAATCGCTTTGGTTAATTTTCTGCTGCTTGCTCTGTTCCGATTTCGCCGGCCAAGCCGCAACGCGGCTTAGCCGGTCATGTCGCTTGCCGTCGGCTATACGGTCAGAACGGCGTATATCACGCCGCCGTTTTCGCCGCGTGTAAGAGAAACATCGGCGATCGGGTGCTTGACCTTGTCGATGATCGACTGGACATCCTCGTCCGTTCGCCAGATCAGCGGCCAGTTCATGAAGGTCTCCATATAACCTTCGACACCGATATCCTTGGCGAAGTTTGCAAGCAGGAACTTGCCGCCGGGCTTCAGCATCTGCAGGCAGCGTTCCGTCAGACGCACGGCTACGCTTTCGGCCAGATAATCGTAAAGGCCTGCTGCATAGATGAAGTCGAACGTGCCGAGCTTCTGTGCGCGTCCCAAAATGGTGCGAACGGAGCCGTTGATCGCTTCGATGCAGCTGCCTTGGAAGGCCGAGCTCACCGTCCCGACGCTGACCGGATCCTGATCAAGTGCGACCCAGCGTTTGAGCCTGCCGCTCTGCAGAGCCTTAGACAGCTCCGCTTCGCGAAGATGGCCGGCCGCGATCGCCAGGATCTCGGCGCCATCCGTCGCCTCCGCCGCCGCATCGACATGCGCTGCCAGGATCTCGCGCCTTTCACGCACGGCGACTGCGGATGCTGCACGCCGAGTGAAATCGTAAACTTCAGCGCCCAGCGCCGAAGCTTCCGCCACCTGTGCAGCAACGGCTGGATGTTCGTAAATGAAATCCAGCAGATAGGCATCCCCGCTATAGCCGCGCGGCTTTTCGAAGGACCATCGTGTCAGAGGGTCCTGCAGCAGGAAGGACGACACGGGATGACCCTGCGCAACCGAGGCCAAATGGGCCCAGGTCAGGGGTGTCGTCTTGCTTTTCAGCGCCTGCAGACGCTCGGTCAAGGCCTTCATCGTGCCGGGAACGGGTGCGTTTGCTTCGAAGGCCTGCTGCGTAAGGGAGAGAACGAGGGCGAGTTCGGCCTCGCCCTCCTTAATTTGATCGGTTGTAAGGTTGTTACCGGACGATCTCGTATGTTCCGAGATGGACTGAGAGGTAACGAGGCTGAAGCCATCAAGAGCGGTTTGAAATTGTTTCAATTTTAAATCATTCCGTGAACACTACGCAAACCATATCTCATATAAAAATTGAGCGCTATGGTTTTGTTAATGTCGCTGCGGCAACGCTTTCGTTATCAAACGGATCAAATTAGCCGCCGTGGTGAAGCGAGCGATTTGTTCATTCGAGCGACGCAAAGGTAACGCGGTGGACATGAAGTCTCGGCTAACTCGGGTGATGATGAGCATGCGTCGATTGTCGGGAAGCAGCGATCTTGGTCAGAGCGAGGCCCGCATGACTAACCGCCCCGATGAGCTGCGTGCGCTCTACAAAGCCTATAGCAACGATGCGCGGCGTGCCTTGGCTCGCAGCGGTCTGTGGCTTGCCGTGCCTGTTTATGTCCTCTTCCTGATCACGGATCTGGTCTTCATTCCCGACGTTTCGCACGTGACGATCCCTGCGCGGTTTCTGATCGGTGGCTTTTCGCTTCTGACCCTGGAAATGCAGTTTTCGCGGCAACGTCGTGCCGGCGAGCTTGAGGCGACATGTGCTGCGGCTGTCGTTCTTGGATATGTCGTGTGGCTGCTGCCGGCATTGCAGACGGCCAATGCCGAGGCATTCTCCTATTATGCCGCCTTCGGCGCCATCTTCATGATGGGCGTTAACCTTTTCTTCAGCCTCGAATTCGGTTTGGCACTGCTCTCGTCGGGGCTGATCTTCGCCTTTTTCCTGCTGTCGCTGACGGAATTTCACTACAGCGCCGCCTATTGTCTGGCCTTCACCACCTTCTATCTCTGTTGCTTCGTATTCACCTCCTATGTGAACTGGAAACTGAACAAGGAGCGCTTCAACGTCTTTCTCAATGCAAGAGAAGCGGAGCTGCAGCAGCGCCAGGCGACAGAACGCGGCGAAGCTCTTCTGCGGCTCTCCATTACCGATTCCCTGACCGGGATGGAGAACAGAAGAGCTGCCGATATAAGGCTGAAACAGTTTTGGGATCGCTGGCGCGAGAAGGGCGCAGCATTCGCCATCCTGCTGGTCGATGTCGACTTCTTTAAGAAGTACAATGATTATTACGGCCATCAGGAGGGTGATCACTGTCTTGTGACGGTTGCCAATGCGCTGTCGAACATCGTCGCTCCGCTCGGTGCGACGGTCGGGCGCTACGGTGGCGAGGAATTCATCGTTATCCTCGATCTGGAGAGCAGCGCGGATGCGCTGGCTCTGGCGGATGCCATTTGTCAGGGGATCGAAGCTCTCGATATCGTCCATGCACAGCGCCTGGATGGCTTCCGGCATGTCACGGTGAGCGTTGGAGCGACCATTACGAGAGACGTCGCCGGCGCGAAGCTGGAGAATGTGATCAATGAGGCTGATCGCGCCCTGTATTCGGCAAAGGCGAGCGGCCGCAATTGCGCACGGATATTCGACCCGAACGAGCTGCCCGGCGGCGATGCGAGCGAGAATATCGCAGCCATTCTGAAGATCGCCATCCAGCAGAACCTCGTCTCGCTTGTCTATCAGCCGATCCAATATCTCCAGACCGGAGAAATCGGTGCCTATGAAGCTCTGATGCGCCTGCAGTTGCTAGACGGGTCGAATGCTTCTCCGGCGGTCTTTATCCCGATAGCGGAGCGCACCGGGGCCATCATGGAGCTCGGCTATTGGGCGATCAGAAGGGCTTGTTGTGATTTGCTTACCCGCGACATCGTCGACACCGTCAGCATCAACGTCTCCCCGATCCAGCTGCGGGCTCCAGGTTTCGCCGCGCAGGTGGCGGCTATTTTGGCGGAAACGGGCGTTTCGGGTCACAGGGTGGCGTTCGAGATCACCGAGGGCGTCGATATGGAGATACGCCCCGATGTGCTCGACAGCATTCAGGATCTGAAGAAGCTCGGCATCAAATTCTGGCTTGATGATTTCGGCACAGGTTTTGCCGGGTTGTCATGGCTTCGCCTGATGGAGTTCGAAACCGTCAAGATCGACAAATCCTTCCTGCATGATGCGGCAAGCAACGACGGCGCGAAGATCCTTCTCGAGGATATCATCGGTCTGGTGCGCAATCGCGGCCATCGCATCCTGGTCGAGGGCGTGGAGGACGAGGAGCAACTCAATCTCGTCAAATCCTTTGGCATCGACGCCGTTCAGGGATACCATATCGGCCGTCCGGCACCTGCGCTCAAGCATCCGATCACGATGATGCATACAGGCCGCCGCCGTCTGCAGGCATCGGCCTGAAGCACAGGCCGTCTCCAGGTCGAGGGTGATGAGAATGGCAAACGTCGATCTGTCCGAGATCTACCGAGGCTATATTGCCTGTCTCAACGGACAAGATTGGCCAAATCTGCGTAAATTCGTCCACGAAGACGTGTGCTATAATGGCGCCCATGTCGGGCTATCAGGCTATCGGCAAATGCTCGAAGATGATTTTCGCGCCATTCCCGATCTTCATTTCGATATCACTTTACTGATCTGCGAACCGCCACGCGTCGCAAGCCGCCTGCAATTTGATTGCAGGCCGACGGGCATGCTGTTCGGTATGGCGGTGAATGGCAGAAGGGTACAGTTTGCCGAGAATGTCTTCTATGAGTTTCTGGACAGGCGAATCCGGAACGTCTGGTCTGTCATCGACAAGGCGGCAATCGCGGCCCAGCTCTAGGACTTTTTCCCAAGGCGCAACGCTATGAAGCCTGCTACGAACGCCGCGACGCCGCTTGCAATAATCGGGCCGGAATAGCTGCCGGTATGGTCGAAAATAAAGCCTGCTGCAGTTGGCCCGATCAGGGCTGCTACACCCACGGCCGAATAGAGATACCCGATAACTGCACCAATCTGGCGCGTGCCGAACAAGTCAGCGGCGACAGCCGGATAAAGGCCGACGCACCCGCCATAGCTCATGCCGAAGATCAATGCGAATAAAGTGAGCTGGATCATGCCTGATGCCGACGCCCATATGGCAAAGGAGGCAGCGACTGCAAGGGTGAGCGATGCCAGCAGCTGCCGGCGGCCGAAACGATCTCCCAGGCCTGCGAGAAAGAAGCGGCCGACGATGCTGCCGACACCGATAACGCTGACAAGGGCGGTTCCGTCCTGAATGGAAAGACCCATGTCGCGGGCGGCGGCGACGATATGGACGTAAGGAATGAAGGTGCACAGAGAGGACAGGAGAAGCACGACATAGAAAAGCCAGAACCGTCCGTCACGCCATATTGCGGGGAGCGTATGGTCGCCGGCGTAAGCCAGGTGCGAGATCGTACTGTCCCGTCGCTTGCGGACAAGCAATGCCGCCGGCACGCCAAAGACCGCGAAGATGCAGGCAAGAGTAAGGAAACATCCTCGCCAGCCGATGAAGGGAAGGGCCTTGCCGATGGCAAAGGGCAGGATCAGGGTGCCAAGTCCAATCCCCGCCGTCGCGATGCCCGACGCCTGGCTTCGTTTGTGGATGAACCAAGACTGCACCGCTCCGATCGCCGGAACGTATGAGAGGCCGATCCCAAACCCGACGCCGAAGCCATACCAGATGTAAAGGGCGGTCAGGGACCCGGCGCGGCTGGCGCCGATATAGCCGAGGATCATGGCGGCAAGCCCCAGAAGAACCAGACCGCGGGGCGACCATCTGTCGGCGAGAGGCCCGGCAATCGCGCCGAGCGAGTAGAAGAGGAATGCGGAAATGGAGAAGACGAGGGCGATCTCACCGCGGGAGGCGCTAAACTCCGCGGCAAGGCCCGGTAAGGTGGCGGAGAAGGAGTAGGCGGCTCCGAACGTCACGGCCGTCAGCACATGGGCGGCGGCAACGACCTTCCATCCCTCCCGCGTATCGGCTTCTTCATGGTCACGCGAAAGGGCAAGGTCGGACATCGGTGCGCTCGGTCAAATCATGTTGCCGGCCAATATGGCCCAGGAGGCAGCATAGGAAAAATGAATAGCGTTGATGTCTTTTATCGATTCTCCTGATTCATCTCATGGCTGATGGTCGGTTTATTCGGGAATTGCCGGCGAGGAAGAGGCCAGATCGGTTTCGATGAAAATGCAGGATCTGTCGGCGGTCTGCAGCATCGTGTCGGCGACGCTTCCGTAGGAAAGGCTGCCGCTGGCTCTTTTGCTTACGCCGAGCACGATCAGATTATACCCGCCGCTGCGTGCATGCCGTAGGATCGAGAGCTCCGGCGAGGGGCCTTGCTGCACGACCTTTTCGATCTGCACGCCATAATAATCTGCAATGGCACCGACCTTGTTCAAAATATCCCGATGGTCGCTGCCGCGGTCGCTGATGCGTGGAATAGCGCTGGCGTTGCGCGGCTCGACGATTAACAACAGCGCGCAATGGGCGTTTGCCGCCTTTGCGATCGCGAGCCCGAATTCGGCAGCGCGGATGGAACGCTCCGTGCCGCTGACGGGCAGAAGGATCCGCAGATCCCCCGGATTCTTTGGAAGCGAGCCGCGTGCCGTTATGATCGCCGAAATTCCCTGGAACGCCGATGTCATGACCTGCAGCGACGGGCCAAAGCGACCATCGTCTCCCAAGGAGGGTTCGATGCCCGCAAGGAGAAGATCGTGGCCTGTATCGGAGACGTCTTCGAGTACAGTTTCGAGTTTGTCGCTCTTTTCTCGAACTGTCACATGGATATCGCCTTGGCCAGCCAAATTCTGCTCCGGTGGCGCAGACGCAAGCAGGTCGGTGGCGTATTGGCGCAGATCTTCCGCGATTGTCTTGGCTTGCGACGCTGGACGCAAGTCTCCCGATGCATCGGGCGCGTCCAGAGTTTCATCGGCTTCGCGCGCATCCATCACCGTGACGGGCATCTTGCGCGTCACCGCGAAGAAAGCGGCGATCCAGGTTGCCAGACGGCTGCTTTGTGAACCGTCGACAGCCAGCAGGATGCGTTCAAAATTTCCGAGGAAGCTCTCGCTTTCGAATTGTTCGCGCTCCAGACGATTGCGTTCCTCTTCGCGCAGCGGCAGGCGGGCAAGTGCCCAACGAAGCGTCGGCGGCATCGCCATGGTGGTGATGACGGCCATGGCGACGATGACGGAGAAGAGTTTTTCGTCCAGCACGCCGACCGACAGGCCTATGGTCGCGACGATCACTTCCGTCGATCCCCTCGCATTCATGCCGCAGCCGAGCGCCAGGGCCTCCGATGCCGAATAGCCGCCGAACCTGGCGGCGGCAAAAGCGCCGCCGAACTTGCCGATGCTCGCTATGACCACGACGGCAGCCGTCAGCAGCAGGATGGAGGGATCGGCAAGCACGGTGAGATCGGTCTGCAGGCCGGTCAGCCCGAAGAAGACGGGCATGAACAGAGCCGTCGTCAAGGCGCGAAGCTGCACATCGATCTGACGTGTGAGAATGGGCGATTCACCGACCAGAATGCCGGCAACGAAGGCGCCGAGGACGGTATGGACGCCGATGAGGTTGGTGATGATCGCCATCGTACCCATGATTGCGATGATGGCGCTGAGCACGGGCAGGTCGCTGTGGAAATTGTCGTTGGTCCAGCGGATAATTTCGAAGACTACCCGTCTGCCGACGGTGAAGCTGACGGCCATGAAGGCCAGCGTCCCGATCACGCTGGTTGCCAACGTCGTGAGATCGACCGTGCCTTTTTCGGCAAGACCGAATGTTATGGCGATGATGACCCACCCGATCGTATCGTCGATGATAGCGGAGGCGACGATCAGTTGGCCGATGTTCCGGCGCATGAAATCCATCTCGCGAACCACGGAAGCGACGATCTTCACCGAGGAGATGGAAAGCGCAGTGCCCAGGAAGAGGGAGGTTACCAACCGCTTTTGAGGATCGGGAAGCAAGGCGTCGGGGATGAGCTCGCCTAAGGCAAATCCCGCAGCAAACGGGATGGCGATACCGGTCAGAGAGACGCCGGCCGCGGATTTGCGCAGACGTTTCGCAAGACCGAGATCGGTCTCCATGCCGGCGAGCAACAGGAGAAAGAGAATGCCGAGCTGGCCGACCGCATCGACCATGCTCTTTTGTGCGCCGTCCGAAGGAAAAAGGCTCGCTTGTGCATGCGGGAAGATCAGGCCGAAAAGGGAGGGGCCGAGAATGATGCCGGCGATGATCTGGCCCATGATCGATGGCTGGCCGATGCGCACCATCAATTCGCCGAGCAGCCTGCCTGATACGACAAGCAGAATGATCTGGATCAGGAACAGCCCTTCCGAAGGGTGACTGGCCTTCTGCCCCTCCGCTGCGAAGGCGGATTGCGCAATCGACAGTAACAGGGCGACGGTAATGAGAATGATAACGGCGTTTGACGAAAATGGCTTCGAGACATTCTGGCGTGACGGCATGGACTGATCCCACTGAGCAGCAGGAAAACGCTCCAAAGCCTTTGCCGTTCCAGATCATTACTGATTGCCGCCGTCGCCAGGCCTGCATCGGGCGCTTGGAAGCGGTCGTGGTCCGCCGCTCATCCGGCCGCGGACCATGGGCTGGAACGATCAGACCCGTTCCAGCGCGATGGCGATGCCCTGGCCGACGCCGATGCACATGGTGGAAAGCGAATAGCGGCCGCCGGTTTCCTTAAGCTCCAGGGCGGCGGTGCCGGTGATGCGGGCGCCAGACATGCCAAGCGGATGACCAAGCGCGATGGCACCGCCATTGCGATTGACGCGGGTATCGTCGTCAGCAATGCCGAGTTCGCGCAACACGGCAAGTCCCTGGGAAGCGAAGGCTTCGTTGAGTTCGATGACATCGAACTGTTCCTGGCGCATGCCGAAGCGCGTCATGAGCTTGCGCGAGGCCGGAACCGGGCCGATCCCCATAATGCGCGGGGGGACGCCGGCAGCCGCACCGCCCAGAATGCGCGCTATCGGCGTCAGGCCGTATTTTCTGGCCGCTGCTTCTGAAGCAATGATGAGTGCGGCAGCGCCATCATTGACGCCGGAGGCGTTGCCGGCCGTCACCGTGCCGCCTTCCTTCTTGAAAGGCGTGCCGAGCTTGGCAAGCGCTTCCATCGAGGTTGCGCGCGGATGCTCGTCCTTGCCGACGATAACCGGATCGCCCTTGCGCTGCGGGATCGTGACTGAGGTGATCTCCTTGGCAAGCCGGCCGTTCTCCTGTGCTGCCGCAGCCTTTGCCTGCGAGCGGACGGCAAAGGCGTCCTGATCTTCGCGAGTGACCTTGTAATCTTCGGCGACGTTCTCGCCGGTTTCCGGCATGGAGTCGACGCCATACTGCTTCTTCATGACAGGATTGACGAAGCGCCAGCCGATGGTGGTGTCGTAGATCTCGGCATTGCGCGAAAAGGCGCTTTCGGCCTTGGGAATGACGAAAGGCGCTCGCGACATGCTTTCGACGCCACCAGCGATCATGATGTCGGCCTCGCCGGCGCGGATGGCGCGGGCAGCTGTGATGACGGCATCCATGCCCGAGCCGCAAAGCCGGTTGATCGTCGTCCCGGGCACCGAAATCGGCAGGCCGGCCAGCAGGCCTGCCATGCGCGCGACGTTGCGATTGTCTTCGCCCGCCTGGTTGGCGCAGCCGTAGATAACGTCGTCGATGGCTTCCCAGTCGACCGAGCCGTTGCGCTCGATTAGTGCCTTCAGCGGCACGGCGCCGAGATCGTCGGCGCGGACGGAAGAAAGCGATCCGCCGAAGCGGCCGATCGGCGTGCGGATATAGTCACAGATGAAGGCTTCGGTCATGATCTTCTCCCTACGGCATGTCGCGCAAAACGTTATGGCGGTTTGCAATAGCGACCTACGAGATATTATAAGCTTAAAGCATTGCGCGCGAGTCTGAAAGATCGCAACGGGCTTCAGAGCTTCGGCACAATGAGGTCGGCAACGGGGCGATCGATATGGAGCGGCGCGCCGGTCATCGCCTGCAGCTCGTCCATCGTCATGGCGGCGAGCTTTTCACGGACGACGAAGCCTTCCTTGGCAATGTCGATGACCGCATGGCTCGTATAGATGCGGGTAATGCAGCCGACGCCGGTCAATGGGAAGGTGCAGGCCTCCACTAGTTTCGGCTTGCCGTCCTTCGTCACATGTTCGGTGATGACGAAAACCTGCTTGGCGCCATGGACCAGATCCATGGCCCCGCCGACGGCGGGCACACCCTTCGAGCCGACGCGCCAGTTGGCGAGGTCGCCATTTTGCGCCACCTGATAGGCACCGAGGATCGCGACATCCAGATGGCCGCCGCGTACCATGGCGAAACTATCGGCATGATGGAAGAAGGAGGCGCCGGGTTTCAGCGTGACGGCCTTCTTGCCGGCGTTGATCAGGTCCCAATCCTCTTCGCCCTCCGCCGGCGGCTCGCCGAAATTCAGGATGCCGTTTTCGGTGTGGAAGATCGCCTGACGGCCCGAGGGCTGGTAGCGGGCGACCATTTCCGGAAAGCCGATGCCGAGGTTCACATAGGCGCCATCTTCGATATCCTGAGCCGCGCGCCAGGCGATCTGCGCATTGGAGAGCTTAATGTCTTCGCGTGTGTCGATGGTCATACGTAGGCCACTCCGGCTCGAATGAGATTCTCTTCCTGCTGCGGATCGGCGACCTCAACAACGCCGTTGACGAAGATGCCGGGGGTAACGATGTGCTCAGGATCGAGCTCGCCGGCGGCAACGATTTTCGAGACCTGTGCGATCGTCTTGGCCGCGGCCATGCACATCAGCGGGTTAAAATTGCGGCCGGCCTTATTGTAGATGAGATTGCCCTGCACGTCGCCGACTGCAGCTTTGACAATGGCGAAATCGGCCTTGAGCCAGCGCTCCTGGACGTAGTGACGACCGTCGAATTCCGCGATGACCTTGCCGTTGGCGAGTTCGGTGCCATAGGCTGTGGGGGTGTAGAAAGCCGGAATGCCGGCGCCGCCGGCGCGGATACGTTCGGCAAGAGTGCCCTGAGGCACCAGTTCCAGCTCGATTTCGCCCGCCAGATAACGGTCCGTGAAGGCGCGCGGATCGGATGAGCGCGGGAAGGAGCAGATCATCTTCCTGACCATGCCGGCATCGATCATGGCTGCGATGCCGATGCGCCCGTTGCCGGCATTGTTGTTGATGACAGTCAGGTTCTTAGGACCTTTGTCGATCAGCGCGTGGATGAGTTCGATCGGCGCGCCTGAGCCGCCAAAGCCACCGATCATCACGGTCGCACCATCGCCGATCTCGGAGACGGCAGCCGCCGTGCTCGCAATTGTCTTATCCATGCGAAAACTCCCACTTGCAAATGCGGGCGGACCAAGGCGCCCCGTCCTCTTCCTTTCGAATAGATCAGCATGGACTGGACGGCAATTAATTTGTGCGTTATTTGATTTTTGTTCATATATCGCACAAATCGGATGAGGATTGGAGGCTGTTATGCGCGAAACGGATTTCGTCAGCGGCTTTGCCAGGGGATTGAAAGTCATCGAGGCCTTTGGGGAGACGCGGCAGCGCCTGACGATCGCCGAGGCATCGAAGTTGACCGGCCTCGATCGTGCCACGGTGCGCCGTTCGCTGCTGACGCTCTCCGACCTCGGCTATGCTGTTTATGACGGCAAATTCTTTACGCTGACGCCGAAGATCCTGCGGCTCGGCCATGCCTACCTGGCGGCGACGCCGCTGCCGACCATCATCCAGCCGCATCTCGATCAGCTTGCCGAGCGCGCCGGGCAGAATGCGTCCGCCTCGGTGCTCGACGGCACGGAAGTCGTCTATATCGCGCGTGCCTCGCAGCGTCGGGTGATGTCGATCAACCTGACGCCCGGCAGCCGCCTTCCGGCTTTCTGCGCTTCGATGGGCCGCGTCCTGCTGGCGGCGCTGTCGGAAGGCGAGGCGCGTTCGGTGCTTGGGCGAACTGATCTCAAGGCGAACACGCCGAATACCAAGACCGATCCCGAGGAGTTGATGGCCGAGTTCCGCCGGGTGAGGGAGCAGGGCTATGCCGTTATCGATCAGGAGCTGGAAATCGGCCTTTGCTCGATTGCCGTGCCGGTCGAAAACGATCGCGGCCAGACCGTGGCGGCGATCAATATCGGTGCTCCGGCTGCCTATGTTGCGGCTTCCGACATGGCCGAGAGGTTCCTGCCATTGTTAAAGGAGACGCAGAAGGCGCTGCGGCTGGTGCTGCCGTAGCTTTGTATTTTCGGGGCATCTTCGTGGTTCGAGACGGTCCTTTAGGCCTCCTCGAAGCACGAGGGCGGGTGGCTGCCCTCGATCCAGATGCTTGCTCACATCCCGAGCCTCTCCCGCTCCTCGATACGCCAAGCGCGCGGCGTCTGGCCAGTCTGCTTGGCGAAGAAGCGCGAGAAATAAGCCGGATCGGCAAAGCCGAGGCGATAGCTGATTTCCTGGACCGTCGCGAAGGTGAAGACCAGTTCGCGCTTGGCTTCATCCAGCAGCTTGCGCGTAATCAATTCATGAGCGCCGTGCCCGGTCCGGCTGCGTACGATGCGGCTGAGATGGGCCGGCGAGATGCCGAGGTTCTCGGCATAGAAGGCGGCCGGCTTGTGCGAGCGGAAGTGGCGCTGGATGAGGCCCTGCAGCATCTCCATGCGGCGCTCGCTTTCGTCGCCTGGCGTCGATCCTTCTTCAGCCTTTTGGGCTATACGCGCCGTCAGCAGCAAGGCCGAAGTCAGATAGGCATCCAGCAGATCGTTGCGGCCGTTGCGGTGGCTCGCAAATTCTTCGCCCAGGCGTTTTAGCGTATTGGCGACATAAGCCGCGTCTTCGTTGCCCATGTCGAGCAGGGTTAAATGGGGCTCTGCAAGCCATGCTCCGAGCCGGCTGCGATCGCCCGGGGACGCCTTCAGATGCGAGATCAGCACCGTGATGACAAAGCCGTCTATATCTCGCGAAAAGCGGAAGCCGTGATTGAGGCGAGGCGGCACGGTAATGACGGCGGGCGGCGTTATGGCATGGGGAGTTCCGTCAAAGATGGCATCGCCGGATCCGGCATCTATGTACAAGATCTGGAAAAAGCTCTCATGCCGGTGTGGGCGGATCTCCCAGTGATGGAGGCTGCTGCGGGACGGAATTGTTTCGCAATGCAGCCAGAAATCCGGCTTCCGGCCGGTATTTTCGCCATAGAGCTCATAGATCGGCACGTTCTTCGTCATGGCACTCCTCCCTCGCCATGTTCGATTTGTGCAATTTCATGACCGAAATGTCCATTGCGGACTTGCCTCGCGCCGAAGAGACTTGAGGCAAGAAATATGCATGGGAGGAGACAATGCGCACTCAAGTCGCCATTATCGGTTCGGGGCCGTCTGGGCTGCTGCTCGGCCAGCTGCTCACGGAAGCCGGCATCGACAATGTCATTCTCGATCGGGTCGGCAAGGATTATATTCTCGGCCGCGTGCGCGCCGGCGTTCTGGAGGAAGGCACCGTCCGCCTGCTGGATCAGGCGAAGTCCGCCACGCGCCTGCATGCCGAGGGCTTACCGCATGATGGCTTCTCGCTCGCCTTCGACGGCCGCGATCATCGCATCGACCTTCATGGTCTCACCGGCGGCAAACGGGTCGTCATCTATGGTCAGACGGAGATGACCCGTGACCTGATGGCTCGCCGCGAGGAAAGCGGCGCTCCAACCATCTACGGCGCCGCCAACGTCCAGCCGCACGGTTTCGATGGCGATATGCCCTATCTGACTTACGAGAAGGACGGCATTTCGCATCGCATCGATTGCGATTTCATTGCCGGCTGTGACGGCTTTCATGGTGTCAGCCGCAAATCGGTGCCGCAAAAGGCAATCCGCAGCTTCGAGAAGGTCTATCCCTTCGGCTGGCTCGGCGTGCTGGCGG
Source organism: Martinezella sp. CNPSo 3732 (assembly GCF_057784515.1). NCBI lineage: Bacteria > Pseudomonadati > Pseudomonadota > Alphaproteobacteria > Hyphomicrobiales > Rhizobiaceae > Martinezella > Martinezella sp. CNPSo 3732. The sequence continues at coordinate 89,508 of NZ_JBXSOO010000005.1, forward strand.
AGGTGGCGCCCGTCAATCACGAGCTGATCTATGCCAACCATCCCCGTGGTTTCGCGCTATGCTCCATGCGATCGATGACACGCAGCCGCTATTACATTCAGTGTCCGCTCGACGAGAAGGTCGAGGACTGGAGCGACGACCGCTTCTGGGATGAACTGCGCCGCCGGCTGCCGGCCCATCATGCCGAGGCTCTGATCACCGCGCCGTCCTTCGAGAAATCGATCGCGCCGCTGCGCTCCTTCGTGGCCGAGCCCATGCGGTTCGGCCGCCTTTTCCTCGTCGGCGATGCCGCCCATATCGTGCCGCCGACCGGCGCCAAAGGGCTCAATCTGGCGGCGAGCGACGTGCATTATCTGTTTTCGGGGCTTGCCGAACATTATCAGGATCGCTCGAATGCAGGGCTGGGCGCCTATTCCGCCCGCGCGCTTGCTCGCGTTTGGAAGGCGGTGCGCTTCTCCTGGTGGATGACGACGATGATGCATCGTTTTCCCGATACCAGCGATTTCGACCAGAAGATTCAGGAAGCCGAACTCGATTATCTCACCCATTCGCGCGCCGCTTCGACCGCGCTCGCCGAGAATTATGTCGGTCTACCGTTCTAGGCGAGCATTAGAGCTTCTTGGCAATCTCGCCTGCCGCTTCTCGGATTGTCTGCATCAGGATCGATAGGGGCAGGGTGGGGATAGCGTCGGTGCGCATGGTCAAGCCGACCGGTCCTTTCGTTTCGCTGGTATCGATCGGCAGCAGCGCCAATAGCCCGTCATCGACATCCCCGGCAACGACGCCGGCCGAGATGATCCAGATGGCGTCGCTCGATCGCACGAAGGCGCGGCCGAAGGAATCTGACACGGTTTCGATCTGGTTGGGCAGTCCGCCGGCGCCGTTGGCGATCAGGAAGCTCTCGACGAAGGGCCGGATGATCGAGCCGCGCGTGGGCATCAGGACAGTATAGCGGTTGAGATCGGAAAACAGCGACTGCCCGCCCGATAGGAGCGGATGGCCGGCCCTGACGGCGAAGACGACCTGTTCAGAGTAGAGGTGCTCGAAGGAAAAGCCGGTCATCTTGTCGGGGCTCGCCAATCGGCCGACGACGAGATCGAGGTCGCCGATGCGCAGTTGCTCTAGCAGCACCGCGTTCTCGCCTGTCACGATCTTGATGCGGCTCCAGGTCTCCTCTTTGAGAAACAGGTCCATCGCCCGCGGCATAATGCGTGTCGAGACCGTCGGCAGTGCGCCGACGCGGATCGGCGGCGCTTCGCCGGAGCGCTCCTGCGAAACCGAGTCCAACCCTTGTCGGAGTGCTGTCAACGCGGCACCGGCATGGCGGAGAAAAACTTCGCCATAGCGGGTGATGCGGATACCGCGCCCATCGCGCTCGAAGACGGCGACGCCGAGTGCTTCTTCGAGTTCGCGGATGGTTTTCGTCACCGCCGGCTGGCTGATATTCAGCAGCCCGGCCGCCTTGATCACGCTTTTCTGGCGCGCAACCTCGACAAAGGTTTGCAGATGGCGGAACTTGATGCGTGCGTCGAGCATGCTTACTCATAACCCTGGAGTTATCGTAGAGCAAAGAAATATCATTTTACCTAACCAGATTATACATCCAATCTCGCGGTCGAGGAGATTTCCAGTGCAGTTTGCCCGCATCAACGACGTCACGATCCACTATCAGATCATCGGCGGCCCCGCCGACAAGCCGGTTCTTGTCTTTGCCAATTCGCTCGGCACCGATTTCCGGATCTGGCGGGATGTGATCGTGCGCCTGGCCGGCGATTTCGCCATCGTGCTCTACGACAAGCGCGGCCATGGTCTCTCCGATCTCGGTCAGATGCCTTATTCGATCGAGGATCATGCCACCGACCTTGCCGGGCTGCTCGATTTCCTCTCGGTTAAGAACGCCATTATCTGCGGCCTGTCGGTCGGCGGGCTGATCGCGCAGTCGCTCTATCAACGCCGTCCGGATCTGGTGCGGGCGCTGGTCCTCTGCGATACCGCCCACAAGATCGGCACGACCGAGAGTTGGAATGCCCGCATTGCGCAGGTCGAAGCTGAGGGTATCGAATCCATCGTCGATTCCATCATGGAGCGCTGGTTCACGCCCGCCTTCCGCCGTCCGGAAAACATCGCCTATACCGGCTATTGCAATATGCTGATCCGCCAGCCGGTCGCGGGCTATGCCGCCACCTGCGCGGCCCTTCGCGATGCCGATCTCACCGAAGCCGCGGCCAAGATCGCCGTGCCCACCATCTGCATCGTCGGTGATCAAGATGGCTCGACGCCGCCCGATGTGGTTCTGTCGACGGCTAAGCTCATTCCGAATGCGCGTTATGAAGTGATCAAGGACGCCGGCCATATCCCCTGCGTCGAACAACCCGAGGCGTTGACCGAAGTCATCCGTGCCTTCATCGATGTCGTCCTGCGTGGAGAACAAGCCTGATGAATGACCCTACCGCGCCGTCCGAGCGCTATCTTCAGGGCATGGCGACACGCCGCGCTGTGCTCGGCGACAGCCATGTCGATCGTGCGCAGCAGGCCGTAACGGAGTTCGACCAGCCTTTCCAGGAGCTGATCACCGAAGCGGCTTGGGGGCATGTCTGGTCGCGCCCGACGCTCAGCCGGCGCGAGCGCTCCATCGTGACGATCGCGCTTCTGGCCGCACTTGGTCAGGATGATGAGGTGGCCATGCATGTGCGCGCAACGCGCAATACCGGCGCGACGCGCGAGGACATCTGCGAGGCGCTTCTGCATGTGGCGATCTATGCTGGCGTGCCGGCCGCCAACCACGCGATCAAGATCGCCAAGCAGGTTTTCGAACAGATGGACGCCGAACAGGCGGCATGAAACGAGGCAGACATGTCCGATAGAACCAACAGCAAGCCCGAAACGGGCGCCTTTTTCGCGAGAGACCGCGCATGGCATCCGCCGGCCTTTGCGCCCGGCTACAAGACCTCCGTATTGCGCTCGCCACAGCGCGCATTGCTGTCGCTCGACGGCACGATCTCGGAAATCACCGGGCCGGTCTTCGGTCATTCCATATTGAACGAACTCGACAACGACCTGATCCATAATTTTGCCAAGCCTGGCGAAAGCGCCATCGGTGAACGGATCATCGTTCATGGTCGTGTACTCGATGAGCGCGCCCGACCGGTGCCGGGCGTGCTGCTCGAATTCTGGCAGGCCAATGCCGGAGGGCGCTATCGCCACAAGAAGGAAACCTATCTCGCTGCTATCGATCCGAATTTTGGCGGCTGCGGCCGCGCCATCACGGATGATGAGGGGCGCTATGCCTTTCGCACCATACGCCCCGGCGCCTATCCCTGGCCGAACGGCGTCAATGACTGGCGGCCGGCGCATATCCACTTCTCCGTCTTCGGCCACGGCTTTGCGCAGCGGCTGATCACGCAGATGTATTTCGAGGGCGATCCGATGATCTGGAAATGTCCGATCGTCGGCACGATCCCCGACAAACAGGCGATCGAGCAGCTGATTGCACCGCTCGACTGGGGTAATACGATCCCGATGGATGCCCGCGCCTATAAATTCGATATCGTGCTGCGCGGTCGCCGTTCGACCCTGTTCGAAAACCGGCCGGAGGGCAATTGATGGTACAGGATCTCGGCTATCTGAAGGAAACGCCGTCGCAGACGGCAGGCCCTTACGTCCATATCGGTCTGACGCCGAATTACAGCGAGATAGGCGGCGTCTACGAGGCCGATCTCGGCTCCGTCATGGTCAACGACAAGACGCTTGGCGAGCGCATTACGGTGACGGGCAGGGTGATTGATGGGGCGGGAGCGCCGGTCAAGGATGCCGTCCTCGAAATCTGGCAGGCAGACAGTGCCGGATTGTACAACAGCCCGTCGGAGTTGCGCGGCACGGCCGATCCGCATTTTACCGGCTGGGGGCGTTGTCCGACCAATTCGACTGACGGCGTTTTCCGTTTCGAGACCATCAAGCCCGGCCGTGTTCCCTTCAAGGACGGCCGCAAGATGGCGCCGCACATCACCGTCTGGATCGTGGCGCGCGGTATTAATATCGGTCTGCATACGCGGATGTATTTTCCGGAAGAGGCTGCCGCCAACGTGGAAGATCCTTTGCTTGCCCGCATCGAACACAAGGAACGTTTGGCAACGCTGATCGCCCGCAAGGAAGGCTCCGTCTACACCTTCGACGTCCATTTGCAGGGCGACAAGGAAACGGTTTTCCTCGATATATAAGCCATGAGCGTTTCTCCCTTCGATCATTCCTTTCTGTCAGGCCTTCTCGGTGACGAGGAGATTGCGGCCTATTTCTCGGCCCAGGCCGATATCCGTTCCATGCTCGCCTTCGAAGCAGCGCTTGCCGAGGTCGAGGCGCGGCATGGGTTGATCCCGCAGGCAGCGGCTGCTCGTATCGCCGAAGTCTGCGCGACTTTCGAACCGGATCTGCAAAGCCTGAAGACGGCGACGGCTTCAGATGGTGTCGTCGTCCCCGATCTTGTCAGACAGCTGCGCAAGGCCGTCGGCGAGGATGCAGGCAAGCATGTCCATTTCGGCGCCACCAGCCAGGATGTCATCGACACCAGCTTGATGCTGAGGCTGAAGGCAGCGGCATTTATCCTGAGCGGCCGCCTCTTCGCCGTATCATCCGCGCTTGCCAAACTGGATGAGCGTTTCGGATCGAACAGGCTGATGGGTCGCACCCGGATGCAGGCGGCGATTGCGATCACCGTGTCCGATCGGCTGCGGGCTTGGCAGCATCCGCTCGATCAGTACCGCGATCGGCTGACGCAGGAGACTTTTCCGCTGCAATTCGGCGGGGCCGCCGGTACGTTGGAAAAATTCGGGCCGAATGCGGCGGAAGTCAGGAGTTCGCTGGCACAAGCGCTCGGCCTCACGGACGAGCCGCAATGGCAGAGCCAGAGGGGGCGCGTTGCCGAACTGGCCGGATTGCTTTCGATGATCTCCGGCAGCCTCGGCAAGATCGGCCAGGACGTGGCACTTCTGGCGCAGGCGGGCGACGAGATCGAGCTTGCCGGCGGCGGCGGTTCATCGGCGATGCCGCACAAACAAAACCCGGTCGCTGCCGAAACGCTGGTCACGTTTGCCCGCTTCAATGCGGTGCAGCTTTCGGGCATTCACCAGTCGCTGGTACACGAGCAGGAGCGCTCTGGCGCCGCCTGGACATTGGAATGGCTGCTATTGCCCCCTATGGTGGTGGCAACGGCAGCTTCGTTGCGCCACGCGTTGCAACTGGTCGGTTCGATCAAGCGCTTGGGAACGACAGCCGAGCAGGATATTCGTCGCCATTCATAACTGAATTGGTATGGAAGCAAGGTTTTATTTCATTTTACATCACCATTTCCCATGAGAAATTGGTGATGATCAGAATTTGAATGATCAAGGGCAGCTCAAAAAAACGGCTGCCGGGAGGAGAGAAAATGAAACGGTTTGTCTTGGCCGCTATCGCGGCCGTTGCTCTTGGCGGTGCTGCCTATGCCGATACTATTAAGATCGGCGTCATCGGTCCGTTTTCCGGCCCGTTCGCGCTGCAGGGCAAGAATTTCAAGGCCGGTATCGACGCCTATATGGCCGTCAACGGCAAGAAGGTCGGCAATGATGAGGTGGAGGTGATCTACCGCGACTTGCCGGCAGCTGATCCCGCCCAATCGAAGTCGCTCGCCCAGGAGCTCGTCGTCAAGGAGAAGGTTCAGTATCTCGCCGGCTTCTACTTTACCCCGGATGCGATGGCGGTAACACCGATCCTCAAGCAGGCCAATGTGCCGATGGTGATCTTCAACGCCGCCACTTCGGCTATCGTCACCAAGAGCCCGCTCGTCGTGCGCACTTCATTCACCACGTGGCAGACGTCGACGCCGATCGCCAAGGTTGCCTACGATGCCGGCGTGAAGAAGGTCATCTCCGTCGTCAGCGATTACGGCCCGGGCGTCGACGCCGAAAACGCCTTCAAGGCCGGTTTCGAGAAGCAGGGCGGCCAGGTGGCTCAGGCGATCCGCATGCCGCTTTCGACCAATGATTTCAGCCCGATCATGCAGCGCATCAAGGATTCCGGCGCGCAAGGCGTCTTCGCCTTCCTGCCATCCGGCCCGACGACGCTCGGCTTCGTCAAGGCCTATAATGAGAATGGCCTGAAGGCTGCCGGCATCAAGCTTTTTGCACCCGGCGACCTCACGCAGGAATCCGATTTGCCGGCGCTTGGCGATGCCGCGCTCGGCATGCAAACGACCTTCCACTATGCGATTTCGCATGACTCGCCGGAAAACAAGGCTTTCGTCGCGGCCGCCGGCAAGGCGATCGGCAATCCTGCCGAGCTGACCTTCCCGGCCGTCGGCGCTTTCGACGGCATGCATGTCATCTACAAGATGATCGAGGCGACCGGCGGCAAGCAGGATGCGCAGAAGGCCGTTGATGCAGTCAAGGGCCTGTCCTGGGTCAGCCCGCGCGGCCCGGTCACCATCGACGCGGAAAGCCGGCATATCACGCAGAACATCTATCTGCGTGAGGTCGCCAAGGGCGATGACGGCAAATACTACAACAAGGAAATCCAGACCTTCGAGAAGCAGGGCGATCCAGGCCTTGCTGCCGCGAAGTAAGCGCTCCTGAAGCTCCTACCTCTGATCGGAAGCCTCCGTTCAGGGGTGTGACGACAGCGGTCGCGTAACAATAACCGGACCAGCGATATCAATGCAAACCGTGCTCAGCATAGCAGTCGATGCCCTCGCTTACGGCATGGTGCTGTTCGTCATCTCCATCGGCCTCTCGGTCACGATGGGGTTGATGCGCGTCGTCAATCTGGCCCATGGCGCCTTTGCCATGATCGGCGGCTATATCGCCTCTTATGCCGCACATGATCTTGGTCTTGGCTATGCTGCCGCAGTATTGCTGGCCGTGGTTGGCACGGTCATCATCTCCATCCCGATCGAACGGCTGCTCTATCGGCGCATCTATGGTGCGCCCGAGTTGACGCAGGTGCTGATGACGATCGGCATCACCTTCTGCATCATCGGTATCGCCAACTACGTCTTCGGCCCGACTTTGAAGACCATACCCTTGCCGGGCAGCCTGCAGGGCTCCGTCGATCTTGGCTTTCGGACCATCGGCACCCATCGCATCTTCGCGATCGTCTGTGGCCTCATCGTTGCTTTGGCGCTGTGGTACACGATTGAGAAGACCTCCTTCGGCGTGAAGCTACGGGCCTCAGTCGACAATGCCTCAATGGCGGCGGCTCTCGGTGTGCGAACAGAAATCGTCTATGCGGTCAGCTTCGCGATTGCCGTTGGGCTTGCCGCCTTCGGCGGCGTCGTGGGGGCCGAGCTACTACCGGTCGAACCCTATTATGCCCTGCGCTACATGGTGACCTTCCTGGTCGTCGTCTCTGTCGGCGGCGCGGGCTCGATCTCCGGCGCGCTGCTCGCCTGCCTCATTCTCGGCTGCATCGACACGACCGGCCGCTACCTCATGCCGGAATACGGCGAATTCTTCTTCTATCTGGCCGTCATCGCCATCGTCTGCGTCTTCCCGCGCGGCTTTGCCGGGAGAATGAAGTAACATGGCCTTGACCCTTGAAAGAGAGGCGGCGACGACCGTGACCAGACATCGTACATTCGGGCAGGACCTGGTCGCGGTTGCGGTCATCCTCGTCATAGCTGCTGCCGGCTATCTGCTTTTTCCGGACAACCTCGCCCTTCTCACCCGTCTGATCGCAATCGCGCTTCTCGTGCTGTCGCTCGATCTTGTCACAGGCTATTGCGGCGTGGCGACCCTCGGTCATGCGGCGCTGTTCGGTGCCGGCGCCTACGCTGCCGGCATCGCATCGGCCCATTACGGCATCAACGATCCCTTGCTCATGACGCTTGCCGGCATCGTCGCCGGAGCCATCGCCGGCCTGATCTGCGGCGTCGTCATTTTGAGAGCGCATGGCCTGCCGCAGCTCGTGCTCTCGATCGCGCTGGTCTATCTCTTCCACGAATTCGCCAACAAGGCATCGAGCTGGACAGGCGGCAGCGATGGATTGTCGGGGATTTCAGCCGATCCGCTGTTCGGTGTTTTCGAGTTCGATCTCTATGGGCACACGGCCTACTTCTATGGCGTGGCACTGCTGCTGATCGTCCTCGTGCTTTTGCGCTTTCTCGTCCGTTCGCCCTTCGGCATGCTCTGCCGCGGTATTCGGCAGGATCCCTTGCGCATCCGCGCCATGGGCGCTTCGCCGAAGGTGGCTCTCATCAAGATGTATGTCATTTCCGGCGCCGTTGCCGGCATCGGCGGCGCCTTGACCGCGATCTCGACACAGGTCGTCGGTCTCGACAGCCTCTCCTTCACACAATCGGCCGAGGCGCTCGTCATGCTCGTACTCGGCGGCACTGGATCGCTGTTCGGCGCGCTCGTCGGCACGCTGATTTTCATGCTGTTCGAGGATTACGTCTCGGCCGCCAATCCCTTCCATTGGCTGACGATCGTCGGCGCTCTGCTGATTCTCGTCGTTCTCTTCGCGCCCACGGGCATTTACGGCACGGCCGCCGCCTATGTGGCCCGTCGCAGGGAGGCGCGGGCATGAGTGCGATTTTTGAAGTCAGCAATCTGAAGAAGGCGTTCGGGGGTCTGACGGTGACGAACAATGTCAGCCTGTCGATGGCGCCGGGAGATCGTGTTGCGCTCATCGGCCCGAACGGCGCGGGCAAGACCAGCTTCGTCAATCTCGTCACGGGCAATCTGCCCGTCGATTCCGGCGAAGTCCGTATTGCGGGACAAAACGTCAACAAGGTCGATGCCATCGGCCGGGTCAGGCGCGGCCTCGTACGCTCGTTCCAGGTGACCAGGTTGTTTCAGGATATGACTCCGGCCGAGCATGTGGGCATGGCCGTGCTGCAGCGGACGGGTCGCTCCGGTCGCATGTTCGGCAATTTCCTCGCCATGCGCGATGTCATGGCCGAAACGGAGGAACTGCTCGACACGCTCGGCCTCAGCGCACTTGCGCATCGCAAGGTCAGCGAAATCGCTTACGGCCAACAGCGGCTCCTGGAAATTGCCGTTGCCATGGCCCTGAAGCCGAAGGTGCTCCTGCTCGATGAGCCCGCGGCCGGCGTGCCGCAGAGCGATACCGGCCGCATTGAGCAGGCGCTGGCCGATCTTCCCGCCGATCTCGCCGTGCTGATGATCGAACATGACATGGACCTCGTTTTCCGCTTCGCCAAGCGCGTGGTGGTGCTCGCCGCCGGCACAATCATATTCGACGGTTCACCGAAAGACGTGACGCAGGATGCGCGGGTGCGCGAAGCCTATCTTGGGAGCTATGCCAATGCCGGCCACGCCGCTTGAAGTCGAAAACCTGTCGGCCGGCTACGGGCCGACGCGGGTGCTGGAAGGGGTTTCATTTTCGGTCCGCGCCGGCGGGCGGCTCGCCGTGCTCGGCCGCAACGGCATGGGCAAGAGCACGCTGCTTGCCACGCTCGCCGGGCAGACCCGGCGCTATGATGGCCGCATCCGGCTGGGTTCGGCCGACATCGCTGGCCTGCCGAGCGCCCGCCGCGCCCATCAGGGCCTCGGCTATGTGCCGCAGACGCGCGACGTCTTTCCGACGCTGACGGTGGAGGAAAATCTCTCCGTTGGGCTCAAAGGACGGCCGAAGAGCGCTTTGCAGGAAGCCTATGACATGTTCCCGCGCCTGAAGGAGCGTCGCAAAAATTTAGGCAGCCAGCTTTCCGGCGGCGAACAGCAGATGCTGTCGACGGCCCGTACAATTCTCGGCCGTCCTTCCGTCCTGCTTCTCGACGAGCCGCTGGAGGGGCTTGCCCCCGTCATCTGCGAGGAGTTGATGGCCGCCTTCGCCAAGCTTGCCAAATCGGGCGATATGACGATCCTGCTCGTCGAGCAGCGCATCCAAAGCGCGCTCGATTTTGCCAGCGATGTCATCATTCTGGAACGCGGCCGGCTTGCCTGGAAGGGTACGCCCGAGGGGCTGGCTGCGGATCATGGCGCGGTTGAACGCTTGCTCGGCGTCGGTGGATTGCATTAGCCCATCTGCTTCGGCTGTGCTCCGATGGAGCGTGGCGTTATAATGAAACGCCATGCTCCCACCAGCCGCCTGCCGTTGCAGCGGCTGTTCCGTTTGTCGTAGACAGTCGTCTGCTTGTTTTTGAGGAAGTGCAAGATGGATCGATTTACCGGCGGCTGCTTGTGCGGCAAGGTGCGGATCGTCGCGTCGGGGCGCCCCTATCGGGTCGGCATTTGTCATTGTCTCGACTGCCGCAAGCATCACGGCGCGCTTTTCCATGCCTCCGCGATCTTTCCCGAGGATGCGGTGACGATCGAAGGCGAAACACGAGACTATGCCGGCCGATTTTTCTGCCCTCACTGCGGCTCGTCCGTCTTCTCGCGAAGCGCAGACGAAATCGAAGTGAACCTCGGGTCTCTCGATGCTCCGGATCGGTTGAAGCCGACCTACGAACTCTGGACCGTCCGCCGCGAATCCTGGCTGCCGCCGTTTCCGCTCGCGAGACGATATGATCACGATCGCGAGGCAACGAGCCGCTTCGAGGATTAGGTCAGGCTCGCCGCAAGCGTTATGATGACGAAAATTGTCACGGCGATCGGTATCGATTCATGTTGACGATAAAACGTTGACGATTTATCGATATATTATCATCGTTGTTGGCGTCGTTCTGCTGGAGGCGGGTTTGTCGGAGAAGATTTCGGGTCGTTGGGATTTCTGGATCGATCGCGGCGGTACCTTTACCGACGTTGTCGGGCGCGATCCGTCCGGTGCTCTCCACGCCCGCAAGGTCCTCTCGGAAAATCCCGAGGCTTATCGCGATGCGGCCGTTCATGGCATTCGTCTCCATCTCGGTCTTGGCAAGGGCGAGCCGGTTCCTGAAGGTGCGATCGGCGAGGTCCGCATGGGCACGACGGTCGCCACCAATGCGCTGCTCGAGCGCAAGGGCGAACGCCTTGCGCTGGTAACGACGAAGGGATTTCGTGACGCGCTGCGCATCGGCTATCAGGAGCGCAAGAAGATCTTCGCGACCGAGATCGTCAAGCCGGAAGCGCTATACGAAGATGTCGTCGAGATCGAAGAGAGGGTGCTTGCCGACGGCACCGTCGAACTGGCTCTGGACGAAAAGGCTGCAGAAGCGGCACTGCGCGACCTTCTCGCTAGAGGTTATCGCTCCGTCGCCATCGTCTTCATGCATGCCTATAAATTTCCGGCGCATGAGGCTGCGGTCGCGAGGATCGCCAGATCCATTGGCTTCGAGCAGGTTTCGGTCAGTCATGAGGTCTCACCGCTGATCAAGCTCGTCGGCCGCGGCGATACGGCTGTCATCGACGCCTATCTGTCGCCGGTGCTCGGCCGCTACATCCGCCAGGTCTGCGATGAGCTCGATGTCGAGCGCACCGGCGCGCGCGTCATGTTCATGATGTCGTCAGGCGGATTGACGGCCGCCGACATGTTCCAGGGCAAGGACGCGATCCTTTCGGGTCCGGCTGGCGGCGTGGTCGGCCTTGCGAAAACCGGCGAGCAGGCGGGTTTTGCCAATGTCATTGGCTTCGACATGGGCGGCACCTCGACGGATGTGGCGCATTTCGATGGCGAATATGAGCGCGCCTTCGAGACGGAGGTGGCGGGCGTCCGCGTCCGTGCGCCGATGATGCTGATCCACACTGTCGCGGCCGGCGGCGGTTCGATCCTGCATTTCGATGGTGATCGCTTCCGCGTCGGCCCAGATTCTGCCGGCGCCTTTCCGGGTCCGGCCTGCTATCGCAATGGCGGTCCGCTGGCGGTCACCGATGCCAATGTCATGGCCGGCAAGCTGCTGCCGGAATTCTTCCCCTCCATTTTCGGACCCAACCAGGATCAGCCGCTCGATGTCGAGACGGTGCGGACCAAGTTCGCATCCCTCGCAGCCGAAATTGGCGATGGGCGAAGCCCGGAGGACGTTGCCGACGGCTTTATCCGCATCGCGGTTGCCAATATGGTCGAGGCGATCAAGAAAATCTCCGTGCAGCGCGGCTATGACGTGACGCGCTATGCGCTCAACTGCTTCGGCGGCGCCGGTGGCCAGCATGCCTGTCTGGTGGCCGATGCGCTCGGCATGAAGAGCATCCTTCTGCATCCGATGTCCGGCCTTCTCTCCGCCTATGGCATGGGCCTTGCCGATATCCGCGCAACGCGCCAGAAGGCACTCGGCGTTTCCCTCGATGATGCCGCACCTGCCGCCATCGCAGCGCTTGGCAGCGAACTGCGTGGCGAATGCGTGCCCGAATTGGGAGCCCAAGGTGTCGCAACGGCCGAGATCAAGACGGTCCAGCGCGCCCATATCCGCTATGCTGGCACCGATACGCTGCTGGCGGTCGAAACGACTTTCCCCGAGATCGACAAGCCCTCGCGGCTGCGCAGCCAATTCGAGACGCTGCACAAGCGCCGCTTCGGTTTCGTTGCCGAGGACAAGCCTTTGGTGGTGGAAGCCGTCGAGATCGAAACGATCGGCGGCGCTGCGGCCGATATCGCAGTCGAGCTGGAGACGATGGGCGAAGGTGAAGCTGAGGCAGCAAGGCGCACCGCCTTCTATTCGAACGGCGAGAGTCACGATGCGGCCGTTGTTCTGCGCCAGGCGATCAAGCCCGGCCAGACCGTGACCGGTCCGGCCATCATCATCGAGCCGAACCAGACTGTTGTCATCGAGGACGGCTGGCAGGCGCAGCTGACGGTCAAGGATCATATCGTCCTCGAGCGCATCAAGGCGCTGCCCGAACGCAACGCCATCGGTACCAAGGCCGATCCGGTGATGCTGGAGATTTTCAACAATCTTTTCATGTCGATCGCCGAGCAGATGGGCATGACGCTGCAAAACACGGCCTATTCGGTCAATATCAAGGAGCGGCTGGATTTCTCCTGCGCCGTCTTCGATGCGGAAGGCAATCTGGTCGCCAACGCGCCGCATATGCCGGTTCATCTGGGCTCGATGGATGCGTCGGTCGCAACCGCGATCCGCGAAAACGCCGTCATCCATCCGGGCGACGTCTTCCTCATCAATGCGCCCTATAATGGCGGCACGCATCTGCCTGACCTCACGGTCTGTACCCCGGTCTTTGACGATGCGGGTCAGAAGATCCGCTTCTGGGTCGCCAGCCGCGGCCATCACGCCGATATCGGCGGCATTTCGCCGGGCTCCATGTCGCCGCTCGCCACCCATATCGAGGAGGAAGGCGTCTATATCGACAATTTCAAGCTGCTCGATCGCGGCCGATTCTGTGAGGCGGAACTTACCAAGCTGCTGACGGGTGCGCGCTATCCGGTGCGCACGCTGGCGCAGAACATCAACGATCTCAAGGCCCAGGTTGCAGCCAACGAGAAGGGCGTCGCCGAGCTGAAGAAGATGATCGTTCACTTCGGCGAGGATGTGGTCGATGCCTATATGGGCCATGTTCAGGATAACGCGGCAGAAAGCGTGCGCCGCGTCCTCGATCGCCTGTCCGACGGTGAATTCAGCTATGAGATGGATCAGGGCTGCAAGATCGTCGTCAAGATTTCGATCGACAAGGACAAGCGCGAGGCGACGGTCGATTTCAACGGCACGTCCGCGCAGCGCCCGGACAATTTCAATGCGCCGCAGCCCGTCACACGCGCCGCCGTCCTCTATGTCTTCCGTGTGCTCGTCGAGGCCGATATTCCGATGAATGCCGGCTGCCTCCGGCCGATCCGGATCATCATTCCCGAAGGCACGATGCTGACGCCGAAATATCCAGCGGCCGTCGTTGCCGGCAATGTCGAGGTCAGCCAGGCCGTGACTAACTGCCTGTTCGGCGCCGTCGAGGCGCTTGCCGCAGCCCAAGGCACGATGAACAATCTGACCTTCGGCAACGATGCCTATCAATATTACGAGACGATCTGCTCCGGTGCGCCGGCAGGACCGGGTTTCAATGGCGCCGATGCGGTGCACACGCATATGACCAATTCGCGCCTGACCGACCCCGAAATCCTCGAAACTCGGTTCCCGGTCGTGCTGGAAGATTTCCACATTCGTCCGAATTCGGGCGGACGCGGCAAATGGAACGCCGGCAACGGCACGCAACGCACGATCCGCACGCGCGAAAAGCTGGAATTCGCGATCCTGTCAGGCCATCGGCGTGTGGCGCCCTTTGGCGTGAAGGGCGGCGAAGCAGGACAGACCGGCCGCAATTATGTCCGTCGCAACGATGGCAAGATCGAGGAACTGATCGGCTCGGCCCATACCATCCTCGAAGCTGGCGAAGCCTTTACGGTCGTCACTCCCACTGGCGGTGGCTACGGAAAACGGGACGAATAGCAATGTGATGCCGGGTCGAGCGGCCTTGATCGCTCGGCCCGTCGAATCTGCTGGGCCTTGATCCGGTTCGAAGGAGTTTTCAGGTGACGTCCGAGGAAAAGAGTAAGCGACGCGAATTGATCGTATCGTCGGCCCATCTGGCCGGCGGCAGCTCGCCGGCTCTGTCGGAGCTGGAATACGGGTCAATCCTCTTTTCCCATGCCTTCAATCGTTGGCTGGTGCGCTGCATGGCGGCGGCCGGTGTGCCTGGCCTTTCGCCGATCGAGATCCTGATCATCCATTCGGTGCGGCATCGCGATCGGCCGAAAACGCTTGCCGATCTCTGCCTCGTCCTCGACATCGAGGACACGCATGTCGCCAATTACGCCATCAAGAAGCTTGAGGCGGCAGGCCTCGTCAAAAGCGGCAAGGCCGGCAAGGAAAAGACCATCCGCGTCACTGACAAGGGCCTGGACGCGCTGAAGCGCTATACCGAAATTCGCGAGCGGCTATTGGTTGAGGCAACGAAAGTATCGGGTCTCTCGCAAGACGATCTCTCCGATATCGCTTCGCATCTGAGGGCATTGTCTGGCTATTACGAACAGGCGGCACGTTCGGCCGCCACGCTCTAGGATAGAAGCGCGCAAGTCTCGGCCAAATCTTCTCAGTCTCTCGCAAAGGTTCGCATTTCGTTGCGGTCTAATATAGATTAGCCCATCAGAACCACACGCAAATTCCCGTCTCTTATCTATTCTGCCATTTCATACCTATATTAGGTCTGTGCGATCCGTTGGCGGCAATCCGCCCAACGATCTGTGTCGGCTGACCGATGAGATCCAGTTTTTACCACTGCACGACTTTTAGAAATTGCTGGCTTCGCACGATAGCAAAAGTGTGCTTTTTTGACCGAAAGGGGAATGGTGTAAAAACTTCCATGAACAACGATAGTTTTGAGCTGAAATTTTGGGGCGTGCGGGGGAGCATCCCTGTATCGGGACCGGAATTTGAGCGGTACGGCGGTAACACGTCGTGCATTGAGTTACGGCATGACGGCAGGCATATCTTATTCGACGCCGGGACGGGTTTGCGCGAAGCGGCCGGCTCCCTTGCCAAGGAAGGGGTTCGCAACATCGATCTCTTCTTTACCCACTCCCACTACGACCACATCATCGGCTTACCTTTCTTCAACGCGATCTATGATCCGCGCGTGAGCGTCGATCTCTGGTCGGGCCATCTGGCGGGCAAGACGACGACGCGGCAGCTGATCGGCCAGTTCATGCGGCCGCCATGGTTCCCCGTCGAACCCGATATCTGTCGCGCGGCGATGAATTTCCGTGATTTCGCCGCCGGCGATACGTTGAAGCCGCATCCGGGCATCGTCATTCATACGACGAGGCTGAACCATCCCGGCGGCTGTATCGGCTATCGCATCGAATGGGCGGGCCGGGTGATCGCCATGGTCTATGATACCGAGCATGTGGCAGGCAAACTCGATGAGGCCGCGCTTGAGCTAATGGCGGATGCAGATCTTGCCATCTACGATGCGACCTATCTCGAAGCGGAGATGCAGAAATATCTTGGTTTTGGCCATTCTACATGGCAGGAGGGCATCAAGCTCGCCAAGAAGGCCGGCGCCAAGCGGCTTGCCATGTTCCATCACGCGCCCGGCCGCACGGACCGCGAACTGGACGACATGCAGCGCGATGCACAGAAGAGCTTCCCCGAAGCGTTCTTCGCCTTTGACGGACAGTCGCTGCAGCTCTGAGGTACGTTTGGCCGCAAGCATCCATTGTTAGATCGGGCCGCACCCCGTAGACTGGAACGACTTTCGGGAGGCTGCAAGCATGGCCGTCAAACGGATGGACAATGTCGGAATCGTCGTCGAAGACCTGGCAGGGGCGATTGATTTCTTTCGCGAACTTGGCCTTGAGCTCGAAGGGCAGGCGACGATTGAGGGAGAGTGGGCGGGGCGTATCACCGGGCTCGGCGATCAGCGCGTCGAAATTGCCATGATGCGCACGCCGGACGGTCACAGCCGACTCGAGCTCTCCCGTTTCTTTGCGCCGCCTGTCATCGCGGATCATCGCAACGCCCCGGTCAACGCTTTGGGCTATCTCCGCGTCATGTTTGCCGTGGACGACATCGACGACACCCTTGAAAGGCTCCGCATGCGCGGCGCGCAGCTCGTCGGCGAGGTGGTCCAGTATAGCAACACATATCGCCTCTGCTATATCCGCGGGCCTGAAGGGCTCCTCATCGGGCTTGCCCAGGAACTTAGCTGAGCGCAACACGGCGGCTAGGATATGAAATGGTCAACCGGCCGCCATTCGATGGCGGCATGGTCGACCGTTTCCTCGAACAATGTCTCGACGAAATCCCAGGCGAGATCGTCATGGACGAGGTGGTGCGTCATCACCCCGATCGGTTCGTCATGGCCGTCGAAACGGATCCGGAGTTCTTCAACGAGACGTGCGATTACTTCGGCATGCGGTAAACCGCCACGTACACCGTGCCATCTCATGATATCGATATGCGTGTTGATCAGGCCGATAGGGGCCTGCTTTGCCAATCCAAAAACGGAGACGGCGCGATAGCCGAAGGGGGCGAGATGCAGCAGCAGCGCATCGGCGATCCGGTTCCACGGCGGCACCAGCAGCGGTACGAACTGCTTGCCATAAAGAGCTTCGAGCTTGTCAAAGCCGCGATGCAGCTCGTCGAGCACGATTGCCTGTGGCCGATGCAGACCGAGTTCCTGCTTCTTGGTCTCGTCAGGAGCATAGTTTTGATGCGTCCAGCCATGCACCGTGGCAGTGATGCGGCTTTCGCCCGCCAGCCGTTTGGCAAGTGCCTCGCCTGTCGGTCCCGGAATGATCGCAAGAGCCATTGGCACGTCGAAACGATTGGCAAGCGATAGAAGCCGGTCGAGGGCAGGCGTCGGCTCGATGGCATCATCATCGCGGAACCAGAATTTCACCTTTCGCCCGGCCGCGTTCCATCGCTGCAGCTCGTCGCGCAGGGGCTGCCAATCGGCTCTATCGCTCATAATAGGTGTCTCCCAGATGGTTTCGAAGAATGGTTTCCAACCGCTGCGACGCGGCGGTCAAGGAACGCTCCCGATGCACGAAGTGATAGGCTGCGTCTGCCATGCTCTGCCGCAGGTTCTGATCGTTCAAAAGTCGAGCGATAGCACCGGCATAGGCCGTGATATCGCCTTCCGGTGTCAAAAATCCCGCCCTATCCGCCATCACCACCTCCGGCACGCCGGCCGTTGCCTGCGCGACGACGGGCAGGCCCGCCGCCTGCGCCTCCAGATAGGCGAGGCCATAGGCTTCATTGCAGCCGGGCCAGACATAAAGGCCGGCGGTTGCCAGTTCTTGCGCGATCTCTGCGGTGGAACGCTCTCCGCGCCAGATGATGCGGTTTTCACCGAACGTGGAAAACAACGACCTTGCCTCGGCCCGCATCGGCCCGTCGCCAATGATAGTCAAGGTCCAATCCTGATCGCGGATAAGATCAAGCGCACCCGCCAGCATGGCGTAGCTGTCAAACTTGTCGCCCTTGCGCAGCATTGCCACGGTAATCAGCCGTCGCGGATCGGAGGACAAGCGGGCGAAGGGCGCGGTATCGATGAAGGGAAGGAGGCGCTCGTAGCGGCCATCGGGGATCGCATCGAGCAAACCGATCCGGTCCCGCTCGGTAAAGCACAGATTGACGGCGGCCAGCCTTACCGCATCGGCGATAAGGCGCTGATTCTCGCTCCAGCCGGTCTCGTCATGACGGCGGGAATAGGAAGCCTCCGCCGTGACATAGGGGATGCCCAGCCTCCTGGCGACGGATGGACCGATGAGATCGGGCGTCTTGTAATAGGGATGATAGGTGAACCACAGATCAGGCGCTGCCTCGCTTTGCCAGCGCTCGATCAGGCGGCCTGCTTCGGCTTGCGCCTGCCGGGCGATTTCCATGCGTGGGCCGGCTTCCGGGGTGGGCGTGAAACTGCGCAATTCGGAAGCGACTTCGACTTGATGTCCCGCCATCTTCAATGCTGCGATGATCTGGCGGGCCATCAGCCGGTCACCGGACGGGACCGAATGGGCAGGTGACTTCAAGGGAGCGTAAAAGGCAATCTTCATGATGTCGTCACACGGTTGACGATTAAGTGATGGCAGGAACCCGAATCGTGAAAAGATTGCCCGAATTCCGACCGGTTGCGTGACAATAAGGTCCCTGCTTCAAAAAGCCGCGTTCTCGACGGCATGCGGCGTTGCGGCTACTGCATAATTCCTTAAATCGGAATCGATTTAGGGATAAAATTATGCAGCAGATTAAAAGTGCTACAGCGACCTTTGCGCGTCGTATATAACGCGCAGCGCTGTAGATGATAGGCGATAGCCGTTTTCGGATCTGTTGTGAACGGGCAATATACATTGGGTTTGATGACCATCGAGGCAAGAAAGCCAATCATGACCGATCGCCTCGTGCGAAAGCTGCGTCTCGGCTCGGGTCTGATCGTTTTTGTTTTCGTCATTATGCATTTGGCCAACCATTCCCTCGGCCTGATCTCGCTCGGCATGGCCGAACATGCGCAACATTGGTTCATGGCGGTTTGGCGCAATCCGGTTGGAACCCTGCTTCTCTATGGAGCGCTGATCCTGCATATCCTGCTCGTGCTGCGAATGCTCTACAAGCGCAGAACGCTCGTCATGCCCGCCGGCGAAGCTTTTCAGATCGTTACCGGTCTGTTGGTGCCCCTCCTGCTGATCGACCATATCGTTGCGACGCGCATCGTTCACGAAGTCTACGGCTATCACGACACCTACAAGGCGATCGTGCGTAGCCTGTGGGTGACTTCGCCATTCAACGGGATGCGCCAATCGTTCGTCCTCCTCATCGTCTGGGTTCATGGATGTATCGGCGTTCACTTCTGGCTGCGCTACCGCCCGTGGTACACGGCGATCGCGCCCGTCATTCTGTCGCTTGCCATCGTTTTGCCGGTTCTTGCGTTGCTCGGCTTTGCCGCAATGGGCAAGACCGTGGCGCATGAGGTCGCCCAGGAGGATGAACGCGGTTATCCCGGCGGCTATTACAGCGACGTGCGAAGCTTCGGCGAAACAGGCTCGGCACCCGGCGGTAAGATAGCGGAAGACTTGTGGCCGTACCGTGCCGGATTCTATGGTGCCTTCAGCCTGTCGATCGCCGCTCTTTTCGCCTTCCGGGCGCATCGCAGACTAAGAGAGCGGCAATATCAGGTCGCTATCCGCTACGCAGGCGGAGAGGTCGTGCACGCACCACGCGGTTTCAGTGTGCTCGAAGCAAGCCGTCTCGGCGGCATCCCCCATTATTCGGTCTGTGGCGGCAAGGGGCAATGCTCTACCTGCCGCGTGCAAATCATCGAGGGGGCGGAAAACCTGCCGCCGCCTGAGCCGTTGGAGCAGAAGACCTTGAACCGTATCGGCGCCACGCCGGATGTCAGGCTTGCCTGTCAGCTGCGCCCGACCGGCAATGTCAGCGTCGTGCCATTGCTGACGCCGATGGCCGAGGCGACGATTCCCGTCTATACCCAAGCCGCAAGTCCCGGCCGCGAGCGCGAGATCGTCGTCTTCTTCTGCGATCTGCGCCATTTCACCTCGCTGACGGAATCGCGGCTGCCCTTCGACATCGTCTTCCTGCTCAACCGCTATTTCGCCATCGTCGGCCGCATCGTCGAGGAGAATGGCGGCCGGATGGACAAGTTCATCGGCGATGGTGCCATGGCCCTCTTCGGCCTTCGCACAACCCCGAAGGAGGCCAATCGCCAGGCATTGAAGGCCGCCGCCGCGATCATCCGCGAGATCGACAAGCTCAGTGCCGAGCTGGCTGATGACCTGGCTGCCCCGCTCGAAATCGCCATCGGCATCCACACCGGCCTCGCGGTGGTGGGTTCGATGGGATACGGCACCGTCAAGAACGTGACGGCGATCGGCGATACCGTCAATGTCGCCAGCCGTCTCGAAAGCGTTGCCAAGGAATTCAACACCGCGCTCGTCTTTTCGGAGCCGGTGGCACAGCTTTCGGAAGCAGATATTGCCGGCACCGAAAGCCGCGAGATCGCCGTCAGGGGCCGGGGCGAGCCCTTGCGCGTCTACATCGTCTCGAAGGAGGCGAGTGGCCACTTTGCCTGATTTTCCGAGACCTGAGGCGCCGATCTCCGCCGTTTGCAATCGAATGGCGCTGGTGTAGGGATGGCGCTCATGTTCGACCGCAGGATTCTCACAAGAAAATACTGGAAGCGAGCCTTTCGCCGCAAACGCGATGCAATCGCCACGCGCCTCTTCGACACCAGGTTGGGCCGGGACATCCTCGTCAGTGCGATCGGCCCCCGCGTCAAGACGATGACGGTCGATTGCGGCGATCACATCCTCAGTTTCTCGCCGGCCGACTACATCGGTCGCAAGGTTTTTCGCAAAGGGCATTTCGAGCGCGATCATGTCGACCGCCTGCTGAGCCGACTGCGCGAGCACGGCCTGCTGCGCAAGGGATCGGCGCTCCTGGAACTCGGCGGCAATATCGGCACGCAGACCTGCTATTTTGCCCTCAGTGGCGCCTATGACCGCATCGTCAGCGTCGAGCCGGACCCGCGCAATTTTCGCCTGCTGGCAGCCAATATCGCCGACAATGGCTTGCAGGAGATGGTGACGGCGGTCAATTGCGCCGCCGGCGATCTCGAGGGGCAGCTCGACTTCTATCTCAACCACAAGAATCACGGCAAAAGCAGCGCATTGCGGCAAGGCCCAACCGACGAGAAGATCTCGGTGCCGGTCCGGCCGGTCAACGATATTCTCCTGCAGGCAGGCGTCGATCCTGCCGATATCGGGCTGATCTGGATGGACATCGAGGGCTATGAGCCGGTTGCCTGCCGTTCGATGGGCGCGCTGATGGGCCGCAAGGTGCCGCTCTATATGGAATTCACTCCGGCCTTCTACGGCAAGGATCAGACCAGAGACTTCGTTGCTGATCTTGCCCGGCACTATAGCGAATGTCTCGCCTTCTTCGAAAGCGGCGAGCGGATCATGAAGGTGGTCGAACTGCCCGTCGAGGGTGAACAGTTCGACGTCCTGTTTCTGCACTGAGCCTATTTGCGCCGATAGATGAAATAGCGACCGTCCTTTACCGTCGAAGGCAGGGGCAGCACCTCGAGATCTGGATGATCGAGGGGGAGGCCGCTGACTGCAAGCCCGCCCGATGCCAGCACGCCAGCCATGATCTCGGGCAGCCAGGACAATGTTATCGCATCCTTGTCTTCGTAGCCGGTGCCGATATCGGCGTGGGCGAGCGAGGCATTGGCGCCGATGAAGGTTTTCGCCGTGTCCCTGATCTCGCCGAGCACGAGATCGTCGGTCGACGGCATCGAAGGACCATAGGCATTGACCGCCCGGTCGAAGGCGATGATGCGGCGATCGGGAAAAAGTTCGCGCAGGTGATCGAAGGTGCGGCCATTGCCAAGACCGAGCTCCAGCACGGGGCCATCAAGCATTCTCACCTCGTCGGCAACGGCATTGAGGATGTCGCGCTGTGCGCTGAGGCGGCGAATGAAACTATCCAGGCGGCTCATCGTATTTGAAGTATCCTTGGCGTCTTGTGCCTCTCCCGCAGTGGGCGTAGCACGGCGGGCATCGCTGCGTCGACCGCCCGCTGGCTTTTCAACGCATTTGCTGTAGGGATAGATTGTCGCGGCGCTCAATGAAGGGGGACATCATGGCCGAGCCATCCAATGATGATTTCTTCCATAAGCTTGCGGGTTTCACGCGTTTCGAAGGTGTGACCGACAGCGCCAATTACCAGCCTCTCCCGGATGACTGGCTGATTGCCGTCGCCGACATCGTCAGCTCGACGAAGGCGATTGCCGCCGGACACTACAAATCGGTCAATATGGCGGGCGCCAGCGTGATTTCCGCCGTGCTCAACGCCTTGGGCCGAGGCGACTACCCCTTTGCCTTCGGTGGGGATGGTGCAGTGGTCGCCGTCCCGCCTTCCGGCGCGGAACGAGCACGACAAGCTCTTGCGGCTGTACGGGGCTGGGTGATGGAGGAACTGCAGCTCGATCTGCGCACGGCTTTGGTGCCGATGGGCGCCATTCGTGGCGAGGGGTTCGACGTGCGGGTCGCCCGCTTCAGTCCGAGCGATTATGTCTCCTATGCCATGTTTGCCGGCGGCGGCACGAGTTGGGCGGAGCTGCAGATGAAGGCGGGCCGCTTCATCGTCGAGGCGATGCCGGCAAGAGTGGAACCCGATCTGACGGGCCTTTCGTGCCGCTGGAATCCAATCAAGGCGCAGAATGGCGAGATCGTCTCGATTATTGCCATTCCCGGCGACGCTGGAAGCGGTCCGAAATTTCAGCAACTGGTCGCCGATATCATTGCCATATCTGCGGAGCAGAGCCGCGACAGCCATCCCGTCCCGGTCGAAGGCCCCACGCCGGCATTGAGCTTCGGTGGCGCGGATATCGAGGCGCGGGCTTTGGCCGCCCCGGCCAATCGCTGGTGGCGCAAGCTTGCCATTGATGCTCAGATCGTCCTTGTCTGGGTTCTCGACAAGTTCGGGGTGAGGACCGCAACTTTCGATGCCAAGATCTACCGGCGTGATCTTGCGGCGAATTCCGATTTTCGCAAGTTCGACGATGGCCTGAAAATGACGATCGATGTCGACGCCACGCATCTTGAGCGCATCGAGGCGCGCTTGCGCCAGGCCGAGGCGGAGGGTGTCTGCCGTTTTGGTCTGCATCGCCAGGATAGCGCGTTGATGACCTGTTTCGTGCCGACCCCGCTCATGCGCGATCACATGCATTTCATCGATGGGGCGAGCGGGGGTTATGCGATGGCGGCGATGGCGCTGCGGGAAAAGAGGCCGCCCGAGCTTGCCGCGGGCGAGTGATCTTCGATTGTCCCACGCAGCTGGCCATGGGTTTCAGTCGCGATTTTTATCGACCCATTTCGGTTTAGCCCATTGTTTCAGCTGAATATGCGCCTTATCTGAAAGAGAACAAAACGAGAGTCGCCGATTGCGACGGCTGCCGTTTTGCTGCATTTCTGGTGCGGGGGCGTGAGAGATGCATCCGATTTTTCTGGTGTCCGCGCAATCCATGGGTAGCAAGGGAACGCGCTGGTGCCGTTAATGATTGTTTCATCCAGCCTGGAACGATAGGCCGGAAATTCCGGGGGTGGAAGTCGGCGAAGAAGCCAGTGCTCCATGGCCGGCGAGACATCGGGCATTGCAAGATAGGCCGCGGGGACAATGACTATTCATTCGAGTGTTTCTGATCTTCTTCTTGATAAAGTAGCGGAATGGCTGACACAGGCGGCGCTCACAGGCGAAAACCTGGAGACCATCGTTCGTGGCTTCTGCGAACGCATGGCTGCGACGGGGATGCCGCTCAAGCGCGTGCATTTGACCTTTTCCATGCTTCACCCGCTCTATGATGCGCTCGGCTTTACCTGGCGGCGCGCCGGCGGTCTGATGATCGAGGGCTACCGGCATGGCAACGAGAAGCCGGAACGCTTTGTGCAGAGCCCCTACTATTATCTTCTCTCCAACAATCTTCAGCACCTGCGTCGCCGCATCGATGTCGACGGTGCTGTCGAATTTCCGATTTTCGAGGATCTGCGCAAGGAGAAGGTCACCGACTATATGGCCTTCGTGCAGACTTTCGGCGCGGGTTCTGTGCAGGGGATGATGGGCTCCTGGTCGACCGACAGCGTCGGCGGTTTCAGCGAAGAGATGATCGGCGCGTTGATGCGCATGCAGAACCATCTGGCCATGGCCGCCAAGATGGCGGTGCTCGGCAAGCTCGCCAACAATATGCTGACTACCTATCTCGGCGGCGATGCCGGAAAGCGTGTGCTGAACGGCCAGATTCGCCGCGGCGACGGCGAGACGATCCGCGCGGCCCTCGTCATGGGCGATATGCGGCAATCCACGGTTTATGCCGAAAAGGAAGGGCGCCAAGCCTATATCGATACACTGAACGAGTTCTTCGACGCGATCGCAGCGCCGTTCAATCGTAATGGCGGCGAAATCCTGAGCTTCCTTGGCGACGGATTTCTCGCTGTCTATCCATGCGGGCGGCATAAGGACCCGTCAAAGGTGGCTTGCGAAGCTGCACTTTCGGCCGTTTTCGAGGCGCAACGCCGTGTCACGGCGCTCAACAGCGATCGCCAGTCGCGCAATTTGAGCGAAGTGCGCTACGGGATCGGCCTGCATGTCGGCAACGTCATGTTCGGCAATGTCGGCTTGAGGGACCGCTTGACGTTTTCCGCCTTCGGCGCGGCGGTCAACGAGGTCGAGCGCCTACAGTCGCTGACCAAGAAATATGCAACCGAAGTCGTCGCAAGCCAGGCTTTCTCAAGCTACACCGATTGCGAATGGGGGACGTTGGGAGAGGAAAAGCTGCGCGGCGTGCGCCAGCGCTTCACCGTCGTTTCCCCGAAAGCCGCGACGCCAGCCAATGGCGCGCTCGAGATCTTTCAGGAAACGGCACCGGACAGCCTCTCCGAGGCCGAGCAGGTCATTCTCTTGCACAGGGATGCCAAGAAGTTCGAGAACCGTTTTCAAGTTGAAAACCTGACTCCGTAACCGCTGATGCGGCCCGCTTCAGCATAAGCCGATATATCACTGGAAAGACGACGGTTTTTTTACAGTCGCCGCATTGCTTTGACCAGCTAGACACCCGTTATGGCCTACGTTAGTGTGCCGTATAAGGCCACAAAGGTCATGTGAGCGGGAAATAATATGTATGGCGTCAGGGACTGATCTACTGCGTATTGAGAACCTCGACGTCTCATTCTCCCTTTACGGGGATAGTCTGCGCGTCGTCAAGAATGCCGGCTTGAGAGTGCTTCCAGGCAAGGTTACGGCGCTCGTCGGCGAATCCGGCTCCGGCAAGTCGATCATCAGCCAATCGATCATGGGCATCCTCCCAACGGCGGCGAAGGCGACCGGCCGGATTCTGTTTACCGATCCGCTCAACGGTCAGACGACCGATATCCTCCAGTTGCCGCGCGACGGCGTCGCCATCCGCGGGCTGCGTGGCGCGCGGATGGCAAAGATCTTCCAGGAGCCGATGACCTCGCTGTCGCCGCTGCATACGGTCGGCAATCAGATCAGTGAAGCGCTTCGCATTCACAGCGCCGGCACCAGCAGAGCCGAGCAGCGCGAAAAAACGGAAGAGATGCTGAATCTCGTCGGCTTTCAGGACCCGGTTCGCACTTTCGACATGTATCCCTTCGAGCTTTCCGGGGGCATGCGCCAGCGCGCGATGATCGCCATGGCGCTGATCTGCAATCCGGCGCTGCTGATTGCCGACGAGCCGACGACGGCATTGGATGTCACCATCCAGGCGCAGATCCTCGGCCTGCTGCGCAATCTTCAACAGACATTCAACATGGCGATGCTGCTGATCACTCATGATCTCGGCGTCGTTGCGAACATGGCCGACGAGGTCGTGGTCATCTATCATGGCGAGATCATGGAAGCAGGTCCGGTCGAGACGATCTTTCGTCAGCCCCAGCATCGCTATCTGAAGGCGCTGATGTCGGCGGTGCCGCATTTCGACATGAAGCCGGGAGAACGATTGAAGTCCTTGCGGGATGTCCCGGTCAATCTCGGCACTTTCTCCAGCAAGAAGAAGCTTATCGGCAACGGTGTGCCGGCTGCGGGTACGGCGCCCGATGTCCTGCTCAGCGTGCGCAATCTGACCAAGACCTATACCTCGAAGGCGGGCGGGCTGTTCGGGCGACGGGATGGCACGAAGTTCCGCGCGGTCGATGATGTCAGTTTCGATATTCGCCGTGGCGAATGTCTCGGCCTAGTCGGGGAAAGCGGCTGCGGCAAGACCACCGTAAGCAAGATCCTGATGCGGGGTGTCACTGCCGACAGCGGTTCCGTCACCTTCGATGACGGCAGCGGCAAGATCGATGTGCTTGCCGTCAAGGGCGATGAATTGATGGATCTGCGCACGAAGATCCAAATGGTTTTCCAGGACCCGGTCTCTTCGCTTTCTCCGCGCATGACCATCCGCAACATCCTGAGCGAACCCCTCGAAATCCATGGGCGTGGCGACAGTGACGAGCGCAAGCAGAAAGTCACGGCGCTGATGCAGGCGATCGGGCTCGACAAGCACTATCTGAGCCGCTATCCGCACAGCTTCTCCGGCGGCCAGCGCCAGCGCATCGGAATTGCACGCGCCTTGGCGCTAGGCCCCAAGCTTCTGATCCTCGACGAGCCCGTCTCGGCGCTCGACGTGTCCGTCCAGGCGCAGATCCTGAACCTCCTCAAGGATCTGCAGAAAGAACTCGGCCTGACCTATCTGTTCATTTCGCACAATCTCGCGGTGGTCGACTATATGGCCGATCGGATTGCCGTGATGGCGCGCGGACGCATCGTCGAAATCGCGCCGCGCGAGATCATCCTGCGCGATCCCGTTCATCCCTATACGCGCTCACTGCTTTCGGCGGTGCCATTCCCCGATCTGGACCGGCCGCTGGATTTCTCAGCCCTGGGCAGCGAAGGCGCCGCAGCCAAGCAGAAATGGGGGCCGCAATTCTCCGAGGGAGCGGACGGAGATCTGGCCTATGCCGATCTGGGCGGGGGACATTTCGTGCGTGCCCGCCGGGGTCTCGGTGCCCAGGAGCTGCGCAAATGATCAATCGGCGCAGCTTTCTCGGCCTTTTGGCCTCTACCGTTCTGCCCCAGCCCGTCCTCGCGGCCGATGTCGACAACGAGCCGGAATATTTCGCCGATTGGCTGAGGGCCGGCCAGATGCCGCATCTCGCCAAACGTTTGCCGAAATTCCCCCGCGTCGTCAATGTCGCGGCCATGGGGCGCATGCCGGGCCGTTATGGCGGCTCCGTGCGCACGCTCATCGGCAGCCAGAACGATATCCGCCTCATGACCATCTATGGCTATGCTCGCCTGGTTGGTTATGACAGCACGCTGACGCTTCAGCCGGATATTCTCGAGTCCTTTTCCGCCGTCAACGATATGGTGTACACCTTCAAGCTGCGCGAGGGCCATAAATGGTCCGACGGGCAGCCGTTTACGGCCCATGATTTTCGTTACTGGTGGGAAGACGTCATCCTCAACAAAGAGCTAACGCCCGGAGGAGGCGCGCTGGAACTCCGCCCGCACGGTAGCCTGCCGCGTTTCGAGCTGATCGACGACTTGACGGTGCGCTATTCCTGGGATGATCCCAACCCGAATTTCCTGCCGATCCTGGCCGCGCCCCAGCCGCTCGTCATCGCCGGGCCGGCGCATTATCTTAAGCAGTTCCACAAGAAATACCAGGACAGCATTCGTCTTTCCTCGCTGATGAAGGAAAACCGGGTGAAGAAATGGCAGGATCTGCATATCAAGATGGGCCGCTCCTACCGGCCTGAAAATCCCAATCTGCCGGTACTCGATCCATGGAAAAACACGACAGCGCCGCCGGCCGAGCAATTCGTATTTGAACGCAACCCCTATTTCCATCGCGTTGACGAGAACGGGCGGCAGCTGCCCTATATCGATCGCATGATCCTGAACATCAGTTCTTCGGCGATCATCGCCGCCAAAACTGGTGCGGGGGAAAGCGATCTACAGGCGACCGGCATAGACTTCAATGACTATACGTTCCTTAAGGAAGCGGAAAGGCGCGATCCAAGCAAGATCAAGGTCGATCTCTGGAAGGCGGCGCGCGGGTCACGCGTTGCCCTGTACCCCAATCTGAATAGCGCCGATCCAGTCTGGCGCGATCTCTTACGCGATGTTCGGGTGCGCAGAGCGCTGTCGCTTGCGATCGATCGTCACGAGATCAATATGGCGGTCTTCTACGGCCTCGGTACGGCAAGCGCCAACACGATGTTACCCGACAGCCCGCTTTTCAAACCCGAATATGCCTCTGCCTGGATCGAGCACGATCCGGATCAGGCCAATGCTCTTTTAAACGCTGCCGGCCTGGACAAACGAGATGAAGACGGCATCCGTTTGCTGTCGGATGGCCGGCGAATGGAGATTACCGTTGAAACCCCGGGCGAAAGCACGCTCGATTCCGACGTGCTCGAATTGGTGACCGATCACTGGCGCAAAATCGGCATCGCGCTTTTCATTCGCGTGTCCCAACGTGACGTTTTCCGCAGTCGCGCTATGAGCGGGCGCATTCTGATGTCAATGTGGTTCGGCCTCGACAATGGCGTGGCGACGGCCGACATGAATCCGGGCGAATTGGCGCCGACAGCCAACGACCAGATGCAGTGGCCGCTTTGGGGCATGTACTATCTCTCGCGCCAGACGCAAGGGGTGGCTCCCGATGTGCCGGAAGCAGTCGAGTTGGTCAAGCTGCTGGGCGAATGGGAAGAAGCTGCCTCCTCCTTCGAACGTGCCGAAATCTGGCACAAGATGCTAAAGATTTATACGGATCAAGTGTTCTCCATCGGCCTGGTCAACGCCACCTTGCAGCCGATCGTGCATTCGGCCCGCATGCAGAATGTGCCGGAAAAGGCGCTTTACGGCTTCGACCCGACCTGCCTGCTCGGCGTGTACATGCCGGACACCTTCTGGATGAAGGAGGAACGCCGGAATGCTTAAATATATCCTCTGGCGTACCGCCGTGATGATCCCGACCTTGGTCATCATCTCCATGTTGGTCTTCACCATCATCCAGTTACCGCCCGGAGATTTCTTCGATAGCCAGATCGCCGAACTGCGTGCTCAAGGCGACACCGCCAATCTCCAGGATATGGAGAATCTTCGCCACGAATACGGGCTCGACCAGCCATTGCCGCTCCAATACCTGCATTGGGCCGGCGGCATGCTGCATGGCGATTTCGGCTATTCCTTCGAATATCAGCTGCCGGTATCGGATGTCGTCGGCGACCGGCTCTGGCTGACAATCCTCGTGTCGATGACAACAATCCTCTTGACCTGGCTGATCGCTTTTCCGATCGGCATCTATTCGGCGACTCATCAATATAGCTGGGGCGATTACGGCCTGACTTTCCTTGGTCTGCTCGGTATCGCCATTCCGAATTTTATGCTGGCGCTGATCCTGATGTATTTCGCCAATGTCTGGTTCGGCGTGTCGATCGGCCATCTGATGGATCAGCAATATCTCTCGCAGCCGATGAGCTGGGAGAAGGCGCGCTCGATCCTGTCGCATCTGTGGATTCCGGTCATCATCGTCGGCACGGCAGGGACGGCGGGCATGATCCGCCGCCTTCGCGCCAATCTCCTCGACGAGATGCAGAAGCAATATGTCATCACCGCACGAGCCAAGGGGCTGCATCCCCTGAGGGCTCTGGTGAAATATCCGCTGCGCATGGCGCTGAACTTCTTCGTGGCCGATATCGGCTCCATCCTGCCGTCGATCATTTCGGGCGCCGAGATCACGGCAATCGTGCTGTCGCTGGAGACGACCGGCCCGATGTTGATCCGGGCCCTGCAAAGCCAGGACATGTATCTTGCCGGTTCATTTCTGATGTTTCTCGCCTTCCTCAATGTTATCGGCGTGTTGATCTCGGATATCGCGCTCGGCTTTCTCGATCCCCGCATCCGCTTGCAAGGCAGGAGCACAAAGTGAGCGTATCCCTGCCAAAACCCGGGGCTCCCCTGGAGCATTACGTCTCGAACGCGGATTTCGATCCGGATCAGTTCGAAGCCATGTCGGCCGGCCAGCAGCGCTATTACATGGCTTCTCAGAAGAAGCTGATGTGGTGGAAGTTCAAGAAGCACAAGCTCGCGCTTGCATCAGGCATTTTCCTGCTGCTGGCCTATGGCATGATCGTGATTGCCGAGTTTCTCGCCCCCTACGGGCTGCATACCCGCAATGTCGATTACATCCATTCGCCGCCGCAGGCGGTGCACTTCTTCAACAATGGAGAGTTCGTCGGACCGTTCGTGTACGGCCGCAAGATGACGCTCGATATCGATACGCTGCGCCGGGTCTATATCGATAATCGCTCGGATGTACAGCCGATCCGCTTCTTCTGTCGCGGCGACGCCTATCGCTTCTGGGGGCTGGTGGATTCGAACGTCCATCTGGTCTGTCCTGCGGTCGGCGGACAAATGTACCTGCTTGGGACGGACCGTTTGGGCCGCGACGTGCTGTCGCGCATCATCTATGGCGCACGCATATCCCTGACCATCGGGCTGATCGGCATTTCGGTCAGCTTCGTGCTCGGCATCGTCATCGGCGGTCTAGCGGGCTATCACGGCGGCCTCTTCGATCTCCTCGTCCAGCGCGTGATCGAGGTGCTGCAATCGCTGCCGAGCTTGCCACTGTGGATGGCGCTGGCCGCGATCATGCCCGTGAGCTGGAGCCCGATCATCGTCTATTTCGGCATCACCATCATTCTCGGCATTCTCGACTGGACCGGTCTGGCGCGCGCCGTGCGCTCGAAACTTTTGTCGCTGCGGGAGGAGGACTATGTTCTCGCGGCTCAATTGATGGGCGCCAGCACGCCGCGTATCATCGGCCGTCATCTCGTTCCCGGCTTCATGTCGCATCTCATTGCGTCGGCAACGATCTCCGTTCCGAGCATGATTCTCGGCGAAACCGCGCTCAGCTTCCTCGGATTGGGGCTTCGCCCGCCAATCACGAGTTGGGGCATTTTGCTGACCGAGGCAAGGAGCGTCAGCGTCATTGCCTTCTATCCATGGCTCCTTTTCCCTATGATCCCGGTGATTTTGATCATTCTGGCGTTCAACTTTTTAGGAGACGGCTTGCGCGATGCCGCCGATCCCTACAAATAGCAGGATGAACGGCGAAGACAGGATTGCAATTCGAGAAGCGGCCCGCGGATGTCCTTTGTCGACAGACCGTGTATAACTTTCACCCCCAGAGGTTTTTGCCTATGAAGCGGCGCTTAGAAGATGCTCGAATCCTCATGTATAGCCATGACACGTTCGGTCTCGGCCATCTGAGGCGGTGCAGAACGATTGCCCATGCGCTTGTCGAGGACTATCGCGGTTTGAACGTGCTGATCATTTCCGGCGCGACGATCGCAGGGGCATTCGATTATCGTGCTCGTGTCGATTTCGTCAAAGTGCCGAGCGTCATCAAGCTGCGCGACGGCGAATACACGTCTATGGCGAGCCATGTCGCGCTGCAGGAAACGCTGAAGATGCGGCAGTCGATCATTCGCCATACGGCCGAAACCTTCCAGCCCGACGTTTTCATCGTCGACAAGGAGCCGATGGGGCTAAAAGGCGAGGTCGAGGAGACGCTGACCTATCTGAAGGCGCGCGGCACCACGCTCGTACTCGGCATGCGCGACGTGATGGATGCGCCGCACCTGCTGGAAGCCGAATGGAAAAAGAACAACGTCCTCCAGAAGATCGATCAATTCTACGATCGCGTCTGGGTCTATGGCCCGCCGGATTTTCACGATCCGCTCGTCGGCCTCGATGTCCCCTCCGGTGTGCGCCGAAAGATGGAGTTCGTCGGCTTCCTGCAGCGCAGCGTTTCCACCCTGGGCACGAAATCGGAACATGTGCCTGACGAGGATTATATCCTGGTGACAACAGGCGGCGGTGGCGACGGCGCCGATCTCGTCAGCGATGTCATTGCCGCTTTCGAGGGGGACAGCTCCCTCACGCAGAAGACGCTGATCGTGCTCGGCCCCTATATGCCCGCCAAGGAACGCGGCCAGCTTTTGGAGCGCGCCAGCAAGATCGACTGTCTGCAGGTCATCGAGTTCGACAACAAGATGGAAGAGCTGATCGCCGGCGCCAAGGCTGTCGTCGCAATGGGCGGCTATAATACCTATTGCGAGATCCTGTCCTTCGACAAGCCGGCGCTGATCATTCCGCGCACGCGGCCGCGCGAGGAGCAGCTCATCCGTGCACAGCGGGCAAGTGAGCTCGGCCTCGTCGACATGCTGCTGCCGGAAGAATCGGTCGATCCGAAGCAGCTTGCCGCTGCCCTGAAGCGCCTGCCGAACCGGGCACCACCTTCGGCGAGCAACAGCAACATGCGTCTGGAAGGGCTTGTGCATATTTCGCGCACTGTCGGCGAATGGTTCGATGACCGCGAGCGCTATACGCCGCTATCGATCGTTGCCGAGTAGATTACCGGAACCGGTCGATGCGGAAGAAAATACTGGTGGTCCTGAAAGGCTATCCCCGCCTGTCGGAAACCTTCATCGCGCAGGAGCTGCTCGGCCTGGAGAGGGCTGGCTTCGAGCTGACGTTGATTTCGATGCGCAAGCCCACGGACAAGAAGCGTCATCCCGTCCATGACGAGATCAAGGCGCGCGTCGTCTATCTGCCCGAATATCTGCATAACGAACCGTTGAGGGTGCTTCGCGCCCTCTTTGCCGGTGTCGGCAAGCCCGGGTTCAAGCCGCTCCTGAAGCAGTTCTGGAGCGATCTGAAACGGGATATTACGCCGAACCGCGTGCGGCGCTTCGGTCAGGCCTTGGTGCTTGCGCATGAATGGCCCGATGGCAGTGAATGGCTGCATGCGCATTTCATCCACACGCCGGCCTCGGTAACGTCCTATGCCAGCATCATGACCGGTATTCCCTGGACTTGTTCAGCCCATGCCAAGGATATCTGGACGTCGCCGGACTGGGAGCTCTCGGAAAAACTCGGCCGCGCCCGCTGGACCGTGACCTGCACGCGCACCGGTTTCGAGCACATGCGCGATCTGGTCGGAGCGGACGACAAGGTCCATCTGAGCTATCACGGTCTGGATCTCGATCGCTTCGGCTCCTTCATCGGCGAACATTCCAGCCGCGATGGCAGGGACGCTTCCGATCCCGCTTTTATCCTCAGCGTTGGACGTGCGGTGGAGAAGAAGGGATACGACGTGCTGCTGAAGGCGCTGGCATTGCTCCCCGGCGATCTCAACTGGCGCTTTACTCACATTGGCGGCGGCGATGGCCTGGCGAAACTCAAGGCATTGGCCGATACGCTTGGCATTGCCGACCGCATCACCTGGAAGGGTGCGCTGGCACAGGAAGACGTGCTTGCCCACTATCGCCAGGCCGATATCTTCGCGCTTGCTTGCCGGGTGGCCGCTGACGGTGATCGTGATGGACTGCCGAACGTGCTCGTGGAGGCCTCTAGCCAGCGTCTCGTCTGTATCTCCACCAATGTCTCCGGCGTTCCCGAACTCCTCGAAGATGGTGCGAACGGTCTCGTCGTTCCTCCGGAGGATCCGCAGGCGCTTGCCGTGGCGCTGGAATCCGCCATTCGTAACCCGGCGCTGCGTCACAGGCTGGGCGAAGCGGCCGAAAGGCGGGTGCGCGAGCATTTCGACTATCACGCCAGCATCCGGCAACTGACAGGGCTGTTCGAGGAGCAATGGCAGAGAGAAGATCAATGGCGGAAATCCGCATGACAACCTCGCATAGCCTACCCTTGCGGGTCTTTTTCTACGTTCAGCATCTCCTTGGCATCGGCCATCTGGCGCGGGCGAGCCGCATTGCCAGCGCGTTGGCGAAAGACGGCTGCCAGGTGACGATGGTCACCGGCGGCGTGCCGGTCAACGGATTTCCCGGCGCTGATGTGACCTCGGTGACATTGCCGGCCGTGGTTGCGAGCAGCGCCGGCTTTTCCGGCCTCGCCGATCAGTCAAGCAACCCGGTCGGCGAAGAGTTTCTGTCCCGCCGGAGGGATCTGCTGCTGGAGGCGTTCCGGCAGGCTGCACCCGATGTCGTCATCATCGAGGCCTTTCCCTTCGGCCGCAGGCAGATGCGTTTCGAGCTCCTGCCGCTGCTCGACGCCATTGCCAAATCTGACCCGAAGCCGAGGCTCTACACCTCCGTGCGGGACATTCTGCAGCAGCAGAAGAAACCGGGGCGCGACGAAGAGACGGTCGGCCTGCTTCGCGATCATTTCGATCGCGTGCTCGTCCATGGCGATCCGCATTTCGTCCGACTGGAAGAGACCTTTCCCCTGACCGAGGCGATCGCCGACAAGATCGTCTATACGGGTCTTGTCGCACCCGCTTTGCCGCCGGAACCGGTCGAAATCTTCGACATCGTCGTTTCGGCCGGCGGCGGTGCTGTCGGGCGCGACCTCATCCGCGCCTCGTTGGAAGCGGCAAGCCGCGTGGCCACCGATCGCCGCTGGCTGCTGATCGCCGGGCCGAACCTGCCGGAGCAGGATTACGCCGATCTCGCTGGCGCCGCACCTGGCAATGTCGAGTTCGTTCGCTTCCGCAAGGACTTTCCCTCCCTTTTGCGTGGCGCCGAGCTTTCGATTTCGCAGGCCGGCTATAATACGGTCGGCGATCTTCTGGTGGCCGGCTGCCGCGCCATTCTGGTTCCTTTCACCGCCGGCGGTGAGACGGAGCAATCCGTCCGAGCCGAGCGGCTGGAGAGATTGGGGCTGGCATTGGCCTTGCCGGAAGCGGGATTGACGGCGGATATGTTAGTCGAGGCCGTGAGGACAGCGCTGTCCCGACCCAAGCCAGGCAACCCGGATATCGATCTTGGCGGCGCCGCCAGAACATCGGCCATTCTGCGTGAGATCAGGTAGCGACGTGTACGGCCGATATCGGAGACATCCTGTCGTTTTATCCTCCTGGATTCCCGCAATCTTGTGATATAAATCGAAAATTCGATGAATCGGGAGGAGCGTGGACGAAAGACCGGGCGGAGTCCCTTTTCACATATGGGGCCACGTATCAGTAACGAAACCTTCCCGCATCTCTGCAACATCGGTGCCGGCATCGCGCTGGCGCTGGGCGTTGAATTTGAAAGCCTGCAGTAAGCAATGGAAAAAAGCCTAGCGCGCTACATTTGGTCGAATACCCGGCTGGAGCAGATCTGGATACTGCTCGTCGTCGCGGCCTCGATGATCCCGTACTTCCTCTCCTTCGACTTACCGAAGCAGATCGTCAACGGGCCCATCCAGGGCAAGGGTTTCGAACATCCTGGCGATACGCAGACCTTCATGCACATCGCCTTCAATGTGCCACTCATCGGCCATGTCGAGATTTTTCAAGGCGTGCAGCTGACGCGCATGTCGATGCTCGTTGCGCTGAGCATGGTGTTTCTGGCGCTCGTCGTGCTCAACGGCCTCTTCAAACTCTATATCAACACCTACAAGGGACGGCTCGGCGAGCGCATGCTTCGCCGTATCCGCTTCGAGCTGATCGACCGGGTATTGCGGTTTCCGCCGGCGCATTTCAAGCGGGTCAAGCCCGCTGAAATCGCCACCATGATCAAGGACGAGGTGGAGCCGATGGGCGGCTTCACGGGCGATGCCTTCGTGCAGCCCGCCCTTCTCGGCGGCCAGGCGGTAACGGCGCTCGTCTTCATCATCATGCAGAATTTCTGGCTCGGCATGATTGCCGCCGCCATCGTCGCCGTGCAGGCGATCGTCATTCCCCGCATGCGCAAGCGGCTCCTGGAACTCGGGCGCCAGCGGCAGCTGACGGCGCGCGAACTTTCCGGCCGCGTCGGCGAAATCGTCGATGGCATCGGCACCATCCATGCCAACGATACGACGAACCTGGAGCGCGCCGACATTGCCCACCGGCTCGGATTGATCTTCTCGATCCGCTACGATCTCTACCAGTGGAAGTTCATGGTGAAATTCATCAATAACTTCCTGGCTCAGGTCACGCCCTTCCTGTTCTACCTGATCGGCGGCTTCCTGGCGTTGCAGGGCCGCCTGGACATCGGTCAGCTCGTCGCCGTCATCAACGCCTATAAGGATCTGCCCGGCCCGTTGAAGGAGCTGATTGACTGGGACCAGTCGCGTCAGGACGTCCAGGTAAAATACAATCAGGTGGTCGAGCAGTTCAGCGTCGATCACCTGATCGATCCGAAAATCCAGGCGGTTTCGCCCGCGCCCGCGGCCCGCATAACCCATTCTCTCGTCGCAACCAATCTGACGATCGTCGACGACAGCGGCGCGCGCGTGCTGGACCATGTTTCGGTTGAAATTCATCCGGGTGAACGGGTGGCGATCGTCGGCGACAGCGGTGCAGGCGGCGAATATCTCGCAGAGGCGTTCGGGCGCCTGACCTGGCCGGACAGCGGCCGTATTTCGATCGACGGCCACGATATTCTGGAACTGCCGGAATCCCTCATCGGGCGACGCATCGCCTACGCCTCCTCCGAAACATTCTTCTTTCACGGCACTTTGCGCAGCAATCTCCTCTATGGCCTCAAGCACGCGCCGCTCGTTGGCCCCGTCTACAGCGAGGATGAGGCAGTAAAGGTCAAATGGAGCATGGCCGAGGCACGGCGGGCGGCCAATCCCGAATTCGATCTCAATAGCGACTGGGTGGATTACGCCGCTGCCGGCGCAACGGGGCCGGATGATATCTATTCCGCAATCCGGCCGGTTCTCGACGCCGTCGCCATGTCGCAGGATATTTTCGACATGGCCCTGCGCTCGAATGTCGATGCCACTGCACACCAGGATCTGACGTCGCGCATTGTCGAACTGCGGCAGGCATTGCGCTCGCGGCTTGAGGAGGAAAAGCTCGAGGATCTCGTAGTTCCCTTCGAGTTCGATGCCTACAATCCGCAAGCGACGGTTGGTGAAAATCTGCTTTTCGGTACGCTGAAGCGGCCGCAGATGACCAATCGCAAGCTAGCGGCTCATCCCTATTTCCGGCAGATATTCGCCGAGACGGGTCTGGTATCCGATTTATACGATATGGGCCTGGAGATCGCCGAAAACGCGGTCGAACTCTTCACGGACCTGCCGCCGGACCACCCGTTCTTCCAGCAGCTGACCTTCATGACGGCGGAAGATATCCCGACCTATGAGGCGCTGCTGCAGAAGCTGAACGGCAAGGGCTATGAGGCGGCTACCGACGATGAGCGTGCGGCCATCATCCGGCTGAGCTTCTCCTATATCGAACCGCGTCACCGCTTCGGTCTTCTGACGCAGGTGCTCATGGAAAAGATCGTGCAGGCCCGCGCGAAATTCTACGAGAATATCCCGGCTGATCTTGCCAAGGTCATCGAGCGCTATGATCCGGAGCGTTTCACCGCGTCCGCCACCTTGATGGACAACGTGCTATTCGGCCGCATCGCGCATCAGCAGGCGAATGCACCGGAACGCATCCACCAGATCATGTATGATGTGTTCGGGCGTCTCGGCATGCATGATGCAGTTCTGTCGATCGGGCTGGATTTCGACGTCGGCTCGGGCGGCAAACGCCTGACCAATGTGCAACGCCAGAAACTCAATCTTGGTCGCGCCCTTCTGAAACGTGCCGATTACATCATCTGCAATCGGCCGCTGCCGGCGCTCGACCATCGCGTCCAGGATCAGATCGCGAGGGCCATTCTCGGCGAACTCCATAGCGGGGATTATGCACCGGCGATCATCTGGGTTCTCTCCAACCCCAGTTTTGCCGAATTGTTCGACCGTGTCATGGTTTTCGATCACGGCAGCCTCGTCGAAAACGGCTCTACCACCGATCTTTTAGAGAAAAACGGTATGTTCAAAGAACTGTTATCGTAATATCCTATCTCGACAGTGGCGTCTGGGGCCGAACACTGGGGGTATTGAAGCTCATGCTTCTGAAGGACGAAGTTGAAATGCTGAAGCGGGTGCCGATTTTTTCGCGCATTGCACCTGCAAAATTGAAACTTTTGGCGTTTACATCCGATCGGGTCAGCTACAATGCTGGCCAAACCCTGTTTCATCAGGGCGATCAAGGTGATGCAGCCTATGTTGTTCTTTCAGGAACCGCTGATATTCTCGTCGATAGCCCAGCCGGCGAGATCAAGGTTGCTGAAGTCGACCTCAATTCCATCGTTGGCGAGATCGCCATCCTCTGCGATGTCTCTCGTACAGCCACGGTAAAAGCGACTTCGAGGCTGGAGGCCTTGAAGATCAGCAAGGAGCATTTCCTGAAGCTGCTCAGCGATTTTCCGGAGATGGCCGTCGAGATCATGCGCGTGCTGGCAGATCGCCTCAACCACACGACCTCGGAACTGACCGCCGTCCGTAGCCGCCTCAACCAGCCGCAGTCGATGTCCACCCACTGAGATTGAGGGGGCAAGTGCCCAGACTTTTGAGAGGCGGGCGTCCCATTTCAATATGGCGAACCCAATTCCGAAATATGCGCGGCCTGAATATGAACGCCGATTTCTTCTCAGCGACATTCCGGATCTTCCCGGAATGGCATTCCGGCTGATCGAAGATCTTTATCTCGACGACACCAGGCTGCGCCTTCGCAAGATCACCTGCGAGGATGGAAACGAGCACTACAAGCTCTGCAAAAAATACCCCGGCCCGAGCGCCAATCCCCTGGCAATCGTCAATATCTACCTGACATCGCAGGAATATGATCTTCTTTCAGCGCTGAACGGCAAAAGCATTCGGAAGAGGCGGTACAATATTGCCCCGTCCGCGCTTTGCCTCGATATTTTCGAAGGCCAGCTTGCCGGCTTGGTTCTATGCGAGATCGAGGCGGAGTCCGTCGCCTTGCTCGAAGCGCATACATTGCCTCACTGGATTGGACGCGACGTTTCAGACGATCCGTTTTTCACCGGCGGCAATCTTGCTTCTATCGATGCTGCGCAACTGTCGGAGAGACTGGCGTCGCTCGGGTCTGGCGCTTAGTCGTTAACGATCTTGCCGGCAATGAAGAAGCTCAAGACAGGCAGCGCGATCCAATCAAGCCAATCGGAGGGAGGTGCTGCGGTGCGTCGTCTTTTTTCGCGAAGGAGGTTTTCTCTGCCGCCTTCGTCGGCTCTGACGGCAAGGTTGATACTGATTTGCCTGACTTTGGCATCACGACGTCGGCCCCGGCTGAATAGCAAGGCCGACGTCGCGATCATGCTTTTCGCTATTTTCCGTAAGTCAGTACGGTGAACGTATTGGGGAAGAACGTGTTGGCATAGAAGGGAGAGACTGTCGTCAGGATTTTCTTGGAGGCGTCGGCGCTGCCCTCGGCCGTGATGGCATAGATCGCCTTGGTTTGACGATCCATCGCCATTGTGCGAACGCCGGCACGGGTGCCGAGTGTTTCCAGCGGCTTGTAACTGTCGGGGCCATCGACCTCGAAGACGTTGAGATTGGCGCTCACGCCGTTTGCAGTGAAGATACGCTTTAGGTCACCATCGTAGACGATACTGTCGGTTCCTCCCCCGATCTCAGCGCTGTAAACGACCTTGCCGCTATTCCCATCAAGTACGGTGAAAGAGGGCTTGATGGTATCGTGCCCGCGGCAACTGATGTAGACGCGTTCGTCAACGGTATTGACCGTCACGGCGGTTGGACGACCGCAAGCCGGGGCCGTGTCGTAGGTCGCGACGATCTTTCCGGCCTTAGTGTCGATCTTGTACACTTTATCGAGATCTTGTGCGGCGAGGAAAAAGGCGGATTTGCCGTCGCTATCGGCACCTTCGACCTTTTTGCTTGGCACCTTCAGGCGACCAACTTCCTTCAGTGAAGGGACGTCCAGCATAATCAGCTCGGTGCCGTCCTGCCCGGCACCCATATTGAGCACCAGATGTTTGCTGACGGCATCATAATGACTGGTGTCGAGATCCTCGCCGACCTTGATCGGAGCCTGGGCCTCCAGCGTCGAAAGCTTGAACGGCGTGATCGTGCCATCCTCATTATTGGAAATGCCGAGATCGAATTCGGGGATGAGCACGGCACCATCTGAACTATCGATCGCTGTCTTATCGATCACCTTGATGACCTTGTCGGCAGTAGGATCGAAGACCTGCAAACCTTCCTTACGATGGCCCAGGAAAACCCGATGTGTAGCGGAATCGACTGAAACATAGTCATAGCCTGAGCCTTTGCCTTCGATCGCGGTGGCATGTTGCTGGTGCCAACCATCGAACGCGAATGCCGGCGTCATCATAATCAGTGCGAGCGCAGTTGTAGAAATTGCCAATCTCGACCTTATCATCCTATCCTCCTGATAAGTTTGCCGTTCCCCCCGGGCTCCGCAAACTAACAAGTCAAGCTTTCAACGAGCTTTCATTGAGGAGCTCATGGGTGATGATCGCATCCAAAAGGTCGGCTTTAACGGTTCTCAGGAGCGTACGATCCTCTCCTGCCGCGCAAGACCATCGAGCGCGCAACTCATAGCAGCGCAACCGCAGAACCACGCATGACGTCAAATGCGGAACATCATGCAAATTCGGGAAACCCGTCAGGATTGACCTGATGAGCTGAACCGCTCGAGATCCCGATTTCCTCCGGGTCTCAGATCAATCCACGCCGGGCGAGATTGCGCATCAGATGCGAAGCCCCGAAAGTCCAGGGCGGGCATTCGGTTGATAGCAGCACGCGGTTCCTCAGCGCCCCCAGCTTGTCGTTGGAGATGGTGACGATGTCACCGACCTTGTGGGTAAAGCCCTGGCCGGACGTGTCGCGATCCTCGACGGGGGCGAAAAGCGTTCCCATGAACAGCACGAAGCCATCGGGATACTGATGATGACGACCGATGGTCTGAGAGACGAGATCGAGCGGATCGCGGCTGATTTCCTTCATCGACGAGCGGCCGTGCAGCACATAACCGTCCTCACCTTCGACCTTGAGGTCGAGATCGGCGTTACGCACGTCGTCGAGAGTGTATGTGTCGTCGAACAGACGGATGAAAGGCCCGATCGAGCAGGAAGCGTTGTTGTCCTTGGCCTTGCCGAGCAATAGCGCGGACCGGCCCTCTACATCGCGCAGGTTGACGTCGTTGCCGAGGGTGGCGCCCTTCACACGGCCCTGACTATCGACGGCGAGCACGATTTCCGGCTCGGGATTGTTCCACTTGGAGATCGGATGCAGGCCGACATCCGCACCTTGCCCGACGGAGGACATGACCTGCGATTTGGAAAAGACTTCGGCATCCGGTCCGATGCCCACTTCGAGATATTGCGACCAGACGCCTTCCTCGATCAGCGCTGCCTTGACCTTGGCCGCCTCCGGCGACCCCGCCTTCAAATTGCGCAGGCTGTCGCCGATCAGCGCTGTCACCTTGCCGCGGATTGCTTCGGCAAGGTCCGGATTGCCGGCTGCGCGCTCCTCGATGACGCGCTCCAGCATCGAACGGGCGAAGGTGACGCCGCACGCCTTGATAGCCTGTAGGTCGATAGGGGCAAGAAGGTGGATGGCCGAGCGGTCGGCCCTGGCGGCAAGCAAATCGTCGAGTTTGGCGATGGCTTCGCCTTTGCGCGTGCGAATGAAAGCCACCGGATCATCTTTTTCCAGAAGGTCGCGCATGGTTGGCGTCTCCTTCGAGGTGATGTCATAGAACGTGCCATCGCGAAGGGTGACGAGGGCAGGACCTTCCACATCCGGGCGCCAGATGCGGCCAACAAAGGTTCCGGTGGTGAATGTATCTGAGCTCGCCATGTCGTTCGTCTCCTCCAAACTGCGTGTGTTTTCTAACTCAGGCGAAGGTGCTTTGCCATGGGTTATCGGAGCGATATTCGCCCGCGTTTTGGATTTTCATTTTCTCCGATGCGGTAAAAATGGAAGGCCCCGCGGCAACACCGCGAGGCCTTTGGGCCGCAAGCCGGGAGAGTGGCTTCAGGCGGCCTGAACCTTGCGATTGCCGCGCGCCCATTCCGGCAGCCAATCGCCATGGGCTGCCAACAGCTCATCGACGAGCGACCAGATCTGATCGAGATCGAGTTCTGCTGCCGTATGCGGGTCCATCATCGCGGCGTGATAGATGTGCTCGCGGTTCTCTGTCATCAGAGCCTTTACCGTCAGTTCCTGCACGTTGATATTCGTGCGGATCAAGGCCGTCAGCTGTGGCGGCAGGTCGCCGACATAGGTGGGCTGGATGCCGGAGGCATCGACCAGGCAGGCGACTTCGGCTGCACAATTGAACGGCAGCGAGGTAATGCAGCCATTGTTGCGGACATTGCCGTAGATGACCGACGGCTCGCCGGTCCAGACCGAATTGATGATCGAGGAGGCATATTCCTTCGACTGCTTGACCTCGATCTTCTCAGCCGTGCGATATTCCTCGGCCTGGTTTTTCCAGCGTGCCACCTGTTCGATGCAGCGCTTCGGATACTCGTCGAGCGGAATGCCAAACTTCTCGATCAGGTCCTCGCGGCCTTCCTTGATGAAGTAGGGCGTATATTCGGCGAAATGCTCGGAGCTTTCGGTGACGAAATAGCCGAGGCGGGTCAGCATCTCATAGCGCACCTTGTTCGGGCAGCGCGGATTCCAGCCAGGCTTCGGCGCGCGTCCTTCGCGATAGGCGCGCACGAGATCCGGATAGAGATTGCGGTAGGAACCATCGGGCTGGCGGTGCTCGAATTCGAGATAGAAGGCCATGTGGTTGATGCCGGCGGAACGATAGCGGATCTCGTCATAGGGAATGTCGAGATCGTGAGCCAGCTCCATCGCCGTACCCTGCACGGAGTGGCAAAGGCCGACCTGCTTGATCGTTGGGTACTTCTCGCCGATCGCCCAGGTATTGATTGCCATCGGGTTCACATATTGCAGCATGATCGCATTCGGGCAGACGGCGAGCATGTCCTCGCAAATCTTCCAGAGATGCGGAACCGTGCGCAGGCCGCGCATGATGCCGCCGACGCCGAGCGTGTCGGCGATCGTCTGGCGCAGGCCATATTTCTTCGGAACCTCGAAATCGGTGACCGTGCAGGGCTCGTAGCCGCCAATCTGGAAGGCGACGACGACGAAATGTGCGCCGTCAAGCGCCTTGCGCTGGTCGGTAAAGGTTTCGACCGTGGCCGGAGCGCCAAGCGTCGAGGCAAGCTTGCGGGCAACGATGGCGCTTTCGTCCAGCCGCTGTGGATTGATGTCCATCAGCGCGATCCTGGCTCCTGCCAGGGCAGGGCGCTGCAAGACGTCGCCGATGATATTCTTCATGAAAACGGTCGAGCCGGCTCCGATGAAGGTGATCTTGGGAGTGCCTGTCATGTCAAAATCTCCTGAATGCTATGAAGCCACCTCGAACGCCGCTCTGACAAGGCGTTCGGTGTAAGCCGTCTTGGGATGCGATAGGACTTCTTCGACCGGCCCTTCCTCCATGATCTTGCCGTGCTGCATGACGATCACGCGATGGCAAAGGGCGCGCACGACCTTGAGGTCGTGGGAAATGAAGAGATAGCTCAGACCCCGCTCGTCCTGCAGCTTGCGCAGGAGGTCGATGATCTGGGCCTGGACGGAAAGGTCGAGGGCCGAAGTCGGCTCGTCGAGAAGGATGAATTCCGGCTCGAGCGCGATGGCGCGGGCAATGGCTATGCGCTGGCGCTGGCCGCCGGAAAACTCGTGCGGGAAGCGCGAGAGAATATTGGCCGGCATGCCGGCGCTGACGAGCGCCTCCTTGACGCGTTCCAGCCGCTCGGTCTTGTTGGCGCCGAGATTGTTGACAATCAGCCCCTCGCAAATGATCTGGCCGATGGTCATGCGCGGGTTGAGCGACGAGAACGGATCCTGAAAGACGATCTGCATGCGCGAGCGCAGGGGCCGCATTTGGGCGCGAGACCGATCGTGGATCGGTTGCCCGTCGAAGAAAATCTCGCCGCCATCGGTATCGATCAACCGCAGCAGCGCCTGGCCGAAGGTGGTCTTGCCCGAGCCGGATTCGCCGACAAGGCCGAGCGTCTCGTGGCGGCGCAGCTCGAGATCGAGTCCGCCGACGGCGACGAGCTCACGCATGTCGGGCTTAAAGAAGCTGCCGTGACGCAGCATGAAGGCCACCTTGACCGACTTGCCTTCGAGCACCGTGTCACAGTTCGGCGGCAGCGGTTTTGCATGCCCGCGCGGCTCCGAAGTCAGCAGATGCCGCGTGTAGGGATGCTGCGGATTGGCAAAGAGCGCTTCGGTCTTATTGTGTTCGCGCATCTCTCCATGCTGCATCACATAGACATAGTCGGAGAACTGGCGCACGACGGTCAGGTCGTGGGTGATCAGGATGACCGCCATGCCGAGCTGCTTTTGCAGGTCGCGGATGAGATTGAGGATCTGCGCCTGCACCGTGACGTCGAGCGCCGTCGTCGGCTCGTCGGCGATCAGGACATCCGGATCGTTGGCGAGCGCCATGGCGATCATCACGCGTTGCCGTTGTCCACCCGAGAGCTGATGCGGAT
This sequence comes from Martinezella sp. CNPSo 3732, assembly GCF_057784515.1. Lineage (NCBI taxonomy): Bacteria > Pseudomonadati > Pseudomonadota > Alphaproteobacteria > Hyphomicrobiales > Rhizobiaceae > Martinezella > Martinezella sp. CNPSo 3732. Next base: position 133,800 of record NZ_JBXSOO010000005.1, read on the forward strand.
ATTGTTTCAGCCGAGCTTCCGGATCGGGGATCTGAACCTGTTTCAAAAGGTCGAGCGCCCGCTTCTCCGCGTCGCGGCGGCTGACCTTGCGATGGACCCGTATCGCCTCAACGATCTGGCTGCCGATCGTGTAGATCGGGTTGAGCGAGCTCATCGGCTCCTGGAAAATCATCGAGATGCGGTCGCCGCGCAGCTGCCGCCGCGCCTTCTCCGAAAATTTCAGCACGTTCTTGCCGTCGTAGTGAACGGCGGCTTTGTCTGAAACCACCGCACGCTTGGTCAGGAGGCCCATGACGGTGCGGGCCGTCACCGACTTTCCCGAGCCGGATTCGCCGACGATCGCGATGGTTTCGCCGCGATAAAGCTGGAAGGTGATGTCCTTGACGGCATCGACCATGCCGTCCTCGACCTTGAATTTGACGGCAATATTGCGGGCGTCGATGACAGGCGAGGTGGTCTTTTCGCCGGCATCGTGCCTGGTGTCGGGAGCATAGGGATTGACGAGTGCGAGAGCCATTCCGTTCTCCTCAATAGGGGTCGATTGCGTCGCGCAGGCCGTCGCCGAGCGCATTGAAGGCGAAGACGGTGACGAGAACGAAGGCGACGGGCGAGAGAATCCAGGGGTAGGAGCCGATGACCGAATAGGTCGACGTATCCTGCAGCATCAGGCCCCATGAGATCAGCGGCGGCTTGACGGCAAAGCCCAGGAAGCCGAGGAAGGATTCCAGCAGCACAACACTCGGGATTGCGAGCGTCACCGCGACGATGACATGGCTCATGACGTTCGGCAGGATATGCTGCAGGATGATGCGCCAATCGGTTGCTCCGACCGCCATCGCGGCGCGAACATACTCGATCCGCGCCAGCGCCAGCGTTTTGCCCCGCACCTCGCGGGACATCTGTGCCCAGCCGAGCGCAGACATCACGACGATGACGAAGGCGAGGAAGACGTTCGTAGGCGCAGTCACGGGGATCAGGGAGGTCAGCGCCAGATAGAGCGGCACTTGCGGGAAAGCCAGTACGACCTCGACGAAACGCTGGATCCAGGCGTCCACCGCACCACCGAAATAACCGGAGATCATGCCGATCGTCGTGCCGACGATGGTGACGATGGAAACCACGGTCAAGGCGATCATCAGCGAGATGCGCGAACCATAGATGGCGCGCGACAACACATCCCGCCCGAACTTGTCGGTGCCGAGGAAATGCACCGGACCGCCGTCGATCGCGCCGAAGAGATGGCGGTTGCCGGGGATCAGGCCAAACAAATAATAGGGATCACCCTTGACGAAGAAGCCGAGCAGGCGCGGGTGGTCATAGTCCGGCCCGACGATTGGCTGGAAGGTGACCGGGTCGAGATCCGTCGTCTCGGCAAGCGCGTAGACGCGGGGTAGAAAGACGAAGTTGCCGTCCTTGTCATGGAAACTGATGACCTGCGGCGGCGCAAAACCGGTATCGGTCGCCTTCGGATCGAGTGGTGCTACGAATTCGGCAAAGATCGCCATCAACAGCAGCAGGATGACGAGAACGAGACCGCTCATGCCCGTCCAGGAGCGCTTCAGGCGCCGCCAGACCAGCGCGATATAGCTTTCATTGCCGCTTTTGAGCTGGATCTTTTCTTCCGGCGATGGCGGGGAGTTGCTGAAGGCCAGCATCAGTGTATTCCTCCCTGTTGACGGACACGCGGATCGAGCAGCGCAAGCAGCATATCCGCGATGATATTGCCGACGATGAGGGTGGCCGAAAGCACCATCATGAAGGTTGCCGTCACATAGACGTCGCCGATCGCCATCGAGCCGACGATGGCCGGACCGACGGTCGGCAGCGTGAAGATGATGGCGGTCTCTATCTCGCCCGTCAGCATGTAGGGCAGGACGACGCCCTGATACATGACGAGCGGGTGCAGCGCGTTCGGCACTGCATGGCGCATGACGACCGCGCCGCCGGAAAGGCCTTTCGCCCGCGCGGTCTCTACATATTGGGCATTCAGCGTATCGAGAAGATTGCCGCGCATGACACGCATATTGTAGGCAAGGCCGCCGAATGTCGCGATCGCAACGACAGGCCAGACATGCCTGACCAGATCGACGAACTTGGCCCAGGACCAGGGCGCACCGCCATATTGCGGCGAGAAGAAGCTGCCGATCTCCGAGACGTTGAGCTGGAAGACGAGAAGATAAACGATGATCAGCGCCATCAGGAAGCGCGGCACCGTCATGCCCAAAAAGGAAATGCCCGACAGGAGGCTGTCGATCCAGCTATATTGCCGTGTCGCCGCCCATATGCCGAAACCGATACCGAGAACGGATGCGAAGATGTGGCAAACCAGCGCGAGAGCCAAGGTCCGCGGCAGACGCTCTCCAACGACATCGGCGACGGGTTTGTTGTAGAACATGCTGTAGCCGAAATCGCCCTTGGTGACGATGCCGCCGATCCAGTTGACGTATTGAACCACCAGCGGCTTGTCGAGCCCGTGTTCGCGGCGGTAAATTTGCGCCTGTTCATCGGCTTGGGCGAAGGATGCACCGCCCTGGTTCATCAATTGCGAGCGTATGTAATCAGCATAGTCGCCAGGCGGGGCCTGAATGATCGCAAAGGTCACCACGCTCAGGATGAAGAGCACGGGAATGGCGGAGGCTATTCGCACGAGCAGGAATCGTAACATCGGACGGTTCGCTTCTCTTGATGCTGTCGGCAGTCTCATCCCATCGGGGTGATATACGCCGGCGGTTCAATTCTATCCCGGCGATAGCTGATCGCTGGATGTTTCAGGTCCCATGGCAACCGGCATCATACCGGCTGCCATGGGTGTTTCATACGACCCTACTTGATCGGACCGGCGCTGCCAGGAGCACCCGGAAGCTCTTCCGGGAAGAGCTCGTACTTGCCCTGCTTGTCAGCTGCGACCCAAAGGCGCTCGCGGATGATTGAGTCCTCTGCCCAGTTGAAGAGGAAGATCGGCGTGCCCGGAGGAACGTTGGAGAAGCGCTTGTTGATGATCAGTGCACCTGGATATTCGGTCAGACCGATATTGTAGAGGTGTCCCGTCGAGATCTTCTGGAACTGCTTCATCAAAGCCACGCGTTCGTCGTTGTCCTTCGATGTCGTGAATTTGCTGACGACATCCACCATGTCCTTTTCGAAGGGCATGAGATCGACCGTGCCATCCGCACCCGCACGATGGTTCCAGCTCGTGCGAGGACCGACAGGTGCAAGCTGCTCCGTATTCTGGACGACCGAGGCCAGCTCCGTACTGTTACGTCGAACCATCCAATCGAAGCGGCCGCCGTAATTGGCATCATCGCGCTTGGGTCCGTCGAGCGCGTTGATGATGACGCGCAACCCGAGCTTCTCCATCTGGCCAACGACGCCTTCGGCCAGGCTCTTGTCGGTGGTGTAGTCGTTGCTGACCAGCAGGGTGATCTCGACATCCTTGCCCCCGTTGACGTTGGCCGGGAAATTTACGATGCCGTCGCCGTCGGTATCCTTCAGACCGGCCTTCGCAAGCTCGGCCTTGGCCGCGGCAAGATCGAACGGATAATAGACGGTGGAATTGCGATCATAGAAGCTGCTGCCGGAGGAAAGACCGCCCGGATAAATCGCCGTGAACGGGCCCTTGACCAGTGACTCGCCGAGGGCTTTGCGGTCCAACGCCATCGTAACGGCCTTGCGGAAATCCTCATTGCGGTTCAGGTCGCGAATGGCCTGAGCACGCGGATCGGGATTGCCCCAGCCATTGGCGGAGAAATTCATCTGCAGGTTATAGCCGATGAGGCGAGGGCCGAAGGCAAGACGAGCGGGCGCATCGGGCTGTGCGGCGCGCTTCAGCGAAGCGACGAAATTTTCCGGCTGCTCCAGGTTCGAAAAGTCGCCGGAACCGGCAACCGCTTGCACGTCGCGATCCGCCCAGGTCGAGAGCTTGTAATGCAGCTCATTGAGGTAGGGCAGCTGATTACCCTTCTCGTCGACCTTCCAGTAGTAGGGATTGCGACGCAGGACGATGATATCGTCAGGCCGGTATTCGACCGGCACCCAGGCGCCCATGACCGGAATGTTCATATATTCCGGCGGGAAAGCGTTCTTGAACTGATCGTAGGTGTTCTTGGAATATTTCGGGTGCTGCGGCTTCAGGATATGAGATGGGCCCGGGCAGAAATTCGGATAGGCCATCGTGTAGAGATATTGCTTCGGGAAGGCGTCCTTGAAGGTCCATTCGACGGTGTAATCGTCGATCTTCTTGAGGGTCGTTCCCTCACCGAAAGCTTCCGGCGATGCGCCGCCGCCGAGCGGCGAGACGTTCGGGTCGATGACCTCGTCTTCCCAGTAGAACATGATGTCATCGGCGTTAAAGGGCACGCCGTCGGACCATTTCGCGCCTTCGATCAGATGCATGGTGAGCTTATGGCCGTCGGGCGACCATTCCCAGCCCTTGGCAAGGTTCGGCAGCGGTTCGGTATCCTTTGCCTCCACCTGGAAGAGGGGAGCCGTGCGCGTCAGGCACTCCGAAAGGGCGATGTCGATGCCGCCCCAGCCCTGGGTTTGACCGGCGCCGTAGTTCCAGCCCTCCGGCCGGCCGCCGATAACATGGCGCATGGTATCGCCATAGACGCCGACGCCGTCGGGCATGTTGCCCGTCTTGAAGACCAGAGGTTCTTTCGGCAGGCGATCCTTGACGGGCGGCAGCTTGCCGGTCTTTACGAACTTGTCCGTCACCCAGGCAGGCTCGTGATAGTCCGGCAAAGCCTTGAACTCCAAGATGGAGTTGCGCTCGACATATTTGATCTTGCCCTCAGCCGGGAAAACCGGCGGAACGGGCGGCACTGTCGGCTCGGCTGCGTAGGCGCTGATGGCGATCGCGGATGTGGCAATCGTCAATGCGGCGAGAAGGCCGATCGGTCGAAAATGTCTCATCTTGTTCTCTCTCCCAATATCGCGAGCTTTCCGTTCAGGCGTCGCGTTCCTCCCGTAAAACGGAAGACGGCCGGCTGCGGCGGGATATCACCCCTCTGCCGCCGCAGCCATTGTCTTCCGATCTGTTGTTCCTCAGCCGGCCTGCTTCAGCGCGGCCTTTTCTGCCCGCAACTCTTCGATCGAGCGTACATTGCGGCTTGCCGCACCCTTCCAATCGCGCGTCTTGACCTTGCCCTGCGACAGGCGCTCCTTCGCGCCATCGACCGCGTGGGCATATTGCGGCAGCCAACGGGCCTCGGCGACCACCATTTCGTCGACCATCTGCCAAACCTCCTCCGGTGTGGCGACGGCACCGACCAGCGGATCATGCAGGACGGCAAGCTTCAAGAGGTCAATATCGCCGCTGATAGCGGCATGGACCGACATGCGCTGAACGTTGATCGAGGATATGCAGGTGGCTGCACATGCCTCCGGCAGAGTAATTCCCGCCACCATGTTGATGCCGAAGCGATCGACGAAGCCGGGTGACTCGATGATGGCATCGGCAGGCAAATTGGTGATGACGCCATTGTTCTTGACGTTGAAATGGCCGCGATAGACGCGATTCGTCTCCAGCGCTTCGAGAATATGGCTGGCATGTTCGTTGGAGCGGCGTGCGGGGTCGATCGGCTGCGAGGCGCTGTCGAGGATCTGCTGGAATTCCGTCTCGAACCAGTTGCGCGTCTCGGTGGAGTGACGCAGATAGCCGCCGGTCTCGCCATGGATCCAGTCCGACATGTCGATCCATTTGTTGATCTCGTCGGGGCGCTTGCGATACCAGGGCAGGTATTCCGACAGGTGTCCGTTGCTCTCCGTCGAATAGACGCCAAAACGCTTGAGAACGTCGATACGCAACTTTTCCTGCTGCGAATAGACCGGATGGGCCTCGAAGGCGGCGATCAGCTCATCCTTGCCGATCTTGCGACCGTTGAAGCGCAGGTCGACGAACCAGGTCTGGTGGTTGATGCCCGAGCAGATATAGTCGAGTTCGCTCTTGTTCTTCGCGCCGAGCACTTCGGCGATCTGTTCGGCTCCATGCTGGACGCCGTGGCAAAGGCCGATCGTGTCGACCTTGCCATATTCGATCGCCGCCCAGGTGTTCATCGCCATCGGGTTGGCATAGTTCAGGAATTTGGCGCCTGTCTCGGCGACTTCACGGATATCCTTGCAGAAATCGAGAATGACTGGGATGTTGCGCTGGCCGTAGAGAATGCCGCCGGCACAGATCGTATCGCCGACGCACTGGTCGATGCCGTATTTCAGCGGAATGCGGATATCTTCGGCATAAGCCTCTAGGCCGCCGACGCGGACGCAGCTGATAACGTAGCGCGCGCCTTCCAGCGCCTTGCGGCGATTGGTGGTAGCCGTGACGCGTGTCGGGAGCTTGTTGGATTCGACGATCCGGTCGAGGATCGCCTTGATCATCGTCAGATTGTGCTCACTTACGTCGGTCAGCGCGAATTCGACGTCGCGGAATTCCGGCACGCAGAGAATGTCGGTGAACAGCTTTTTCGTGAAGCCGACGCTGCCGGCGCCGATGATAGCGATTTTGAAACTCATGATCCTCACCTTCAAGTCGATCGAATAAGCAGCGGTAGGGAAATCGACAGCATTTTCGCCCATGATCGCAGCGATTGCGAAACGGGCCGAAATCGTGATTTTTCCTCCGATCGCCGTTCCTCGCCGGCGAGCATGCGCTGTTTTCTGGCGGGATTATGCCTATAATCACGGAGGCGAACAGAGAACTATTATGCTTTTGAGGGTAATTTTGTGCTGCAAGAATTGATCGCTAACGGACAGGTTATGCGGACGGTTTCCCTGCCGCGTGGACGCCACCGATTGCACGCCATGCCGACCAGTGCGGGATATGAAATCCGCGAAGACGAAGCCTATGATTGGGATGGACGACGACGCGGCCTCACACCGTTCACCGTGCTGCAGCACACGATCAGCGGCACGGGTCGCCTGCGCTATGAAAGCCGTAACTATCGCGTCAACGCCGGGGATACGCTGCTCGTTCTCGTGCCGCATAATCATCGCTATTGGCTGGAGAAGGGGGAGCGCTGGGAATATTTCTGGATTTCTATGAACGGCGAGGAAGCACTCCGCATCCATCGCCTGATCCTCGCCGCAGCCGGTCCGGTGTTGAAGCTACAGCAGGCGACCATCGATCATCTTGCCGATTGCAGCCTTCGGCTCGTCAAGGGTGCCACGACACCGGCTTCGGCTTCTGCCATCGCCTATGAGGCTGCCATGGCGCTCTATGACGACGTCTTCGGCTCGCATGCCTTTGCTGCCGACCGCTCCGTCATGCAGATTGTCATCGACCACATCAATGCCAATCTCGACAAGCCGCTGCCGGTCGAAGAGCTTGCGAAGGTGGGCGGCCTCAGCCGCGCGCATTTTTCGCGCGTCTTCGCTGAGAGCGAAGGCGTGCCGCCGGCGGAATTCGTGCTGCAACAGCGCATGCAGCGCGCGGCGAAGCTGCTGACGAAGGCTGCCTTCATTCCGGTCAAGGAGGTAGCGATCATGTCGGGCTTCGACGATGCCAATTATTTCTCCAAGGTGTTTCGCCGCATCTACGGCATCAATCCGACGGAGTTCCGCACGACAGGCATGTATGCTTCGGTGCGCAGTCCGGTCGAGGAGACGAAGAACGGACGGAGCCGATAGATCCGTGATAGGTCGGCTCCTTGCTATCACCGCTTGCCTTGAAAATCGAAATCCGCCAACCGGTCGCATTGCGCAACGGCGGCGGGCCTGTATAGATATCGCCCCGCGGCGTCCTGCCTGCCTCGCCGCGTGCCTGACTTCTCAGCAACATCTGTTCGTCATCCGATGCGACGGGCTTAATCGATAGGATTGAATATGCGTTCTGTTGTCGCCTTCAATGAATCCTGGACGTTTCATGAAGGGTTTTCGCCCGAGGATGCCAGTCGCCCGCAGGAGGGACAGAGTGTTACGCTGCCGCATACGGCGGTCGAACTGCCTTTCAACTATTTCGACGAGAAATCCTATCAGCGCGCCTTCACCTATCAGAAGATCGTCAACTGGGATGAGGCCTTCGCAGGCCGCGAGGTATCGCTGATCTTCGATGCGGCCATGGCCGATGCCGTCGTCTATCTGAACGGCGAGGAAATCGTCGCCCACAAGGATGGCTACACGCCGTTCGAGGCCCGCCTGACCGGCCGCCTGCATAAGGGCGTAAACCTGATTACGGTCAAGATCGACGGCAGCGAGAACCCGCAGATCCCGCCTTTCGGCGGCCGGATCGATTATCTGACCTATGCCGGGATCTATCGCGATGTATGGCTGAAGGTTGCCGCGCCCGTCTCGGTCGCCAACATCAAGGTCGAGACGACGGATGTCCTTTCCGACCGCAAATCCGCGACGGTGCGCTGCGATATCTCCAATCCGCAAAATCTCGTTTTAAAGGGTACGGTGACGGTTACTTTGCGATCTGCCGACGGCGCAGCCATCGCTTCCGGAAAGGCTGACACCTCGGGTGAAAGCGTAAAGCTCAGCTTTGCCGGCCTTTCCGGTCTTTCGCTCTGGGAGCTCGACAATCCCGTTCTCTATTCGGCGGAAGTGGAGCTTGTGAGCGAGCATGGAGCGGATCGTCATACCGCGACTTTCGGCTTTCGTACGGCAAGCTTCACCGCCGAAGGCTTTCTGCTGAATGGCAAGAAGCTGAAGCTGCGCGGTCTCAACCGCCATCAGGCTTTCCCCTATGTCGGCTATGCGATGGGCCGATCGGCCCAGGAGCGCGACGCCGAAATCATCAAGCGCACCCTGAAATGCAACATTGTGCGCACCTCGCATTATCCGCAGTCGAAATGGTTCCTCGACCATTGCGACCGCATCGGTCTTCTTGTCTTTGAGGAAATCCCCGGCTGGCAGCATATCGGCGATAAGGAATGGCAGCAGGAATCGATCCGCAACGTGCGCCGCATGATCGAGCGCGACTGGAACCATCCTTCCATCATCATCTGGGGCGTGCGCATTAACGAATCCCAGGATTCTCACGATTTCTACGCCGAGACGAATCGTCTGGCGCGTGAGCTCGATCCGACGCGTCAGACCGGCGGCGTTCGTTACATCACCGAGAGCGAAATGCTCGAGGACGTCTATACGATGAATGATTTCATTCTCGGCAACGAGGAGCTGCCCGGCGCCAACCGGCCGCGCACGCCGCTCAGGCCGCAGCAGGAAAATACCGGTCTTTCCAAGGATGTGCCCTATCTGATCACCGAATTCGGCGGCCATATGTATCCGACGAAAATCTATGACCAGGAGCAGCGCCAAGCCGAGCATGTGCGCCGGCATCTGGAAGTCCTGAATGCTGCCTATGGCGATCCGTCGATATCAGGCGCCATCGGCTGGTGCATGTTCGATTACAACACCCACAGTGATTTCGGCTCGGGCGACCGCATCTGCTACCACGGCGTCATGGACATGTTCCGCGAGCCGAAATTCGCAGCCTATGTCTATGCCAGCCAGTGCGAGCCTTCCGAAGAGGTTGTCATGAAGCCGGTGACGATCTGGGCACGCGGCGAGCGCAATATCGGTGGTGCCCTGCCGCTCATCGTGCTCACCAATTGCGACGAGGTCGAGCTGCGTTACGGCTCGTTGACCAAGCGTCTCGGCCCGGACAGGGAGACTTTCCCGCATCTGCCGCACCCGCCTGTCGTTTTCGATCACCGCTCCTTTACCCCGGACGAACTCGGCGTATGGGGGATGGAGTGGGAGGACGTGCATTTCACTGGCTATATCGCCGGCAGAAAGGTTGTCGAGCAGCATATGGTCGCCAATCCGCTGCCGACGTCGCTTCACGTCGAAGCCGATGCCGATACCTTGCGCGCAGGCGAGCGCGATACGGTACGCGTCATCGTGCGTGCGCTCGATCAGGCCGGCTCGCGTCTCGCTTTTCTCAGTGAGGCCATCACGGTCAAGGTCGACGGCCCGGCGAAGGTTATCGGGCCGGAAACGGTGGCATTCCAGGGCGGGACCACGGGCTTTTGGTTGGAGGCGACGGGCGAGGCCGGGGCGATAAAGCTCGAAGTCTCGTCCCCACGCTTTGCTAGCCAAAGCTTGAGCTTCACCGCAAAGTGAGCAAACTGCCGGCTCTTGCCGTCAGGCAATTGAGCCGGCAACTTCGGCTGTGCCTTGCGGGATCGACTGTAGCAGCGTCTGCCGTGCCGAGGCGAGATGCCGGCGGCACGCCGCATCGATCCTTCGCTGGTCGCGCGATTGCAGGGCCTCGATATAGTCGAGGTGTTCGGTCACGGCGCGGGCATTGCGCTCGCGGGCGAACGTCTTGTTCCACTGATAGTGATAGTGAAAAATGATGGCGATGACGTCGTAGAAATCGGCGATGAAGCGATTTCCCGAGGCACGATGGATGAGGAGGTGAAACTTTTCATCGAGACGCGAGAAATCGCGGTAATGTGCATCGATATCTTTGAGCAGTTCCCGGTGTTCCTGCTCGATCGCCTTGAGATCCTCCCAGGCGCGATGATTGGCGGGCAGGCGACCGAATTCGGCGGCTGAATGCAGCTCGAACATTTCGCGCACATCGGCGAGCTCGAGCGCAAATTCGCTGGTGAAGCCCTTGAGGATCCAATGGCTGTTCGGCCGCTTTTCGATCAGGCCGAAGCGGCTGAAGCGAATGAGGAATTCGCGCACGACCGAGGTTCCGGTGCCGATCTCACGCGCCAGTTCCAGCTCGTTGATCTGCATGCCGGGCTGAGCTTCGTCGGACATGATACGCATCATGAAACTGCGCTCGATGATGTCATGTAGTGAATCGGTCTCTTCCTTCGGGAAGAAATCATCCTCCGTCGGCCGGCGCAGAACCGTCTTCTGCCGCTTGTTCCAGAGAATGATGCCGGCGTCACTTAGACGCATAAGGATCGCGCGCGCCGTACTGCGGCTGACGCCGAGTTCGGCGGCGATTTCCGGCTCGCTCGGCAGCTCGGTATCGGGCTTCAGGCGCGCCGCATAGCGATTGTACGCCTCCTTGAAGAGCGTGTTTTGCCTTGCCATTTCCCCCTCGCGTATCGTCGCCGCTCTTTACCGGCGGCGCTGTCTGAACCATGATCGGATGGCAGTCAATTGCAGGAGTGTTGACGAAGCGCACTGGCCACCTTCCTCCAAGGCGTCAGGCGATTTGCTCGTTGACACCAAAATGTTTATTGTAGATAAAAAACAAAATCAATTGGTGGATGGACTATCGGGAGCTAACCGCCACCAATGACGAAGGAGGAATGGGAGCGGCCCGCTTGGGATCACTCCGACATGGATCCAAGAGTGCCAAATGCGCTCATCGGAAATTGCGTGACAGCCATCACAAGGGAGAGGTGATGCAGACAAGAACAATCGACAGGACGGACCTTAAGGTCACGGAGATCAGCTTCGGCGCTGCGGCGCTGGGTGGTCTCTATCGTGCCTGTCCGCGCGACCAGGCAATGGCGACCCTTCAGGCGGCCTGGGACAGCGGTATCCGTTATTTCGACGCTGCGCCCTGGTATGGCTTTGGCCTCGGCGAGCGTCGTGTGGGCGATTTCCTGCGTGATCAGCCCGAGGACAGCTATGTTCTGTCGACGAAGGTCGGCCGCATCATGCGCCCGGTGCCGACCGACAAGGTGCCGAATTACGGCTATGTCGATCCGCTGCCCTTCGATGCCGATTATGACTATTCCTATGACGGCATCATGCGCTCGGTCGAGTTCAGCTATGCCCGTCTCGGTCTTAACCGCATCGATATTCTCTATGTCCACGATATCGGCGGCTACACCCACGGCAAGGCGCTCAACGAGCGCTATCTCGGCCAGCTTCTTGGCTCTGGGCTTAAGGCTCTCGAGGAGCTGAAGTCGTCAGGCGCGATCAAGGCTTATGGTCTCGGGGTTAACGAGGTACCGGTCTGCCTGGACGTCATGCATGCGGCCGATATCGATTGCATCCTGCTTGCGGGCCGCTACACGCTGCTGGATCGTTCTGCGGTTGCCGAGCTGCTGCCGCTTTGCGAGAAGAAGGGAACGTCGCTAATCGTGGGCGGCGTCTTTAACTCCGGTATTCTGGCGACTGGCCCCGTGCCTGGCGCGCATTTCGACTATCTGCCGGCGACACCGGATATTCTGGCCAAGGTCGGGGCGATGGAGGAGATCGCCCGCAAGCATGGTCTGCCGCTTGCACAGCCGGCGCTTCAGTTTCCGCTGCGAAGCCCTTGCGTGGCTTCGGTGCTGATCGGTACGGCGAAGCCGGAGAGTCTTGTCCGCAACATGCAGCTCATGGAGCCACGGCTTCCCGACAGTCTCTATGCGGAGTTCGAAGATTTGACCGTGGTCGCGCCTCCGTTGGGAGACGAGGCGGTCAGAGTCTAGCAGATTGGGAGCTATCGAGCCGTCAGAAGAGACGGCTTCGAAGAGGAGGAAAGCCTGTTTTGGCGTCGGTGGCCTTTCCGCCGCGCGATGCGTGATGCCGCAAGGCGTTGCGATACCAGCCGTAAGCGTTCAGCGGCGGGTGTGCAGGAGAACAGAGCGCGTTGAGAGGAGAAGCAGATGAAAATTGCCAAGTCACTTCTGTCCCGCCGCAGCTTTACCGGCCTGGCCGGCGCTGCCGTCATAGCGATGGCGATGCCCGTGCAGTCCTTCGCGGCCGACGTGACCATCCCGATCATCGTCAAGGATACGACGTCCTTCTACTGGCAGATCGTTCTCGCCGGCGCCCGCCAGGCGGGCAAGGATCTCGGTGTGAAGGTGCCGGAACTCGGCGCACAGTCGGAATCCGATATCAACGGCCAGATCAGCATTCTCGAAAACGCCGTTGCCGGTAAGCCGGCCGCTGTCGTCATTTCGCCGACCGAGTTCAAGGCGCTCGGCAAGCCCGTGGATGAAGCCGCCAAGTCCGTGCCAGTCGTCGGCATCGACTCTGCTGCCGATTCCAAGTCCTTCGTCTCGTTCCTGACGACCGACAACGTCCAAGGCGGCCGTATCGCTGCAGACGGTCTTGCGGCCGCAATCAAGGGCATGACCGGCAAGGAAGAGGGTGAGATCGCCATCATCACCAGCCTGCCTGGCGTCGGTTCTCTCGACCAGCGTCGTCAGGGCTTCCTGGAAGAGGTCAAGAACAAGTATCCGGGCCTGAAGGTCGTTGCCGATAAATATGCGGACGGTCAGGCAACCACCGGTCTCAACATCATGACCGACCTGATCACAGCCAATCCGAAGCTGGTCGGCGTCTTCGCCTCCAACCTGATCATGGCCCAGGGCGTGGGCCAGGCAATCGCCGAAAACAAGCTCGGCGACAAGATCAAGGTCATCGGCTTCGACAATGACGACAAGACCGTCGGCTTCCTGAAGTCGGGCGTTCTTGCCGGCCTCGTGGTGCAGGACCCCTACCGCATGGGTTATGACGGCATCAAGACGGCGCTCGCCGCTTCCAAGAAGGAAAAGGTCGAGGCCAATGTCGACACCGGCGCCAACCTCGTCACCAAGGCGAACATGAGCGACCCGAAGATCGATGCGTTGTTGAACCCGAAGGTCAAGTAAGGCTTGAGGCCGCGCCCGCGCGAATCGGGCGCGGCCTTTTCGTCTGGCCGCTTCTCCGAGGCGGTCGTGCGGCGATGCGAGAGGAGGAGACCTCATGACGAGCCTTGAAGAAATCAGCCATAGGCACGACGATACCGTCAAGACGGAAGCAAACCGCATTCCGCCAGGCTCGCCCATCCTGGAACTCAAGGGCTTGCAGAAGCGCTATGGCTTCGTCGAGGCGCTGAAGCCGGCGACCGTCACGTTTCTGGCCGGAGAAATTCATGCGATCGTCGGCGAAAATGGTGCGGGCAAGTCGACCCTCATCAAGCTCCTGACCGGTGTTATCACCAGGACGGCGGGCGAAATTTTCTGGTGCGGGCATCCCGTGGCGCTTGCAACGCCGAATGAGGCGATCGCCCGCGGCATCAACGCGGTGCATCAGGAAGTGGTGCTCTGCCCTCATCTGACGGTCGCTGCCAATCTCTTCCTTGGCGATGAAGTCAATCGTTTCGGCCTGATGCGCAAGAAACAGATGGTGGCGATGGCCCAGACCGTGCTCGACGATCTCGGTTTCGGACTGCCGGCCGGCGAACTTTTGAGTTCTCTCACCATCGGACAGCAGCAGCTCGTGGCAACGGCAAGAGCGGCGATGCGCGGTACGCAATTCCTGATTTTCGACGAGCCGACCGCCTATCTCACTCGTCAGGAATCGGCGCAATTGTTCAAGCTGATCCGCCGTCTGCAGGGCGAAGGCGTGACGATCGTCTATATCAGCCATCGCATGGAAGAGGTGTTCGAACTGGCAGATCGCGTCTCGGTCTTACGCGACGGTACTCATGTCGGCACCCGCACGATCGCCGAAACCGACGAGGACGAGCTGATCAAGCTGATGATCAATCGTTCCATCGAGCAGATCTACCACAAGGAGGAGATTCCGATCGGCGATACCATCATCGAGGCTCGCGGTCTTTCCGGCCCTGGCTTCGAGAATATCTCGCTCAGCGTCCGTGCCGGCGAGATTGTCGGTCTTTATGGGCTGATCGGCGCCGGCCGCAGCGAATTTGCGCTGGGTCTCTACGGCCGCCAGCCGCTTTCAGCCGGAGAGATTTACTGGCAGGGGCGCAAGGTTGACATCCGCAACGAGCGTGATGCGATGGAGCTCGGCATTGCGCTGGCGCCCGAAAGTCGCCGCGATCAGGGGCTCTGCCTCAACCTGCCGATCGGGCTCAACATCAATCTGCCCGTGTTCCGGCGGCTGAGCAGCGGTCCGATCATCAATAGCAAGAGCGAAGCGGCCAATGCCGACAAGCAAATCCGCGACCTCAGCATCAAGACACCGAGCCGGCGGGTTCTGGTTTCCGCGATGTCCGGCGGCAATCAGCAGAAAGTGGTCATCGGCAAATGGCTGAGCCACGGCGCCAAGCTCTTCATCTTCGACGAGCCGACCGTCGGCGTCGATGTCGGAACGAAGGCGGAGATTTATCGGCTATTTGCCAAGCTGCTGCGCGCTGGCGCCGGCATCATCGTCATTTCGTCCTATCTGCCCGAGGTTTACGAACTCGCGGATCGTCTGCACGTCTTCCGCCACGGTCAGCTGGTCGCCAGCCATGATTTCCATGCCGCGACGCATGAGGAAGTCCTCGGCGAGGCAATCGGCGTCTGAACAACAAACAAGTCTAAAGAGGGAGAACAAAAATGGCCGCGAATACGACAGAAGGCCCGACCGTTGCGCCGCGGCGCAAGATGAACATCCTCTTCAGCTTGACGCTGATCCTGCTGTTGCTGGCGCTGTGGGTCGCGCTCGGATTCTGGACCGACAAATTCTGGACGCCGCTCAACATCACCAATCTGATGCGTCAGGGCTCGATGACGGCCATTCTTGCGCTTGGGCAAACCTTCGTTATCATCACAGCGGGCATCGATCTTTCCGTCGGCGCAATCGTCGGCTTCTGCACTGTCATCATCGCCTGGCTGCTGCAGGCCGGGTTTCCGGTCTGGGCGGCCATCCTGATCACCTTGCTGTTCGGGGTCCTGATCGGGGCGTTCCATGGTTTCGGCATCGTGCGCATGGGGCTGCCACCCTTCATCATCACGCTCGCGACATTGACATCGCTTCGTGGCATCGGCCTGCTGATTACCAACGGTTCGACGATCAACATCGTCAATGATGATTTCACCAATTTCGCCGTCTCGGATTTCTTGGGGATACCGAGCCTGTTCTGGATGGTGATCCTGGTGGCGATCCCGGCCGTGATCTTCCTGCATCTGAGCCGTTGGGGGCGCTATCTCTTCGCCGTCGGCTCAAACCGTGAGGCTGCGCGCTTGTCCGGCGTCAACGTCAACTGGATGATCTATCTCGCCTATATCCTGTCGGGAACCTGCGCTGCCTTCGTCGGCGTTCTGCTTGCATCGCGCATCGCCATCGGCAACGCGACACAAGCGGATGGCTGGGAGCTGCAGGCCATCGCCTCGTCGGTTATCGGCGGGACCAGCCTTTTCGGCGCGGTCGGCACCGTCTATGGCCCGCTGATCGGCGCCTTCATCCTGGCGACCATCAACAATGGCGCCAATCTGCTGAACCTCAACTCTTTCTGGCAGCGCATCATCACCGGCGTCCTGATCATCGTCATCGTCTATTTCGACCAGTTGCGTCGCCGCCGGGCCTAGGGCAGGAACGGAGCGACAATCGAGCGGGACGCTATCCCGTTCGATTGTTGCCATTGCTTGTTGTCAGGGAAAGAGTTCACGGGTCCCTTTGGAGCGCGGTGGGCACCAGGCGTATCCGGGCGGGCTCCGGTGTGGACGCTTGTAGACAGAAGCAGGCATCAGTCTGCCGCACAAGCTACGCCGGAACGGACGAAATATCCTTTAAGAGACGTCTACCGGACGGCCAAAGGGGCCTCTTAGGCCGGCGAGGGGCGCGATCTCTGCCAGCTCAGGTTTCTCAGCAGATTGCGCAGCGGCTTTTCGACGGCTTCGTAGGCGCAGATGCCGAGAATGGTGCCGCTGATGACGCCGACGAAGGTAATTGCGTCGGAGGGTATCTGCATCCGCGCCATCAGCTTGACGACCACCGAAATGGCCAATGTGTGCCAGAGGTAGATCGAATAGGAGGCGTTGCCGAGATAGGTGAGGAGCGGAATGGAGGGCAATTTGCCGCTGCGCTCCACCGACACTATGCCGAGCACGAGGGCAACAGCGAGCGGTCCGCAGGTCGCCTCGTTGAAATCCAGGCTCAAAATCTGGATCGTGGCAAAGCCCGACAATGCGACGACGATCAGGGCAAGGCCGAGGCCTGCCCCCGGCACATGTCCAGATAGCCAGAGGCGTCCGAGGATTGCGCCCGCGACGAATTCCAGGATGATCGGCCGCGTATAGGTCAAGAGCAACGGCGACTGTGGGTCGATGATGCCGCCGGCAAGGACGAAGGCGAGGAAGATCGCCGTCATGCTGGCAAGCCGCAGCCGTTGAGGCAGAAACAGGCAGGCCGCGAAGATGACGTAGAAGAACATCTCGAAATTCAACGTCCATCCCTGCACCAGAACCGGCCAGATCTCGCCGCCGCTCGTGCTTGGCGAGCGGACTGGAATAAACAGCAGGGAGCCGAGAATATGGCTTGCCGTCAGCTTCATATTCGGAAACAGACCAATGGCGGTGCCGGCGATCATGATGGCGGTCACGATCCAGTAGGACGGCGCGATGCGCTGCAGCCGGTCGAGCGCAAAACGCAGCGGCGTCACCGGCCGACGCTCGCTCATGGTCCACATGATGAAGCCGCTGATGACGAAGAAGACGTCGACGCCGGCGGCGCCGATGCGGAAATGGCCGCCGCTGCGCTCGGCTGCGTGAAACAACACTACGGCGAGCGCGGCAAAGGCACGGAGATATTGAATGCCGTAGAGTGTCTTCATTGGCCCGTTCGCGGCTCCCAGTTGACGGGCGGCGCGAATGGTATCTGCTCGTCCGTTCGCGATGGTGTGTTGGCCGGCATGCGCACTCGCATGGAAAGCTTTCCTGCTGTGAAGTAGAACAGGAAGGATCCGACATGGTACGGATTGAGAATATCGATCTCGACGAAGGAGCGGATCAGCAAGAGGGTCGCGACACCCAGAAGGATGTAGGATTCATCATTTCTGATGTCGCTCAGAAAGCGGCTGATATGGCCGATGAAAGCCGTCAGCAGGATCGAGGCGAGCAGGAAGACGCCGATGAGTCCGGTTTCGACCGTAGTTTCGATATAGGTATTATGGAAATGGAAGCCGGCGCGGGAGGCGATAAAAAACTCATCCCACAGTCGCTCGGGCTCGGAGAAACCCTGGACCCAGTAAGCTTGATAGCCGACGCCGAAGAAAGGGTTCTGCTGTGCGGCCGCGATGCCCTGCTGCCAAAGATAGGTACGCCCGGTGAGCGTGGAATCCTTACCAAAGGCACCGAGAACAAGATCGACCGCACCGAGATAGACGCCGGCAACTGCTAGGATGACGCCGGAGACGGCCGCTGTCACAAACAGCCTTTTGCGCTGCTTGGGCGACAGATACAGGATGACACGCAGGCTTATGCATAATGCTACGACCAATCCCGTCGTCAGCACCGATGTTGCCGATGCCGAAGCATGGAGGCAATAGGCGGACAGCAGGCCGGCAAATCCTGCACCCAGCATCCAGATCCGACGTTCGCCAAGGACGAAGACGGCCGCGAAGGCGAAGTAGATGCCGAGCGAGGCATAAAAGCCGAGCTGGTTCTTGGAATCGAAGGCGCCGACGAAGCTGTAGCTTCCGTCGATCGGATCATAAGCATAATAGCCGAACAATATCGAATAGATGAGCACGATGGCGGTGCCCGCGATCGCGCCGCGTGTCAGCGTGCGGATGTCGAGCGTGCGCATGGCGACTAGGGCGCAGAAGATATGGGTCATGTACTGGATCGCCGCGCGCGCCGTCGCGGAGGGGACGACCGACCAGAAGATCGACAGGCAGGTGAAAACGCCGAACGCGAAGAGCCAGAGCTGCCTGTTATAACTGCCAAGCACGTTCCGGTAGTCCATCATGACGAGCGGAAACCAGAGGGCATAATAGAGCAAAATGGAGGGTTGGCCGAAACGGGAGGAATAGGCAAACACGAAGAAGGAGAGAGCAATCGCCACCGCTCCGTAGGTGGCGTTGCTGCCTGGACGCACAAAGATCGATTTGGCTATCCGCATCGACTTTCCTATCGGATGGCAAGGCCGGTAGTGACCTTGATCAGGTCGCCCGGCAACACCTGCGTGTTTTCCTGCGCCTGGATTTCCTTCGACTGGCCGTTTTCGTCACGAATGATGGTGTAGGAGATGCTTACGCCCGGTCCGCTTGGATCGAGGTTGCTGGCGTCGGCGGATTGGGCCACGGCTTCCTGCATGAGCGATTGGCTGGTCGACAGCTTGAGCTGCAGCGTTTCCAGCTGCGTGTCCGTATCCTGCATGTCCTGGGCCAACGAGCTCTGCCAGTCGTTGTGCAGAGTGATCTCGTCCTGATTGGCCTTGTTGATATCCTGTTTGGCTTTCAGGGACGCGGTTTCCGTATCGAGAAGCGTCGCTTCCAGGTCGGAGGCGCGTTGTTCAGCAGAGATCCTGCGGGAGGCAAGCTCCAACCCGCGCTCCGTCAGGCTTTCGACCTTGTCGCGGTCGGCCTTGGCCAAATCAAGCTGACGGCTCTGCGTGTCGTTCTTCTTCGAAAGCGCCTCGACTTCGTTCTGCAGGAGCGCCTTCAGATCTTCCAGGGATTTCAGCTGCGTCGTCATACGCTTGGCGCGCGTATCCATCAGCGCCTTCTCGCTCGCGAGCAGATTTGCCGTTTGCGGCAACTGCCTGAGCTCTGTCGGCACATCGATATCATCCTTGCCAGCCAATTCGGCCACCAGGCGGGCCTTGCGCATCAACAGGCGACTGCGCTCCGCCATATAGACGACGGCTTCGCCCTTGGCATTGATGAAATCGCGCGCAAAGCGTTGTCCGGCATCGGCACGGCGCATGCCGCCGCCAAGGCTTACGGCTTTCAGCACCGTCAGGTTGGGTGCGAACGGATATTCACCCGGGTTCTGCACTTCTCCTGAAAGGTAGATTGGCCGGAACTGCGACATCTCCACTGAAGCCGATGGACGGTCACGCAGGCCGAACTGCTTCTGCAGCCCGAGGCCGATGGCGTCGGCGATCTGATCCGTGGTCTTGCCGACTGCGGGCATGTCCCCAATGAAAGGAACGGAGATCGAACCGGATGGCCCTACGGTGTAATCGCCCGAAATGGTGGACCAGTCACGAACGGTGCCTTCGGCGGTCTGCCATTCGGCGACGCGCACATGCAGCTTATCCATGACGCCCAGATGATATCCGGGAAGGGTTTCGGCCGAAGCCGAGACGGAAGCTACGCAAAGGCTGAGAGCAACGATAGTTGCACAGCACAGCGATGTATTGACACGTACAAGCCTCTTGGAAGGCCGAAATTCAATCATGCAGGATCTTCCCTGTTATTGGTAGGCAGCCCGCAAGACGCGGGAAAACCGCAGGAAACCTCCCGCGGTATCTGCCAGTCATCATCAATAGCTGCCGCGCGAGAGGCAGACTGCAGGAATGGTTTTGGCGATGATCACCATGTCGCTGCTAAGCGACCAGTTCTTCACATAATGCGTGTCGAAGGCGACACGGCTTTCATAGGAGACGTCGTTGCGGCCGCTGACCTGCCACAGACCGGTCAGGCCCGGACGGGACTGCAAATAATAGATTGCCGCGGTCTCGTAGCGTTCGAGCTCGTCTTCCACGACCGGGCGTGGTCCGACGACGCTCATTTCGCCGCGAATGATGTTGATGAGCTGCGGCAGCTCGTCGAGGCTGAGTTTGCGCAGGACGGCCCCGACGGTGGTGACGCGGGGGTCGTTCTGCAGTTTGCGCGTTGCGCGCCACTCTTCCATTGCTCTCGGATTGGCCTGCAGATGAGCATGCAGCACCTTGTCGCCATCGACGACCATGGTGCGGAACTTCAGGCAACGGAAGGTCTTGCCGTTATGGCCGATACGGCGATGACCGTAGAAAGCGGGGCCGCGGTCTGTAAGTTTCACCAACAGCATCAGCAGCAGAAAGAGCGGGCTGATGAGAATCAAAGCGAGCATAGCGGTAGAGACGTCGAAAACACGCTTCATTACTCCACCAGTGGGCGGAAAGACGTCGCTTTCCGCGGCGCTGAAAAAAGCCGATGTGGCCGATCTCGTCGCAGACTTCATAGAGAAAACTCCATTCATGTTGACGATTGGTCGGAAATTCTCGGACGCGTAATTAGAGCCGGGATGATCGGAGTGTAGGTTCCGATTTGGACTTTTTAAGCCAAACTTTTGTAGCGATATGACATGGCGGTATACATTTACCGCATCAGTGGTGACTTGGTTTAAATCAGTGATCAATTATAGATGGGTTGTACTGTATCATGTTGCGTATAATGGCACGGTTGATAGCTCTGCCACGTCATAGTCGACGATTTCTAAGGATGTTATAGGCATCGAACGTTAAGTTGTTCATTATCATTGGCTTCGATAGCCTGTGTTCGGTTTCCCCTCAGCTATATGGCATTCTGATTTCTTCATAGGATATATTGCGCTGCAGCAATATTTTGCGGTGCACATACTGAGATCGGATTTTTCAGAACTTTGTAATAAAAGTTGATTGAATTGATGATGAAACCATGGAGGCGTGGCTGACCTCACGCTTCGCAAAAGTTGCATTATTTCATTATGCATCCATATAATTGCGAAGAGAAAGATGAACAAATTCAATTGTAATTATAATCGACGTGTAGTTTTAACAGGCTGGGGGTTACGGTCGTCTCAAATCGCAACGGATCTCCGTAACTTGGTTGAATCTCAATGAATCATAAAATATATTTAAGACTTAGGTCTGATAAGGGAGGAAAGACCTTGATCATTTTTCATTTGATGGTCGAGCGGGCGGGGTAAGATTATGTATGCGCCCCGCGTTTTCATCAGCATGCTAGGCACGCTGCTCGTATTTGCCATCGCAACATATTTCCTGACGAACTCGCTTTCGACCACCCTGATCGAAACGGTCATCTGTGCCGTCCTTCTGCAGATCGGCTATTTCCTGGGCGTGCTCTACCTTGTCTGGAAGGAGCGCAGGGCGCACGCGGCCCTGTCGAGCGAAGACAAGCTGCCGGCCTCGGGCCAGGAGGACACCAAGGTCGCCGGTCTGTCCGCCTCCAGTTTAAAGCGGTCGGAGCCGTTCAACCCCTGAACCGGCTAGACGATTAGATCTTTTGATGATCCGGCGGTTGTCGGATCGTAGCCATGTCCTAAGTCTCCGCCTGAACCATTGGAGGCTGACGTGACCGACAGTGCAGAAAAAAGTGTCTGCGTAATCATTGCCGCAAAGAATGCCAGCGACACCATCGGGCTGGCTGTTGCCTCAGCCCTTCGCGAGCCTGAAGTGGCGGAAGTCGTCGTCATTGACGACGGCTCGACGGATGGGACCGCCTCTGCCGCGGCCAAGGCCGATGACGGCAGCGGCAGGCTGACGATCCAGGAATTCGAAAAGAACCGCGGGCCGGCCGCAGCACGAAATCACGCGATCGATATATCCAAGGCCCCGTTGATCGGCATTCTCGATGCCGACGATTTCTTCTTTCCGGGGCGTTTTGCTGCGCTGCTTGCCGCTGACGATTGGGATTTCGTCGCAGACAACATCGCCTTCGTCAGTGCCGACACCGTTCCTGACGCCCATGCGCGGCTCGATCATTTCGATGCGAAGCCGCGTTTTCTCGATCTTGCTGCTTTCGTTGAGGGCAATATTTCCAAGCGCGGCGTGCGCCGCGGCGAGATCGGCTTCCTGAAGCCCTTGATGCGGCGCTCCTTTCTGGATGCGCATGGCCTGCGCTATAATGAGGCGCTGCGCCTCGGCGAGGACTATGACCTTTACGCCCGTGCACTGGCCAGGCGCGCACGTTACAAGATTATCCATAGCTGCGGTTACGGCGCGGTCGTGCGCAGCGATTCCCTGAGTGGACGGCATAGGACAGAAGATTTGCGCCGTCTCTATGAGGCTGACCGGACCATTCTTGCCAAGGGCGGGCTTTCTTCAGAAGATGCGGCGGTGATCCGCCGTCACGAGCAGCATATTCGCGATCGCTACGAGCTCCGGCATTTTCTCGACATCAAGTCACAATCGGGGCTCCTGTCTGCCGCGATCCATGCGCTTTCGCATCCCTTCGCCGTCCCGGCGATTGCCGGCGGCATTCTGGCCGACAAGACCGAGCGCTTCCGCAAGCGGAGCGGAGCGCCCATCGCCCATGCCGGTGCAAACGGCCTGCGCTATCTTCTGCAGGCCGCTCCGAAATAGCGGTATCGCAGCTTACAGATAATCGCGGCGAACGCCTTCGATCGCATCGAGGAGGCGCTCCTTGCAGGCCGCAAGTGCGCTGTCCTTGCTCAGCTGCGGCCTTGCCTTGCTTGCCTGCCACAGAGCCAGGGCGGAAGGCATGGCAAGTGCCTGCTTTGCCATGATGCGCAGCGTGGTCTGCTCGGGATCGGCAAGCATGACGTTTTCCCCGTAGCGCTGCTTTCCGAGCTCTTCTGCTGCCAGCTTGCTGCGCTCGAAGCCGACACCCCAGAACTTCGCACCCTTGGCGATCGCCTCGGCGCGGGTCGAAACGGGGATGTGCTTGGGCTGGTAGGTGACGCCGAGCGAGCGAGCCCAGTCGTTCCATTTGAAGCTGTTGATGGAGCGCGAGGAGCTGACTGCAATCCATGGAACGCGGAAGGCATCGGCAAGGATGGCGCCGTGCATGGATTCCGCCACGATCAGTTCGGAGGCGGCAATTTCGCGGATCACGGCCTTCGCCTCGCCGCGGGGGTCAAGATAGGAAAGGCCGACGGTCTTGCAGATTTCGGGCCAGAGGCCAGCGGCGGCCGACTCCCAGTGTGGAATGAAGGTGCGCTTGCCGTTTTTGGAAATGTTCTGGAATTCGGGCATTTCCGTTACCAGGACGGCGGGATCGACAATGCCCATGGTGGCAGGCAAGCCAGCCTTTTCCGCTGTCAGCGGGCCGCGTACGCTGCGGATATCCCATTGCGACGTGTCGCGCATGTCTGGAAGGGAGCCATAACCGAAGCCGCTGCCGATGACGAGTTTGCGTCCCTCGTCGGGCAGGATCTCCGTGTTGAGGACGGTTCCGACGCCGACCAGCAATGTTTCCTGGTGAGCATCGCGAAGGCCGGGAAGTAGGAAATCCCAGAGCCAGAGATTGAGATCGTCACCGAAATTGCCATGGGTGGATTCCCAGTGGAACGGCTTCATACAGGACTCCTTGCTGATCCAAACGATAGCGGGGCATGCCGTGGCTCTTCGATGCGGCATGCGCAGCTCATGCTGCGCTGCAAAATCTAGGGCGCGAGCTTGCCGACGGCAAGCTGCATGACGCTTTGTAAAATCGCCGGGTCGCGCAAGGCCCATTTTGCCAGCAGTCCAAATTGCGGCAGACGCCGCTGCCGCATCTGCCGCGCCTGGCTCCAGAGCGCCTGCCGTCGGGCGCGGTTTTTATAGAGTCGGATGGACTCGACATCCTGCGGCCGCCGAGAAAATCTCTGCTCCAGTGTGTTGAGCGCCGTCCATGTGTTGAATTGCTGACGCAGAAATTGCGGGGAATCGTTATCGATGCTGTGAAAGATGTTTACGCCTTCGCCACGCAGTGCACCGGCATTTTCACACAGCAATACCCGCTTGGCTGCGAGAATGCAGTCGCAGAAGAACAAGACATCCTCTGCCGCCAGCCGCAATGACGGCTCGAAACGAATCTTTTCGAAAACCGGCCGTCCGATCACCATGCAGGACATGTGCAAAAAGCTCCAATCCTGAAGCATGACACTGGCAATGTTCGGAATTTCGACGACGGCGGGCCTGTCCGACAATCGTATCGTATCGGCCGACTTTCCGAGTTCGGCGATGCTGAAATGATAATAGAACTCCTTGCCGCCATCGATGGAGTCCCAGTAGCAATCGGCGTTGTAATGGGTCAGCGTTCCGAAGGCGTTGCTGAGATGCTCCGGTGCCCATTCGTCATCGGAATCCAGGAAAGCCACGAACCGGCTCTCGGCGGGCACGCTGTTGAGGCCGGTATTGCGCGCGCCGCCGGGACCCGCGTTGGTCTGACGGATCACACGGATGCGCTTTCTTTCTTCATTGCTCAGCGACTGCAGTTCGTCTTCCGCCGGAAGCGGCGATGCATCGTCGATGATGAGGATATCGAAATCCTGAAATGTCTGCCGGGATATTGACCTCAACGCGCGCAGCAGAACGCCGGTTTGCTTCTGATAGAACGGAATAACAATTGTGATAGACGCCATTTTTCCGCCTTTACGGTTTTGATTCAGGGGCTTGCGGTCTCATCCCCGAGGGCATGATCATTGGCTTTTCAACGGCATCCGCGGCAATTTTCCGGCCGATTGGCCCATCACGGAGGTCGTTGTGACGCCAACAGGTAGCGTCCAATCGGTGTCGAGCAATGTTGAGAAACGAGATTTTCTGAAAACTTTATCCGAGCGTGACAGCATCCAGACCATCCCGGGAGGGATCGTTGTGACACATTGCGCGCCATGATCG
This sequence comes from Martinezella sp. CNPSo 3732, assembly GCF_057784515.1. Lineage (NCBI taxonomy): Bacteria > Pseudomonadati > Pseudomonadota > Alphaproteobacteria > Hyphomicrobiales > Rhizobiaceae > Martinezella > Martinezella sp. CNPSo 3732. The sequence goes on from NZ_JBXSOO010000005.1 coordinate 158,910, forward strand.
TACGTTGATGCATCCATAAGGGGAGCGACGTAAGCCGCTTTTCTTATAGGGATTGAAATGCTGTCGCATTTTGGTCATGGTTCGCCTACCAAACTCTGCTGCACTGCAAAAATTCTTCACCTTCCAGTAAAAAAACAAGGCGGGTCGAACCCTTCGTCGGAAACCGGCATCGAAATATCCAACGAGAGTCTAAGTGCCTTTCGCAGCAGAGCTTTTGCCCAATTCAAATCGATTATTCCATGCTTAAAGGCATGCAAACGGACATTTTCAGCACTGATCCGCATATGATTTTTTACTCATTTTTGCTGCGGTGCCATATTCCCTTTCCAAAGAGCGCCCTAGGTTAACCCCTGCAAGCTCTGCTCTGCTCTGTTTGAAATGGCTGCAAGGGGGGATGCAGCACGAAGAAAGGGTGACAGACATCGTGAATGTGACTGCCAACGTGTCTTCGCGGATAAACCTCATGCGCATCGTGCTCATCTCGGGCATAATCTTTGTCCATATACCGTTCGATCCGCATAGCAGCCCGTTCAACGGCGCCTATGGCTTTTTCGATTGGCTGCGAGTGTTCCTTCGTGACAGCTTGTTCCGTGTCGGTGTCCCCTGCCTGAGCGTGATCTCAGGATACTTGCTGTTTCGGAATGGAAAGGCACCGCAGAGCTATACAGAGACCATTAGCCGGAAGACAAAGACAGTTATTCTGCCATTCCTGCTGTGGAATAGCGCGTTCTTCCTATTCGTACTTCTTCTTCAGTATTACGGTATCGCTGATGGATATCTTCCCGATCTGTCGGAAGCTAATCCGCATGTAATATCAAATCTCCTTCTGGCTATCGATGGCGAACCGATAAATCTCCCGCTCTATTTTCTCCGCGATCTTTTTGTTTGCATTTTGCTGTCGCCGGTTCTGGCTTTTCTTATTCGTCGTGCTCCGTTACCGACATTGGTCTTTCTGCTTTTGCTGGCGGCATGGCCCATATCTATCGGGATAGTGTTGCGGAACTCCATCCTCTTCAGCTTCAGCTTCGGAATCTACCTGAGCCTCCATCGTATCGACGTGACGCTCATAGATCGCTATGCCGCCCTGATCGCGCCTGCCTTCATCGCGCTTGCAGCGCTTCTGGCAACGGCTGCCTACATGACAGGGCCTGGATTGCCGTTGTGGCTTGAAGTTTGTCGCAATCTGATGGTGTTGGTGGGTATTCCCGGGTTCTGGGCAGTATCGGCAATCTTTATCCGTAGCCGCATCGGGCAGGGCCTGGCAGGAACCGGCAGCCTCAGCTTCTGGATTTTTTGCGCCCATTATCCGCTGCTCTTCTGTCTCTGGGTTCTTTGGAACCGCGGCGGCAGCGAACTTTATCCGATTTTCTATCTTTTGGCGGCCGCACTTGCCTTGCTGCTGCTGCCCTTGACCAATGGTATGGCGCGTTACGCCCTGCCAAGCTTCCACAACCTGCTGACTGGCAGCCGGGTTCGCCCGCAAGCCGAAACCCGTGCTGTCCAGAACCGCGTCGCCGAAGATCGGCAAGTGCGTTCGAAGCAAAGGTGATGCCATGACGACATCGAAAAGAAGTTACATGCAAAGACTTGGTCTTGTCTCAATCGCTCTCATGAGCGCGTGCTTCCTGCCACAGGCTGTGTCCGCCCAGGATGATCAGGCGTCCGGCCGGTCATTCGTCGACAATTTCGAACGGCTGGATACCGGCCGCTGGTATATTTCCGATGGCTGGAACAATGGAGCGTATCAGAATTGCACCTGGTCGCGGAAACAGGTGAGCGTCAAGGATGGGACGCTGCAACTGCAGTTCACACAGTCCAAGACCGGTGATCGCAATTATGCTTGCGGCGAAATCCAGACGACGAAACGTTACGGCTACGGCACTTACGAGGCGCGTTATCGCACAGCCAAGGGGCCTGGTCTCAACTCTGCCTTCTTCACCTATATCGGCCCGACCGACAAGAAACCGCACGACGAGATCGATTTCGAAGTGCTCGGCAAGAATCCCGGCCAAGTTCAGGTCAACCAATATATTTCCGCCAAAGGCGGCAACGAAAAGCTGGTGCCGGTTGCAGGCGGTGCCGACCAGGACTTCAACGACTATGCCTTCGTCTGGGAAAAGGATCGTCTGCGCTACTACGTGAACGGCAAGCTCGTTCAGGAAGTCACCGATCCTTCGAAGATACCGACGAATGCGCAGAAGATCTTCTTCAGCCTCTGGGGCACCGATACGCTCAGCGGCTGGATGGGCAAGTTCGCCTATAGCGGCGAGCCGGCAACCATGGAGATCAAGCGCGTCGCCTTCACTGCGCCGGGAGAGAAGTGCCTGTTCCCGGAATCGATCACCTGCAAGCTCGATTGAACCTGGCCGGCCGCGTGGCATCTCGCGCGGCCGGTTGCAATGCCACCATGCAACACCAACCACACAAGGCGCGCGGTCCCGGCCGGGCGCAAAAGCGGAAATTTTGATGCTGCATATACTGTATTTCGTCCATGATCTTGCCGACCCGGCTGTGCGCAGGCGGGTGCTGATGCTGCAGGCCGGCGGGGCACTCGTGACGCTTGCGGGGTTCCGGCGCGACGACAATGCGTTGGCTGCCATTAACGGCGTCGAGCCGATCGAGCTCGGCAAGACGCAGGATGCCCAGTTTGCGCAGCGTATCGCGGCGGTGGCCAGATCGGCGGCGAAGTTGCGTAGTGCGCTGCGCTCGGTCGCAAGGCCGGACCTCATCATCGGCCGCAATCTCGAAATGCTGGCGCTGGCCAATCGCGCCAAGTCCGTTTTCGGCGGCGATATGCCGATCGTCTATGAATGCCTCGATATTCATCGGCTGCTGCTGCGCGACGATGTCGTGGGCAGCGCGCTTCGCAGCGCGGAGCGTTACTTCGGTTCGCAGGCGGCATTGCTGGTGACCAGTTCGCCTGCCTTCATCGAGCGCTATTTCCGTCCGCGCTCCGGACTGCATGTGCCGGTCATGCTGCTCGAAAACAAGGTGCTGGCGCTTGAGCCTGCGGCGCGCGCCATCACATCGGCCGCAAGACCGCCGGCTGCGGGCAAGCCCTGGAAGATTGGCTGGTTCGGCGCCCTTCGCTGCCGCAAGTCCTTGGCCTTGCTCGATCAATTCTCGCGCCGGATGGAGGGCCGTTTCGAGATTGTCCTGCGCGGCAGACCGGCCTATTCCGAGTTCGAGGACTTCGACCGCACCGTCCGCGATGCACCCTTCATGCATTTTGGCGGCGCCTACAAGAACCCTGAGGATCTCTCGGCGATCTACGGCGAAGTCCAGTTTTCCTGGGCGATCGACTTTTTCGAAGAGGGACTGAATTCCAGCTGGCTGCTGCCGAACCGCCTTTACGAAGGTGGTCTTTACGGCGCCGTGCCGATCGCGATCAAGGAGACGGAGACGGCAAGATTTCTTGCCAGCCGAAAGATCGGGCTAACGCTTGACAGAGCCGATGCCGACCATCTGGCGGCGCTTTTGAGTGAAATGGACGTGAAGCGCTATCTCGCCGCTTTCGAGGCTGTGGCGTCCCAGGATCATAAACAATGGATGGTGGATCGCGCCGACTGTCAGTTGCTGGTGCAGCGGCTGGCATCGTTGACGCGCGCCAACGAGCAGATGACCGAGATACAGGCCCTCCCACAACTGCATCGCAATAGAGGTGGATTGCAATGACGACTGGAAGTTCAGGGGATATGCGTTGCGTAATCGTTATTCCTTGCCTCAATGAGGAAAAGCATATCGAGCCGCTGATCGACAAGCTGGGGCGGGCTCTCGACGAACTCGATGCGAAGATCGTGGTGGCTGATGGCGGCAGCACCGATCGCACGCGCGAGATCGTGCGGTATATAGCCGAGAGAGATCCGCGCGTTCTCCTGCTCGACAATCCGAAGCGGCTGCAGAGTGCGGCGATCAATCTCGCCATCGAGACTTTCGGTGACGATCATGAATATTTCATCCGTATCGACGCCCATGGCGATTATCCGGAGGATTACTGCCAGACGCTGGTGCAAGAGGCTGGTGCGACGGGCGCGGATTCCGTCGTCGTTGCCATGCGCACCATGGGTTTCAGCGCCTTCCAGAAGGCAACGGCCGTCGCCCAGAACTCCAAGCTCGGCAATGGCGGCTCCAAGCATCGCGAAGGAGCCAAGGGCCATTGGGCGGAGCATGGGCATCATGCGCTGATGCGCGTTGCCGCCTTCCGTGCCGTCGGCGGCTACGATGAAAGCTTCAGCCATAACGAGGATGCCGAGCTGGATTATCGGCTGAACAAGGCGGGCTATCGGATCTGGCTCACCGACAAGACCGCCATGACCTACTATCCGCGCGCCAGCGTCCCGACGCTCTTCAAGCAATATCTCGGTTATGGCCGCGGCCGCGCGCGCAATATTCTCAAGCACCGCAGCATGCCGAGCATGCGCCAGATGCTGCCGCTTGCGGTCGTGCCGATTTTCATCGGTGCCTTCCTGGCGGTCCTCAACTGGATTGCGGTCATCCCAGTTGGTCTGTGGGCTGTCGCTTGCATCGCCTACGGTTTCTGGATCGCTCTCGGCCAGAAGAACCCCTACGGTCCTCTGGCTGCAATTTCCGCCATGGTCATGCATTTCGCCTGGTCCATGGGCTTCTGGATGGAAGTTTTCAGCTTCCGCAATCGCAGGGTCGCGTCATGACACAAGTCCATCGGCGCCCCATTAAGATCGACATAGCGGTCTGCACCTATCGGCGGGCGGAGCTCGATCAGACACTGCTGTCGCTTGCCGTGCTCAACGTCCCCACAGGTGCGGTCATCCGGATCATCGTCGCCGACAATGATGTGACGCCAAGCGCGCGGGGCCGCGTCGACGCCATGCGTTCGGCCGTGCCCTTCGAGATTGTCTACGTCCATTGCCCGGCATCGAACATCTCGATCGCGCGCAATGCCTGCCTCGATCATGCAAGCGGCGATTTCCTCGCCTTCATCGATGACGACGAGACTGCCTCGGAGGACTGGCTGACGGAAATGCTCATCATGGCCGACACGACGGGCGCCGACGCCGTTCTTGGTCCCGTGCAGGCGGTCTACGCGAATGTCGCTCCGGCATGGATGCAGCGCGGCGATTTCCATTCGACCTTACCTGTCTGGGTCGCGGGAGAAATCCTGACCGGCTACACCTGCAATGTGTTGCTGCGCCGCGGTGCGCCTTCGCTTGCCGGCCGGCGTTTCAATATCGCACTCGGCCGCAGCGGCGGCGAAGATACCGAGTTTTTCATCCATATGCATAAGGCGGGCGGCCGGATTGCTTATGCCGAGGATGCGCTGGTCTACGAACCCGTTCCCAACAATCGCGCCACCGTTTCCTGGCTGTCGAAGCGCCGGTATCGCATGGGCCAGACGCATGGACGCATGCTGCTGGAGGCCGCGAGCGGTTTCGGGCGCTGGCGAGCAATCGCGCTTGCGGGCACGAAATCCGCCTATTGCTTCGTTGTCGCGGCTTTGCTTTCGGCATCGCCCATCAAGCGGCATCGCTATGGCCTGCGCGGCATCATGCATGCCGGCGTCGTCAGCGGTCTCTTCGGAGTTCGCGAAATAGAACAATACGGAAATCTGGAGAAGGCACCTCAATGACGGATTTCATCCCCGATGTCAGCTTCGTCATCGCTGCCTATAATGCCGAGGAAACGCTCGAGCGCGCCATCGACAGCGCGCTGGCCCAAGGTGCCGTCAGCATGGAAGTTATCGTCGTCGACGATTGCTCGACGGACGGCACGCGCGAGATCGCCGGCAATCATCCCGATCCACGGGTACGCCTCGTTGCCATGGCCCGCAACGGCGGTCCGGGCGCTGCCCGCAATGCCGGGCTGGATGCTGCCCGGGGCCGCTGGGTTGCCGTGCTCGATTCCGATGATGCCCTGCGTCCGGACCGCATGGCCCGCCTGATCGCCAGAGCGGAAAAAGCCGGGGCACAGATCGCGGTCGACAATCTCGACGTCATCCGCGAGGACGCGGGTACGATATTGCCGATGTTCCCGGAGCCGATGCTGGCACGCATGCCGACGCTGACGCTGGCAAAGTTCATCGCCTCCAACATGATTTTCCAGTCGGAGCACAATTTCGGCTATATGAAGCCGGTCTTCGAGCGAGCTTTCGTCGAAAAGCATCGCCTGCGCTTCGATGAGACCCTGCGGATTGGCGAGGATTACATTTTCCTTGCTTCCGCGCTTGCTCGTGGCGGCCTCTGCGCCGTCGAGCCGACCGTAGGCTACTTGTATTACATTCGCGATGGGTCGATCTCGCGTGTTCTCAGGCAAGACCATGTCGAAGCCATGCTTGCCGCAGACACAAGATTCTTCGCCGAACATCCCTTCGGGGCTGCTGCCCTTGCCGCGCAGCGGCGACGCACGCGCAATCTGAAGGACGTCATCGCATTCCTGAAGCTGGTCGACAGCATCAAGGAACGTGAATTGCAGGCGATGCTCAAGATCGCATGCCTCAACCCGCGGGCGGTGCGCCATCTCAGCATGCCGATCTTTGCGCGTTTTCGTCGGTTGGCCGCATCTCTGCGGAGCGGTCGCCAGCCGTCGCCTACCTCCCAACTTTCCTCCCCTCTGCCCAATATGGGCGCAGGCCCTCACTCTAACAAAGGATAGAGCCATGGACCCCAAACGTCGTGTGAGAAAAGCAGTCATCCCGGTTGCCGGCAATGGAACGCGCTTCCTGCCCGCCACCAAGGCGATGCCGAAGGAGATGCTGACGATCGTCGATCGTCCCGTCGTGCAATATGCCGTCGATGAAGCCATCGAAGCCGGCATCGAGCACATCGTTTTCGTCACCAGCCGCAACAAGTCGGCGATCGAAGACCATTTCGACGACACGCCGGAGCTGATTTCTTCGCTGCAAAGGGCAGGCAAGAACCATCAGGTCAGCGAGCTGGAACGCCTCCTGCCGCGGCCGGGCGCTGTCAGCTTCACCCGCCAGCAGGCTCCGCTCGGCCTCGGCCACGCCGTCTGGTGTGCCCGCCACCTGATCGGCAACGAGCCTTTCGCGCTGCTTTTGCCTGACATGCTCTGCTACGGCATTCGCGGCTGCATGGCCGGCTTGATGGATCTCTATAATGAGACCGGCGGCAATATCGTCGCCGTCGAGGAATGCGCTCCGGAAGAGACCTCGAAATACGGCATCATCGGCAAGGGCGAGTCCGTGCGCCATGGCTTTGCCGTGACCAAAATGGTCGAGAAGCCGCATCCGTCCGAGGCGCCTTCAAACTTTTACCTCAATGGCCGCTATATTCTGCAGCCCGAGATTTTCGACATTCTGGCCCGTCAGGAGCGCGGCGCCGGCAATGAGATCCAGCTGACCGACGGCATGCTGCGCCTTTCCGAGACGCAATCCTTCCATGCCCAGGTCTATAACGGACGTACGTTCGACTGCGGGTCCAAGCACGGCTTCATCGAAGCGAACGTCGCCTTCGCGCTCGCTCGCTCCGATATCGGCAGCTTGGTCTATGACTCGATCCGCAACATGGTCGTCTCGCACGAAGCGCAGATGACCGCCGCTTAAGCCTGTCACATTGTGGCCTGCGGCCGGGAAGGCCGCGGGCCATGGCTATTATTCATTCGGGCTTCTCCGACAAGGTGGTCGCCATGCATCAGAAGAACTTCACTTTCCACAGCGCTCTTCCACAAGCGGAGTCGCAGGATAGCTTTATCGATCTCGACCGGCTGATGGCCGTCGTGATCCGGCGCATCCGCACCATCATTTTCGCCGTGGCCGCTTTTGTCATTCTGGCCGTCGCCTATCTGCTTACTGCGACCTCGAGCTATACCTCGATGACGCAGATATTGCTCGACGAAAGCATGACGAAATATGCCGAGGATCAGCCGCCGGCGGCAAGCAGCCAGCAGGCGGACATGGAGATCGCCAGCGCGGTCGAAATCCTCAAATCGAACGAAATGGCGTTGCGCGTCGTCGACACGGCGGGCCTTGCGGACAACAATACGTTACTCAATCCGCCTGTGTCTCCGGCGGCGTTGCTCAAATCCGGCGTCAGCCTTATCGTCAGCGTCTTCACGCCCGGTCGCCCGCCTATGACGCCCGAGGAACAGCGGGAGGCTCAGCGTCAGAAGGTTGCTGCCGTTCTGCAGGACAATCTGAAGGTCGAGCGCGTCACGCGAAGCTCGGTCGTCGCCGTCTCCTTCAGTTCGACGGACAAGCGTCTCGCCGCCAAGGTTACGAGCGCTTATGCCGACGCTTATCTGACCGACCAGCTGAACGCCAATTTCGATGCGACCGAACGCGCTTCCGTCTGGTTGCAGGAACGCTTGAACGACCTGCGCCAGCGCGCCCAGGAGGCTTCGCTCGAAGTCGAGAGATACAAGGCCGACAATGGTCTGACGTCAACTGGCGGCGAACTGATGTCGGAACAGCAGATTTCCGACCTGAACAAACAGCTGATCATCGCGCAAGCCGATACGGCCAGCGCTGCCGCCCGTTACAATCAATATAAATCGATCATCGACCAGGGCCCTGACAACGCCGTCAAGAATGCGACCATCTCGTCGAGCTCGACCGACAATTCGGTGCTGCAGGATCTGAAGACGCGCTATCTCGCCGTCGAAAAGCGCGAACAGGATGTTACGCAGAATTTCGGCGCCGATCATCCGCAGGCAGTGGCGCTCAAGGCCGAGCGGCAGGACATCACCCGGCAGATCTATCAGGTCCTTCAGCAGCTCACTGCCAGCTACAAGAACGAGTATGATGTCGCTCAGTCGCGGGCGGAATCGCTGCGTGAAAGCATCGACAAGGTCGTCGGCAAGAATTCCGAGGCTAATAAGTCGTTGGTTCACCTGAATGAGCTGAACCAGAAGGCATCCGCGCTGAAGACGCTCTATGAATCCTATCTCGGCCGCTTCGAACAGGCGACGCAGCAGCGTTCCTTCCCGATCGCCAAGGCACGCGTCATCTCGGTGGCCGGGGTGCCGACCGCGCCGTCCAGCCCGAAGAAGACGCTCGTCATGGCGCTTTCGGTCATCCTCGGTCTGATGGTTGGCTGCGGTGTTGCTGCGTTCCAGGAGTTCCGCGACCGCTACTTCCGCGTCGAGGCCGACGTGCGGGCTGCTCTCGGTTTAAAGTTCCTGGGCTATCTGCCGCTGCTCGGCCAGCAGAGCAAGAGCAAGAGCAAGAAGAAGTCGCGCAAGGGTGATGCCGGAGCGGAGCCGATAACGGCGGAAGAGGGAGAAAACGGCGTCGCCTTCGAGCGCATAATGCGCATCTCCGTCGAAGCGCCGCGCTCGATCTTCGCCGAGACCTTGAGGAACGCCAAGCTCGCCAGCGACGTGATGCTGCAGGGCCGCGCCGACCGTGTCATCGGCGTCGTCTCGGCACTGCCGGGCGAAGGCAAATCGACGACGGCTGCCAATTTTGCCGCCCTGCTTGCGAGCAGCGGCAAGCGCACGCTGCTCATTGATGCCGACTTGCGCAATCCGGGTCTCAGCCGGACCCTGAAGACGCCGCCGCAGGCCGGCTTGATCGAGGCCGTGCTTGGCGAGGTGCCCTGGACGAATGCCGTGAAGGTCGATCCGCGCACCAAGCTTGCCATTCTTCCGGTCGCCGTGCGCGATCATCTGCTGCACACCAGCGAGCTTCTATCCTCGCAGGGCATGCAGCATCTGATGGAAAACGCCCGCAAGATGTTCGACTACATCATCGTCGATCTTGCGCCGCTTGGTCCCGTCATCGATGCAAAGGCCTTCGCGCCGCAGGTCGATGCCTTCCTGCTGGTGACCGAATGGGGCGCAACGCCGACCAATCTGGTGCGTGATGTTCTCGAGCAGGAGCCGCAGATCAACTCGCGCATCCTCGGTGTGATCCTCAACAAGACCGACATGTCGGAACTGCCGCGCTACAGCGATTTCGGCGGAACGGAGCGCTACCGGCAGAAATATGTGAGCTACTACACCGAGGTGCAGCCGCGTGCCCAGGTGGATGCTTAGCCTGCTGATGCCTTGCCGGTCTTGAGCCGGGTTCTCGCCAGGACATGCTCGCGCCAGATCGTGAATATGCCCGCCGCAACAACGATGAGTGCGCCTAGGATCATGGGCGCGCTCAGCTTTTCGCCGAATATCATGACACCGATAATGGCGGAAAAGACGAGCTGCAGATAGGTCAGCGGCTGGATCACCACCGCGTCCAGCATGTCGTAGGCTCGGATGAGGAAATAATGGCTCGAAACGCCGGTCAGGCAAAGAATGCCCATGAAGATCCAGTCATGGGGCGCAAGCGACGTCCAGAAGAACGGCCCGATGCAGGTCATGGCGATCGCGCCCACCACGCCCGTATAGAAAAAGCTGGTCATTGCGCCGTCCTCGCGGCTGACATAGCGTGTCAGGACGACGTAGAGCGAAAATAGCAATGCGCCGAAGAGCGGCACCAGGAAGCGTGCATCGAAGACACCGCTTTCCGGCTTCAGAATCAACAGCACGCCGACGAAGCCGAAGCAGATCGCCAGCCATCGCCGCCAGCCGACCTTCTCGCCGAGGATCGGGATGGACAGCAAGGCCACCATCAGCGGACCGGATGAAAAGATCGCCTGGGAATGGGCAAGGCCAACAATGACGAAGGACGAGATAGCGACGACGATCTGTGCGGCGAGCAACAGGCCTCGGGCAATCTGCAGGACAGGGCGCTTGGTCCTGGCGTTGCGCCGCAAGCCGCCCGGTGCGCGCGAAGCCATCGCGATGGCGAAAAGCATGAAAGCCCAATAGCGGATCATCGCCACCAGAAGCGGCGGATACGCGCTGACAAGGTGCTTGGAGATGCCGTCCTGTATGGCGAATATGCTGATTGCCAACAGCGTGAAGACGTAACCGGTACTATTGGATTTCATGGCTTTCGAAGGAAGACGATGTGCGAGGCCCCGGAGGCGCCGGGACTCGGCACCGCATTCACATTAGGTCATTCATCGGTTCAATCATAGGCTCCATGTCTGCGGTCCGGCCCACTCGCAGAGCCGCACATCAGCCCTTTTTGCGATCCGCGACGAAAGCCGTGAAGCCATCGATGAAAGCCGCAAGATTATGCTTCACTTTCTCGTCGATGATTGCGCCATCGGCATCAAAGACACTGCCGGCGCGTGACACCATCAGCCGACCGCCGAACCAGGCTTCGGCGCCGAGCGTGCGCAGCACTGTCAACCAGGCGTTCTGGCTGAGGATGGTGCCGAAATTGCCCGGCGAAGCTCCGAGGACGGCGATCGGCTTTCCGCCGAAAACCTGGGCGATGTCGGTGGAGGGCCGGCTCATCCAGTCGATAGCGTTCTTGAAGACGCCCGGAAGCGAATTGTTGTACTCCGGCGTAAACAGGATCAGCCCATCGGCTGAAATGGCGAGGTCCTTGAGTTCCTGTACTTTTTCCGGAATGCCATCCGCAGCCTCGAGATCGGCGTCGTAGAGCGGTACGCCGTGAATGGTGCGGGCGATCAGCTCGACGCCGCTTGGTGTCAATTCGACGGCCGCATGCAGCAGGGCCGTGTTGAAGGAGCCTTTACGCAGGCTGCCCGATATGCCGAGTATCTTCATCGCTTCCCCCATTTGCCGTGATGGGAAGACATTTATGCTTCGCCGCCCTTCGTCAAGGCCTGACGGAATCTTATGTGGTGAGTAACGACTTCGGTTTGACCGTGCTTGCCGCCCGGGAGGCATGATCCGGATCGGCGCTGAGGCCGATGCTGGAAGCCGCCGGCATCACTGGCCCTGTTGAGCCGCTTGGTTTTGGTTGTCGCTCCCGGGGAGCATCGCCTATGTCATCAGCGCTGACTGAGTAGTCCGCGGGCAACTTGCCGCCCGCTCAGTCATGCGAATGGGTTTCGCGGTGGTCTGCGCCGTCGTCCGATGGAATGATGTGCAGGTTCCCGAAGCGTACGCCGCGCTGTGTCACGACGCTGTCGGCAAAGGTCTTTATTTCGTCCACCTTACCCTTCAGCACGGAGACTTCCAGGCAATCTTGCCCATCGATATGAACATGAAGCGTCGAGACTGAAAGATCGTGGTGATCGTGTTGCGCTGTCGTCAGCCGGCGCGACAGGTCGCGGGTCTCGTGTTCATAGACATAGGCAAGGGCTGCGTAGCATCTCGCTTCGCCATCTATGGTCGGTTGCGCGCGGGTCACGGCATCGCGGACGAGATCGCGCAAGGTTTCCGAGCGGCTGGCATAGCCACGCTGCGCGCTGATCTTGTCGATCGTCTCCAGAAGATCGTCGTCGATGGTGATGGTAATCCGCTGCATGTCCCGATCCTCTTTCGACCCGTGGCTTGCCGTGATCGACTAGAGGAAATTTCGAGCGGATTTGCAACGGTGCCCGGCGTTATTGGCGGCCACGGAAACGACGCTGATAGGTAGGATCGTAGAGCGAGCTTTCGCGGAAATCGCTGGCGCCAAGCGATGCACCGACGAAGATCAGAGCCGTGCGCTCGATCGGATCGGCGGCGACCTTCGCTTCGATCGTGGCAAGCGTCCCACGAATGATCCGCTCATCGGGCCAGGAGGCCTTGACGACGATCGCAACCGGGCAATCCGCGCCATAAAGCGGCGTCAGATCCTCGACGACGTCTTTGAGCGCATGGATTGCAAGGTGGATGGCGAGCGTGGCGCCGGTCGCGCCGAATTTCGCCAGCGTCTCATTGTTCGGCATCGGCGAGGCACGGCCTGAAACGCGGGTGAGAACAAGGCTTTGAGCTATGGCCGGGATGGTCAGCTCGCGACCGAGCGCCGAAGCGGCAGCTGCGAAAGCGGGCACGCCTGGGGTCATCGTATAGTCAATGCCATGCTGTTCTAGCCTGCGGATCTGCTCGGCGACCGCGCTCCAGACCGAGAGATCGCCCGAATGCAGGCGCGCGACATCCTCGCCGGCTGCCGTGGCTTTCAGATATTCCGCCTCGATCTCGTCAAGCGACATCGGCGCCGTATCGATAATGCGGGCGCCGGGTGGGCAATATTGCAGCAGTTCCGGCGAAACGATCGAGCCGGCATAGAGGCAGACCAGGCACTTGCCAATCAGATCCCGTCCGCGCACCGTGATCAGGTCAGCGGCTCCTGGGCCTGCGCCAATGAAATGCACCGTCATCGCTCTACCTCGTTCTGAATTATGGCTTGGTCCACGACCATTGCGTTACGGGCATGGCCGGCCGCCAGCCGGTCATGCGGCCGACAGGTGCGGTGCGGGCAATGTCGATGCGGATCAAGGAGCCGCCGCGGCGTGCCTGCTCGGCCAGCAGAAGCGCTTCCATTTCCGTCGTGACGGCATTGGCGACCAGCCTGCCGCCGCTTTTCAATTCGACGATAGCGGCCTCAAGCACGCCGGCATCGCTGCCACCCCCGCCAATGAAGATCGCATCGGGCGCAACGAGGCCGGAAAGAGCCGCCGGTGCCTCGCCTTCGACGATCACCAGGCCCGGCACGCCGAAATTGCCGGCATTGCGACGGATACGTGCCGCGCGCTCGGGCGACGCCTCGATGGCAATGGCGCGCAGCGACGGATCGGCGAGCATCCATTCGATGCCGATCGAACCGGAACCGGCGCCGATATCCCAGAGTAGCTCACCATAACGTGGCGCCAGCGCGGATAGCGTCATCGCGCGGATCTCCCGCTTGGTGATCTGGCCGTCATGTTCGAAAAGCTCGTCGGCCAGGCCCGCGCTCAGCGGCAAAATACGCGCGCCGGCTTCCGCCTTGACCTCGATGCCGCAGATGTTCAGATCGTTGACGTCGGAGAGGGCAAAGTCAGCCGCAGTTTGCCGGGAGACTTTCTCGTGGGCGCCGCCAAGCGCTTCCAGAACCGTAAGCTCGGATGGGCCAAAGCCGGAGCTTTGCAGCAGGGAGGCCACCGTGCCAGGACCCTCGCCGTCCGATGTCAGCGCCAGGATTTTGCGGCCGGCATGTAGATGCGGCCGGATGAGATCGATCGGCCGTCCGTGCAGCGAGAGAACCGTCGTCTCCTGCAAGGGCCAGCCGAGGCGCGATGCGGCGAGGCTGAAGGAGGAGGGCGCCGGGATCACAGTCATTTCAACGGCTGGAATGTGCCGCGAAAGTGTCGCGCCGACGCCATAGAAAAACGGATCGCCGGAGGCGAGAACCACCGTCGACTTGCCGCGCCGGGCAAGCACCGCCTCGACGGATTTTTCGAATGGCGAAAGCCATTGATGCGTTTCGCCAGAGATCAGCGAGCTCATCAACTCGATATGGCGCGTCCCGCCGAAGACGACCGGCGATGAGGCGATCAGCCGCTTGGCTTCGTCGCCGAGACCGGCTGGACCGTCTTCGCCGATGCCGATAAGAGTGAGCCAGCGTTGAATTGAAGGTGTCTCAGCCATGGGCAAGGCCCGCATTCTGATCCTCGGCGGCACCACGGAAGCCCGCGCGCTGGCGACGGCTCTTGCCTCGCGAGCGGATTTCGAGGTCATCCTGTCGTTTGCCGGACGAACCGCCGATCCGGCGCCCCAGCCCGTTCCGGTGCGCAGCGGCGGTTTCGGCGGCGCTGAGGGGCTTGCCCGCTATGTCAGCGACAAAGAGATCGACCTGTTGGTAGATGCCACGCATCCTTTTGCAGCCCGCATCTCGGCCAATGCCGCAGCGGCTGCTGCTCAATGCCATGTGTTCGCTTTCGCGCTGCGCCGTCCCGCATGGGTGCCGGTCGAAGGCGATGATTGGCTTTCCGTGCACAGCGTTTCGCAAGCTATCGCTACACTTGGCGCCAAGCCCTTGCGTGTCTTCCTTGCAACCGGCCGTCAGGAGGCGCATCAGGCGAACGCCGCGCCGCAGCACCATTATTGGGTCCGCAGCGTCGATCCCGTCGAGCCGCCGCTGACGGTGCCGCATGTCAGCTACATTCACAGCCGGGGTCCGTTTCGCCTGGCCGACGAGCTTGACATGCTGCGACAGCATCAGATCGAGGTCGTCGTCGCCAAGAACAGCGGCGGTGACGCGACCTACGGCAAGATCGAGGCCGCAAGGCATCTCGGCATCAAGGTAATCATGATCGAGCGCGCCGAGACCGCCGGCTTGCCGGTGGTCGAAACGGTGGATGCTGCGCTCGATCGGATCGATCATTTCGTCTCTTCCCTAATGAACCGCGGCGTATAAACCAGATCCGGGCGTCCTTCGCGGGCAATGATGCGGGTTTCGGCCGAGCCGATGATGACGCAGGTTGCCATATCTGCTTGTGACGCCTCTGCGTCGCCAAGCCGTGCCACTGTCATGCGCTCGTCAGGACGGCCCGCGGCCCGACCGAAGATGACAGGCGTTTCACCGGGCAGTACGGCGCGCAGAATTTCGAAGGCTTTGCCGAGCTGCCAGGGGCGCGCCTTGCTGATCGGATTGTAGAGCGCGATCACAAAGCCCGCTTCGGCGACGGCGCGAAGACGACTCTCGATCAGCGGCCAAGGCTTCAGATTGTCCGAAAGCGAGATGGCGCAAAAATCGTGGCCGAGCGGCGCGCCGATGCGCGCAGCGACTGCAAGCATGGCTGTTATGCCGGGCACGACGATGAGGTCGATTGCGCGCCATTCTGCCGGACCGTGATCGATCGCCTCGCAAACGGCGGCCGCCATGGCAAAAACGCCGGGATCGCCGCCAGAGACGACGCAGACATTGACGCCCGCTGCCGCCCGCTGCAGCGCCACCTTGGCGCGGTCCAGCTCCTCGCGATTGTCCGATGCGTGACGGATCTGGTCGTCGCGGAGCGTCAGGCGGTCGAGATAGGGACCGTAACCGTAAAATTCATGAGCGTCGGCAACAGCAGCCAACGCCTCCGGCGTCGTCTGCTCAGGCTTGCCGGGGCCAGTGCCGATCACGTAGAGCCGCCCGCTCATGGTCTGCTTTCCCAGCCAGGAACCAGAACCAACGAGAAATAAGGTGCCTCGGCATCGTCGCGGCTGGCAAGTGGTGTCATGGCGCCGTTCGCCATCGTGCCGCGCTCGACATAAATCGCTTCTTCCAGCCGGCCGGCGGCATCGAGCGCGCGGCGGATTTTTGGCAGATTGCGGCCGACCTTCATGATGACGGCCGCTTGCGTGTCGCCCAGGCGGCGGGTGAGCTCAGCCTCTGCCATCGTTCCCGGCAGCACGGAGAGAACGTCGTCTCCCTGCACCATCGGCAAGCCGGCGAGCGACCAGCAGCCGGACATGGCCGTCACGCCCGGAATGACCTCTGTGGGGAAGCGATTGGCAAGGCGCACATGTAGGTGCATATAGGAGCCGTAAAACAGCGGATCGCCTTCGCTGAGCACGGCAACCGTCTTTCCCTCACGCAGATGCGCCGCCACCATTTCGGCCGAGGCGTCATAGAAAGCGGTGATCTGACTGAGATATTCCGATGCGTCCTTATCGATCTCGGTCGTGACCGGATAGTAGAGCGGCAGCAATTTTACATCGGCTCTCAGAAGCTCGCCGACGATGGCCTTGCCGTTGCCGCCTCTGCCCTGTTTGGCAAAATAGGCGATTACATCGGCACGCTCTAACGCCTTGACGGCCTTGACCGTCAGCAATTCCGGATCGCCGGGGCCGGTGCCGACACCGATCAGACTTCCGTTGGATGGTGCGCTCATAGGCCCGGCCTCGCAAGAGCGTTGAGGGCGGCTGCCGTCATCGCACTGCCGCCAAGCCGGCCGCGCACGATGGCAAAGGGAACGCCGTAGGAGTTTTCAGCAAGTGCATCCTTCGATTCCGCCGCGCCGACAAAGCCGACGGGCATGCCGATGATCGCGGCCGGTTTCGGCGCGCCATCGCGCAGCATTTCCAGAAGGTGGAAGAGGGCGGTGGGGGCATTGCCGATGGCAACGACGGAGCCGGCAAGGCGGTCTGTCCAAAGATGCATGGCGGCGGCCGAGCGCGTGTTGCCGATGGTTTTGGCGATCTCAGCCGTGCGCGGATCCTGCAAGGTGCAGATCACTTCGTTGGCGGCAGGCAGGCGGGCGCGGGTCACGCCACGGGCGACCATTTCCGCATCGCAAAAGATCGGCGCACCGTTAGTCAGCGCCTTGCGGGCGGATGCGACAAAATCGGAAGAGAAGAAAAAATGTTCTGCGGCTTCCACCAGTCCGCAGGCATGGATCATGCGGACTGCGACATTGGCCTCGGCTTCGGGAAAACGCTGGAGATCGGCTTCGCTGCGGATGATCGCAAAGGAGCGTTCATAGATCGCATCTCCCTCGCGGATATAGTCATAGTCAGGCATTTCTATCCCTGTCGTAAAGCCGTCGCGATTGCGTCCCGGCCGAGCCGTTTAAGACACTGCTGTGCCGATTCGCCAGCAGCTTTGTTGTTTCGCACCAGTTCTCCGAGCGCAGCCAACGCTGGTTTCAGGTCTTCCTTGTGGATGTAAGCCACCGGCTCTGATGATGATGACCCATTTACGACAATAGCATAGCCCGTTGCAGCACCGACAATGGTCAGCATTGCCGGAGACGGGTGAGCACAGCCTTTCGTGCAGCCGGACAGATGTACCTTGAGCGAGCCGTCAAGCAGGTCGGCGCCCAATTTGATGAGATCGGCCGCCGCCTGCCTCGTCGAATAATGCGCAGAGGCGCATGCTCCGGCACCTGAACACGGGATTGCATAATTGGCCGGATCGTCAGCGCGCGTCTGGAAGTCGCAATCAACTGCCGTGGCTAGGATGTCTTCAATGCGATCGCGAGGAAGCCCGAGCAATAGCAGGCTGTGCGCCGGCCCCGTCCGAATATCATGCACTCCCGCCACCTCAGCCGCGTCGAGAAAGCGAATGAGATCTTGGGCGTGGATGCGACCGAAGGCCGGTCGTAGGCCGAGGGCCGAATGCTGCTTGCCGAGCGGGATGAGCCCGAGAGAGGTCGGGGTAGCGCTTTCGACGGGTGAGAAACGGGAGGCGGCCGGAAGCTGCGCTTGCAAAGAGCCAATGTCCAGATCGCGGCCGCGAGCGCGAGGACCGATTGCGGTCAATGCTTTGACCAAGGTGATGACGCCAGGAATCACTTGTTCGTCGGTCAAGTTGGCAAGCGGCGTGGCCGTCGCCTGTGTTCCGGCAATCGCAAGCTCCCACAGTTGACTGCCATTTACGGCGTTGATCGCCTTCAAACGGATATCCGCCGAAATTTCATCGAGGATCACCCGGCCGCCGCCGTCAACGATAATGGCGAGCTTTGCAGCCAGCAATGGCTTGGGATGAAGTGCATCGATGGCGCTTCGCAGGCGCTCAGAAAGCCCGCGTGCATCAGCAATCTCGGACGGATCGACACCGCTGAGCGGCGGGACTTCGATCGCGACGCCGGTCTCCGGCACGATGCCGGCGCGGTCGATATCGGCAGCCAGTCCCGGCATGCTTTGCGGTGTCATACCGCGCAGCTGAAAATTGCCCCGCGCGGTGATCTCGATCAGACCGTTGCCATGCTTTTCTGTAGCCTCGGCCAAGGCGCGAAGTTGAGCGACGGTGAGGCCCGGCGTTGATGGCCGCAGGCGTACGAGCAAACCGTCGCCCGTCTGCATCGGCGCGCTCAAGGAGGGGCAGGCACCGCGAACCATGGAGGGTAGGGGCGACGCAACGCCATCCTCGGCAGCTCCCCTCTCAGAGAAGCATGCCTGGTCCTCCATTGTCTGCGTGTCGGCCGCAACCATAAAACTGCCCTTCATAAGGGACATTTCCTTGCACAAACCGGATCGGCGGGCAAACGATTTGGTATTCGGCGCTTATTCGAGATCGTCGAAATCCTGGCCCTTGCGCATGAGATAGATATCCATGATCCATCCGTGCCTGGCGCGGGCTTTGGCGCGGGTCGCGAGAATGCGCTCGGAAACGTCAGCCAGCTTGCCGGCGATCGTGATCTCATCCCGAGTGCCGAGATAAGCTCCCCAATAGATATAGGCATCGGGATCATCGATTTTGCTGAAGGCCTGCTCGCCGTCGAGCATGACGACGGCCGTTTCGGCAATGCCCGGAAAGCTCTCGGCCAGCCGCCGGCCGGTGGTGATCTGCACTGGCTTGCCGACGAGGTTAAGCGGGATGCGATGGCTTGCCGTCAGCGCCTGGATACTGGTGATGCCGGGAATAACGCTGTAATCGAGAGCGACTATGCCGCGACCGACGACACGCTCGAGAATACGCAACGTGCTGTCATAAAGGCCGGGATCGCCCCAGACGAGAAAGGCAGCACTCTCTTTTTCCGTCAGATGTTCCAGAAACAGCCGCTCATAGGTCGCGGAAATCGCGTCATGCCATTCATCGACACTCTGCACATAGCTACGGTCAGCGGTCTTGCGTGAAGGCACGTCATAGTCAACGAAACGCGTGGTCGGATTGGTGACATAGCGCTGGCAGATGTCGCGCCTGACATCGGCGAGTTCCGTCTTGGCGGCGCCCTTGCTGGGAATGAGGATGACATCGGCCGAGTTCAGCGCATTGATCGCCTGCACGGTCAGATGTTCGGGGTTTCCAGTGCCGATACCGACGATGTGAATATGCCGCATGTGCCCTCGCTCTTCAGGGCTGTTTGCCGGAAGCGCACGATCATTTCAAGAGGAGCTTCAGGCCGATTGCCGCTCAAGGGTCCAGCGATTGGCCATATAGCTGCGCGGCGAGGTGCCGAGCATGCGCCGGAACATGGTGGTGAAGGCCGCCACACTCTCATAGCCCGCCTCGAGCGCGACATTGGTGACGGGTTGACCCTCGGCGAGCTGCGGCAGGCAGGCAAAGACGCTCGCCTGCTGTCGCCATGTGGTGAAGCTGATGCCGGTTTCCTTGCGGAACTGTCGGGTGAAGGTGCGGCGGCTCACCGAAAGCTTGTCGGCCCAATCGTCCAATCTGGCGTTGGGCGATGGCGTGGATAGATAGTCGCGGCAGAGCGCGGCCATCCGACGGTCGGACGGGAAGGGGAGACCGAGGGGCCGTTCCGGCAGCGTCGCGATCTCCTCGACGAGAAGAGATAGGACCAGCCTTGCCTTTCGATGAGTGACCGGCGCCTCCCGTAGCCGAATGGCTTCCAATAGCAGGCTGCGGGCGAGGTCCGTCACTTCGACGACGCGCGGGGCCTCATCCTTCGGCGGCGGGCCGCGCGGTGTCACGTAGACGGATTTCATGCTGACATCGCTCAGGATCTCGATCGAATGTTCCAGCCCGACGGGAATGAAAAGGGCATGGCCGGGTGGCACCATCCAGCGGCCGCGCGCCGTCATGATCAAGGCGACGCCGGCGAAGATGCAAAGCAGCTGGGTGCGGCGGTGGTGATGCCAGGGAACCGTGTAGCCCTGCGGCGGCTCGGCGCTATGGACGAGCACGTCGGCCGGCGATTCCTCCATCCAGCGCATGTTTCGAACATGGTCGTCGTCGAGGGTTGCCAGCAACTGTTTCGATAGCTTTTCCATTTTGGCCCAATCGAGAAACTATTGGACCAAAACACGAAAGAAGGACATTCGCAAGCCGTGCTAAAGGCGGATCAAGTCATATCGTCGGCAAGCCTCGCCGGCGCAGGAGGATTCCCCACATGGTTGCGGAAGTTGCGGGTACCCAGGCCCGATATCAAAAGACGACGATGTCGATTGTTATGGCGGTCAGCACCTGTCATCTGCTGAACGATACGATGCAATCGCTGCTGACATCGCTCTATCCGATGTTCAGAGAGAATTATGCGCTCGATTTCGTGCAGATCGGCCTGTTGACGATGATGTTCCAGATCACCGCCTCGCTGCTGCAGCCGGTTGTCGGCATCGTCACCGACAAATGGCCGATGCCCTATTCGCTGCCCGTCGGCATGGTCAGCACCTTTGCAGGCTTGCTGCTGCTCGGTTACGCCGGCAGTTTCGGCGTGCTCTTGATCGCCGCAAGCCTGATCGGTTTCGGTTCGGCCGTCTTCCATCCGGAGGCTTCGCGTGTTGCACGGCTGGCGTCGGGAGGACGCCACGGTCTGGCGCAATCGCTCTTCCAGCTCGGCGGTAACGCCGGTTCGGCGATCGGTCCGCTGATTGCCGCTTTCTTCGTCCTGCAGCACGGCCAGAAGAGCGTTGCATGGCTTTCGGTGCTGGCCGTCATCGGCTTCATCGTTCTGAGTTGGGTCGGCAACTGGTTCATCAATCATCGCCGCCAGCAGTCGGCACGTCCCGCCCCGAGCCGCGCCTTGCCGATCGCGCGCAACAAGGCGATGTGGGCGCTTGCCATCCTCATCCTGCTGACGGCAACGAAGAACGTCTACATGGCGAGCATATCCAGCTATTTCACCTTCTACGTCATCGACAAGTTCCATCTCGATGTCCGCGATGCACAGCTGATGCTGTTCCTCTTCCTCGGCTCGGTTGCCGTCGGCACGATCATGGGCGGGCCGGTAGGCGACCGCTTTGGTGCGCGTTTCGTGATCTGGTTCTCGATCCTCGGCGTCATCCCGTTTGCGCTTTTGATGCCCTATGCGAACCTGTTCTGGACCTGTGTCCTCACTGTCGTCATCGGTCTTGTGCTTGCCTCCGCCTTCCCGGCGATCGTGGTCTTTGCGCAGGAGCTGATCCCCGGCCGCGTCGGGCTGATCGGCGGTATCTTCTTTGGCTTTGCCTTTGGTGCCGGTGGACTTGGCGCGGCGTGGCTTGGCGATTTTGCCGATGCGCGCGGCATTCCCTTCGTCTACACGATCTGCTCGTATCTGCCGCTGCTGGGATTGTTCACGATCTTCCTACCGCGAATCCCGCGGCATTGATCGCGACCGGCGGGCGATCAGCCCGCCGCTGTCCTTGAGCGCTTATGCGCAAGCCTGCTTGTCAGGCGTAGCGGCTGATGGCGAGGTCGGTGGCGTCGATATCAGGTTTGCGGCCGCTGACGAGATCGCTGATGACGCGTGCCGAACCGGAACTCATGGTCCATCCGAGCGTACCGTGACCGGTATTGAGGAACAGCCCCTTGATCTTGGTCGGTCCGATCACCGGCGTTCCATCTGGCGTCATCGGCCGCAGGCCCGACCAGAAGGAGGCCTTGGCAACGTCGCCGCCCGGGAAGAGATCGGTCACGGAATGCTCGAGCGTCCGGCGCCGCGCAAGGCCTAGGTCATTGGTATAGCCGGAGATTTCCGCCATGCCGCCGACGCGGATGCGGTCGCCAAGCCGGGTGATGGCGATCTTGTAGGTTTCGTCCATGACGGTCGATTCCGGCGCGCGCGAGGCATCGGTGATCGGGATCGTCAGCGAATAACCCTTGACCGGATAGACGGAGAGGCTGATGTCGAGCGGCTTCAGCAAAAGCGGCGAATAGCTGCCGAGCGCGACAACGATCGCATCGGCATCCACGCGTCCAAGATTCGTCATCACGCCACGTACTTGGTTGCCCTCGACGTCGAGCCCCTTGATCATCGTGCCGTATTGGAACTTCACGCCGAGCTCGATCGCCTTTGCGGCAAGTGCGTTGGTGAACTTGAAGCAGTCGCCGGTCTCGTCCTTCGGCGTCAGCAGCCCGCCGACGATCTTGCTGCGAACATGTCGGAGCGCCGGTTCGACGCGAATACAGCCATCGGGATCGAGCACCTCATACGGAATGCCGTCGGCCGCAAGAGCCTTGACGTCCTTGGCGGATGCATCGAGCTGCGCGTGCGTGCGGAAGAGCTGCAGCGTGCCCTGCATGCGTTCGTCATAGGCAATACCCGTCTCTTCACGAAGTTGGGCGAGCGAAATGCGGCTGTAATCGGCAAGGCGCAGCATACGGCTCTTGTTGATCGCATAGCGTTCCGACGTGCAGTTCGACAGCATCTTGACGAGCCATGAGAGCATGGCGCCATCGACCTTCGGGCGCAGGATGAGGGGCGCATGGTGCATGAACAGCCACTTGATCGCCTTCATGGGAATGCCGGGCGCGGCCCAAGGCGAGCAATAGCCGAAGGAGACTTCGCCGGCATTGGCGAAGCTCGTCTCCAGCGCCGGTCCCTGCTGCCGGTCGATGACCGTGACTTCATGGCCGGCCTTGGCAAGCTGATAGGCTGACGTCACGCCGATGATGCCGGCACCCAGAACGACGACTTTCATGATGTCCTCAGAGACTTGAGAGATGGGAAGATCAGCGATATTGACGATGAAAGCGATGGCCGAGACTGGTCAGGATTTCATAGGAAATCAAGTCGGCGTCGCGCGCGAGATCATCCAGGGTTTGATGATCTCCGAGAACCTCCACCATGCTGCCGAAAGACAGTGCGCCTTCGGGCAAGGCGGTGATATCGATTGTCGTGCTGTCCATCGAGACGCGGCCGATGATCGGCAGACGAACGCCGTTATAATAGACCGCGCCACGATCGCTGAGGCTGCGCGGCAAGCCATCGGCATAGCCGGCGGCGATCGTCGCGAGTCGGGTCTGGCCTTTCGTCACATGCACGCCGCCATAGCCGACCCGCGCGCCCTCTGGAACGGTTCGCGTCTGCACCACGGCAACTTCGAGCCGAACGACGGCCTCCATGGGGTTGGCAACGCCACCGGTTGGAGCGCCGCCGTACAGCGCAATCCCCGGCCGCGCCAGTACGCCGTGGAAATCTCCGCCAAGAAAGATGCCGCCGGAATTCGCGAACGAAACATCGTACTGCGGAAACTCCGCTGCAACGCGACGCATTTCGGTAAGCTGATCGCCGTTTTGCCTGCTGTCGGCCTCATCTGCGGAGGCGAGGTGGCTCATGATGAACAGGATATCGATGTCGTCGGATGTCCGCAGGTGAGCTACGACCGCGCTACGATCCTCCGGCGGTATGCCGAGCCGCGACATGCCGGTATCGAATTGGAGAACCGCGGGGAGCCTGCGCTGAAGAGAGCGTGCCGTCTGCGACCATTGCTGCAGCTGATCGAGGGAATTGATGACAGGCACGATACCGCCGTCGGCGCAGGTGGCCTCATTGCCGGGCAGCAGGCCGTTCAGCACGAAGATCGTTGCGTCGCTGGGGAGTTGCGGGCGCAACCGCAGCGCCTCGATGAAATGGGCGACGAAGAACGAGCGGCAACCGCGCGCATAGAGCGCTTTCGATACTTGGCTGGCGCCAAGCCCATAGGAATCGGCCTTGACGACGGCGGCCGTCTTCGCCGGCGCGACGATGGCGGATAGCTTGTCGTAATTCCGGCATAGCGCGGCCAGATCGACCGTCAGATAGCCACATGCTCCACTATCCATCGCCAACTTTGGCGCCCGAGAATCCACAATGCCGCCGTCCATGTCCGCCCTCGCTTCTTTAAAGGCAGATTATTGAAAGGATCGTGAAATTGTTCACCAAACAGTGATTGATTATTGTGTAATTGCAAAGATATTGAAATGATCTGCGAGTTTTTGAAAGATTCAACATGGCCGCTCTCGACGCCATCGACCGCAATATTCTCCGCCTGCTTCGTCTTGATGCGCGTGTCAGCAACGCCAAGCTGGCAAGTGAGGTGGGGCTGTCGCCATCGGCCTGCCTGCGGCGCATCAAATTGATGGAGCAGGCCGGGGTAATCCGCGGTTATACGGCCCTGGTGGACACGTCCCAGGCAGAGGCATCGATCGCTGTCATCATCAACATCACGCTCGAGCGGCAAACGGAGGAACATCTCGATCGTTTCGAGGCGGCGGTGCGCAAACATCCGGAGATCAAGGAATGCTTTTTAATGACGGGCGGCTCCGACTATCTGCTGCGCGTCGAGGTCGCCAATCCCGGCGACTTCGAACGCATCCATAAGGATATTCTGTCGACCATGCCGGGAGTGCTGCGAATCCATTCGAGCTTCTCGATCCGCAACGTGCTTGCGACGCGGCCGAAGGGGCTGCGTTGACTCGATCGAGATTGCAGCGGCGCCCGGGCGCGGCGTTACTCCGTTGTGTCGTGGGCTTGATCCCAGCCGATGCCTGCGGCGGCATCCACCTCGCAGATCAAGCCGCTCGGCTCGTAATGGACTTGGACCTTGCCGCTCAATTCCGCCGCCAGCAGGCTTTCGATCAAGCGGGAGCCGAAACCCTTGCGGGTCGGAGGCTTTACGATTGGCCCTCCCGATTCCTGCCAACGCAGCTTGAGCCGGTCGGTCTCGCCCGTTTCCACGGACCAGGTGATCGCAACGCGGCCATCCGCCACTGAAAGCGCACCGTATTTGGCGGCATTCGTCGCCAGCTCATGCAGCGCAAGCGATATGGAAACAACGGCTCTTGGCGCGAGCTTGATCGCGGGCCCGGAAATTTCGAACCTGTCCTTCGGATAGGGTGACAGCGCCTGGGCGATGACGGCGGTCAATTCCGCCTGCTCCCATTGGCCGTGGATCAGCAGATCGTGGGCGCGCGCCATAGAGGAGAGCCGCGCCTCGAATGTCTCGACAGATGCCTTGTCCACATCGTCCCGCCCGAGCGTTTGGCGCGCAATGGCCATCACGGTTGCGAGCACATTCTTGACGCGATGATTGAGCTCGCCGACCAGCACGGTCTGCAGGCGCTCGGCCTCCTTCTTGGCGCTGATGTCGTGAGCAGTCTTCGACGCCCCCACGATCCGGCCATAGACGTCATAGATCGGGGAAACGCTGAGGAGAACATCGACAAGCTCGCCGTTCTTGTTGCGTCGCTTGGTTTCGTAAGGATCTACCTTTTGGCCCGCGCGGATCCGCGCCAGAATCGCCGGCTCTTCGTCACTACGGTCTTCCGGAACGAGCATCATCACGGACTGGCCGATGGCCTCTTCGGCCGATTGTCCGTAAAGCCTTTCAGCACCGCTATTCCAGCTTGTGATGATCATGTCGAGATCGATGCTGAGGATGGCGTCGTCCGATGAGGCGACAATAGCCGCCAGTTGCCGCTCTACCTCCTGTGCACGCTTGCGTTCACTGATATCGGTGACGATCGCGGCGACCCGCTGAATGCGTCCCGAACTGTCTTTCAAGCCGGAGACGGAGTTTGCCACCCAGACGAGGCTGCCATCCTTACGAACATAGCGCTTTTCGATCTCGAAGCTTTCGCCCGTCGTCATCATCGCCTCGAACAAGCGCTCATTCTCATGCAAATCGTCCGGATAGGTAATGTCATATGTCCGCATGCCGAGGAGCTCGCTTTCGGAGTAGCCGACAATCTCGCAGAAACGCTCATTCACCAGGACGAAACGGCCATCGAGTTCGCATTGGGCAAAACCTGTCGCCGATTGCGAGACGACGGCGCGAAACAGCTCTTCACTTTCACGCAGTGCTTGCTCTGCACGAACCCGTTCTGTCGTTTCGTTGACGATGCAGAAGACGCCCAGCGTCTTGCCATCCGCATCGCGAACCGGCGAATAGGAAATATCGAAGTAAACCGTTTCGGGATAGCCGTAGCGCTCGATATAGAAGGGCCGATCCTTGGCGGCGACGGTCTTGCCATCATGAAGGACGGATTGCAGAAGGGGTTCGAGGTCGTTCCAGAGCTCGGCCCAGTTTTCGCGCGCGGGACGGCCCAGGGCCTGGGGATGCTTGTCGCCTATCGTCGGCGCATAAGCGTCGTTATAAAGCGCAACAAAGTCGTCGCCCCAGAACATGACGATCTGGGCTTGCGCGGAGAGCATAATATCGACGGCAGCGGTAAGGCATGGGGGCCACGCCGATTTCGGGCCAACACTAGTCGCTGCCCAGTCGAAGCCAGAGATAAGCGCCGCCATCTCGTTGGTGTGACTTGCCAATTCGGGCATGATATTCAGGATGCATCCTCTCTCGAGCGACAGCAACCCGTAAGGATTGCCCTGTTCCGCTCATGCTTGCAAAAATTCATAACATATTCTTCGTCGCGAAGTGCAGAGAGAAAATCTGCTGATTTCGATGTATCTTAAGTGACATAAGCGAATTTTCACGCCGCATATTTCGGGCTGCTCAAAGCGGTCCAGGGCGATGGGCCTTCATCCGGGGCGAACTTCCATTTGACGCCAGTTTGAGGCAGCTGTCAGGTGTCCGGCCTTGCATGCATTTCGGCCGTCAGCCATCTTTCGAGCGCGAGTGCATCCGGCCTTCCGGCAATGTGCGGCGCGATCCAGAGCACCATGCGGCGCGGGCCGGGCAGAAAACCGAAAGGTGCCACCAGCCGCCCGGAAGCAAGCTGATCGAGCACAAGCATCTGCGGCACCACCGCCATGCCGAGGCCGCATGCCGCGGCCTGGATCAGCAGATAGAAATGATCGAAAGCTGCCTGCGGCGTCAGATGCAGATCCGCCTGCCCGGCTATGGCCTGCCAGTCGCTCCAGGCTTGCGGCCGTGTCTGGGTGGAGAGGATCGCCGCGTGTTCCATATCATCGGGACGCAAAATGCCGGAGCGGCTCAGATATTCCGGCGAACAGACAGGACCGATGGCCTCGCCGCCGAGCTCCCGGATGATCGCATCCTTCGGCGGATCGATGACACTGGAGCGGATGGCGAGGCTGATTTTGTCGCGGACGAAGTCGACCTGGTCGTAGTTCATGTTGAATTGAAGGGCGATATGCGGATGGCGCTCGTGAAACTGGCCGATGCGCGGAATGATCCAGCCCATCATGATCGAGGAAGAGCAGGAGAGCGTCAGCGGGCTCGGCCGGACGCGCTCGACGCTTGCCTGCATCAGGCCGAAAGCGCTCGCCAGCCCTTCCGCCAGCCGCAATCCCTCCGGCGTCGGCTCCGTCGAACGCGCACGTCGGGTCACGAGGATGACGCCGAGCGTTTCCTCCAGTCCGCGAATGTGCCGGCTGATCGCGCCATGCGTAACGCAGAGCTCATCGGCGGCAAGCGTCATCGACCTGTGCCTGGCGGTCGCTTCGAATGCCTTCAGCGCATTCAAGGATGGAAGGGGGCCGCTCATTTTTTGATTCCACTGCCTCATGATGTGATTTTTCCTCACATGATGGGGAGATTAAATCGTTTGCCTGCAACTTGTCCACCCCGTTAGAGATCAAGGTCATTCGAAGGCGCATGCGGCCGAAGGCAGGAGTTGGAAGGGAATTCGGAGTTCCGTTCTGTCGGCGACGCAAGCGGATCGCTGCGTCGTAAAGATTTCAGCACGGGGGGAGGAATTTTCATTGCAGCCCGCAAATCAGGAAATGTCACAGGTCGAGCGTTCGGCCATATCAAAGGTGTCGAAGCGGCTGGTACCCTTCATCGCCTTGATGTTCTTCATCAACTTCCTTGACCGCACGGCGATTTCCTTCGCCGGGCCGAACGGCATGACGACGGATCTGGCGCTGACGGCAGCGCAGTTCGGCTTTGCCGCCGGCATCTTCTTTTTCGGCTACATCGTTCTCGAAATCCCGAGCAATCTCGCGCTTCACAAATACGGCGCGCGCCGCTGGCTCGCCCGCATCATGGTGAGCTGGGGCATCGTCGCACTGCTGTTCACGTGGGTCTCGAGCGCAACGGAACTTTATGTGCTGCGTTTCCTGCTCGGCGTTGCCGAAGCCGGCTTCTTTCCGGGGGCGATCCTGTTCTTGAGCATGTGGGTGCCGGCCAAGCATCGCAGCAAAATCCTGGCACTGTTCTACCTTGCTCAGCCGCTGACAACCGTCATCGGCGCGCCTTTCGCAGCAATGCTGATCCAGATGCATGGCGTCTTCGGCCTTGAGGGCTGGCGCGTCATGTTCTTCGGCGTCGCCATTCCGGCTATCTTTGTCGGCATCATCACCTGGTTCTACCTTGCTGATCGGCCCGATGATGCGAAATGGCTGACCCAGACCGAGAAGGATTGGCTGAACCGGGCGCTCGCCGGCGAGGAAAAGGCAAAGGCTGCCGCACATGGCAAGATGACGGGCCTCGCCTTGACGGATGGCCGCGTCTGGCTGCTGTCGGTCATCTATTTCGGTCTGATTTATGGTCTCTATGCGCTGGCCTTCTTCCTGCCGACGATCATTGCCGGCTTCGAAACGAAATTCGGCACCAAGTTCGATGTCTTCGACAAGGGGCTGATTACGGCCATTCCCTATCTGCCGGCGGCTGTTGCCCTGTTCTTCTGGAGCCGCGATGCGTCCAGACGCGGGGTGCGGCCGTGGCACATCGGAATTCCGGCCCTGGTTGGCGCCTTCAGCATTCCGGCCGCGCTTTATATGGGCTCGCCCGAGGCGACGATCGTGATGATCACGCTGACGGCTTGTGCGATCTTTTCCGCCCTGCCGAATTTCTGGGCCATTCCGTCGCGTTTCCTGACGGGGCCGGCGGCTGCGGCGGGCATCGCGCTGATCAACACCATCGGCAATATCGCAGGCTTCGCCGCACCCTATGTGACCGGTGTCGTCAAGGATGCGACCGGCCTCTATGAACTGCCGATGTTCATCGTCGGGGCGCTGATGCTGTTGTCGGCTCTGCTGGCTTTCTCGTTGAACGGGCAGGTCCGCGAGCCGGAACTGGTTACCTACGGCAGCAAGGGCTGAAATTGTTCGACTGAAGAATAGACATTTTTGATGGCGGCTGTGGAAATGGCCGCCATTGTCTTTTTTAGGCTGCGCGCAGCAGCATGCCAAAGAGGTCGCGCGGATCGTCCGGGTCGGCAATGATATCGAGTTTCTGGAAATAATCCGTGCCGGCCAGCTTTTCGCGGACGTAGCGCAAGGCGGAAAAATCCTCGATCGCGAAGCCGACGCTGTCGAACAGCGTGATCTGCCTATCGCTGCTGCGGCCCGGTGCCCGGCCGCTGACGACCTGCCAGAGTTCGGTAACCGGATAGTCAGCGTCCATCTGCTGGATTTCGCCTTCGATGCGGGTCTGCGGCGGATATTCGACGAAAGTGTCGGAGCGCAGCAGGATGTCGCGGTGGAGTTCCGTCTTGCCGGGGCAATCGCCGCCGATGGCGTTGATGTGCACGCCGGCGCCGACCATGTTGTCGGTGAGGATCGTGGCATATTGTTTGTCGGCCGTGCATGTCGTGATGATGTCGGCACCTTCGATGGCCCCCTGGGCCGAGGTGCAGGGCACGAGCTTCAGGCCGGTCTTTGCGAGATTGCGAACGGTCTTTTCCGTGGCTCTGGGATCAATGTCGTAAAGGCGGACCTCTTCTATGCCGAGCACCGCCTTCATCGCCAGTGCCTGAAATTCGGCCTGCGCGCCATTGCCGATCAAGGTGAGGCGCCTCGAATTGGCCGGCGCTAGATGTTTTGCCGCCATCGCCGAGGTTGCCGCCGTGCGCAACGCCGTCAGCAGCGTCATTTCCGTCAGCAGCACAGGGTAGCCGGTCGAGACTTCTGCAAGCAGGCCGAAGGCGGTCACCGTCTGCAGGCCCTGCGCCATGTTCTTCGGATGGCCGTTGACATATTTGAAGCTGTAGACCGCCCCATCCGAGGTCGGCATCAATTCGATGACGCCGTCATGCGAATGGGAAGCGACGCGTGGCGTCTTGTCGAAGAGGTCCCAGCGGCGGAAATCCGCTTCGATGGCATCCGTGAGTTCGATGAGTGCGGTTTCGACGCCGATATGATGGACGAGCCGCATCATGTTCTCGACGCTGACGAAGGGAATGAAAGCTCTTTCCGATGGGAGCGGTGCGGACATTCTCGTATCCTCGGTGGAAATCATTTCCTATAGGGTATCAAGCGGATCGATTGACTAAAATCGCAAAACTGTGCCAGTTCTGGTATGGGTTTATACAAATTGCCTAGGTTTTTTGACGGAATGGACAAGATCAGGATCATGCGATGACGCTCGCCAAATATATTCCCGATGATCTCGACCGGCGTATCATCGCTCATCTGCGTGCCGACGGGCGGGCTTCGCTCTCCAAACTGTCCGATGTTTTGGGCGTCGCGCGTGGTACGGTGCAGAACCGGCTGGACCGGCTGATAGAGACCGGCACGCTGCTTGGTTTCACCGTAAGGGTTCGGGAAGACTATGAGGAGCAGACCGTGCATGCCGTCATGATGATCGAAGTCGTCGGGAAATCGACGACGCAGGTCATCCGCAAACTGCGCGGCCTTCCCGAAATTTATTCGCTGCATACGACGAATGGCAATTGGGATCTGGTCGCCAATATCCGCGCAACCAGTCTGTCGGACTTCGACCGGGTCTTGCGCGAGGTGCGGATGATCGATGGCGTTGCAAACAGCGAGACCAGCCTGTTGCTGAGCAGCCTGTGATAGGTGCCTTAAAGGTTGCCGCCCGTGAGCGGGCCGTCAGGAACGATGTGCGCGCAATATGCGCTTCCAGAGTGTGCCGCCGAGGAAGCGATTGAACACCATGAAATAGACGACGATGAGAACGAAAAGCAGCAGCGCGGGTAAGCCATCGAGCTGCAAGCCATCCGCCGTCTTGCCACCGAAGATAGATGCAATAATGTAGCCCAAAACCAGGAAGGCGGTCAGGAAGTCGAAGACGGCGGCAAGCACGATGCGCCATGTGGGTGGCTGCGCTGCGGGTTTTGTTTCAGACATTGTCGAACCCAATCCTATTGGCAAAGACGACGGCAGGAATGCATCGGCCGCTAGTCGGCGGACCACATCACCGATACATCCAATGCGGAAGCGCTTTGTCAATCGCGCCGGCGGTCATAGCTGATGCGGCGAGCCGTTTTACTTGTTCCTGCCAGAGATTGGCGTCAGCCAGCGGAGCCCGACCGGAAGCGCAGACAGGCCGTGCCGCACAGCTTGAAAACTCGCGGCTTGTTGTTATGATTTTTGCATGGAACTTACGCTGCTCGCTCATGCTCTTGCCTGGATCGTGCTCGGCCTGATCGTCGTGACGACGGTCGTTCCGGTCGGGACGAAGTATCCGCTCATGGCAATGGCGAGCATCGACAGCATCATCCCGTTCGGCCTTCTGGGATTTCTGTTTGTCATGGCTTACCCGGAAGACCGTCGCATCATTGCTCTCGTGTGTATATTGGTCGCGGCCGCGAGCGAGGCGCTCGCGCTGATCCTGCCGCAAAAATGCCTCAGGATCGAACGCGCCATCTTGAAAGTGCTTGCTACGGTTTCGGGCCTGCTTTTGGGCGCATTACTTATGGAGTGCATGCTGCAGGCATCGTAACTTGCCGACGGCATATCGGCATTCGACTCCTCTTGAATCCCTTACGCATTCTCAAGGCAAACGAATGTTATATCTTCCATATACAACTAACGATCCGATGGTTTGCCACTTTGGCTCTCCAGCCGATAGCGGTGTCCCGGATAAACCAGCCGCGCCGTGGACACGATCCCGCGCGCCGACCATGTGCGCCTCCGGATCGTCAGGCAGGGTTCGGTCTTCAGGATCGTCAGCAGCTTGCATTCCCAGGCTTGCGGCATGACGGCTTCGACCACATGTTCCGAGCCGCTGAGCGGGGCAACGGCCGAAAGGTAGGCATTCGGCGTCATGTCGGCAAAATCCTGCTGCAGGTAATCCGGTGCGGCGTCCGGATGGACATGCCGGTCCTCGATCTGCACCGGCACGCCATTCTCGCTATGCACGATCAGGGAATGGAAAACCGGCGATCCGATATCGAGTTCCAGCGCATCGGCCACGTCGGGCGACGCGGCTTCCTGGGCAAGCACGATCACCGTTGCTTGGTGGGAATGACCGCGTTCGGCGATTTCCTCGGCGATGTTGCGGACCTCGAACAGCGCCGATGCGCCCTTGCGCTCGGCGACGAAGGAGCCGACGCCCTGGATGCGGACGAGCTCGCCTTCATTGGCCAGTTCTCGCAGCGCGCGATTGGCCGTCATCTTGCTGACGCCAAGTTCGACCACCAATTCGTTTTCGGAGGGAACACGATATTTGGGCGGCCACTCGCCACTATGAATGCGGTCGAGTATCATCTGCTTGACGCCGGCATAGAGAGGTGCGGTATCATTTTCTGCCAGTTCGCGTTTCATCTCGCCGGAACGCTTCATTGCCTATTCCCTTTGCACCGCGTGAATCTGCCTCGAAAACAACTTTCCCACTTGCATATCATAAATTATCTCATATGGTACCCTATACAACCTCGCAATCAATCCTAAAAATTAATTGGGAAAGCGGGCAAGCCGGCGAAGATCGGTAGGAAGTGCTGCAAGGCTTATTTCAACCTCAGAGGAGCTCTACACGATGAAATTCAGTGCAATTCTCTTGTCAGGCGTCGTGGCCGCCGCCGCTTTCGCCGCGCCGGCCGTTGCCAAGGACTGGAAGACGGCAACGATCACCCTGGAAGGTGCCTACGCGCCGTGGAACATGACGAACGCCGACGGTACGCTCGGCGGGTTCGAGCCGGAGCTTGCCAAGGTTCTGTGCGAACGCGCCAAGATCGATTGCAAGCTCGTCGCTTCCGACTGGGACGGCATGATCCCGGCGCTGAACGCCGGCAAGTTCGATGTCATCATGGATGCGCTGTCGATCACCGACGAGCGCAAGCAGGTCATTGGCTTCACCATTCCTTACGCCGCGACGCCCGCCGCTTTCGCGACCGCCAAGGATAGCCCGCTTGCCAATGCTGCCGGCACCGGCGCCACGATCAAGATGACCCCCAGCCAGACCGGCGTCAAAGAAATCGACGTGTTGAAGGAAGCCTTCAAGGGCAAGACGATCGGCATTCAGGCCGCAACCGTCTATGCCAAGTTCGTCTATGACAATTTCGGCTCGATCGCCACGATCCGCGAATACAAGACCGGCGCCGACCGCGATCTCGATCTGCAGAACGGCCGTATCGATCTCGGCTTCGATGACGCGGTCTACTTCGCGAACGCTTTCGCCAGCGCCAATGATTCTCTCGCCTTCACCGGCCCGGAAATCGCCGGTTCCATCTGGGGCGAGGGCGAAGGCCTCGGCATCCGCAAGGCCGATACCGAACTGCGCGACAAATTCAATGAAGCGATCAAGTCGGCGCTTGCCGATGGCACCATCAAGACCCTGTCGATGAAGTGGTTCAAGGTCGACGTCAGCCCGAATTGATGAGTGCGGCCCTCGGCCGGATATCATCGGTCTCCGGCTTTGCGGCCGGAGACCATGTGATATCCTGACGCCTGAAACTGCCACGGACACGGATTGGATCTATGGCAAGCTTGCAATTGCTGGGCTTCGGCTCGAACGGATGGGGCGCGCTGCTGCTTGTTGCCGCCTTGATGACGCTCGCCGTCACGGCCACCGCCTTGGCCATTGGGGCCGTCCTGGGCGCGATCATCGCTTTCGCCAAGCTCTCCGGAAGCCTGGTGCTGAAGACGCTCGGCAATATCTACACCACCGTCTTCCGCGGCGTTCCAGAACTTCTGATCATCTATCTGATCTATTTCGGCGGATCCTCTGCGGTGACGTCGATCGGCAAGTGGCTCGGCTATGACGGCTTTCTCGGCTTGCCATCTTTTGCCGCGGGTGCTCTCGCCGTCGGCATCATTTCCGGCGCCTATCAGGCAGAGGTTTTTCGCGGCGCCTATCTTGCGATTTCTAAGGGCGAGCTTGAGGCCGCGTCTGCTATAGGCATGCATCGCGGTCTGCGCCTGCGCCGGATCATCATTCCGCAGGTCTTCCGCTTCGCCATTCCCGGCCTCGGCAATGTGTGGCAGCTCAGCCTCAAGGACTCTGCTTTGATCTCGGTGACCGGCTTGGCGGAATTGATGCGCACCAGCCAGGTGGCTGCCGGCTCCACCCGCCAGTATTTCCTCTTCTTCATCGCCGGCGGCATTCTCTATCTTGTCCTGACCAGCCTGTCGGATCGCATCTTCAACAAGGCCGAACGTCGCGCTAATCGCAGCATGCCGGCTGCGACGATCGGCCAGGCTTGAGGAGGACGGCATGGATTTCGATTTTCTTTCGAGCACGATGATCACACTGCTAAAAGCGGTGCCGATGACGCTGCTGCTCTTCTCCCTGTCGATCCTCTGCGGCGGCATTCTAGCGCTCGTCATCGTCGCCATGCGCGTCAGCGGCAATCCGATTCTGTCCGGCTTTGCCAAGGGCTATATTTTCGTATTTCGCGGCTCGCCGCTGTTGATCCAAATGTTCCTGGTCTTCTACGGTTTGGCGCAGTTCTCCATCATCCGCTACTCCTTCCTCTGGCCGTTCCTGCGCGAGCCCGTCGTCTGCGCGATCCTGTCGCTGGCGCTCTGCACCGCCGGCTATTCGGCCGAGATCTTCCGCGGCGGCATCCGTGCCGTTTCGCCGAAGGAGATTGAAGCCGCGCGTTCGATCGGGATGTCCGGCTTCCTGCTGGTTCGCCGCATCATCGCGCCGATCGCCTTCCGGCATGCGCTGCCGGCCTATTCGACCGAGATCGTGCTGATGATGAAGTCGACGGCGCTTGCGAGCCTCGTCACGGTCTGGGAGGTCACGGGCGTTGCCCAGCGGCTCATCTCGCAGACCTATCGCACGATGGAAGTTTTCATCTGTGCCGCGATCATCTACCTCGTGCTGAATTTCATCATTCTGCAGGCCATGGCCCTGCTGGAATATTCTCTGTCCCGCCATCGCCGTGCCATCCCGCCGGCGCTGAAGGCCTAAAGCTTACTGGAGCAGGCAAATCATGCCAGGTGTCACCCGACTTTCCGTCCGCAACATCCGCAAGAGCTTCGGTACTCATGAAGTCTTGCGAGGCATTTCCCTCGATGCTCAGGATGGCGATGTGATTTCGCTGCTCGGCGCTTCCGGCTCGGGCAAATCGACTTTCCTTCGCTGCATCAACCTTCTCGAAATCGCCACCGATGGCGAGATTTGGGTGGATGGCGAGCAGATCCGCATGATCCACAAGAATGGCAAAAGCTATCCGGCGAGCCATAAGCAGGTGGATCATATCCGTTCCGAACTCGGCATGGTCTTCCAGAGCTTCAATCTCTGGTCCCATATGACGATCCTTCAGAATGTCATCGAGGGTCCGGTTCATGTCCTGAAGCGTCCTCGCGCTGAATGCATCGCCGAGGCCGAAGTGCTGCTGGAAAAGGTCGGCATTGCCGACAAGCGCCATGCCTATCCCGCCCATCTCTCCGGCGGCCAGCAGCAGCGCGCGGCGATTGCCCGCGCGCTTGCCATGAAGCCGAAGCTCATGCTGTTCGACGAGCCGACCTCGGCGCTCGATCCCGAGCTTGTCGGCGAAGTGCTGCGCGTCATGCGCTCGCTTGCCGAAGAAGGCACGACGATGCTGGTCGTCACCCACGAAATGAGCTTCGCCCGCAACGTCTCCAACCGCGTCGTCTTCATGAAGGAAGGCCTCGTCGAAAGCACCGGCACGCCGGATGAGATGTTCGGCGGCGGCGCCTCGCCGGCATTTCGCCAGTTCATCGGTCATTTCGGAAACGGACAATGACCGTCACGATCGATGGGCCGCTATCCTGGCGCGACGTCGCCCGCGTCGGGGGCGGCGAACCCTTGTCTCTCTCCGATACTGCCTGGGAACGCGTTACCAAGGCAAGCCGCATCGTAGAGCGTATCGTGGAAACGGGCGTGCGCGCCTATGGCGTCAATACCGGCGTCGGCGCGCTTTCCGATACGGTGGTCGATCGCGATTCCCAAAGCCGGCTCTCGCGCAACATTGTCCTCAGCCATGCCTGCGGTGTCGGCCCTTTGCTGGCGGCGCG
This sequence comes from Martinezella sp. CNPSo 3732, assembly GCF_057784515.1. Lineage (NCBI taxonomy): Bacteria > Pseudomonadati > Pseudomonadota > Alphaproteobacteria > Hyphomicrobiales > Rhizobiaceae > Martinezella > Martinezella sp. CNPSo 3732. Next base: position 195,275 of record NZ_JBXSOO010000005.1, read on the forward strand.
CGAGGTGCGCTCGATCATTGCAGCGCAGATCGCCAATTTCGCCCATGGCCATTCCGGCGTGCGGCCAGAGATCGTCAGGCATCTGGCCGCATTTCTCGAACATGACTGCATTCCGGAAGTCCCGTCTAAAGGCTCAGCCGGCTATCTCACGCACAATGCCCATACGGCGCTCGTTCTGATCGGCGAGGGGAGGGCTGTCGTGAAGGGCAAGTCGATGAGCGGTGCCGAGGCGCTTGCGGCCATTGGCCGGAGCCCACTCGTGCTCGGCGCCAAGGAGGGCTTGAGCCTCGTCAATGGTACGGCTTGTGCCACAGGATTGTTGGCGCTTGCTGTCTCCCGTGCCGAACGCGTGCTCGATTGGGCCGATGCCATCGCCGCGCTGACCCTGGAAGCCGCAGGTTGCCAGATGGCGGCTTTCGACGAGAAAGTGTTGGCGCTGCGCCCATCGGCCGGCATCGCCAAGGTCGGGCGCAGGCTTCGTAGCCGTCTGCATGGTAGCGGCCTTGTCGCCGCCGCTCTTGGACGGCGGACGCAGGATGCCTTGAGCCTGAGATCGGTGCCTCATGCCCATGGTGCAGCTTGGGATGTCTTCGAGCAGACGGCGCGCGTTGTCGATCAGGAACTGGCCTCGGTCACGGATAATCCGGCTGTCTCAGGCACGCCGGAGCAGCCGGTTGTCTCTTCCGAGGCGCATGCCGTTGCACCCGCTCTTGGGCAGGCAGCCGATAGTCTGGCAATCGCGATCGCCCAAGTTGCCGCGATGAGCGAGCGGCGGACGGATCGCCTCGTCAATCCGCTGGTGAGCGGCCTGCCGCCGTTCCTTGCGAGCGACGCCGGCAGCCATTCCGGTTTCATGATCGCGCAATACACGGCTGCGGCGCTGAGCAACGACAACCGACGACTCGCCGCCCCCGCATCGCTCGATGGTGGTTTGACTTCCGGTCTTCAGGAAGATTTCCTTGCCCATCCGACAGCGGCCGCCAACAAGCTGCTCGTCATACTCGATAATGCCGAATACATCCTTGCGATCGAGCTGATGGCAGCGGCGCAGGCTCATGATTTTCTTGTCTCGCAGGGAACGCGGGCGGTCGGAACCGAACGTGTCTACACGGCAGCCCGTTCATGCGTGCCGATCTATGGCGACGATCGCCCGCTGAATGCGGATATGGAAGTCTTGCGGGCTATGATCGCCAAGACCGCGCCGCCTGCGGAAAATGAAAGTGGAGCATGAAATGACTGCGGAATTCGACGTTGCCGTCGTTGGCCTCGGCGCGATGGGAAGTGCGGCCTTGTCTTTCGCCGTGGCGCGCGGCGCAAAGGCGATCGGGATCGAGGCGCATTTCCCCGCACATTCCCTCAGCTCCTCGCATGGCGACAGCCGCCTGATCCGTCTCGGCTACTTCGAAGATCCGTCTTATGTGCCATTGCTGAAGCGTGCCTATCAAAACTGGCGCTCGCTGGAGGCAAGGCTGCGGGCCGAGATCCTGACGGTGACAGGCGTTCTGCAGATCGGCGCGCCCGACAGCAAGATCGTCAGCGGCACGCGCGCTTCCTGTGACATGCATGGATTGCCGCACGAGATACTCGATCGCGACGCCATGAAGCGGCGGTTTCCAGCGTTTGAGTTGGAGGAAGGCGAGATCGGCGTGCTTGATCCGCAGGGCGGCTATGTCAGGCCTGAAGCGGCAATCATGGGCTATTTGAAGCTTGCGGCGGAAGACGGTGCCGTCTTGCATTTCGGTGAGCGTGTTGTCGCAATCGATCCTGATGATACCGGCGTAACGGTCGTTTCCACAACCGGGCGATATCGCGCCCGTAAGGTGATCGTCGCAACCGGCGCGTGGATTGCCGAGCTCGTTCCGCAGCTGAAGGTGCATGCCCAGCCCATTCGCCAGGTGGTGGCCTGGTATCAGCCCAAGAATGGTTTCGTTGCTGAACCTCAGCGCATGCCATGCTTCCTGCGCGATGAAGGAGCGGAAGGTTCCTATTTCGGCTTCCCGGCCATCGGCGTCGATGGTGTGAAAATCGGCCGCCATGCGCATTTCAGGGAGCCGATCGATCCAGCCATGCCCAATCCGCCGGTCAATGACGCCGACACCGATCTGCTCGACAGCTTCGCCCGCAAGCGCTTGCCGAATGCCGCGTCGTTTCGCGTGCGGGCGACGACCTGCCGCTATACGATGCTGCCGAGCGAGGATTTTCTCATCGATAGGGTGCCTGGACAGCCGAATGTGGTGGTCTCGTCGGCCTGTTCCGGCCATGGCTTCAAGTTTACGAGCGTCGTCGGGGAGATTCTCGCCGATCTGGCGCTTCAAGGCGGCAGCGCGCTGCCGACTGCTCTCTTCTCCTTCGAAAAGCACTTTGGTGGCAAATCGGCTTAGCCGCCAATTTCGCAGATGACTTAGCCGATTGTCATGCGTCGCAGGACATTCGATTTGAAATAGAAGTGCTGAACAAGCGCTCCAAATATGTGCAGTACGACGACGATCCAAAGCAGCGTCTTGATCGGGCCGCCATGGACGAAGGCGGCTGTGTCGATACCGAAATAATAGGCTGCCATTCCCGATAGGGGCATTGCGAAGATCAATGCATAAAGCAGGAAATGCGTGATGCTCGCGATAAAATGCAGAAATGCGGGCTGATTGTCTGGCGGCGCCGGGACATCGGACACCAATCTCAGGCAAAGGCGCACGACAGCCAAAAGCAGGATCGCGATACCGGCATAAGCATGGATATTGGCGCTGGCAACATCGGCCGGTGTTGGCACCTGGCCATGCCGCACAAGACGCCGCCACGCGTTCATGCCATCGGGAAACAGAAGATTGAAAAAGATGAGGATGGCCATGAGCCAGTGAAGAATGCGTTGCGGAGCAGAATAGGTCGATCTGGCAGGCATCGGGTCTCCTTAAATTGGAATCGTTCTAAAGGTAGACCATGATTCTAACGAGAACCTGAATGCGAACCTTCCAGTGCACTTCGTTCGGCATCCTCATATCTTGGCGCATAGCTGGGGTATCCTGAAGGCGCGAGCCTTCGCGACCGACTAGGGAGATGCCCCGGAAGGCTGTTAAGCTCCTCCGGGACCCTGGGCTTCCTCACATCAGCTGAGCACCGCGCGCGGTTCGAGAAACGATTCCAGGCCGGCGGCGCCGAATTCCCGGCCTATACCCGATTGCTTGAAGCCGCCGAAGGGTGCAAGCGGTTCGTGCGGTGCGCCGTTGATGACAATGCGGCCCGCCTCGATGCGATCCGCCATCCGCTTTGCCCTGGCGACATCGGAGGAGAAGACATAGGCCTGCAGGCCATAGACGGTGTCGTTGGCGATCTCGAGCGCGTGCGTCTCATCGCGATAGGGGATGACGCAGAGTACCGGTCCGAAAATCTCTTCGCGGGCGATCCGCATGTCGTTATTGACGCCGGAGAAGATGGTCGGACGAACGAACCAGCCGCGATCGACCCCTTTCGGCCGCCCCTCACCGCCGACGATCAGCCGTGCGCCTTCTTCCTGACCGAGACGGATATAGGACTGGACGCGATCCCATTGTTTCCGGCTGACCATGGGGCCGATCCTGACGGTGGGGTCGCTTGCATCGCCCACCTTGAGTGTCGCCACCGCTTGCGCCAGATGATCGTGGATCTCAGTCAGCCGGCCTTCGGGCGCGAGAATGCGTGTGCCGGCGATGCAGGCCTGGCCGCTATTGGCAAAACCGGCTGCAAGGACCTGCGGAATGACTAGATCGAGATCGGCATCGTCGAGAATGATGTTCGGGCTCTTGCCGCCGAGCTCGAGCGTCACGCGCTTAAAGGTCGCCGCTGCCGCCTGAAGGATCGCCCGTCCCGTCACCGTCGAGCCGGTGAAGCTGATCTTTGCGATGTCATGGTGGCTGCTGAGCGCGGCACCCACCACATGGCCGTAGCCGTTGACGATGTTGAAAATCCCATCCGGCAGACCGGCCGCATGCAGGCACTCGGTGAGGAGCTGCGTCTGGATCGCGCTCATCTCGGAGGGCTTGATGACCATGGTCGCGCCCGCCGCGATGGCTGTGGCAAGCTTGTTGCAGATGAAGCCGTAATTGCTGTTCCAAGGCGTGATCGCGGCTGCGACGCCGGCCGGGCGCATCTCTATCTCCGCGTGGCCAATGCGGCGGCGAAATTCATAGGATTCGAGTGTTTTCGCCATGTTGAGGAATGCCGTGGCGGCATGTAGCACCGAAAAACCGACGAAGGATGCCGGCGCACCATATTCTTCGCGCATGGCGTCGGCGAGGTCTGAGGCTCTGGCTGCAACTGCGTCGTGCAGGCTGTGCAGCATGGCGATGCGCTCGGCCTTCGAGCTTTGCGACTGGCTCGCAAATGCCGCCTTGGCAGCGCTGACGGCGTTGTCGACATCCTGCTCGTCGCCAAGGCGGACGGTGCCGATTTGCTCTTCCGTGGCCGGGTTGAAAAGAGGTGCTTCCTCTTTGCCATGGGGCCGAACGAAGCTGCCATTGATGTAAATCGTATCTATCGTGCGCATGAGCGTCTCCTTCATCTTCACGACAGAGGTAAGACGCGTTATCTGTTCGGTGTAGTGGGACAAAGTGGTACAGGTTGATAAGGAAAATCGCGCAATGAAGGCCAGTTTGGCGGAGCTTGAGGCGATCGCGGCCGTTGCGCGCCATGGCGGCTTTCGCGCGGCTGCGCGCGAACTCGGCATGTCCTCCTCCGCGCTCAGCCACGCGGTTGCCGCGCTGGAAGAACGCCTGTCCGTGCGGATCTTCAACAGGACGACGCGCAGTGTCACGCTATCGGATGCCGGCGAGCGCTTCGTGGCGGAAGTGGCGCCGGCACTCGCGGCAATCGACAGGGCGATCGAAAATGCAGGCCTGTCTTCCGGTACGATATCAGGCACGCTTCGTCTCAATATGGCGCCCGGCGCAGCGCACATGCTTCTGACACCGCTTATTCTCGAATATGGCCGGCGCTATCCCGATGTCGAAATCGAGATCGTCACCGATAATGCCTTGGTCGATGTCATCGGCAAGGGCTTTGATGCCGGCATTCGGATTGCCGAGGCAGTTCCGACAGATATGGTCGCAATCCCGATTATTCCGACGCTGCGTTCGCTCGTCGTCGGCTCACCTGCCTATTTCAGCAACAGGCCATACCCACTTGTTCCGGGCGATCTCCTGCGACATCGCTGCATCCGTGCCCGCATGGCGAGCGGCAAGCTTTATCGCTGGGAGTTCGAGCGACACGGCCAGTCCATCCTCATCGATGCGCCGGGAAGTCTCACCCTCGATGCTTCCGACTTGATGCTGAGCGCCGCGCTCCAGGGGGCGGGGCTGGCCTATATCAGCGAAGCCTCTGTTGCCGGGCACATAGCGGCGGGCAATCTGATCGCGGTGCTGGAGGATTGGAGCCCACCCTATCCGGGGCTCAGCCTGTATTTTGCCCAGCGCCGCCAGATGCCGGCCCGATTGCGGGCCTTGATTGATCTGATCCGCGAGCACAATGCGTCCCGCTGAACGTCGGCGAAAGATTAAGTTTCAGACATGAATCTCCATAGCGCTTGAGTGGCGCCATATCGAGATGTAGCCATATCGCGTGAGATATCATCGAGATGATTGTTTGAAAGGTGAGCGTGTCATGGATCAGAAGATCGAAGCCGTTCTCGAAGCCTATCACGAGCTAATTCGTGAAGAGCACAGCAAGCCGAGGGAAACGCCACCGGGCGGGCGTGACGGTGGTCAGGATCGTCGGTTGAGAGCGGTAGGACCGGAGACGGGTCGCTTCATCAACATTCTGGCAAAGAGCCTGAAGGCGCCCACCATTCTGGAGCTTGGCACATCCTTCGGCTATTCCGGCATCTGGCTTGCCGAGGCCGCGCGCGCCAGCGGCGGCAAGCTTATTTCCATGGAGCTGCACGCCTATAAGACCGAATTTGCCAGGGAGATGGCCGAAAGGGCTGGTTTGGCCGAGCATATCGATTTCCAGGTCGGCGATGCCGTCGAGATGATCAAAGCACTTCCTTCCGGCGTCGATTTCGTCCTCGTCGACCTGTGGAAGGATCTCTACATCCCATGCCTGGACGCCTTCTATCCGAAGCTCAATGCCGGCGCTATCATCGTGGCCGACAATATGTTCATGCCCGGCAATGAAGACGTGAAACGCTACGGCGAAGCCGTTCGCGCCAAGCCGGGCATTACCTCTGTTCTGTTGCCCGTCGGTTCGGGGATCGAAGTCAGCCGATACGATCCTGTATAAGGATCGGAGGCGGCGGCGATCCAATCCTGAGATCGCCGCCTGTATGAATTTACTTGCCGACGTCCTTGGCTGCCTTCTCGATGACGGCGGCCACTTTTTCCGGCTGCGAAGCGAAGACGGCGTGGCTCGCCTTGATTTCGGTCACGTCGCTGCCGGCGCGCTTTGCCATATCAAGCTCGAGCTCGGGATTGATGGAACGGTCGTTTGTTGCCACGACGGCCCAGCTCTTCTTCGCCTTCCAGGCGGGGTCGCCGACTTTGGCGGTGAAAGCCGCCTTCGACGCGAAGACCTGCGATTTCGCCAGGAAGTTGGCTTCATCCTTCGGCAGGTCGCCGGCAAAGTCGGCGGCGAATGTCGCGGGATCAAGATAGAGATACTGGCCGTCCTTGGTTTCGCGGATGTTCATGCTGCCTGCAGGCTTCGAACTTGCGAGGCTGATCAGGCTTTCGCCCTTATCGGGCTGAAATGCAGCGACATAGACAAGGCCGGCAACGTCGGGACGATTGCCCGCTTCCGTGATGACCATGCCGCCATAGCTATGGCCGACGAGCAGGCTCGGCCCATTCTGAAGGTCGAGCGCGCGATTGGTGGCAGCAACATCGTCGGCGAGCGAAGTGATCGGTTCCTGCACGACGGTGACGTTGAAGCCGTCCTTTTCGAGGATATCGGCAGTCTTGCGCCATCCGGAGCCATCGGCCAGCGCACCGTGGACGATGACGATATTCTTGATCTCGGCTGCCTGCGCTGCAGGTGCCATGGCGCTTGCGGCAAGACCAAGAGCGGCAATGGAAAGAAGGCGGTTATTCATGAGTATAACTCCTGTCAGTTGAGGTTCATGCTTGGGGTGAAGAGGGCATTTCAGCCGAAGGTGAAGGCGTAGGCCTGGACCCCGGGATCGAGGAAACGGATCTCGAAGTTGCGAGCGGTGACGTCACCCGATTGGCGGACGAGCTGATAGAGCCTGGTGGCAGTCACGGTGCCGTTGCCGTCGGCGTCGATATCGGAACCGTGGTCGGCCCCAGGCGCCTTTCCATCCACGGTCACCTGGAAACGAATCGGTTTTCCGTCTGCGGAAGGCCCGAGGACGAGGTGCAGGTCGCGGGCGCTGAAGCGATAGCTGATGCCGCCGCCTGCCTTGTTGAGCGTCGCCTGCTCGGACCCGATGGTCCAGGTGCCGGCCAGTCCCCATTGATTGAGGCCGGGATTGGCAACGGAATAGTCGGCGGCGGTGTCTGCTTTCAAGCCTTCGGGGGAGACGAAACCTGTTGCCTGGCTGTAGCCGATATAGGTTTCGCCGGAGCGGATATGGCCGAGGTCGGGGCTTGCTTCCGCGCCCTTGGCATCCGGAACGACCGGGCCGCTCCGGGCCATGTCGCTGCCTGCCTCACGCAGCAGATCCTGGATCGCCTGTTCCGTCTGGCGATAGTTGCCTTCACCGAAGTGCTGGTAGCGGATCTGCCCCTTGGCATCGATCAGGTAGTGGGCCGGCCAGTAATTGTTCTCGAAGGCGCGCCAGATGCGATAGTCGTTGTCGATTGCGACCGGATAGCCGATCTTGAAGTCAGCGATCGCCTTCTTGACGTTATCAAGGTTCTTCTCGAAGGCGAATTCCGGAGCATGAACGCCGATGACGACGAGACCCTGATCCCTATATTTTTCCGCCCAGGCGCGAACATAGGGTATGGTGCGGATGCAGTTGATGCAGGAATAGGTCCAGAAGTCGACGAGCACGACCTTGCCGCGAAGCTCGGCCGTGGTCAGCGGCTGCGAATTCAGCCAGGTGACGGCGCCGTCGAGCGAGGGGGCGGGGCCTTCGATCGGAAGGTCGCTGTGGAATGGACGTGCCGCGTCTGTGGCAACCTTCGTGGCACTGTTGCTGGCAACCTCGGTCTCCGGCGTTGAGGTCTTGGGATGCAGCTTCTCGAGCAAAGCCTGTTCGAAGGAGCCGGTGCTTGCATAGGAGAGGCGGGCAAGCAGGCCGGTATCGAGGCCGAGCGCGATGGCGGCAACGCCGGCTAGAACAGCCGCGCCTGCGACCTGGCGGATGCGTTCGCTGACGCCGAGTGATTGCTTCATGCGGCCAAAGATCCTGCCACCGGCAAAGAGTGCAACGGCAAGCGAGGTGGCAGCACCGGCGCCATAGGCAAGCAGCAGGAAGGTCGTCTGCAGATTGGCGCCCTTCAAGGCCGCGCCTGTCAGGATCAGCCCGAGGATCGGGCCGGCGCAGGGCGCCCAGAGCAGGCCGGTCGCAATGCCGAGCACGAAGGAGCTTCTGATACTCGAGGTCGCGCGACCTTTGCCGGCAGCGTTCAGCAGGCTGTTGCCAAGATCGACCGCCGGCCGGGAGAGCGCGCTGGCGATGCGCGGTGAAATGAGGCTCAGGCCGAAGAGGCCGAGCAGGACGATCGCTGCAAGGCGTCCATATTCATTGGCGCGGATCGCCCAGGCACCGCCGACTGCGGCAAGCGTTGCGACAACAGCAAAAGTGAGGGCCATGCCTGCAAGCATGGGCAGCGTGCTTCGGACGAAGGGCTGTCCGGCGCGGGCAAAGACGAAGGGAAGGATGGGCAGGATGCACGGACTGAGGATCGTCAGCGCGCCTCCGAGATAGGCTATGATGAGAAGCGTCATCGTCTTGTTCCTTTGGAAGCGATTGACCGGCTGCGGACGGCGAGGTGCCGTGCTCAGCAGTGACGCTATCTGCCAGTGACGACGTATCTCGAATGTGTCTGATTGGATGGGAGAATGTACCGAAACGTCGATGTCTTGGGCTGCGATACATTGCGATACAAATCGAATGGTGGCGATCTGGTTTTCAGCAAGTCCGGCAGGAACAGCGCAATCGCGGGTGAGATGCGACGGTTGCTGCGCAACCCCTTCTCCCCTGGGGGAGAAGGTGCCGACAGGCGGATGAGGGGGATGCCAGGAACACGGAAGCCGGTGAGTCCAAGGCAGCCTACCCCCTCATCCGACCCTTCGGGCCACCTTCTCCCCGAGGGGAGAAGGTGCGCGTTGCGCCGAAAGGTCTCATATGCGATCACCCTGAGCCGGAGGGGGCGAATTGTATCACACTGTATCTATGCCGCCTGAAGCTACAAAGGCATTCAAAACGCCACTGGCCGCGACACATCGGCGATACATGTGGCTGGCTTTCTTGTGCTCACGATCCAATCCACAGGAGAGACAGATGTCCGAGGAAATCAACCACACCCGCCGCCGCTTCTTCGGCATTGCCGCAATCGCTGTCGCAGCCGCTGAGTTCGGCCTGCCTGCCATCGCCGGCGCACAGGAAAGCAAGGCTTCCGCTTCGGCTCTGCCTGCCGTCAAGGCCGGTACCCACACCTCCTTCGACGCGCTGAAGCAGATCAATGCGGGCGTGCTCAATGTCGGTTATGCGGAAGCCGGCCCGGCCGATGGTCCTGTCGTCCTGCTGCTGCACGGCTGGCCCTATGACATCTACAGCTTCGTCGATGTCGCGCCGCTTTTGGCAGATGCCGGCTATCGCGTCATCATTCCCTATCTTCGCGGCTATGGCACCACCACCTTCCTTTCGAAGGATACACCGCGCAACGGCCAGCAGGCAGCGCTCGCCGCCGATATGATTGCGCTGCTCGATGCGCTGAAGATCCAAAAGGTCGTCGTTGCCGGCTACGACTGGGGCGGCCGCACTGCCGATATCATGGCGGCACTCTGGCCGGAACGTTGCAAGGCGCTGGTTTCGGTCAGCGGCTATCTCATCGGCAGCCAGGAGGTCAACCGCAAGCCGCTGCCGCCGAAGGCGGAGCTCGCATGGTGGTATCAGTTCTATTTCGCCACCGAGCGCGGCCGCCTCGGCTACCAGGAAAATCGCCACGATTTCGCAAAGCTGATCTGGCACACCGCCTCGCCGCAGTGGGCCTTCGATGACGCCACTTTCGATCGCTCGGCTGCAGCCTTCGATAATCCCGACCATGTTGATATCGTTATTCATAACTATCGCTGGCGGCTTGGTCTCGTCGAAGGCGAGGCGAAGTTCGATGCCTATGAGAAGAAGCTCGCCGCCGGACCGGTAATTTCGATCCCGACCATCACCATGGAAGGTGACGCCAACGGCGCCCCCCATCCGGAACCTTCGGCCTATCGTGGCAAGTTCTCGGGCAAATACGAGCATCGCACCATCACCGGCGGCATCGGCCACAATTTGCCGCAGGAAGCGCCGCAAGCCTTCGCCCAGGCTGTGATAGATGTTGATCGTTTCTAGTTCAGCGGTAGTGTGCGAGTGGGTGCCGGCAAAGCCGGCGCCCGCTGCCGTTGGCGCGACGAGGAATGACTATTCGTAGGTTGGTGCTTACGATGATGAGTGGGAAATCGAAATGGATCATGTCGACCATATCCTAATCGTGGATGACGATCGGGAAATCCGTGAGTTGGTGTCGAGCTATCTGAAGAAGAACGGCCTGCGGGCGACGACGGCTGCCGATGGCCGGCAGATGCGCAGTTTCCTCGAGGCCAACTCGGTCGACCTGATCGTCCTCGACGTGATGATGCCGGGCGACGACGGCCTGGTGCTCTGTCGCGAGCTTCGTGCCGGTAAGCACAAGGCGACGCCCATCCTGATGCTGACGGCACGCGACGATGAGATGGACCGCATTCTCGGTTTGGAAATGGGCGCGGACGATTATCTGGCCAAGCCTTTTGCCGCCCGCGAGCTGCTTGCCCGCATCAAGGCGGTTCTGCGCCGCACTCGCATGCTGCCGCCCAATCTGCAGATCAGCGAAGCCGGCCAGTTGCTGGTCTTTGGGGACTGGCGGCTGGATACCGTCGGCCGCCATCTGCTCGACAAGGACGGTACCGAGATTACGCTTAGCGGCGCCGAATACCGCCTGCTGCGCGTCTTCATCGACCACCCGCAGCGGGTGCTCAATCGAGACCAGCTTCTGAACCTCACCCAGGGTCGCGACGCCGATCTCTTCGATCGCTCCATCGACCTGCTCGTCAGCCGTCTCCGCCAGCGTCTGGGCGATGATGCACGCGAGCCGATGTATATCAAGACTGTTCGTAGCGAAGGTTATGTCTTCTCCGTGCCGGTGGAAATTGCGGAGCTTCGCCCATGACCATGGTCGACCTTCCAGGTCGCCGGCCATGGTGGCCGAGCACCCTGCGTGCACGCATTTCGCTTATCCTCCTGGCGGGGCTCGCGATCGCTTATGGCCTGTCCTTCAGCGTGCTCTATGTCGAGCGTTACATGTCGGCAAAGGCCGTCATGCTCGGCACGCTGGAAAACGACGTAGCGACCTCGATCGCGGTGCTCGACCGCCTGCCGGCGGATGAGCGGGCGAATTTCGTCGATTGGCTGAGCCGCGGCAATTACAATTTCGAGCTGGGCAACGGCCTGCCCGGCGTGCCCGATACCTCTGCCCATGGTGCGGAGATCGCCGCCAAGATAGAGGATGCGGTCGGCCATCGCTTTCCCATCCGCATGGAAGCGATACCGGGTCCGGTCTCGCGGCTGCAGGCGCATCTTAATCTGAGTGATGGCAGCCCGCTGACCATCGATGTTACGCCCAAGGGCGTCATGCCGATGGCGGCCTGGCTGCCTTACGTCTTCGTCGTCCAGATGCTGTTGATCGTCCTTTGTATCTGGTTTGCCGTGAGACAGGCCACGCGTCCGCTCGCCGAGCTTGCCGCCGCGGCCGATGCGCTAGATCCCAATAAAAAGAGCCCGGCCCTGAGCGACCGGGGGCCGACCGAAGTGGCGCATGCTGCCAAGGCCTTCAATGCCATGCGGGATCGAATCGCGCATTATCTCGAAGAGCGCGTACAGATCCTAGCGGCGATCTCGCACGATCTGCAGACGCCGATCACCCGCATGCGCCTGCGCGCCGATATCGCCGATGATTCTCCCGAGAAAACCAAGCTGTTGCAGGATCTCGGCGAGATCGAGCGTCTGGTGCAGGATGGGATCGCCTATGCGCGCAGCGCCCATGGCAACGGCGAGAAGAGTGCGCGCATCGATCTTGCGTCCTTCATCGAAAGCATCAGCTATGACTATCAGGACACCGGCAAATCCGTCGAGATTCTCGGTCTCATTCACGGAACTGCGACGACGAAGCCGCATGCGCTGCGTCGTATCCTCACCAACTTCATCGACAACGCCCTGAAATTCGCCGGAGCGGCGGAAATCGCCGTGGAGCGGCGGGATACGGGCCAGATTGCGATCACCGTTCTGGATCGCGGTCCCGGCATTCCGCAGGACCAGATAGAGGCAGCCATGCAGCCCTTCTTCCGGCTGGAACAATCGCGCAACCGCAACACCGGCGGCACAGGGCTTGGTCTGGCGATTGCTCAGCAACTTGCCCAGACGCTCGGCGGCTCCGTCAGGCTCTATAACCGCGAGGGTGGCGGCCTGGCGGCAGAAGTCGTTATTTCCTGATTGTTCCTTCGAAAGACTTTCCGGCAATTTGTAAGCAATTGTATCCGGCTCGTTGGAGCCTACGTTTTGTAACACTTTCGGCGATTCCGGAAACATGCCGGATACGTCGATCCATCAAAAACAACTCCGTCAACAGAGGTTGCCCCACAGCACAACAGAGCGGGCAACGCAACAACGGAGTGTTCCATGACCAAGATCGACAAGGTTCTCTACACCGGCAAGACCCACACCATCGGTGGCCGCGATGGTTTCGCGCGCAGCGATGACAACCAGCTGGATGTCAAGCTTTCGCCTCCCGGCAGCGCCCATGCCGGCACCAATCCCGAGCAGCTCTTTGCAGCCGGCTGGTCGGCCTGCTTCATCGGCGCCATGGGCCTTGCAGCGGGCAAGCGCAAGATCAAGTTGCCGGCCGATCTCGTCGTCGATGCCGAAGTGGATCTGGGCATCACGGAAGGTGCTTACTTCCTGCAGGCGCGACTGACCATCAGCATGCCCGGCATCGAGCCTGAGCTTGCCCGCACGCTGGTCGAGGAGGCCCACCAGACCTGCCCTTATTCGAAGGCGACTCGCGGCAACATCAATGTCGAGCTGAAGCTCGCCTGAGAATCACCCGGGCATCGATATTGCGCGCCGCTTCGGAAGGTGCGACGCGCCGAATCGTTAATTTTTCCGCGTTGGCCATCGAGCAAGGCTGCGCTCGCGTTGCGCCCGGAGGATCATATGCGTCCCATCATTCTTCTCCTTGCAGGAGCTGCGATTTTCGCCGTTCCATGCGTCTACGACCCCAGCTCCAACGAGCCTTCGGCGCTCGCGAGCATTGCCGTTTTATGGGGCGGTTCTGGCTCCAACGGAGCACCGTATTAACCATTTGTTAACCATATCAACGGTACACAGGATCAACGATTTATTCACATAGATGACCAAAGTGCTAACAGACGCTCGTTCGATCCGTATCAAGGGCCGCTCATTTCTTGCGGTCATGCTTTCGCCGGATCTTCCGCTGGACCAGTGGTTGATCAGGCTTGACGACCTCGCAGCTCGTTCGGCCGGCTTCTTTCTGGGGCGGCCGGTCGTGCTCGATATCACCGACCTGCCGATCGACAAGGCGCAGCTCAAGGAGCTGATATCTGAGCTTTCGGCTCGCAATGTCAGCATCATGGGCATCGAGGGCGGTCGCCCGTCGATCGCTGGGCCTGGCATGCCGCCGATCCTGAAGGGCGGGCGCCCGGCTGCCGATTTCGAAGTCTCCGAGGCCGAGCCGGTCGTGGAGCGCCGCAACAGCGAACCCAAGGCGCCGCCTCCGGAAGTTCGTGCGGTTACGCAATCCCTGATCATCCGCGAGCCGGTGCGATCCGGCCAATCGGTGATCTTTCCCGAAGGCGATGTCACCGTCATCGGTTCGGTGGCGTCGGGCGCGGAAGTCATCGCGGGTGGATCGGTCCATATCTACGGCGCCCTTCGCGGCCGCGCCATGGCGGGCTCAATCGGCAATGCCTCGGCGCGAATTTTTTGCCGCAAGCTCGAGGCCGAGCTGCTGGCAATCGATGGAATTTACAAGATGGCGGAAGACGTATCACCCGGCCTCAGGGGACAAGCCGTCCAGCTTTGGCTGGATGGTGAAACGATCATGGCCGAAAAACTAATCTGAGCCGAAGCCGGCCAAAACAGGAGAGCAAGATGGGCAAGGTAATCGTCGTCACATCAGGCAAGGGCGGAGTTGGAAAGACGACTTCGACGGCCGCATTGGGGGCGGCTCTGGCACAGAGAAACGAAAAGGTCGTCGTGGTCGATTTCGACGTCGGTCTGCGCAACCTCGATCTGGTCATGGGCGCGGAACGCCGCGTGGTCTATGACCTCGTCAACGTCATTCACGGCGATGCCAAGCTGCCGCAGGCGCTGATCCGCGACAAGCGGTTGGAGACGCTCTTCCTCCTGCCGGCTTCGCAGACCCGCGACAAGGACAATCTGACGCCCGAGGGTGTCGAGCGCGTCATCAACGAGCTCAAGAACTATTTCGATTGGGTCATCTGCGACAGCCCGGCCGGTATCGAGCGCGGCGCCACCCTAGCCATGCGCCATGCTGACGTCGCCGTAGTCGTCACCAACCCGGAAGTCTCCTCGGTGCGCGATTCCGACCGCATCATCGGCCTGCTGGACTCCAAGACGCTGAAGGCCGAGCGCGGCGAGCGCATGGAGAAGCACCTGCTGCTGACCCGCTTCGACGCCGGCCGCGCCGAACGCGGCGACATGCTGAAGGTCGACGACGTGCTGGAGATCCTCTCCATTCCGCTCCTCGGCATTATCCCGGAAAGCACCGATGTCCTGCGCGCCTCCAACCTCGGCTCGCCGGTCACGCTTGCCGATGCGCGCTGTGCGCCGTCGCTTGCCTATTTCGATGCCGCACGCCGTCTTGCCGGCGAGCAGGTGCCGATCGCCATCCCCGGCGAAAAGCGGGGTATCTTCGGCAAGATCTTCGCAAGGAGGGCCGCATGAGCATTTTCGGACTGTTCCGCAAGCAGAGATCTGCACCCATGGCGCGCGAGCGCCTGCAGATCCTCCTTGCCCACGAGCGTGCCTCCGTGGGCTCGGATCTCGTATCCGTGCTGAGAGAGGAAATCCTCGCCGTCATCGCCAAGCATGTGCAGGTCGATCGCGACAAGGTGCAGGTGAAGATGGATCGCGACAAGGACGTCTCCATGCTGGAGATCGATGTCGAGATCCCGCGTGACGCGGCCTTGCAGGCCGCTTGACGAGCGGCTAAAGCCTGTCAAATGTGCGAATTCTGTCACATGGCTCTCTCGTGTGGCAGAATTGCTAAAATTTTCGCAGCCGGCTCTTGCAAAGGATGCGATTCGCGCTTATCTGCCGGTCATCACCTGTATCGATGGCCTGCCGTGCTGACATTTCTGTGTCGAGCCGGCGTTTGCTGTCCGGGTTAAAAAGCAAGGGCGCTCCCCAGAAATGGGTAGAGCGCCCTTTGCTTTTGTCGTGCTTGCGGCGCTTTTCTTGTTCCATGCGATATGCCAGTTTGCGGCGATGATACGGGGAGGCGGCTGGCTTGGGCGGATTGAATTATCGATGGAAGGCGGTCTTGAGATGGCTGCTCGCCGGCATCTTTGCCGCTGTTTGCGCTATCTCCGCTGAAGCGGCGGATAAGACGATCTATCTGACATTCGATGATGGGCCCTTGCCTGGAACGAAGAACATTCTTTCCGTGCTAAGCCAGGAAAATGTCCCCGCCGCCATGTTCATGGTCGGCCAACATGTCGAAACCATTCCCGCCGGGCGCGATCTCCTGGCGGAGGCCAAGGCCATGCCGTTGGTAACCGTCGGCAATCACAGCTACAGCCACGCCAATAATCGTTACCGACGATACTATTCCAACACCCAGGCCGTGGTTGCAGACATGCTGCACGCCAATGAAGTGCTCGGTCTGACGCCGATCGTCAATGCGCGGCTGCCGGGCAGGGATGTCTTTCGGCTTCCGACCGTATCGAG
Source organism: Martinezella sp. CNPSo 3732 (assembly GCF_057784515.1). Taxonomy (NCBI): domain Bacteria; kingdom Pseudomonadati; phylum Pseudomonadota; class Alphaproteobacteria; order Hyphomicrobiales; family Rhizobiaceae; genus Martinezella; species Martinezella sp. CNPSo 3732. Next base: position 211,431 of record NZ_JBXSOO010000005.1, read on the forward strand.
GGAGGATCTATCCATCAACGTCGCCCAATGGGAGCGTGAGTGGCTGGATTATGAACTCGTCGCCGACGCGGGGTTCTATCTCTATGGCTGGGATTTCGAATGGGTGCACAGCGATGACGGCAAGCCGGTCCAATCGGTGGACCATCTCGTCAATGAGATCGATCATCTTTTCCAGTACGGTCGTTTCACGCAGCGGGGCAAGATGATCCTGCTGATGCATGACGAGATGTTTCAGGACCAGTTCAACGGCCGCGAAAATCTGCAGTCGCTGATCCGCAAGCTGCGGGATCGTGGCTACGCTTTCGGCGATATCAGGAATTATGCGCCCTCGAAGCCTTAAAAGCCATAAATCCGGCTAGCCTTGTCGTGCCGCGGCTCCGGCTGCGACCGTCAGGATGAAGTCGTCGAGTTCCTGTTCCAGGCTTTCGATCGGCAGACCGACAAACCGTCCTTCCAGGCTGATGCTGACGACGCCGTGTACAGCCCCGAACAGCGTTCTTGCCCGAATCGCGCGTGCCGTCTCCGACATATTCGGCTGCAATTCTGCCAGCGGCTCGGCAATGACGCCCATCAGGAACATATGCTCTTCCAGGTGCCACTCGGGGCTCGGGCGGTCATCCGGCGGGCGATGATCGAAGAGCGCCTTCCATAGATTGCGATGGGTGACCGCAAAGCGCAGATAGCCGCGCGCGAGATTGCGCAGCCGGTCGGCTGGCGTGTGATCCCGAACCTCCGTCAGCGCCAGCGATGTCTCAAGCGCCTTCAGCGTCGCCGAATTGACGTGAATAACAAGATCGTCGAGATCGGCGAAGACCGTATAGAGGCCGCCAAGGGCGCACCCTACATCCTGGGTGACATCGCGCGCCCTCAGGTTTGAGAGCCCGTCTGCAGCGATGCGATTGCGCGCCGCCTCGATCAACCTGAGCTTCAGGTCCTCGCGCTTTTCCAGGGTTTTTCTCGCCATCAGCTATTCCAATTCTATTTCTTGAACGTTGTTCAAAATTGTTGTTGAACAACGTTCATGATTCTGGCATACATCGTTTCGTGAACATCGTTCATAAACGGGAGACGACAAATGTTCAATTCAATTCTGACGCTCATTCGCGGTCGGGCCTATGATGCGGAACAGGCGTTCATCAATCGCAATGCAGTGCCCTTGCTTGCACAACAGATCCGTGAGGCGGCCAGCGCCATTCAGTCGGCGCGGCGGGCTGTGGCGATTGCCATCGCGCAGAATGAGCAGGAAAAGAACCGCCACGCAGCGATCATCGGCCGTATTGCGGATCTGGAAACGCGCGCCGTTGCCGCCCTGCAGAAGGGAGGCGACGACCTTGCCCGGGAGGCGGCCGAGGCAATCGCCCAGCTCGAAGCCGAGCGGGATGCTTCCGAGAAGGCCCAGGCGCAATTCACTCAGACGATCGGCAAACTCAAGGCGACCGTTCGCACAGCGGAAGCGCGGCTGCAGGAACTGCAACGCGGCGAGCGCCTGGCGCGCGCCACGGAGCGGACGCAGAAGCTCAATGCCGCCTGCGACGACAATTCCGGTCTGGCAACGCTCGATGAGGCCGAGGAGACGCTTGCCCGTCTTCAGGCCTATCAGAGCCGCTGCGAGATCGCAGCCTCGGCCATGAAGGAAATGGATGCTGCGAGCCGGCAGGCACACATCATCGAAAAACTCGCCAATGCCGGCTGCGGCGCACCGCTCGGCGCTTCGGCCGACGATGTGCTGGCCCGCCTGCGTGAGCGCATGAATTCAGCAGCCTGAAAAACAAACCCATCAAAACATTAGATAGTTGAGAGGATATGATTATGAACGACAGCTTTCAGAAACATTCCCAGGCTTGGGTCAGCTTCTCCTACATTTCTTTTGCTGCCGCCGCTTTCATGCTCCTCGTCGGCCTTTACATGATGCCGATCGATCTCTGGGGCAAAGGCTATCTCGCCATGGGCATCCTGATGCTGGTGCAGACGGCGGTCAACGTCACCAAGACTGTTCGTGACAACAGCGAGGCTGACAAGCTGATCCGCAAGGTAGAAGATGCCCGTACGGAAAAGCTTCTGGTTAAGTTCAATCGTGACGGTCAGGACTAATCTTTATTAACGACGCTGTAGAGTTGTATCCGCGCTCAACCTTTGCGTAACAACTCTGTGGCGTCCTGTTGGCCGAATGAGGGATACGCCATGCAAACGCACCTGATGAGATCGAGGAAGTTCGCGCCGCTGTTCTGGACGCAATTCCTGACTGCATTCAACGACAATTTCTTAAAGCAGACTCTGGTTTTCGTTATTCTCGCGCAGATGGCGACGGAGGGTGCGGCGCTGGTCACACTTGCCGGCGGCATCTTCATCGTGCCGTTCCTGCTCTTGTCAGCGATTGCCGGTGAGCTTGCCGACAAATACGACAAGGCCAGGATGGCGGAGCTTCTCAAGCGCTGCGAGCTCCTGGTGGCGGCGATCTCGGTGGTCGGCATCGCCTTCTCCTCGATCTGGATCCTGATGCTCGCCCTCTTCGGCTTCGGCGTCATTTCCTCGCTCTTCGGGCCGATCAAATACGGCATCCTGCCTGATCATCTGGCAAACCGGGACCTCCCCAAGGCCAACGCCTGGATCGAAGGCGGCACCTTCATCGCCATTCTCACCGGCACGATGGTCGCCGCCATTGCCTTCCGCGAGGGCGAAAATGTCTGGATCTTCGGGCCGATGATGATGGGGCTTTCCATCCTCTGCTGGTTTGCCGCCCGCATGATCCCCTCGACCGGTTCCAAGGCGCCTGATCTCGTCGTCGACACCAATGTCGTGCGCTCCAGCTACAGGCTGGTCAACGAGCTTCGTGCCGATAGCCGCATCTGGCGGGCGTCGCTGATGAACTGCTGGTTCTGGTTCGTCGGCGCCTTCATCATGTCGATGCTGCCGGTCATGGTCACTGACATTCTCGGCGGCTCGGAAATCGTCGTTCCCGCCTATCTGGCGATCTTCGCCATATCCGTCGCCATCGGCTCGGCCATTGTCGGCTGGATGGCTGCCGGCCGCATCGTGCTTTTGCCGGCGCCGATCGGCATGCTGATCGTCGCGCTCTTCGGTCTCGATCTCGGCTGGAACCTATGGGGCTTGCAATCGACCAGCCATGCCGAAACCATTCTCGCCTTCTTCGCCGGACCGAAAACGATCCGCGTCGCCATCGATCTGGCCGGCATGGCGATCGGCGGTGCTTTCTTGGCCGTTCCGACCTTCTCGGCCATGCAGAGCTGGGCGAATGAGGATCGCCGCGCCCGCGTCATCGGCGCATCGAACGTGCTGTCCGCTCTCTTCATTGCTGTGGGCTTGGCGCTTGTGGCCGTGCTTCAAGCGGTGGGTCTGTCGATCCCGGTCATCATTCTCAGCATCTCCGTACTCAACATCGCGATTGCCTGGTTGATGCTGAAAATGCTGCCGACCAATGCCTTCCGTGATCTCATCTCCATCATCTTCCGCGCCTTCATGCGGCTGGAGGTCGAGGGCCTTGAGAACATCCGCAAGGCAGGCCCCGCGCCGATCATCGCGCTCAACCATGTGAGCCTGCTCGACGGTGCCTTGGCGCTTGCCATCACCGAGGAAGAGCCTGTTTTCGCCATCGACTATGCCTTCGCAAACAAGTGGTGGGTGCGGCCGCTTTTGAAGATGTGCAAGTTCCTGCCGCTTGATCCCACCAAGCCGATGGCGACGCGCTCGCTGATCAAGGTCATCCAGGATGGCAGCCCGGTCGGCATCTTCCCCGAGGGGCGCCTGACCGTCACCGGTACGCTGATGAAGGTCTATGATGGTGCCGCCATGGTCGCCGACAAGACCGGCGCGATGATCGTGCCCGTGCGCATCGATGGTCTGGAAAAAAGTTATGCCTCGTATCTGACGTCGAACCATGTTCGCCGCCGCCTCTTCCCCAAGGTCAAGGTGACGATCCTGGAGCCGGTCAAGCTCGACGTTCCCGCGGAACTCAAGGGCAGGAAGCGCCGCATTGCCGCGGGTGCCGCTCTCTACCAGATCATGTCGGCGCTGATGTTCCGCACCGCCGACACCAACAATACAGTCCTCGGCCGCGTTATCGACAGCGCCCATGAATATGGCGGCAAGAAGCTCGCCGTCGAGGACCCGATTGCCGGCAAGCTCTCCTACGCCAAGCTCCTGACCGGGGCTGCGGTGCTGGGTGCGAAGTTCAAGAAGATGTTCCCGAACGAGAAGACGCTCGGCGTCATGCTGCCGAATGCCAATGGCACGGCCGCGACTGTCCTCGGCGTCATGTCGGCGGGCAAGGTTCCGGCCATGCTGAACTTTACCGCCGGTGCGGCCAACATCCTGTCCGCCTGCCGGACGGCCGAGGTCAAGCACGTGCTCTGCTCGCGCGCCTTCGTCACGCAGGCCAAACTCGGTCCGGTGGTCGAAGAGTTGGAAAAGCAGGTGACCTTCGTCTGGCTGGATGAACTGCGCACGCAGGTGACCTTCCTCAACAAGATCGCCGGCCTCATGCGCAAGTATCGGCCGCTGGTGAAGCGCAGCGCCGACGATCCAGCCGTCATCCTCTTCACCTCCGGTTCGGAAGGGGCGCCGAAGGGCGTGGTGCTGACGCACCGCAATGTCCTCTCGAATGCCGCCCAGGCCGCCTCTCGCATCGACTTCCACCCGGGCGACAAGGTGTTCAACGTCCTGCCAATGTTCCACTCCTTCGGCCTGACGGCAGGCACCATCCTGCCGCTCGTCTCGGGCGTGCCGGTGTTCTTCTATCCATCGCCGCTGCACTATCGCATCGTGCCGGAACTGATCTACGTCTCCAATGCAACCATCGTCTTCGGCACGGATACGTTCCTGAACGGCTATGTCCGCACAGCGCATCCTTATGACTTGCGGTCGATCCGCTACATCTTCTCGGGCGCCGAGCCCGTGAAGGCATCGACCCGCGAGGTCTATATGGAGAAATTCGGCCTGCGCATCCTGGAAGGCTATGGCGTGACCGAAGCGGCTCCGGTGATCTCGCTGAACACGCCGATGTACAATCGCACCGGAACGGTCGGCAAGATCATGCCGGGCATGGAATGGAAGCTCGAGCCGGTTCCCGGCATCGATGAGGGCGGCCGCCTTCTCATCCGGGGTGCCAACGTCATGGCCGGCTACCTGCGCGCCGACAATCCCGGCGTTCTCGAGCCGCTGCCGGAAGGTTGGCACGATACCGGCGACATCGTCACCATCGATGAGGACGGTTTCGTCAAGATCCGCGGCCGAGCCAAGCGCTTCGCCAAGATCGGCGGTGAGATGATCTCGCTTGCCGCAGTGGAAACGCTTGCCGCACAGCTCTGGCCGGGTGCCCTGAGCGTCGTCTCGTCCGTACCAGATGCCAAGAAAGGCGAGCGTCTCGTGCTCCTGACCGATGCGCCGGGTGCGACCCGAAGCGATTTCCTCGCCTTCGCGAAATCGAAGGGTGCCACAGAAATGATGGTTCCCGCCGAAGTGACCGTCGGCAAGGTGCCGGTCCTCGGCTCCGGCAAGGTCGATTTTGTCACCGCGCGCGCGATGGCTTTGGAAGCTCAAGCGCAGTCACAGGCGGCGTAAGCTCCTGATTTTAAAACAATAGAGCGGCCGATGGTTTTAGCCTTCGGCCGCTTTTTTGTTGCCGCCGCCGGCTCATGGCGGAGTGCGCCGTTTCAGGCGGCGATGGGAAGGATGATCTGAAATATCGTCCCATCCCCGCTGCTCTCACGCAATTCGATGCTGCCTCCGTGGGAAGCGAGCATTGCTCTGACGATGCCAAGGCCCATGCCCGTGCCGCCATCGTCCCGGCGCGTCGAGAAGAAGGGTTCGAAGATGCGATCCCGATTGCCTTCGGCAATGCCGCGCCCGTTATCGCGCACCTGGATCGTCATTCTCCGCCCTTCGCCGCTTGCCTTGATTGCAAGGCTTGTGGCGCCGTTCTGAAAGGCATTTTCCGCCAGATTGGCAAAGATGATGCTTGCGGCCTCGCCAGGCAGTGCCAGCATCTCGTCGGTGCTGCCTTCGTCGATAATCGCCAATTGGCGAAATTGCATCTCCAACTGGGCAATGACAGCGCGAAGGCTGCTGGAGCCCTGTTGGGATGGAAGCTCGGCCTTTGCCAGCTCCCGCAGTCGCGACAATAGCCGATCCAGCCGTTCGGTGTCGGCGATGATGTTTCCGAGAAAGCGGTTGCGCTGCTCCGGGCTCATCGGATGGCTGTCGTCATCGTCGCGCAGCAGTTCCGCCGCTCCCTTGATCGAGGTCAAGGGCGATTTCAGCTCGTGGGAAACGTGGGTGGCGAAGGAACGGACATAATCGGAATGGTCGACGAGCTTGCCGGCGAGATCGAGAAAGCTCTGCGAAAGGGTGGCGACCTCGCGCGTGCCGTAGATTTCGAGCGGCCGGATTGCGGATCGTCCGCCGCGGGCGATCTCTTCGGTTCGGGCAATTAGGGCATTGATCGGCGTAGTCAGCGTGCGCGTCAGCACATAGGCGACGATAAGAGTGAGGATCAGAACGGCGGCAAGCGTCGCAATCTCCGCCGGCGCCATAGCGCCGGAGGCGGCGCGCATGACGCGAAACCAGATGATCGTGAGCATCGGTAGCGTCATCACGGTCAGAAGCACGGCATAGACGATGAGGGCAAGCGGCGGCCGCCATTTCGGCTTTACCCTTGGCGCGCGCATCAGACGCTTCCTTCCGCGGCCGATGTCAGTTTGAAGCCGATACCGTGCACCGTGGCGATGATGCCCTTGCCGCCGACGGCCGAAAGCTTGGCGCGGAGATTGCGGATATGGCTGTCTATGGTGCGGTCGGCCACCTGCATGTCAGCGCCATAGGCCGCCTCCATCAGTTGATCGCGGCTGAAAACGATCCCGGGGCGCGACAATAACGTGTCGAGGATCGAGAATTCGAGCGCCGTCAAGGTGAGCGGCATATCGGCGAAGCTGGCGGTGCGGCCACCGCGATTGAGACGCAGAGATCCTACGGACACCGAGCCATTGGTCGCATCCGGCTCCGAGCCATGGCCGCTTCGCTTCAAGATGGTCCGGACCCGCGCGACCAGTTCACGCGGGCTGAAGGGTTTGGTGACATAATCGTCGCCGCCGATTTCCAGGCCGAGGATCCTGTCGATTTCCTCGTCGCGTGCCGACAGGAAGAGGATCGGAAGATTCGATGTCTTGCGAATGCGGCGACAGACTTCCAGCCCATCCATGTCGGGCATGCCAACGTCGAGAACGATCAGATCGAGACCGCCTTTGTGAAAGGCCATCATGGCCTCTGTGCCGTTGCGCGCGGTCGTCGTCTTCATGCCGGCGCGGTCGAGCGCGAAGCAGATCACGTCGCGAATATTCGGTTCGTCGTCGGCGACGAGGATGCGCTGGGCCATGCTGTAAGGGTCCTGGTTCACCCATTCGTTTTCTTCGTTTCCGCCTGATCTTGCAAGAGTTGTGTCTGTTTGAGGTAGTCGTCGAGGCGGGCGTCGCGATATGTCCAGCTTCGCCAGTCGCGCGGGCGTCCGATATGCTGCCATAATAATGTTTCGCCCACCCTGCGGGCATCCGCGTCGGCAGGCAGCGATGCCAGATAGGTATCGAGCGCTGGAATGGCCGCCGGGCCGAGCGTCGAGAGATAATCAAGATCGAGCACGATGCCTTCGCCCGATATCTCGCGGCTATGGGCAACGTTGAAGCGGGCGATGAAGGCGGGAATATCGGCGAGCGCTGCGGCATAGAGTGTGAGAACCAGCATCGCGGAGCTTAACGCGATCAGCCACTCGTTGGAGCGACGAAGCAGGATGCGCAGGAGGATGAGAAAGAGGCCGACTGCGACCAGCCCCATCCAGATGCCGGCCGCAACACGCAACTCCGTCAGCGAATAGACTTCGACATAGAGATCGAGCCGCAGAATGGAGGAAAGGCAGAGCAGGATGTTCTGCGCGATCCACAGATGCACCAGGCCGCGAAGCAGGGGACTTCTATCGCCCGGCCCGCCGCGCCGCATGGCAGCAAGTACGAAGACGGCGGCAAGGATTGCGGTGAGTAGCAGCGGATAGGCACCGCGATGAGCGTATTCGGCATGGCTCATGCCATCGGGCAGGCTTGCTCCACCCCAGAGATAGGTAAGATCGAGCAGCGTCTGCACGGCAAACAGCGCATTGAAGACCAGCAACGAACGCAGCAGGGCACCATGGCCGAACAGCATGTCCTTGTCTTCAGCTCCGGTTGCGATATCAGGGACATCGCGTCGACGGCGCCGCCGCCGCATGAGACGTGGACGAAGCAGCAGGGACAAGAAGGCTGCAACGGCAAGCCAGAAGCCGATGCGCCATATGCTGAACAGCTGCAGCAGGAAGGTAAGGTCGATGCTGCGCAGCGTCTTGTCAATCAGCGGATTGGCGGCTGCAAAAAGGGCAAGAAAGCCAGCGGCAAAAACCAGCGGCATGATCCAGTTGCGAAGATGATGCCGCACGCCATACGGTGACGGCTTTTGCAGACGCTCCAGCCAGCGATAGCTCGCGCGGCGAAAAGGCCGTGCCGGCACGTCCAGAAGGAAGCGCAGCAGCACGAGCGGCAGGCGGATCCGCTGCGAAGGGGTCAATCCGCCGATGCCGAGCGAGATCAAGCAAAGACTGAGAAGGCTGATTGCGATACCCATCCAGGAGGTGGCTTCGGCAAGGGGCGTGGACGCGACAAGGCTGAGGGCGACAAGCACCGCGATTTTTGGAATGGATTGCCTTTTTCGGGAGGAGATCAGTAGACCGGCGGCAACGGCATTGGTGAAGATAAAAAGATTGAGGCCGGGTTGCCTGTCGAAAAGCAGAAGGTCGGCCAAGGCGAGAAGGGCAATGAATGTGAGGAATTTACGATGGGATTCGTTTGTGGAGTTTGAGGGAAGGGCTGCTGCATCGGATAGGCTCATCGGCATCGGCTCCGGGCGAGATGTTCGGCGAAGAGTATGATCTTGGCCCCATGAGCGGGCGGATCGGCTTGAGGGTGGCGATCGTCCTCGAGCCACCAGCCTTCCTTGAGAAAGCTGCGCGGCAAGCGGGCGGGCAGGGCGGTGATTGTCTCGGGCCTGTTGTTCATAGCGCGACGATGGCGCCTGTCTTTGCAGAATCTGTGCAGAAGGCGAGGAGCTATTCAGGAAAGTGACTTAGATCTGAAAGTTCAAATCATCGCACTTGTCTGAGATCTGAACAACAATCGCCGTGCGCAAGGCTAATCCTAACAGGATAAATTTTAGCATTGCGTGAAAGATGTCTCGAAATGGGGCAGTCACTTGTGGAACTTAAGCATATATTTCCCAGCTTCCAGTCGGCCTATGGATTGCCGGTCTGAAAATCGATTTGTTGACGCGGCTGTCGTACTCACCCCTGACGACAGCCGGGAACCTCGGAAGCAGCCGCCTGGCCGCAACCGAGGTTCTCGTCAGAAGATCGCGACGCCCGCAGGTCTCCGCGCCGCGCGATGCAGACGAGGGTTGGTGCCTATGCGCCGGGAATAAGCTTTCCACGCTGTATATTCTCGCTTGATCCCGTGGCTGCATGTCATAATTGAGGGCTCGGCATGGCATGTACTTTAGAAATGTCTGAAAAGGGCGCAAAGGACGGCAGATGAGAATTACCACAATTACGAATTGGGCCTACGGTATCACCGTGGTCCTGACCGTGCTGTCGGCTGTGGCATTCATTCTCTCGGCCCGAAGCGCTGTGCAGGAGCGGCAGGCCGTGGAGCAGCATCTGTTGCTGAACAGCATGGGCGAGGAGCTTGCGCTCGGCGCGGAGGAAACGACGGACGAAGCCCGTCTCTATGTCATACGCGGCGAGGAGAGGCACCTGGATGCCTTCACCATTGACGAAGGTGAAGAGCGCCGCCGTGATACGGCGATCAATGCCCTGCGCGGCCTCGGCATTCCGGATGCCGAGCGTCAGGTCATCGAGGAGGTGGCGGTTAATGCGGAGGCGCTCGATAAGGTGGAGGCGGCGGCGGTCGCCGCCTATACCAGCGGCAATCAGACGGGTGCGCGCGATACGCTGTTCGGCCCTGAGCACGAGCGCTTCCAGACGGCACTGCTCAATAGTGTCAATCAGTTTCGCGCCCTGGCGACGGCGCGCACGGAGGCCGCTTTCCGTTCCGCGCAGGCACGCAGCGATCTCTGGGCCAATATTGCCAAAGTGATGCTCGCCTTGACGGCGGTCATATTCCTCGGCGTGCTCTATTTCATACTGCGGCGCCGGGTGGCGCTGCCGCTGGTGCGCATGACCGGGATCGTCAACCGGCTGGCAAGACAGGACTATGCCGTCGAGGTGCCGACCGATCGCCGCCGTGACGAGATCGGCGAGATGAACGATGCGATACAGATCTTCCGCGAGAACGGTCTGGAGCGGAACCGCCTCGACGCCGAGCGCAAACGCGATCTGGAGACGAAGGATCTCATTCTGCAGATGATGCACCGCCTGCAGGCCTGCTACGCCCAGAATGAGCTTGCCGAAGTCGTTGCGCTCTTCGTGCCGCAGATCTTTCCTGGCGTCGCGGGATGCCTCTACACGATGAACGAAAGCAGGACGACGCTCAGCGAAGTCAGCCGGTGGCTGGAGCCCGAACATACTGAGACTTCCTTTGCCGCTTCCGCCTGCTGGGGCCTGCGCCGTGGCCGCCCGCATGTCAGCCACGTGGCGGATACCGATATTCCTTGTCAGCATCTGGATCACTCAGGCGTGCCGGGTCTTTGCGTTCCGCTGACCGCGCTCGGCGAGGCGATCGGCCTGCTTTATTTCGAGGACCGCACGAAGGATGCGACGGCCGCCGATGCGCCGCGGCTCTATCTGGAGCTGATCGCTGAGAATATCGGCCTTGCCATCGCCAACCTGCAACTGCGCGACCGGCTGATCAATCTTGCCGTACGCGACGCGCTGACAGGCCTGCTCAACAGGCGCTCGCTGGACGAGGCGCTCAACAACCTTCACAGAGACCAATCCGCCCGCACGGTCATTTGCATGATGATCGACATCGATCACTTCAAGCGTTTCAACGACGAGTTTGGCCATGATGCCGGCGACGAGGTGTTGCGGCATGTCGGGCAGATCGTTGCCGATACGGTTGGCGACGCCGGTACGGTCTACCGCTTCGGCGGGGAGGAGTTGACGGTCATCGCCACCGATATGGCCGACGAACAAGGTTTTGCGCTCGCCGAGAAGCTGCGCACGAGCGTGTTCGGCACGCCCTTTTCTTATCGCGCGCGGATTGTCGGCCCGCTTTCTGTCTCCGTCGGCGTCGCCTCATCCCCAGTATCGGGACCGACCACGACCCTGATCAACCGTGCCGACGGCGCTTTGCTGAAAGCAAAGCTGAATGGCCGCAATAGGACGGTGGCGGCGTTCGTCGTGGAGGCGGACGGTGAATTGCGGGTGGAGCGAAGCTGATTTCGACGGGCTTCCGCGGCGGCGAAATGTCGAGTGAGCGCCTTGCTGAATACATGCTTGGATTGTAGCCTGAGCTGAAAGTCGCATAACTGAGGAAGGCGATTTCATGGCCGTGACACTGAGCAATTCACCCTTGTCGTCTGATCAGGAAATCTTGCAGGCCATGGGCTTTGATCCTGGGCTCGGCCGCAAGTTTGAAGCCGGTATCGAGTCCGGCCTGCTGCGCGATCTGCATGTCGTGCTTGCCGCCCGTTCCGGGCGTGTATGCCTGGAATATTATGCAGTCGGTTCCGATGAAAATTGGGGAGACCCGCTCGGGGACGTCGCTTTCGACGCGGATACGCTGCACGATCTTCGCTCCGTCACCAAGAGCATTGCCGGCCTTCTTTATGGCATCGCGCTCGACAGGGGATTCGTGCCGCCGCCGGATGCATCCCTCTATGAGCAGTTCCCGGAATACGGCGATCTCACCCGAGATCCTGCACGCGCCAAGATCACCATCGCCCACGCACTGACGATGACGCTGGGGATGGAGTGGGACGAGGATCGTCCCTATACCGACCCGCTGAACAGCGAAATTGCGATGGAGAACGCGCCGGACCGATATCGTTTTGTCTTGGAGCGTCCGCTGATCGCCGAGCCGGGAACGCGCTGGATTTATTCCGGCGGCAGCGTCGCGCTTGTGGGCGCGATCATCGAGCGCGGCACGGGTAGGCGTCTGCCCGATTTCGCACGAGAGGCTCTCTTCGAACCGCTGGGGATTAAAAAATTCCATTGGAACGCCGGGCGTGACGGCGTGGCGTCGCCGGCATCCGGGTTGCGCCTCACTGCCCCCGATTTGCTGAAGATCGGCATGCTTTTCCTCCAGAAGGGCGTATGGAGCGGCCAGAGGATTGTCTCGGAGGAGTGGATCGCGCAATCCCTCGCGCCGGCGATTTCGACCGGGGACGGTTTGAGCTATGGCAGATTGTGGTTCTCAGGCGATGCACCGGTGCCGGCGTTTGACGGTCCGCGCCCGTGGTATGCCGGCTTTGGAAATGGCGGGCAAAGGCTTTGGCTGATGCCCGATGCGGGTATCGCCGCTGTCATCTATTCCGGCAAGTATAATTCTTGGGATGCCTGGATCACGCCCACCCGCGTCTGGCGCGAGATCATCCTTGCCAATCTGCTGAAAGCGTGACGATGGCGCCTTCAAAAGCCGAGTTTCCCACACTTGTCACCGAGCGGCTGCGGCTGCGCGAAGCGAGTATGGATGATCGCGACGACTTCCATGCGCTGATTTCGATTCCGGAGGTCACACGGTTCTCGAATTGGGTTGTTGCGCCGAAAATGGCGCAGATCGAGCGCTCTCTGCGATGGATGATCAAGATCTTCCCCAAGGGAACGGGCTGCTCATGGATTATTGAGGACCAGGCCTCCGGCCGTTTGCTCGGTGCCATCCGTTTCAACAGCTTCGATAGGCGCGCCAAATGTGCCGAGCTGGGCTACGAATTGCATCCATCCGCCTGGGGCAAAGGGCTGATGAGCGAAGCGGCACGCGCCGTCGTGCGATGCGGCTTCGACGTTTTTTCGCTCAATCGCATCGAAGCCTGGACGTTGCCGGGAAACGGGGCTTCCGACCGGGTTTTGGAAAAAGCGGGCTTTCAATATGAGGGCACGCTGCGCCAGAAGGCGCGATTCAAAGAGGCCTTCCACGATTTCCGCATGTTCGGTTGCCTAGCTGACGACCGGCAGAACTAGCCCTTAGTCCGTTCCCTGGCTGGTTTCGCCAGTCAATGTTGCAGATTGAAAATAATCCCGAGGCGAGCTGCCGAGCGAACGCCGGAACATAGCCGAGAAGGCGCTCGGGCTCTCATAGCCACAGTCCAGCGCGACATCGAGAATGGTCCGTCCTTCCGCGAGTAAGGTGAGAGCCTTCAACATGCGTGCCTGCTGTCGCCACCGGCCGAAGCTTAGTCCTGTCTCTCGTTGAAATAGCCGCATGAACGTCGCCCGGCTCATATGCAGCCCATTGGCTGCTTCTTCGATCGAGATTGTACTCGCAAGATCGCCGAGCAAGGTTTCGCAGAAAGCCGTAAGGGCCGGATGTTTCGGTAGCGGTAGCTTCAGCGGCTGTGCCGGCAGGAAAGTGAGTTCAAGAAGCAGGAGGCGAATGACCGCATTCGCGACCTCTTTGCGATCGGGTTTATCGACGAGGCCGGCGAGCCGCAGGATGAGCTCACGCAGGAGCGGGGTGACCTCCACCACCATGCACTCTTTCGGCAGGGTATCTCTGCCGTCGGCATCGATCAGCAACGAGCGAAATTGAACGCTTGTATGACTTGCCGTCACATGCTCGAGATGCGGCGGCAGCCAGACCGCGCGGCTCGGCGGCACGACCCAGGTGCCGCTATCCGTGGTCAAGGAGATTACGCCGCTGACGGCGTAGAGCAGTTGTGCCTGCCTATGGCTGTGGCGAGAACTGGTGAAGCGATGATCGTCATGTGCGATGACGGCGACGCCTCCAGCGACATCGGCGCCGTGCTGCAGATAGGGTTGATCCTTTTGCGACGATGATTGATCCATGCGCGTGAGAATATCAAAGATGCCGGCAGTAACCTAGAGCTCCTTTCCAGCAGGATATTTCCTTTCGTGTCTGCCTCATCCCATAATCTGCATCGATCGGATCGGCCGCACCGCGCTGCCGCATCGCTATGCACATGGGCGGGCGTCACGGTCACATCTATCGGACGTAATTCCCTTCAGCTCTCCATTGCATTGCGACTTAGCCGCGGTCGTCGGGCCTGACGGCATCCCGGCGGCCGTATTCTGCTGTCCGCTTTCTCCCGAATTGACCGACACGCAACGGAATGGATCATGCTGAAGAATCCTGAAACCAAATACCGACCCTTTATCTCGCCCATCGAATTGCCGGATCGGCAATGGCCGAACAGACACCTCGACAAGGCACCACGCTGGCTCTCAACGGATCTGCGCGACGGAAACCAGGCGCTCGCCAATCCCATGGATGTCGAGCGCAAGCTGCGCTTCTACGACATGCTGCTCGCCTCGGGCTTCAAGGAGATCGAGGTTGCCTTTCCATCCGCTTCGCAGATCGAGTTCGATTTCGTCCGTGCGCTCATCGAGGAAGACCGCATCCCCGAGGATGTGACGATCCAGGTGTTGACCCAATCGCGCGCCGATCTCATCGCGCGCACGTTCGAATCCCTCATCGGCGCCCGCAAAGCCATCGTGCATCTCTACAATGCGACCGCACCGCTCTTCCGCCGCGTCGTCTTCGGCATGGAACGACACGAGATCGTCGACCTCGCCATCAGCGGTGTTACCGCAATGCTGGAGGAAAGCCTGAAGCAGCCGGAGACCGACTGGACCTTCGAATATTCGCCGGAAACCTTCTGCTTCACCGAGCCGGATTTCGCGCTCGAAATCTGCGAGCGCGTGCTCAATGTCTGGCAGCCGACTGCGGAACGCCCAGCTATCCTCAACCTGCCGGCAACGGTGGAAGTGGCGATGCCGAATGTCTATGCCGACCAGATAGAATGGTTCTGCCGCCATATTTCGCGGCGCGAGGTTGTCATCATCAGCGTACATCCGCATAATGATCGCGGCACGGCGGTAGCCTCGGCGGAACAGGCGCTGCTTGCCGGCGCCGATCGGGTCGAAGGTTGCCTGTTCGGCAACGGCGAGCGTACCGGCAATGTCGATCTGGTGACATTGGCGCTGAACCTCTATACGCAGGGTATCGATCCCGGCCTGACCTTTCCGTCGATCCGCGATGTGGTCAAGACGGTGGAATATTGCAACGGCCTGCCCGTTCATCCGCGCCACCCTTACGCCGGCGAACTCGTGCACACGGCCTTCTCCGGGTCACATCAGGATGCGATCCGCAAGGGATTTGCCGCGCACGAGCGGCGCAACGACGGCGTCTGGGAAATGCCCTACCTGCCGGTCGATCCCGCCGATATCGGCGAGAGCTACGAGGCCGTCATCCGCGTCAACAGCCAGTCGGGGAAGGGCGGGGTTGCCTGGGTGATCGAGCAGGACAAAGGCCTGAAGTTGCCCCGCGCCATGCAAGTCGATTTCAGCAAGCGGGTGCAGTTCCTCGCCGATGAGACGAAGCGCGAACTGACGGCCGAGGATATCTGGAGGGCTTTCGTCCAAGCCTATCATGTCGACGATGTCGAGCGCTTTGCCCTTATAGATTACGAAGGCGGTTTTCGCCGGGGAGCGGGTGCAGAGCGCATCTTCACCGGCCGGATTCGCCATGGCAATCGCGATGTTGCCGTCAGCGGTCGCGGTAACGGGCTCGTTTCGGCGGTGCTGGCGGCGATTGCCGAAGCCTTCGGAGTGGAGTTGAGCGTCATGGACTATCAGGAGCACGCATTGCGTCGCGGCAGCGATGCAAAGGCGGCCGCTTATCTGCAATGCGTCCGGCCGGACGGATCGCAGGTCTTCGGCGTCGGTATCGATGAAGATGTTGCAACGGCGACCGTTAAGGCGGTCCTCAGCGCCGCAAGTGCGGCCGGCTGACGATCGTCCGTTCCGCTCGCGCTATCGGCCGCAAATCGGCCGATAGCTGGGCTGCT
>NZ_JBXSOO010000006.1:0-218741 GCF_057784515.1 Martinezella sp. CNPSo 3732
TAGCGGCGACAAAGAATATATCTCGTTTTTTGCGAAACGCTACAGGACTTGCTCACGCTGCCAATTGCCAGGCGGTAATCAGGAGGAGACAGCTCGCGATACCCTCTGCGTAACGCCGATGGCGATCGCTGAAATCGGCCTATGAAAAACCCGCCGGCTGCGGTGCAGCGGCGGGTCTTGTTCATTCAATCGATCCGTATCAGTGCAGGATTTGGCTGAGGAACAGCTTCGTGCGCTCATGCTGGGGATTGTCGAAGAATTCCTTCGGCGAATTCTGTTCGACGATCTGGCCCTGGTCCATGAAG
This sequence comes from Martinezella sp. CNPSo 3732, assembly GCF_057784515.1. NCBI lineage: Bacteria > Pseudomonadati > Pseudomonadota > Alphaproteobacteria > Hyphomicrobiales > Rhizobiaceae > Martinezella > Martinezella sp. CNPSo 3732. The sequence goes on from NZ_JBXSOO010000006.1 coordinate 306, forward strand.
ATGACACGGTTGGCGACCTGGCGGGCGAAGCCCATTTCGTGGGTCACGCACAGCATGGTCATGCCTTCTTCGGCAAGGCCGACCATGGTGTCGAGCACTTCCTTGATCATTTCCGGATCGAGTGCAGACGTCGGCTCGTCGAACAGCATGATCTTCGGGTTCATGCAGAGTGAGCGGGCGATCGCCACGCGCTGCTGCTGCCCGCCGGAAAGCTGGCCCGGATATTTCTTTGCCTGTTCGGGGATCTTGACGCGCTTGAGGAAGTGCATGGCGATCTCTTCTGCCTGCTTCTTCGGCATCTTGCGCACCCAGATCGGCGCCAGCGTGCAGTTTTCCAGAATGGTCAGGTGCGGGAAGAGATTGAAGTGCTGGAACACCATGCCGACCTCGCGGCGCACTTCGTCGATCTTCTTCAGGTCGTTCGTCAGCTCGACGCCGTCGACGATGATCTGGCCCTTCTGGTGCTCTTCCAGGCGGTTGATGCAGCGGATCATCGTCGATTTGCCCGAGCCGGACGGGCCGGCAATGACGATGCGCTCGCCGCGCATGACCTTCAGATTGATATCGCGCAGTACGTGGAAGTCGCCATACCACTTGTTCAAATTGATCATATCGACCGCGACCTCTGTCTCGGAGACGGTCATTTTCTTCGATTGGGCTTCAGCCATTTTCTATTTCCCTCAATTTTATCGCTTGTGGCCGGTGTCGAGATGGCGTTCCACAAAGCCTGAATAGCGCGACATGCCGAAGCAGAACAGCCAAAAAACGAATCCGGCGAATACAAGACCCGTCACCGGCGTCACCGCGCTTGCCCAAGCGGCATCCGCGAAGTTCTGACGAACGATGCCGAGCAGGTCGAACATGCCAATGATCGCCACGAGCGACGTGTCCTTGAACATGCCGATATAGGTGTTGACGATGCCAGGAATGACCAGCTTGATCGCCTGCGGCAGAATGATCAGCCGCATTTTCTGCCAGTAGCCAAGGCCGAGTGAGTCGGCTCCTTCGAATTGACCCTTCGGTATCGCCTGCAGACCGCCGCGGATGACTTCGGCCATATAGGCCGAGGTGAAGATCGAAACGCCGACCACGGCACGCAAAAGCTTATCGACAGTCCAGCCCTGCGGCATGAACAGCGGCAGCATATAGCTGGCCATAAACAGCACGGTGATCAATGGTACGCCGCGGATGATTTCAATGAAGCCCACGCACAGCATGCGGACGACCGGCATCCTGGAGCGGCGGCCGAGCGCAAGCAGGATACCGAACGGGAAGGAGACCGCGATCGCAACGAAGGCAATCACCAGCGTTACGAGCAGGCCGCCCCACCTTTCCGTTTCGACTATTTCAAGGCCAAAACCGCCATGAAGCAGGAAGAACGAAATAACCGGCAGCACGAAGAATGCCAGAATTGCGTTCAATCCCTTTCTGGGAACGGACGGCATCAGCAGCGGTGCGAAGCTGGCGACCATCAAGATGCAGACCAGTATCGGCCGCCAGCGCTCGTCCGGTGGATAGAGGCCGAACATAAAGACGACGAATTTCGCGCGGACGAAGGCCCAGCAGGCGGCGTTCCAGCCATCCGGCTGGGTTCCGCCTTGAACCGTAGTGGCGCAGAAAGTGCGGTCTGTGCCGCTCCAGACTGCATTTATGAACAGCCAGTTGACCAGATGCGGTATCGTCCAGGCAAGGAAGGCGACAGCAAGCAAGGTCAGAACAATGTCCTTTGGCGTGGCAAACAGGTTCTTTTTCAACCAGTGCCACGCGCCCCTTTCGCTGGCGGGTGCCGGCTGCGCAACAAGCAATGTCTTGCTGACGAAGTTTTGATCTACGCTCGACATCTTATCTCTCCACCAGAGCCATCTTGGCGTTGAACCAGTTCATGAACAGCGACGTTGCGATGCTCAGGATGAGATAGATGGCCATCCAGATGATGACGATTTCGACGGCTCGGCCGGACTGGTTGAGGATCACGCCGCCGACGGCGACGACATCGGCATAGCCGATGGCGATGGCAAGCGACGAGTTCTTGATCAGATTGAGATATTGGCTCGTCAGCGGCGGAATGATGATGCGCATTGCCTGCGGTATGATGACCAGCCGGTTGATGGCTGATGCCCGCAGACCAAGCGCGCCTGCGGCTTCCGACTGCCCCTTTGGTACGCCACGAATGCCGGCGCGCACGATCTCGGCAATATAGGACGCGGTGTAAAGGGAAAGGGCGAGGAGAAGCGCAAGGAACTCCGGACTTATCACCGTACCACCCGTCAGGTTGAATTTGCCGGCGATGGGATAATCGAAGGAAAGCGGCATGCCGGTCACCAGGAAGACCACCAATGGCAAGCCGATCAATATGCCGATCGACACCCAGATCGTGTGGAATTGCTGACCGGTTGCCGCCTGACGCTTGTGGGCCCAGCGCGCCACAAAGAACACGGCGGCAATGGCGACGAGGAAAGCAATGCCCACGGCCCACATGCCCGCGCCGAAGATCGGGCTGGGGAAGGCAAGGCCGCGATTGCTGAGATAGCTGGAGAATGGCAGGTGCACGGCATCGCGCGCCTGCGGCAGCAATACCAGAACGCCGCTGTACCAGAAGAAGATGACGAGCAGCGGCGGGATATTGCGGAAGATTTCGACATAGGCCTGGGAAAGCTTCGCGATCAGCCAATTGTGCGAAAGCCTGCCGATGCCGATGATGAAGCCGACGATCGTCGCGGCGATGATGCCCACGAACGATATCAGAAGCGTGTTGAGCAGGCCTACGAGCAGCGCATTGGTATTGGTGGAATCGCTCGAATAGGGGATTAGCGCCTGGCCGAGATTGAAACCGGCGCGGCCTTGGAGGAAGTCGAAGCCGAAAGATCTGTTCAAGGCGCGCAGATTGTCCATCGTATTCGTGACGATGAACCAGCAGAAAGCCGCGAGGATGATAATCGTGACGGCCTGGTAGAACACACCCCGAACTTTGGGATCGTACAGCGCTGCCGATAAGGCCGAACGCTCGCCTTCAGGCGAGTTTGCAGTAATTGCCATATAGAAATTTTCCCCAATATGCCTGTTCAGGCTTGTTTTCTTGAGGGGAGAGAGGCGAAGTCGCCTCTCTCTTAAAGTTAGGCTCTTTGCGAATTAGCGCACCGGAGGTGCATACTGAATGCCGCCCTTGTTCCACAGCGCGTTGAGGCCGCGGGCGATCTTCAGCGGGCTGTTTGCACCGATGTTACGCTCGAAGATCTCGCCGTAATTGCCGACGCCCTTGATGATGTTGTAGGACCAATCGTTGGTCAAGCCGAGGTCGGTGCCGATCGTGGAGCCCTGCTCTGCGCCCAGAAAGCGCTTGATATCCGGGTTGGCCGAATTCTTCATCTCGTCGACGTTCTTCTGCGTGATGCCGAATTCTTCGGCGTTTACGAGCGCATAGGCGGTCCAGCTGACGATGTTGAACCACTGGTCGTCACCCTGGCGAACGGCCGGGCCAAGTGGCTCCTTCGAGATGATCTCGGGCAGAACGATGTTATCGTCCGGGTTTTTCAACGTCAGGCGTACGGCATAAAGCTGTGACTGGTCTGTCGTGAAGACGTCGCAACGGCCGGAGTCATAGGCCGTCGTGATTTCTTCGAGCTTGTCGAAGACCACCGGATTATACTGAAGGTTGTTGGTCTTGAAATAATCGGCGAGATTGAGCTCGGTCGTCGTGCCGGACTGGACGCAGATAGCCGCGCCGGAAAGTTCGAGCGCCGACTTCACGTTCAGCTCCTTGTGAACCAGGAAGCCCTGACCGTCATAATAGGTGACGGGGCGGAACTTGAGGCCGAGCGCCGTGTCGCGGTTGATCGTCCAGGTAGTATTGCGCGACAGCAGGTCGATTTCGCCGGACTGCAGCGCCGTAAAACGGTCCTTGGCGCTGAGAGGGGTGTATTTCACCTTGGTCGGGTCGCCGAATACGGCCGAAGCCACAGCCTTGCAGAAGTCGATGTCGAAGCCGGCCCAGTTGCCGGACGCATCCGGCTGCGCGAAGCCGAGAAGAGCAGGATTCACGCCGCATTGCACGAAGCCCTTGGCCTTTACGTCGCTCAGCGTCGAGGCGGAGGCCCCGGACGCGGTGTAAGCCAAGGCTGCGACTCCGAGGAATGCGGAGAGAGCAATCTTTTTCATTTTCCCTACCTTTGTCTATTTGTTTTATAGTTAAACTGTATCGCTGCCCGACAGGTCCTTGGAGAACCACGTTCCTTCCCTTTTCGGGTGCGAGTGGCGCTATCACAGTCGCAAATGGTGTAGCGGTCAAGAGATCGCCCCAATTATTGCGGATTTATTCGGCATTTTCGCCAGGAGCGGCCGAAAACTGGGCATTTGGCGTCAAAATGAGCGGTGGTTTGCCAAAAATCTGCGCGAAAATGGGGTTTTGGTCGCCATTTTTGTTATTTTAGCCTTCTAATAATGTGCGGCGGTGGAATGATCGGGGTTGACCCCACTGGACTTGGTCGCCACAAATCCAGCTTCCAACAGCGCCAAAGGCATATCCTGACATGAAAGACAAAGACACAAACCTGCCGAACGCCGGCATCAATACGCGTTTGTCCCATATCGGCAATTCGCCGTTCGATTATCACGGCTTCGTTAATCCGCCTGTCGTACGTGCCTCGACGGTGCTGTTTCCCAATGCGCGCGTGATGGAGACGCATGACCAGAAATATACCTACGGAACCCGCGGTACGCCGACGACGGATGCCCTATGCGAAGCAATGAACGCGCTGGAAGGATCGGCGGGAACGATCATCGTGCCGTCCGGGCTTGCGGCGGTCACGGTGCCGCTTCTTGCCTACCTCTCCGCCGGAGATCATGCGCTGATCGTTGATTCGGTCTATGGTCCCACGCGCTTCTTCTGCGATACCATGCTGAAGCGCCTCGGCGTTGAGGTCGATTATTACGATCCGTCGGTTGGCGCCGATATCGAGCGGTTGATCAAGCCGAACACCAAGCTCGTCCATACGGAATCGCCGGGTTCCAACACCTTCGAAGTGCAGGATATCCCCGCAATCTCGGCGGCGGCTCATCGTCACGGCTGCGTCGTGACCATGGACAATACCTGGGCAACGCCGCTCTATTTCAAGCCGCTCGACCATGGCGTCGACGTTTCCATTCATGCCGTGACGAAATACCCCGCCGGCCATTCCGACATTTTGATGGGCACGGTTTCCGCCAACGAGACGCATTGGAAGCGGTTGCTGGACGCTCACGGTCAGCTCGGCCTTTGCGGTGCGCCTGACGACGCCTACCAGGTGCTGCGCGGCTTGCGCACCATGGGCGTGCGCCTGGATCGCCATCAGGAAAGCGCGCTTGCGATCGCCCAGTGGCTCGAGGGTAGGGAGGAGGTCGCGCGCGTCTTGAATCCGGCTTTGCCGAGCTTCCCCAGCCACGAACTCTGGAAGCGTGATTTCAAGGGTGCGAGCGGGATTTTCTCCTTCGTTCTGGCTGTCGACGAGCCACAGAAATTCAAGGCGAAGGCGCATGCCTTCCTCGATGCCTTGCGGATTTTCGCTCTCGGCTATTCCTGGGGTGGTTTCGAAAGCCTGGCCCTGCACGTCAATCTCAACGACCGGCGCGTCACCAAGGTCCCGACGGAAGGGCCGGTTATCCGCCTGCAGATTGGTCTCGAAGACGTGCCGGATCTCAAGGCGGATATCGAAAAGGGCTTTGCCGCCGCCAAAGAGGTTTGATCAACCGATGGCGCGGTAGCCGTAGATCCAGTCCATGTCCGCCGCGAGGCTTTGCGGCGGACGGAGGGAGAGAACGAGGTCACGCGCGATCCGAATCGGGCCGCGGGCATGATAGGCAAATTGATTGAAGGCGGCGCGCTGCCTCAGGCGCGCAATCCGTGGCGCCCGATGCTTTTCATAGAGTTCGAAGGCTTCTGTCGGCGAGCGCGCGGAAAGCAGCCCGCCAAGCTCGAAGGCATCCTCGATCGCCATGGCGGCGCCTTGCGCCGCAAACGGCATCATCGCATGCGCAGCGTCTCCGATCAGAATCGTATCGCTGCCATTATGCCACCGGCCGTCCTTCATCTCGTAGAGCGGCCAGAAGCTTGTCTGCTCCTGAGCCTCCAGCATTTGCAGAATCGCACTGTTCCAGCCGGAAAAGCCACGCAGCATCTGCTCACGCTGCGCCTTGCTGCCGGTCGCATCCCAATCGCGGCTGGTGCTGCTGCCAGAGACGATGGCGACGATATTGAAGGCGGCATTTTCCCGGATGGGATAGCAGACGAGGTGGCTGGAAGGACCGAGGAATGCCGTGACGTTGGCCTTGTCCAGCAGAGGCGGGGCCGCCGCCTGCGGGATGGAGAAGCGCCAGGCAATATTCCCGGAGAAGAGCGGCGAGGGCGCACCGGGCACCATCGTACGCGCTTTCGACCACACGCCGTCTGCGCCGATGACGAGATCGAATTCCCTTCCGGCGCTCTCTTCTAGTGTCTGTTTGTCCTTGATATCGATGTGCCGGCCGAGGTGCAGCCTGCATAAATCATTGGCCGTCACCGCATTGAGGAGCGCCTTTTGCAGGGTCGCGCGATGTGCGGCGCCATAGGGCGCACCCCACCGCTCTCGGGCAAATTTTCCACAGGGAATGGAGGCAACCGGCCGCAGCGACGAGCCGGATACGAGCCGGACCTCCTCCGGCTCCAGCCAAACCGGTCTGAGCGCATCGAGCACGCCGAGCGTATCGAGGATGCGGGAAGCATTCGGTGAAATCTGCAGGCCGGCGCCCACTTCGGTCAGTACCTCCGCCTGTTCGAAAATGTCGGAGGCAATCCCGTGTCTCGCCAGCGCCAGCGCCGCCGTCAATCCGGCTATTCCGGCGCCGATGATTGCGGCTGCTTTGATCGGCATTTCTTTATGTCCGATCGGACTCTAAGGCGTCACGCCGCCTTGAAGTGGAAGACGCAGCCGGCCGGGTTGGTCTGGTCCGCCTTCAGCGACGGATTGTAGCGGTACAGCGTCGAGCAGTAGGAGCAGACCTTTTCGCTCTCGTCGCCGAGGTCGATGAAGATGTGCGGATGATCATAGGGAACCGAAGCGCCGGTGCACATGAATTCCTTTACGCCGATTTCGATGACGCGGTGTCCGCCGTCGTTCTGGAAATGGGGAATATTATGGCCGGCCATGATGATCTCCGAATGCGTCTTGCCGTGAGCGGCATGAATGTTGCGCCAGACTTGGTAGCTCCTCTTTATAATCCTTCTTCCCGATTGTGTAGTGCGAAAGTCCGGCTTGAGACAGAGATTTTCGCAGGCATAGGGTTCATTTGATATCGCCGATAAAATATGGTCCGGCGCCAACAGGACCCAGTTTATGAAGACGACGCCATGAATCTCAATGCTCCCCCGATGTCCCATTTCATCAGAGACGGATTGAAGCTTGCCTTTTTCGATGATGGCGATCCGAGCGGCCCGCCAGTGCTGTTGATTCACGGCTTCGCTTCCACTGCGATTGCCAACTGGGTCAATCCGGGCTGGCTGAAGACGCTCGGCGAGGCGGGCTATCGCGTGATCGCCATCGACAACCGTGGCCACGGCTCGAGCGATAAGCTCTATGATGCCGATGTCTACCATCCATGGATCATGGCAGAGGATGCCGTCGCCCTTCTCGATCATCTGGGCATCCCCGAGGCGCATATTATGGGTTATTCCATGGGTGCCCGTGTTTCGACCTTCATGGCGATCGCTCATCCGGATCGCGTCCGCTCGCTGGTTCTCGGCGGTCTCGGCATCGGCATGGTCGAGGGCGTCGGCGATTGGGATCCGATTGCGGACGCGCTGGTGGCGCCGTCGCTCGATGATGTCACCCATGCACGCGGGCGCATGTTCCGCGCCTTTGCCGAACAGACGAAAAGCGATCGGCAGGCGCTGGCCGCCTGCATCCAAGGCTCACGCGATCTGGCGTCGAGGGAAGATGTGGCAAGGATCGAGGCGCCGACCCTGGTCGCCGTCGGCACCAAGGACGATATCGCCGGCTCGGGCCAGGAACTGGCCGCATTGATGCCGAACGCCGAGGCCATCGACATACCGAACCGCGATCACATGCTCGCCGTCGGCGACAAGATCTTCAAAGCGGCGGTTCTCGAATTTTATCAGCGTCTCGGCAAGCGCTAAGTCACTTGCCGGTGAAGTGTGGCTTCCGCCGCTCTGCAAAGGCAGCGCGGCCCTCGGCATAATCGGCGCTGTCGAACGTCTCGGCGCCGATCACTTCCGCTTCGCGCAGAAGGTCCCCATCCTGCTCGATGACGGCCCGGATCGCGAGTTTCGAAGCGTGCAGCGCGATTGGCGCATTGGCGGCGATGGCATGGGCGAGGGCGGATACTTCGCCATCGAACACCTCTGCGTCGATTTCCTCCAGAAGAAAGCCGGCTGCAACCATCTTCTCGCCAGACATGGGCGCGCCGGTGAAGAGCGTGACCTTGGTCATCTGCGCTCCGAGCGCGTTGACGATGTCCTGCACGGCGTCGGCGGGATAGGCGATGCCGAGGCGGGCGGCGGGCACGCAGAATCGCGCGCCCCGTTCGGCAATCCGCAGATCGCAGGCGGCGGCAAGCCCGAAGCCGCCGCCATAGCAGATGCCGCGGATTGCGGCGATCGTCGGCACGCGGCAGTGACGCATAGCCTCGAATGCCTGGCTGTTCAGCGCCTCATAGGCGACCGCGGTCTCGGAGTTCTTGCGTACGCTGTCGAATTCGCTGATATCGGCGCCGGCCGAAAAATCCGCGCCCATGCCGCGCAGAACAATCACATGTGCATGGGCTTCATCGGTCAGAATGCGCACGGCCTGCGGGATGGCGCGCCACATGGCAGCCGTCACCGCATTCTTTCTGTCGGGGTTGCTGATCACAATCGTCCCCATGGCGTCGCTGCATGTCGCTTGAATGAGACCGCCGGCAAAGTCATGCTCGAAATTCATCTGCGACCAACCCATTTGTGTTGCGTGGCTTTTATTCTATATAATGCAGCCCTGACAGAAAATCGGGAGACCGCCAATGGTCGCAGCAACGGATATTCGCCAGGTAGAAGGCTTGGGCGCAGTGAAGGTCATGGACCCGATCTGGGACAGCATGCGCGAGGAAGCGCGCACCGCTGCCGAAAGGGACCCTCTCCTTGCCGCTTTCCTCTATTCGACGATCATAAACCATCGTTCGCTGGAAGAATGCGTCATCTATCGCATCTGCGAGCGGCTCGACCATCCGGACCTGCAGGCCATCCTTTTGCGGCAGACATTTGAAGAAATGCTGGCCGACTGGCCGGAATGGGGATCTATCCTCCGTGTCGATATCCAGGCCGTCTATGATCGCGATCCCGCCTGCCTGCGGTTCTTGGAGCCTGTGCTCTATTTCAAGGGCTTTCATGCGCTGCAGACGCACCGGCTTGCGCATTGGCTCCATAATCGCGGCCGCCGCGATTTTGCGCTCTATCTGCAGAGCCGCTCCTCCAGCGTTTTCCAGACTGACATCAATCCGGCGGCGCGCATCGGCAAGGGTATCTTCCTTGATCACGCGACCGGCCTCGTCGTGGGCGAAACGGCAGTCATCGGCGACAACGTCTCGATCCTACACGGGGTCACGCTCGGCGGCACCGGCAAGGAGGGCAGCGACCGCCATCCGAAGATCGCCCATGGCGTTTTGATCGGGGCGGGCGCCAAGATCCTGGGCAATATCCAGATCGGCCATTGCTCGCGCATCGCCGCCGGCTCGGTGGTGCTGAAGGAAGTGCCCGCCAAGACGACCGTTGCAGGCGTGCCGGCCAAGGTGGTCGGAGAAGCAGGGTGTTCGGAACCGTCTCGCTCGATGGACCAGCTCCTGGCCGAGCAATTGATCGTAGATCAGATCATGGGTGCAGGAATCTAAAGCATGTCGCGCAAAAGTGTGCAGCGGTTTTGCGACAACGACATGCCCCAATCAAAGACCTAAAGCGCAAGAAGCGAATCCAAAAGATCGCGACACGCTTTAGGAAGTTCTAGTCCGATTTTCCGAGGCTTGCGCTGCCGTTGGATAGCTATGCGCGGTTCCGGTCTTTACACTGCCGCTTTTCCTATGCAAGAAGCGGCCAACCGAGATCCTCACGGAGAAGCATTGTGAAGCCTGAAGAAATCAAGAAACTCGACGCCTATTTCAAGCGCACGTTCAACCCGCAGGTCGTAGTGAAGGCCCGCCCGCGCAAGAACGATTCTGCGGAAGTCTATCTCGGCGAAGAATTTCTGGGTGTCGTCTATATCGATGACGAGGATGGCGACCGTTCCTATAATTTCTCGATGGCCATTCTGGACGTCGATCTCTGATTCCATCTATCTCGTATGGTGATCGAATATGCGGGCCGTATTTCATTGAAATGCGGCCTTTTTCTTTGGTGTTTGCCCATTTGATCATTCCACCGCCGTTCTGATCTCGGGCGGCTTCTTTCTGGCCAATTGCCGATATTTTAATCAAAGCCTGTGGTTGCAGGCGCGATGATATATATTAGGAAAAACAGAATGATGCGGCGCACCCATTATCTTCGACACCGCGCTGTCATTTAAAATGCAACCAAAGGAAGATATTGCGTCGCACAAGACTACTTGACTAATTGTGCGTCGCATTTAACCTTTATCCCTGTAAACCGGCCGCCGGCCGGCCAACAAGGGACGGAGAAGCATGTTCAATTTCGATGAAGCGAACAAGAAGGGCAAGGAAGCCATGGACACGGCGCTGAAGAGCTATTCCGATGTCACCAAGGGCTTTCAGGCAATTGCTGCCGAAGCCGCTGAATACTCCAAGAAGTCTTTCCAGGATGGTGTTGCACACTTCGAAACGCTCGCCGGCGTCAAGAGCTTCGAGGCTGCCTTCGAACTGCAGAGCAGCTATGTGAAGTCTTCCTACGAAAACTTCGTTGCCGAAGCCACCAAGCTTGGCGAAATGTATGCCGATCTCGCCAAGACTGCCTACAAGCCTTACGAAGCGCCGGTCGCGGCTGCGACGAAGGCTGCCAACAAGGCAACAGCAACGGCGACCGCCGCTTAAACTTTCGCCGAAAGGCAAAATTTCCGGAAAGACCGGCTGCGCGATGCGTGGCCGGTCTTTTGCGTTTTGACGCGCCCAACCGGATGTGGCGATATGCAGCGACTTTTTTGGCCGCAGCCCCCTTTGTCAGCGAATTGTGATTGCAGTGTCCCGCAAGGGGCTTAAAATCACGCCAATATGAACTAAGTTAGAGGTTCGGATATCCGGCCCGACCAAATGAAGAAACCAACCCAGTGCCAAGTCGGAATGCGATAGCTTCTGCCGGATGATTTGAGGAATGAATGAAATGATCGCTGAGCCGATCCGGATGCAAAACAACAGCGAAAGGAACGGGGACAACGGAAACCGTGGGACCTCGGTTATCACGCGGACCAAGCCCAAGACCAAAAAACCGAACCTGTACCGCGTGCTGCTTCTGAATGACGACTATACGCCCATGGACTTCGTGATCCATATCCTGGAGCGTTTCTTCCAAAAGGATCTAGAAGGTGCCACCCGCATTATGCTTCATGTCCACAACCACGGCGTGGGTGAGTGCGGGATATATACATATGAAGTAGCCGAAACGAAGGTGAGCCAGGTGATGGACTTTGCCCGGCAGCACCAGCATCCGCTGCAATGTGTTATGGAAAAGAAGTGAGGATCTGAACGTGCCAACATTTTCGCCTAGTCTTGAGAAGGCGCTGCATCAGGCACTGACCTACGCGAACGAGCGGCATCACGAGTATGCCACGCTGGAACATCTGCTTTTGGCGCTGGTAGACGACGCCGATGCCGCAGCTGTCATGGGCGCGTGCAATGTTGATCTCGACGCGCTCCGTAAGACTCTGACTGAATACGTCGATAATGAACTCTCCAACCTGGTCACGGGCTATGATGAGGACTCGAAGCCGACCTCAGGCTTCCAGCGCGTCATCCAGCGCGCCGTGATCCATGTGCAATCTTCCGGCCGCGAGGAAGTGACGGGCGCCAATGTTCTCGTCGCGATTTTCGCGGAACGGGAAAGCCATGCTGCCTTTTTCCTGCAGGAGCAGGAAATGACCCGCTATGACGCGGTCAACTATATCTCGCACGGCATCGGCAAGCGCCCGGGTTCCTCCCAGACCCGCACGCCGCGCGGCGCCGAGGAAAGCGAATCCGAAAGCAAGCCGACTTCCCGCGGCGAGCAGGAGGAGGGCAATGGCAAGAAGCAGCAGGACGCGCTGAAGGCCTATTGCGTCAACCTCAACGAGAAGGCCAAGAACGGCAAGATCGATCCGCTGATCGGCCGCAATTCCGAGGTCAACCGCACCATCCAGGTGCTGTGCCGCCGCTCGAAGAACAACCCGCTCTACGTCGGCGACCCCGGCGTGGGTAAGACGGCGATTGCCGAAGGTCTTGCCAAGCGGATCGTCGAGGGCAAGGTTCCCGAAGCTCTGGCCGATGCCACGATCTTTTCGCTCGATATGGGCACGCTGCTTGCCGGCACCCGTTATCGCGGCGATTTTGAAGAGCGCCTGAAGCAGGTCGTCAAGGAACTCGAAGAGTATCCGGGCGCTGTACTGTTCATCGACGAAATCCACACCGTCATCGGTGCAGGCGCCACCTCCGGCGGCGCGATGGATGCATCGAACCTGCTGAAGCCGGCCCTTTCCTCAGGAGCGATCCGTTGCATCGGTTCGACCACCTACAAGGAATATCGTCAGTTCTTCGAGAAGGACCGGGCGCTCGTCCGCCGCTTCCAGAAGATCGACGTCAATGAGCCGAGCATCGAGGATGCCATCGAAATCATGAAGGGCCTGAAGCCCTATTTCGAAGAGTACCATCACCTGCGCTACTCGAATGACGCCATCAAGACGGCTGTCGAGCTGTCGGCGCGCTATATCTCCGACCGCAAGCTACCGGATAAGGCGATCGACGTGATCGACGAGACTGGTGCGGCCCAAATGCTGCTGCCGCCGTCCAAGCGCCGCAAGCTGATCACCGAAAAGGAGATCGAAGCGACGATTGCGACCATGGCCCGCATTCCGCCGAAGACGGTTTCCAAGGATGACGAGATGGTGCTCGCCAATCTCGAGCAGGAACTGCGTTCGGTCGTCTACGGCCAGGATACGGCGATCGAAGCACTGTCGACCTCGATCAAGCTGGCACGTGCCGGCCTGCGCGAACCGAACAAGCCGATCGGCTGCTACGTCTTCTCCGGCCCGACAGGCGTCGGCAAGACGGAAGTCGCCAAGCAGCTTGCTTCGTCGCTCGGCGTCGAACTGCTACGCTTCGATATGTCGGAATACATGGAGCGCCATACGGTTTCTCGTCTGCTCGGTGCACCTCCCGGCTATGTCGGCTTCGACCAGGGCGGTCTGCTGACTGATGGCGTCGATCAGCATCCGCACAGCGTGGTTCTGCTCGACGAAATCGAGAAGGCGCATCCGGATATCTTCAATATCCTGCTGCAGGTCATGGACCATGGCGCGCTGACAGACCATAACGGCAAGAAGATCGACTTCCGCAACGTCATCCTGATCATGACGACCAATGCGGGCGCTTCGGAAATGGCCAAGGCCGCGATCGGCTTCGGTTCGTCCAAGCGTACGGGCGAGGATGAAGAGGCTCTCAACCGCCTGTTCACCCCGGAGTTCCGCAACCGTCTGGATGCTGTCATTCCCTTCGCGCCGCTGCCGACGACCGTTATCCACAAGGTCGTGCAGAAGTTCATCATGCAGCTGGAAGCGCAGCTTTCCGAACGGAACGTTACCTTTGACCTGCACGAGGACGCCATCGCATGGCTGTCCGAGAAGGGCTACGACGACAAGATGGGTGCCCGTCCGCTGGCGCGCGTCATCCAGGAAAGCATCAAGAAGCCGCTGGCCAATGAAATCCTCTTCGGCAAGCTGAAGAAGGGCGGCGTCGTCAACGTCACCGTCGGCAAGAAGGAAGACGGCTCGACCGGCATCCTGCTCGAAGCGATCGCCGACACCGCTCCGATCCGGCCGAAGCCGGAAGCCGAAGTGGGCGATGTGCCGACCGAGGTGGAAGAGGATGACGGCGACACCACCGTCAAGGCCAGAAGCCGCGTCGGCAAGGCTGCAACGGCAGCTGACAGCCGCCGCTCGGCCAAGGCTTCGACGTCGAGCGAAAGCGACGAGTCCGAAGGCAAGTCGCCGCGCAAGGGCGGCGGCACGGTTCCGAAGGTTCCGCGTAAGTAGTCGCCGCTCGGCGATTTGAGAAAAATGAAACGGCTGCATTAGAGATAATGCAGCCGTTTTTATATGGTTATGAGGAAAACCTCAGAGAAGACTTGAGGATCTCAGCGCATCACGCCAGCGCTTCGATGATCTTCCTTGCGTTTTCCGCCAGCACAGCGCCATCCTCCATCTTGCCCGAATGCGGCTTCAGCGCGACGCCCTCGATGCGTGGGATAACGTGGAAATGCAGATGGAAGACGGTTTGTCCCGCGGGGGGCTCGTTGAACTGCGCGATATAGACGCCGTCCGCGTCGAAGGCGTCCCGAACGGCCACGGCGATCTTTTGTACCACCGTGATAGCATGCTGCAGCGCGGCCGGATCGGCATCGAAAATATTGCGCGAGGGTGCCTTCGGCACGACAAGCGTATGGCCCGGCGACTGCGGCATCACGTCCATGAAGGCGACTGTGTGCTCATCCTCGTAGACGCGGTAGGAAGGGATCTCGCCTTTCAGGATCTTCGCGAAGATATTGTTGTCGTCATAGGCGGGGCTGGTCATCCAGTGTCTCCTCGTCTTGCGTTTGTGTTTATGCCGAACGGTTAGATATCCTGCCGCTCACCCTTGCGGAAGGGACTGTGCTCTGTAAGAATTTCGCTCATCTCCTCCACTTGTTCCCGCTCATGCTCTAGGTAGTCGGCGACGGCGCGCCGCAGACCCTGATGGCCGATATAATGCGCGGAATGCGTGATGACGGGAAGATAGCCGCGCGCCAGCTTGTGCTCGCCCTGTGCTCCGGCTTCCACGCGCTTCAAGCCTTTGCTCAGCGCAAAATCGATCGCCTGATGATAGCAGACTTCGAAATGCAGGAAGGGATGATCCTCGATGCATCCCCAATGGCGGCCGTAAAGCGTCTCGCCGCCGATGAAGTTGATGGCGCCGGCGATGTAACGTCCCTCACGCTTCGCCATGACGAGCAGGATATCGTCAGGCATACGCTCGCCGATCAGCGAATAGAATTTCCGCGTGAGGTAGGGGCGGCCCCATTTGCGGCTGCCTGTATCCATATAGAAGGCGAAGAACTGGTCCCATAGGCCTTCGGTCAGATCGCTGCCGGTCAGCCAGTCGATGGTGATGCCGTGCTCGACCGCCGCGCGCCGTTCCTTCTTTAGCGCCTTGCGCTTGCGCGATGCCAGCGTCTCCAGGAAAGCGTCGTGATCGGCGTAACCCTCGTTGATGAAGTGGAACTGCTGGTCGGTGCGATGCAGATAGCCGTCGGTTTCGAAAACCGAAACCTCGTCTTCCGGCAAGAAGGTGATGTGCGCCGAGGAAACGCCGAGCTGTCGGGTGACCTCTTTGAGGCTCTCGGCAAGCGCCGGCTGCAGCACGGTCCGATCCTGTCCCTCGGCGACGAGCAGTCGCGGTCCGGTGGCGGGCGTGAAGGGAATGGAGCACTGCAGCTTCGGATAATAACGGCCGCCGGCCCGTTCGAAGGCATCGGCCCAGCCGTGGTCGAAGACATATTCGCCCTGGCTATGGCTCTTCAGGTAGCCCGCGACGGCACCAAGCAATTCGCCGCCGTCGGTTTCGAGCAGCAGATGATTGCCGAGCCATCCCGTCTTGTCGGTTGCGGAGCCGGACTCCTCCAGCGATGAGAGGAAGGCGTGCGAGACAAAGGGATTGTAGGGCAGGACGGTGCCGGTTCTGGACGCTCCGGCGAGCTTGGACCAGCTCTCCGGGGCGATGTTCTTGAAGGATCGTTCGACTCGAATGGATAATTCGTCTGTCATCAAGGTCTTGCGCTTGGAAGGAAGAGAGGGGCTCTCACCGCTGCGCCTCCGCCCGATGGGCGTGCCGTCGGCGCAGCGGCAATTTGGGTATGCGCAAAGCCTCTCCTTCAATCGATGCCGATTTACGAGGCCAGGCGCGGATCAAAACCTTCGAAGGTCATCTGGTCTGCATTGGCAAATGTATGTTTGCGGGCCGCTTCGTCGCGCACGGTCCAGGTGATGACCGGAATACCGCGCTGGCGTTGCGCCGTAACAAAGGGGTTCGGCAGGTGGCCGTAGAAGTACGAAATGAAGTCTAACCCAAGATGCATGGCTTCGTCATGCTGAAAAAACGTCTCAGGCTTGTTTCCTTCAGCGGTCAGTCCCACAGGGTAGGGCGCTTCCAGGCTTTTAAGATCCTTCAGCAGCCAATGGTCGAAACTCATCAGCGCTACATGCCCCTTGTAGCCTTCCAGCACTTCGAGCACGGATTCCGCAAAGCCATCGTCATCGCCTTCGCGTCCCTTGAGCTCCAGCACCAGCGGCACCTTGCCGCCGCAAAGCTGCAGGAGCTGCTTCAGCGTCGGGATCTTGTCCTTGGTGCCGCCGACCGACAGCAGACCGAGCTCGGCGGAAGTGCGTTCGCGCACTTCGCCCGGCAGATTGCAGACGCGCTGGAGGTCGTCGTCATGGAAGACCACCGGAACGCCGTCCGAGGCGTAGTGCAGGTCGCATTCGATGGCAAAACCCGCCTCGATGGCGCGGCTGAAGGCCGAGAGCGTATTCTCCCAAACCTCCTTGTTCATGTCGTGATAGCCGCGGTGAGCGACGGGACGCTCGGTCAACCAGGCAAGCTTGCTCATTATGCAATTTCCAGAATGGCATCGATTTCAACCGCGGCATTGAGCGGCAGGGCGGCCATGCCGACGGCGGCGCGGGCATGCTTGCCGGCTTCGCCAAGCACGTTTGCCAGAAGATTGGATGCGCCGTTGATCACAAGGTGTTGTTCGACGAAATCGGGTGTCGAGGCGACGAAGCCGTTGAGCTTGATCAGCCGCTTGATCCGGCCGAGATCGCCGCCGAGGGCAGCTTTAGCCTGAGCGAGAATATTGATGGCGCAGAGCTCTGCCGCCCGCTGGCCGGCGGCCACGTCGACGTCCTTGCCGAGATGGCCCGTCACGCCGATCTTGCCGTTTTCCATCGGCAGCTGGCCCGACAGATACAGAAGATTGCCGCTGATGACATAGGGAACGTAATTGGCGGCCGGAGCTGCAGCTTGCGGCAGAACGATGCCGAGTTCCTTCAGGCGGCCCTCGATAGCGTCGGACATTATTCATCTCCCGTTTTGTTGTAAAAACTTCAAAAATCCGGCATCAAGACTAAATTCCGTCACTTAGGATCGGCAGCCTCGTTTCAGCCGAAAGCGTTCTTATAACATCGCGTGCGAGTCCAACAGGAGATAATGAATGTTCCGCTCGAGTCTTGCTGCTACCGTCGTTTCGGGCCTGAGCATTCTGTCACTGGGAACCTCGGCAGCCTATGCGGCCGGTCCGAGCGGGCTGATCGCGCATCGCGCCGTCTATGATCTCGAACTGAAGGATGCCTCTGACCGCTCCGGCATTTCCGGCATGGTCGGCCGCATGGTCTATGAGTTCGAAGGCTCCGATTGCACCGGATTCACCACCAATTTCCGTTTCGTGACGAAGATCGATACGGGTGACTCAACGCGCGTCAGCGACCAGCAGACGACGACTTTCGAGGATCTCGGCAAGCGCCTGTTCCGCTTCGAAACCAAATCCTATACCGACAGCCAGCTCGACAAGGATGTGCGTGGTGCGGCAAGCGACGACCAGAAGGGCATCAAGGTCGACCTCACGCAGCCGCATAACAAGCAGGTCCAGATCATCGAGAGCCGCTTCCCGACGGAGCACATGCTCGACATCATTCATAATGCGAAGCTCGGCAAGAATTTCTTTGAGGCACAGGTTTTCGATGGTTCGGATGACGGCGACAAGCCGCTGATCGCGACCACCGTCGTGGGTAAGGAGCAGACGCCGGCAACGGACGATCCCGATGCAGACAAGGCTGGCGCCTTCTCCAAGACACCTTTCTGGCCGGTGACCGTGGCTTATTTCAACGAAAAGTCCACGGGCGACGCTATACCCGTCTACCGCATGTCCTTTAAACTCTACGAGAACGGCATCACGCGCGACCTCACCATGGATTATGGCGACTTCGTGCTGACCGGCAAGCTCACCAAGCTTGAAGTTCTCGGTACGAAGGCGTGCCAATAGCTCGCTGCGGGATGGATTGAGATAAGAATCGGTTATTTTGAGCCTCAAGCCTTGCATTCCATGCGAATCGAATGTATGGGCACCCGCATTCCACACGTAAGGCATGGGATTGTCCGGGAGAAATCCGGATTTTTCCGCCCGGTGGCATTCTCGAAGAGGATGCTGTTCGCCTTGCGGAGGTTCAACCGGAAAAGGATACAAAGGCATGGCATTGCCCGATTTTTCTATGCGCCAGCTTCTCGAAGCAGGTGTTCACTTCGGCCACCAGACGCACCGCTGGAACCCGAAGATGAAGCCGTACATTTTCGGCGATCGTAACAACATCCACATCATCGACCTCGCCCAGACGGTTCCGTTGCTGAGCCGCGCTCTGCAGGTTGTCAGCGACACCGTTGCCCGCGGCGGCCGCGTTCTGTTCGTCGGCACCAAGCGTCAAGCGTCCGAACTGATCGCCGATAGCGCAAAGCGTTCGGCTCAGTATTACGTCAACGCCCGCTGGCTCGGCGGCATGATGACCAACTGGAAGACGATCTCCAACTCGATCCAGCGTCTGCGCAAGCTCGACGAAATCCTCTCCGGCGAAGCCCAGGGCTTCACCAAGAAGGAGCGTCTGAACCTTGAGCGCGAGCGCGAAAAGCTCGACAAGGCCCTCGGCGGTATCAAGGACATGGGCGGCACGCCGGACCTGATGTTCATCATCGACACCAACAAGGAAAAGATCGCGATCGACGAAGCCAAGCGCCTCGGCATCCCGGTCGTCGCCATCATCGACTCGAACTGCGATCCGGACCTGATCGACTACCCGATCCCGGGCAACGACGACGCATCGCGCGCCATCGCTCTTTACTGCGACCTGATCTCGCGCGCTGCCATCGACGGCATTGCTCGCCAGCAGAGCGCATCGGGCCGTGACCTCGGCGCTTCTGAAGAAGCGCCGGTCGAGCCGACCCTGGCGGACGGCACCGAAGCCTGATCGCGCCAAGAGGCGGACAATAAACTGTCCGCCCAAGCGCAATGACATCCGGGATAAGGCCGTTTGCGACTTCAACAAGTTCGAGCGGCCTTATTGCGTTTTTGGTAACTGCTTGCCCGCTGCATAATTCCTTAAATCCCAATCGATTTAAGGGTAAATTATGCAGCAGATTTAAAGTGCTACAGCGATCTTTACGCGCCATCTGTGACGCGCGGTGCTGTAGGCGGAAAATCCAGGCACGTTCCAATCAAGAATTCCACAGTATGACGCTGCTTCATAACGCTGTCATACTTACGGGTACATTTCGTCCCTCAAATCGGTGCCGCTTCGGCTTGACGCCCTTCGCCGCACCGTATGAACCGACAAGAGGAAGCTTATGACCGAGATTACGGCTGCACTGGTGAAAGAACTGCGCGAAAAGTCTGGCGCAGGCATGATGGACTGCAAGAAGGCGCTGACCGAGACGAACGGCGATATCGAAGCCGCGATCGATTGGCTGCGCGCCAAGGGCATCTCCAAGGCCGACAAGAAGTCCGGCCGCACCGCCGCTGAAGGCCTGATCGCCATTGCCGGCGCCGGTCACAAGGCCGTTGTCGTCGAGCTCAACTCCGAAACCGACTTCGTTGCCCGTAACGACGCCTTCCAGGACCTCGCTCGCGGCGTCGCCGAAGTTGCGCTGTCCACCAACGGTACGGTAGAAGCCATTTCGGCTGCGACCTATCCGGCATCCGGCAAGCCGGTCGCCGACGCCATCAAGGACGCGATCGCAACCATCGGCGAGAACATGACGCTCCGTCGTGCGGCCAAGCTGGAAGTCGAGCACGGCGTCGTGGCGACTTACATCCATAACGCTGCCGGCGACGGTATCGGCAAGCTCGGCGTTCTGGTCGCTCTGAAGTCGGTCGGTGACAAGGCCGTTCTGACGTCGATCGGCCGCCAGATCGCCATGCACATTGCTGCCACCAACCCGCTGGCTATCCGTGCTGAAGAAGTCGATGCCGCCGTCGCTGAGCGCGAACGCAACGTCTTCATCGAGCAGTCCCGCGAATCCGGCAAGCCGGAAGCCATCATCGAAAAGATGGTCGAAGGCCGCATGCGCAAATTCTTCGAGGAAGTCGCTCTTCTCTCGCAGGCTTTCGTGATCAACCCGGACCTGACGGTCGGTGCTGCCCTCAAGGAAGCCGAAAAAACCGCCGGCGCCCCGATCGAAATCACCGGCATGGCCCGTCTGCTGCTCGGCGAAGGCGTCGAGAAGGAAGAAAGCGACTTCGCTGCAGAAGTTGCGGCTGTCGCCAAGGGCTGATCTGAGCATTTCCAGGAAAAGTGCGTAGCGGTTTTCCGTTCGGAATGCGTAAGGAAACAAAACGATAGGGCTTTTCCGCAGTTTGAAGACGTGCGGAAAAGCCCGATCGAAAAGGGACATATCCCGGTTTGGTGAAACCATATCAGGGAAAACGTCAGGGCATCGCGTGACAACGCGGTGCCCTTCGTGTATCCGGCATTCACAATCATTCCCCCGGTGATCACTTCAAGGAGCTACGATGTCCCAGCCGATCTACAAGCGCGTGTTGCTCAAGGCCTCCGGTGAAGCTCTGATGGGCAGTCAGGGTTTTGGCATCGACGTGACCGTCGCAGACCGGATTGCCTCCGATATCGCCGAAGCGCGCGCCATGGGTGTCGAGGTCGGCGTCGTGGTCGGCGGCGGCAATATTTTTCGCGGTGTTGCGGTAGCCTCAAAGGGCGGGGATCGCGTGACCGGCGACCACATGGGGATGCTCGGTACGATCATCAACGCGCTGGCGCTCGCGACCTCGCTGCGCAAGCTGGATATCGACACCGTCGTGCTCTCGGCCATCTCCATGCCGGAAATCTGCGAGAGCTTCTCGCAGCGCGCCACGCTTTACCACCTCTCGCTCGGCCGCGTAGTGATCTTTGCCGGGGGCACCGGCAATCCGTTCTTCACCACCGATTCTGCAGCCGCGCTGCGTGCCGCCGAAATGGGCGCTGAAGCGATCTTCAAGGGAACCCAGGTCGACGGTATCTATTCCGCCGATCCGAAGAAGTTCCCCGATGCCGAGCGCTTCGACCATCTGACCCATAGTCAGGTGCTCGAAAAAGGGCTGGCCGTAATGGATGTGGCGGCCGTGGCGCTTGCACGCGAAAATTCCATTCCGATCGTCGTCTTCTCCATTCACGAGAAGGGCGGCTTCGCGGAAATCTTGACCGGCGGCGGCCGTAAGACCATCGTATCAGACAACTGACATTCCTGTGGCGCCGGGTCAGCCCCGGTGTCGCCTCATTACAGGGGAGCATAGACATGAGTGAAGCCAGTGATCTCAAGGAACTGAAGCGCCGCATGGATGGCGCCATTGCGGCATTCAAGAGCGACATCGCCTCGCTGCGCACCGGGCGCGCATCCGCCAACATTCTCGATCCGGTCGTGATCGAAGCCTACGGCTCGCGCATGCCGCTGAACCAGGTAGCCAACATCACGGTGCCGGAGCCGCGTATGCTGACCGTGTCGGTATGGGACAAGTCGATGGTCAGCGCTGTCGAGCGCGCCATCCGCGAATCCAATCTCGGCCTCAATCCGATCGTCGATGGCCAGAATCTGCGCATCCCGCTGCCGGAACTCAATGAAGAGCGTCGCCGCTCGCTGGTGAAGGTCGCGCATGAATATGCCGAAAAGGCGAAGGTGGCGATTCGACATGTGCGCCGCGATGGCATGGATGGCCTCAAAAAGGCCGAAAAGGATGGCGTAATCGGCCAGGACGAGAGCCGCTCTCTCTCTGAACGTGTGCAGAAGATGACGGATGAGACGATTTCGGAAATCGACCGCTTGCTAGCCGACAAAGAAAAGGAAATCATGCACGTCTGATCGTATGCTGGGGAGTGTCGCGCTTTCGATTTTCGCAAATATTGAAAGCGGCGGCTGCGCCCTAGATTATGAGGCCAGAGCATCTTTCCGCCGAACGAAACCGGACCCATATGTCAGCTCCTACGTTCTCTGTCGTACCTGAACACGTTGCCATCATCATGGATGGCAACGGTCGCTGGGCCAATGCGCGCGGTCTGCCGCGTACCATGGGCCACCGCAAGGGCGTGGAGGCGGTTCGGGAGACAGTGCGGGCGGCCGGTGATATCGGCATAAAATATCTGACGCTATTTGCCTTCTCCTCGGAGAATTGGCGCCGGCCCGAGGCGGAGGTGAGCGATCTCCTTGGCCTCCTCAAGGCCTTCATCCGGAGGGACCTTGCCGAGCTTCACCGCCAGAATGTGCGCATCCGCGTCATCGGCGATCGCACCGGCCTTCGCGGTGATATCCTGCCCTTGCTGATTGAGGCGGAGGAGACCACCAGGAACAATACCGCCCTGACGCTGGTCATTGCCTTCAACTATGGCTCGCGCGACGAAATCACGCGTGCCTTTGCCGGCCTTGCAAAGGATGTCGAGGCGGGGCGGCTGCGCCCGCAGGATATCACTCCGGAGCTGGTCGATGCCCGTCTGGACACCGCCGGCATTCCCGATCCGGATCTCATTATCCGCACGAGCGGCGAGGAGCGGCTCTCGAATTTCCTGCTCTGGCAGGCGGCCTATTCGGAATTCATGTTCGTGCCGGACTATTGGCCCGATTTCAGCCGCGATCTCTTCTTCGCCGCACTGGAGAAATATGCTGCGCGCGACCGGCGCTTTGGCGGGCTTTCCGCCAAGCAGGCGGCGGCCGTGGGGTCCTGATGAGCCGCGAACTCAGGCTGCGCATCATCTCCGGCATCATCCTCGCCGTTATCGTTCTTGCCGCTACATGGTATGGCGGCTCAGGCTTTCGTCTGCTCGCCG
Organism: Martinezella sp. CNPSo 3732; assembly: GCF_057784515.1. Taxonomy (NCBI): domain Bacteria; kingdom Pseudomonadati; phylum Pseudomonadota; class Alphaproteobacteria; order Hyphomicrobiales; family Rhizobiaceae; genus Martinezella; species Martinezella sp. CNPSo 3732. The sequence goes on from NZ_JBXSOO010000006.1 coordinate 23,375, forward strand.
CCGTGATCGGTCTGCTCGTCTATTATGAGTGGTCGACGATATCGGATCTGCATGGCCGCGATCCTCAGGGAAACGCGCTTGGCTGGCTTGGGCTCGTATTGATAGCCGGTGCGACGGCATTGAGCGAATCCGTCTATTCCATCGAGGTTTTGGCTGCCTTCGTTGCCGTTACCGCGATCATGGTCGCCATACGTGGAAAGAGCTGGTGGCTGCCGGGCGGCATATTCTATTCCGGATTGACGGCAATTGCCCTTGCCGAGATCCGCGATGACGATTTTCGCGGCTTCGTGCTGATGCTATTCGTCTTTGCCACGGTATGGGCGACGGACATCTTTGCCTATTTCGTCGGCCGCGCTATCGGGGGGCCGAAGCTCGCGCCGAGCATATCGCCGGGCAAGACCTGGTCGGGCGCCATCGGCGGTGCTATCGCGGCCGTCATCGCGGGAACGGCGGTGGTCTGGAGCTTCTTTTCAGCCGAGGACCTGTGGATTCCTCTCCTTGCCCTGGTGCTTTCCGTCTGCAGTCAGATCGGCGACCTGTTCGAATCGTTCGTCAAGCGCAAGTTTGGCGTGAAAGACTCAAGCCACCTGATTCCCGGACATGGCGGCGTCATGGATCGGGTCGATGGACTAATTTTTGCTTGTTTTGCAGCGTTTTTGTTGGCTATCGTAATAACGCTGACAATGAGCGGCGAGACCTTTTCATTGGGCGGCGTTCTGCTCGGGGTCTGATACTAGAGCAATTCGAGGAAAAGTGCGCAGCGGTTCTCCGTCCGGAATTGCGAGAAAACAGAAAGATGGAACGGTTCGGAGCTTCCGTGGAAGCTGAACCGCTCTAATACGAACAGGATCGTTGCATGGGTAGCGCGGCTGGCTTCATCGGTTTCTTGACGAACAACGTCATCACATTTGTCTTTGTGCTGTCGTTGCTCGTTTTTGTGCACGAGATGGGCCATTATCTGGTCGGTCGTTGGTCCGGTATCCGCATCATGGCTTTTTCGATCGGTTTCGGGCCGGAGATTGCCGGATTTACCGACAGACACGGCACGCGCTGGAAGCTTTCCCTCATTCCGCTCGGTGGTTATGTGCGATTCTTCGGCGACGAGGACGCTTCCAGCAAGACCGATGTGGATCAGCTCTCCGCCATGACGGAGGAGGAGCGCGCCCAATCCTTCGCTGGAGCCAAGCTCTGGAAGCGGGCTGCAACCGTTGCGGCTGGACCGATCGCCAATTTCCTCCTCGCCATTGTGATCTTCGCAGTCCTTTTCAGCGTCTACGGCCGTACGGTCGCCGATCCCGTTGTTGCCATGGTGACGCGTGACGGCGCGGCCGCGGAGGCCGGCATCGAGCCAGGCGACCGCCTGATCGCCGTCGATGGCAACAAGGTGACGACTTTCGATGAAGTGCAGCGCTATGTTGGCCTGCGCCCGGGCCGCACTATCGTACTGACCGTCGACCGGGATGGCCAGAATCGCGATTTCCGGATCGTTCCGAAACTGGTCGAGGACACCGATCAGTTTGGCAACAAGATGGAAATGGGCCGTATCGGTATCGCGCTCGTCGATCCTGTGGTGACTGCGGTGGAACCGGCCGGGCCTGCGGCAAAGGCCGGTGTGCAAGCGGGAGACCGCCTGATTGCCGTCGATGGCAATAATGCCGCGACTTATTACGATATCGGCCGCTATATCGCCGAGCGCCCCGGCAAGAGCATCGTGCTGACCATCCAGCGCAATGGCGTGATCCGCGATTTGCCGATCGTGACAGCGACATTGGCGGATACGAACCCATCCGGAAACAAGAAGGATGTCGGCAGCATCGGCATTGCGCCGATCGATCCCCTGATTGCATCGATCGGTTCCGACAGTCCCGCGCAAACGGCGGGCTTGCAACTTGGTGACCGCATTCTTTCTGTGGATGGACGAGAGATCGGTTCCATCGGCGAAGTGCAGCGTTATGCGGCTGCTCATGCCGACAAGCCCATGGCGCTGTCGATCGAGCGTAATGGCCAGACCCGCGACATAACAGTGACGCCGAGAAAGTCGGAGGAGACCGATGTCTTCGGCGCACGGACTGAGATTGCCACGATCGGCATCAGCGATGGTCAGAAGCCAATTAGGCTGCGTTACGAGGCTTACGGGCCGTTGCAGGCGCTTACCGAAGGTGTGAAGCAGACCGGCAGCATCGTTTCCGGTACCTTCGAATATATTGGCAACGTCATCGGCGGATACATGAAAGCCGATCAGCTTGGCGGGCCGATTCGGGTTGCGCAACTCTCTGGACAGATGGCAACCCTGGGCTTTGCGGCGGTGCTCCAATTCGCCGCCATACTTTCTGTTTCAATAGGGTTATTAAATTTGATGCCCGTTCCGGTACTTGATGGCGGGCATCTGATGTTCTATGCGATTGAAGCCGTAAGGGGAAAACCTTTGGGTGCACGGGCGCAGGATATCGCTTTCCGGATTGGATTTGCGATGGTGCTCTCGCTCATGGTGTTTGCGACCTGGAACGATATTAGTTCCAGAATAGGCTAGTGGGGCGACGAGAGGAAAATTACGATTTATTTACGATGTTTCAAAGCCGTAGTGGCGAATGGGCCACGCTTTGAAATGAAGTAAACAGAAATTAACGTGCTCCCTTGCTTGTATGTCAAAAGCGGGTAAAACGACACACGTGGCCGGAATCGGGTTCGCTCGGGGCTGGGGACGATTGAAAAAAGGTAAGAAGTGAAATGAAGGCTGGTTCAAAATTTTTGAACGCAGTGTCGGCGGTAGCGCTGTCTGCAGGTGTTGTTGCGTCGGGCGCTGGTGTGATCACCCTTGCCTCTGCTTCTGTCGCTGAAGCAGCTGTTATTCAGCGGGTTGACGTTCGCGGTGCTGGGCGCGTCGGCGAGACGGCGGTCCGGGATAATATCACGATCAAGCCCGGCAAGAGCTTCTCCGCCAGTGACATTGATGCTTCGGTGAAGCAGCTCTATGCCACCGGATATTTCTCCGATGTCCACATTACCGTTTCGGGTAGCACGCTGGTTGTATCGGTCAGTGAAAACAAGCTCATCAACGCCGTAGTCTTCAACGGCAACCGCAAGATCAAGGACGACAAGCTTCAGGGCATCGTTCAGACGCACGCTGCTGGCCCGTATAACGAGGCGACCGTTCAGGCTGACGTGAAGACCATCAAGGATGCCTATGCATCTATCGGTCGTAACGATGTGCAGGTGACGACGCAGACCGCCGAGGTCGCGCCAGGCCGTCTGAACGTGGCCTTCGTCATCAACGAGGGCGAGCGCACCAAGATCGACAAGATCAATTTCTCGGGCAATCAGGCCTATGGCAGCGGTCGCCTTGCTTCGGTCATCGGCACGAAGAAGAGCAACTTCCTGTCGTTCCTGACGCGCAAGGACGTCTACAGCCCCGAGCGTCTGCAGGGCGACCAGGATCAGCTGCGTCAGTTCTACTATAATCACGGTTATGCCGACTTCCGCGTCGTCAGCGCCGATGCGACGCTGAACGAGCAGAGCAACGAATACACGCTGAACTTCAACGTCGACGAAGGTCCGCGCTACACCTACGGCGACATCAACGTCATCTCGACCGTTGACGGCATTAATGCCGACGAGTTGAAGGGTCTTGTCATCACCCACAAGGGTGATGTCTACAGCGCCAAGGATATTCAGACTTCGATCGAGAACATTTCCAAGCGCGTCGCGGCTGCCGGCTATCCGTTCGCCCGCATCACGCCGCGTGGCAACCGCGATCTGTCCGGTCATACGATCGGCATCGAATATTTGGTGGACCAGGGCGAGCGCGCCTATGTCGAGCGCATTGAAATCCGCGGCAACACCCGTACGCGCGACTATGTTATCCGCCGCGAGTTCGACCTGAACGAAGGTGATGCCTTCAACCAGGAAATGATCACGCGTGCGAAGCGCCGGCTCGATGCGCTCGGTTACTTCACCAAGGTCGATATCTCGACGGCTCAGGGCAGCGCTCCGGACCGTGTAGTCGTTATCGTCAATGTTGAAGATCAGCCGACCGGTTCCTTCGGTATCGGCGCCGGTTACGCCGTCGGCAACAATGGCGGTCTGCTTCTGGAAGCTTCGGTCGAAGAAAAGAACTTCCTCGGTCGCGGTCAGTACATCCGTCTCGCCGCAGGTGCTGGTACGGAAGGTAATCGTACCTACAACATCTCGTTCACCGAGCCTTATTTCCTCGGTTATCGTCTGGCTGCCGGTTTTGATATCTTCAAGAACCAGACGTCGAGCGACGATTACTATGATTATTCGGAAGAAGGCTTCTCGCTGCGCGTCACCGCGCCGATCACCGAGAACCTAGCGACGACCCTGCGCTACAACTACAAGCGTCTGACTTACGACGGCACGAACGATTGGCAGAACAATCTTTCGGCTCCGTATCTCAATCTTGTCGAGAACGGTCCGTGGGTGCAGTCGACGGTTTCGCAGACCTTCACCTACAACACGCTGGACGATCAAAACCTTCCGCGTGAGGGCATCATCGCCAAGTTCACGCATGAATTTGCAGGTCTCGGCGGCGACTCCGACTTCTATAAGCTGAGTGGTAAGGCTCGTTACTACCAGATGATCAGCGACGAAGCCGATATCATCGGCTCGCTGACGGTGGGCGCCGGCTACGTGATGCCGACGAATGGCAAGCTGAACGTCTTCGATCAGTTCACGCTCGGCGGCCGTGAAATCCGCGGCTTCGAGAATGCTGGTATCGGTCCGCGTTCGTCACATGGCGATCCGCTCGGTGGTACGACCTACTTCACCGCTTCGGCTGAAGCGAGCATGCCGATGCCTGGCGTTCCCCAGGATATCGGTCTGCGCATCGCAGCCTTCGCCGATGCGGGCACGCTCTACGGCAACAAGGCGAATCTCTTCGGCGATACGCTTCACAACGACAACTCGATCCGTGCATCGCTCGGTGCCGGTCTGATCTGGTCGTCGCCGTTCGGTGTCATCCGCGTTGACTACGCCGTGCCGGTCTTGAAGGAAGATTACGACAAGACTGAGAATTTCCGGTTTGGCATCGCCAACCAGTTCTGATATCGGCAGTCCAGAACTGCGGGCTTGAACACCGTTCTGGAGCTGTGCTTATGGAACATACTGGTTTTTTCCCGTCCCATGGTGGCGTCAGCTTGAAACAACTGGCTGAGCATCTTGGGGCGGAACTTGCTGATCCGGCCTCTTCGGAGGTCATCATCAGATCTATCGCTCCCGTCTATCGGGCAGGCGAAGGTGACGTTTGTTATATCCTTTCCCGAAAGAATCGCGCTGAGCTGGAGACCTGCAAGGCTTCGGCGATCATTTGCCTTCCGGCGCTGAAATCTTTCGTTCCCGATCATATCCCGGTACTTCTGTCGAAGAAGCCGCATACGGATTTCGCTATTGCCGGCGCGTTGCTGCATCCGCAAGCCATGCGCCCGGTTATGTTCACCGCGAATCCGGCGACGATTTCGCCCGCTGCGACGATCGATGCGACCGCTAAGCTGGAGGCCAATGTCGGCATCGAGCCGGGTGCAATTATTGGCCCGGGTGCAGAGATCGGCGAGGGGACCTATATCGGCCCTAACGCCCTCATCGGGCCGGGTGTTAAAATCGGGCGCAATTGCAGCATCGGAGGCGGGGCGAGCGTGCTCTGCGCCTATCTCGGCAACGGCGTCATCGTCCACAATGGCACGCGCATCGGTCAGGACGGTTTTGGTTATGCGCCGGGACCGCGCGGCATGGTCAAGATCGTGCAGATCGGCCGCGTCATCATCCAGGACAATGTCGAGATCGGCGCCAATACGACGATCGATCGCGGCACCATGGATGATACCGTGATCGGCGAAGGCACGAAGATCGACAACCAAGTTCAGATCGGACATAACGTCCGCATCGGTCGCCATTGTGCAATCGTCAGCCAGGTCGGCATTGCCGGCAGCACGGTGATTGGCGATGGCGTACAGATCGGCGGGCAGGCAGGCCTCAACGGGCATATTCACATCGGCGACGGCGTACAGATCGGTGCCAAGAGCGGCGTGATGAACAGCATCCCGGCGGGTGAGCGCTATGCGGGTCTTCCTGCGCGGCCGCTATGGGATTTTCTAAGGGAATCGGCGGAGATCGCGAAGCGGTCAGGAGCCAGAGACAAGAAAGACGGGAGTGCGGAGCATGACTGAGGAAGCCAAGGCGTCGTTGTCGTCGGCTGACGTTCTGGAAATTATGAAGCTTTTGCCGCATCGCTATCCCTTCTTGATGGTCGACAAGATCATTGAGATCGACAGCGATAATTCCGCGATCGGCATCAAGAATGTAACGGCCAACGAACCGCAATTCACTGGGCACTTTCCGGGATCGCCGATCATGCCGGGCGTATTGCTCATCGAAGGTATGGCGCAGACTGCCGGTGCGATCTGCGCCCGCAAGGACGGCATTGGCGGCAACCTCGTTTACTTCATGACGATCGACAACGCCCGCTTCCGCAGACCGGTTGTTCCGGGCGACCGTGTTGAATTCCACGTCGTCAAGCAGAAGCAGCGTGGAACCATCTGGAAGTTCCATTGCGATGCCAAGGTCGACGGTTCTCTCGTCGCCGAGGCCGATATCGGTGCGATGATCGTACGGAAGGATCAGGAACAGGCATGAGCAGCATCGCAAAGAGCGCCCGCATCCATAAGCTGGCGGTTGTCGAAGACGGCGCGGTCGTCGGCGAAAATGTTGTTGTCGGCCCGTTCTGCTATGTCGGTCCAAAGGTCGTGCTGCATGACGATATTCAGTTGCTCAACAATGCCGTCGTGACCGGTCGCACGACAATCGGCAAGGGAACGAAGATCTTTCCGATGGCTGTTGTCGGCGGCGATCCGCAGAGCGTTCATCATCATGGTGAGGAAACGACGCTTGACGTCGGCGAGAACTGCACGATTCGCGAAGGCGTGACGATCAATACCGGTACGGCCGATTACGGCGGCAGGACGATCGTCGGCAACAACAACCTTTTCCTTGCCAACTCGCATGTCGCTCACGACTGCCGCGTCGGCAACAATGTCATCATGTCGAATAACGTCATGCTGGCTGGACATGTTACCATCGAGGATCGCGCCATTCTCGGCGGCGGCTGCGCGGTGCACCAGTTCACCCGGATTGGCCGCCAGGCCTTCATCGGAGGTCTTACGGCCGCGAGCTACGATGTCATTCCTTATGGCATGCTGAACGGAAATCCGGGCGTGCTTTCCGGGCTGAATGTCGTCGGCATGACGCGCGCAGGCATAGATCGCGCTGTCATTCATCGGGTTCGACGCGCTTACAAGAGCATCTTCGAGGCCGAAGGTTCGGTTCGCGATAATGCAGCCGCCATCCGTGATGAATATGCCGACTGCAAGGAAGCGATGGAAATTCTCGATTTCATCGCTGCCGATAGCGATCGCGCGCTGTCGTCGCCCAATCGCGGCAAGGCCTGAGGTGGTTTCGACCGGCCAAAACGAAAAGGGCAGGCTGGCGATCATCGCAGGTAGCGGCCTTTTGCCGGTTTACGTCGCTGACGCCGCCCGGCAGGCCGGTGAAAACCCCGTCATCATCGCTTTGGCTGACGAGGCGGATCGTGATTGGTCCGCCTTCGATCATGCCAATCTTGGTGTCGGCAACTTTGCCGGTCTCGAAGCGATGTTCCGCCGACATGGCGTCGATCGCGTCGTTATGTCTGGCGGCGTGGCGCGGCGCCCCTCCTGGCGGCAGGTGCATCCGACCTGGCGCGTCATCAGGGAATTGCCCTCGACCATCCGAACCCTTCTTTCGGGCGGCGACAATGCCGTCCTGCAGATGGTCATTCGCCTGATCGAGGCCGGCGGCGTTCGCGTCGTGGGTGCGCATGAAATCGCGCCCGACCTCTTGGCGACGACGGGGCCGCTTGGAAAATTATCGCCGGCGGAAGAGGATCTGCGCGATATTGCGCAGGGTGCGAAGGCCGCCGATGCGCTGGGATTTCTGGATGTAGGGCAGGGCGCGGTCAGCGTCGGCGGCCGTGTCGTCGCGCTCGAAGGCGCCGAAGGCACAGACAAGATGATCGAACGGGTTGCCGAGCTGCGCGCCGCTGGGCGCATTTCCGCCCGTCGGCGTGGCGTGCTCGTCAAGCTCTGCAAGCCGCAGCAGGATGTCCGGGCCGACTTGCCGTCAATCGGCGTCTCCACGGTATTGAATGCCAAGAAGGCAGGGCTGGCTGGCGTCGCCGTCGAAGCTGGCCGGGCTTTGATCCTCGACCGTCAGGCTGTCATCGCCGCTGCCGACGAGGCCGGCATTTTTGTCTGCGGCATTGATCGTGGCCTCAGCGCGGAGGGCTTCATGTGAGCAGCGCGCCTTTGAAGCTTGCCGTCGTTGCCGGAGAAGTCTCCGGCGATCTGCTGGGTGGCGATCTGGTCGCAGCCTTGAAGCGCCATAATGGTCCGGTCGAGCTGATAGGTGTCGGCGGCGAGGCGTTGGAGGCACAAGGTCTGCGCTCGCTCTTCGATTACTCCGACCTCTCGATCATGGGCTTCATTCAGGTCATCAAGCGCCTGCCAAAGCTACTGGCCCGCATCCGGCAGACGGCAGATGCGATCATTGCTGCAAAGCCGGATGTGCTTGTGATCATCGATAGCCCCGATTTTACGCATCGCGTTGCCAAACGGGTGCGCAAGGTGCTGCCCGATCTGCCAATCATTGATTACGTCTGCCCCAGTGTCTGGGCATGGAAGGAATATCGCGCGCAGAAGATGCTCGCCTATGTCGACCATGTGTTGGCCGTATTGCCCTTCGAGCCTGCTGCTATGGAGCGCCTGGGCGGCCCGGCAACCACCTATGTCGGCCACCGCCTGACGGTCGATGCTAATCTGCTGGAAACTCGCCGTCAGCGCGCCTTGCGCGGTTTGGCAGTCCCCGATGCGCAAAAGAGGATCTTGCTTCTGCCCGGATCGCGTGCATCGGAGATTCGGCAGCTGCTCCCGGTTTTTGAGCAGGCTATCGAAGAACTTAGCCGGAGAAATAGCAATCTTCGTTTTCTGCTGCCGACAGTGCCGAAACAGGAGGCGCTGGTTCGCTCGCTGACGGAAAAATGGCAGGTCAAGCCGGATATATTTGTCGGGCAGGGTGCCAAGTGGAGCGCCTTTGCCGAGGCCGATGCTGCCATGGCAGCCTCCGGAACCGTGATCCTGGAATTGGGCCTAGCCGGCGTTCCCGTAGTTTCGACCTATAAGACCGAGTGGCTGGCGAAATTCGTGCTGTCGCGGATCAAGATCTGGACGGCCGCCTTGCCGAACCTCATCGCCGACTATGCTGTACTGCCGGAGCTCATCAATGATGTTCTGCGGCCGGGAATGTTGGCCCGCTATATGGAGCGGCTGGCGAGCGAGACGCCGGAGCGTGCGGCGATGTTGGCCGGTTACGATCTGGTCTGGGAGCGAATGCAGACCAAGGAGCCGCCCGGTGATAAGGCGGCGCACATTGTTCTGGACGTTCTAGCCCATAAAAAAACCGGTCATCTCTGACCGGTTTTTTTGTTTCAATACCGAAGCTTAGCGCTTGGAAACAGGCACATATTCGCGCAGCGGAGCGCCGGTGTAGAGCTGGCGCGGACGGCCGATGCGCTGATGCGGATCCTCGATCATTTCGTTCCACTGAGCGATCCAGCCGACGGTGCGGGCAAGAGCGAAGAGAACCGTAAACATGGTCGTGGGGAAGCCGAGAGCCTTCAGCGTGATGCCGGAATAGAAATCGACGTTCGGATACAGCTTCTTTTCGATGAAGTATTCATCGGTCAGAGCGATGCGCTCCAGTTCGATCGCGATGTCGAGCAGCGGATCGTCCTTGATGCCGAGTTCGCCGAGAACCTCGTGCGCCGTCTTCTGCATGATCTTGGCGCGCGGGTCGTAGTTCTTGTAGACGCGGTGGCCGAAGCCCATCAGGCGGAACGGATCGTTCTTGTCCTTGGCGCGAGCGATGAATTCCGGAATGCGGTCGACCGTGCCGATTTCGTTCAGCATGTTCAGAGCCGCTTCGTTGGCGCCGCCATGAGCCGGTCCCCAGAGGCAGGCGATGCCTGCGGCGATACAGGCGAACGGATTGGCACCGGAAGAGCCTGCCAGACGAACCGTCGATGTGGAAGCGTTCTGCTCGTGATCGGCATGCAGGATGAAGATGCGATCCATGGCGCGCGCAAGCACTGGGTTGACGACATAGTCTTCGCACGGAACGGCAAAGCACATACGCAGGAAGTTCGACGCATAGTCGAGGTCGTTCTTCGGGTAAACGAAGGGCTGGCCGATATGGTACTTGTAGGCCATGGCGGCCAGCGTCGGCATCTTGGCGATCATGCGCAGGCTTGCGACCATGCGCTGGTGCGGATCGGTGATGTCGGTCGAATCGTGATAGAAGGCGGAGAGCGCGCCGACACAGCCGCACATGACGGCCATCGGATGTGCGTCACGGCGGAAGCCGGTGAAAAAGCGCGACATCTGCTCATGCACCATCGTGTGGTGGGTCACGCGATAGTCGAAGTCCTTCTTCTGCGCTGCCGTCGGCAGTTCGCCGTAAAGAAGGAGGTAGCAGACTTCCAGGAAATCGCCGTGTTCGGCCAGCTGATCGATCGGATAGCCGCGGTGCAGCAGAACGCCTTCGTCGCCATCGATATAGGTGATGCTCGACTCGCACGATGCGGTAGAGGTGAAACCAGGATCGTAAGTGAAAGTGGAGGTGTTCTTATAAAGGGCACCAATATCAATGACACTCGGGCCGATGGTTCCGGTCTTGACCGGCAGGTCCACCGTCTTTTCACCCCAAGTTAGTTTCGCGCTTTGTTCCGTCATGCTGATCCTCCAAGATTTGGCGGGATTGACGCCATAAAAAGCGCCAAAAGGTTAAGCGACTACCGACTAGCTATATGATCCAGAGCCTAATGCCAAGTTATCCTAACGCTGAATTGTGCAATGCAGTATCAACTTTTGGGCACTGCAGAAGCGTCTTTCCTTATGCTGGGCCGGGAAACCGGTCCAATTGAGCTTTGTTCCCGCCGATTTCAGTTGAATTCACTGTGTGGTGACGGCACAAATCGCGCAGAAGCTGTAATTTGCGCGGGGGCAGTCAGCGAGTGCCTAATTTGGAGGCATCCGACCAGCAGGAAGAGAGTAGGGACGTTATCGCGTCCCCGCAACCTCGCGCCTTCTCCGCGACGATTACCCTTCACGGCAAAGCGCGACAACGGGAACGAACACAGGATCACGCGCCGCTGACGTCGCGTTTCCTGCGTGTTCCAAAGCGTCTTGGAACCGCTGTCCTCGGCTTGATTGCGGAGGAGGCGGCTCATGGCCGTGCTGTTCTTTTCGCGCCGATCTACATGGGTTTGGGCGCGATTATCTGGTTCGAGGCGCAAGCTGACCCACCCCCGCAGGCGGTTCTCGCAGGTCTCATTCTATTTGCTTTGGGTTTTTCGATAAAGCGCGATGCGGGCAGAGTGCTTCATCACACACTTTTCGCCGGCATGCTCATTTGCCTAGGCATGGCGCTCGCGCAGTGGGAAAGCTGGCGGGTTTCCACCGTCATGCTCGATTCGGCCGTGACGACCACCGTGACCGGGCAGATCGAGCGACGGGAATCCTATGACAATGGACGCTGGCGCTACGTCGTCCGCGTCGAGGCAACGGAAAAGCCTTCTATTCGCCGCACGCCGCAGCGGGTTACGATCTTCGTGCGTAAGCAGGCGGAGTCGTTCGATCTCGGTGATCGTATCCAGGGCAGGGCGCGATTGACGCCGCCGGCCGGGCCGGCCTTGCTTGGCCTCAATGATTTTGCCTTCAGCTCTTATTTCAACGGCATCGGTGCGAACGGCTTTGCCTACGGAACGCCGAAATTATTGTCTCCGGCCGGTGATAATGCTGCTGGCTCGTTATTGGACGCCGCCGATATCTGGCTCGCCAGCCTGCGCAACAGCATAGGCGACCGGATCAGGCAAACCTTGCCCGGAGATACCGGGGCCTTTGCAGCGGCGCTTGTCACCGATGAGAGACGCGCAATCTCGAAGGATACGACCGAAGCCCTAAGAATTGCCGGCCTGACCCACATCATCGCAATTTCCGGCCTCAACATGGCGCTGTCGGCCGGTATTTTCTATGTCGGTCTGCGTTATCTGTTCAGCTTGTTTCCCGGTGTCGCGCAGGCTTGGCCGACCAAGAAGTTCGCAGCCCTCGGCGCGCTTCTTACTGTAACGGCCTACTACCTCATCTCCGGCTTCGGCGTATCCGCCGAGCGTGCCTTCATCATGATGGCGATCATGCTGGTAGCCGTGCTTTTCGACAGACCGTCGCTCAGCCTGCGCAACGTCGCACTTTCAGCCATTGTCATTCTTGTACTGTCGCCGTCGCAAGTGCTCGGCCCGAGTTTCCAGATGTCCTATGCGGCGACACTGGCACTGGTATCAGGCTATTCGCTCTGGAAACGACGGCGGCATCGCGAAAACATCCTGGCGCGCATCCGTCTGTTAAGTCCGCTGCTGTTCGTCACGCGCTTCTTTGGAGGCGTGATGTCGACATCGTTCATCGGCGGTGCATCGACGGCCATTTTCTCGATCGAGCACTTTCACCGGTTGGCGACATATGGACTTGCTGCCAACCTAGCGGCCATGCCCGTCGTCTCTTTCATCGTCATGCCCTTCGGTATGATGGCGATGCTGCTGATGCCTTTCGGAATCGATGGACCGTTCTGGAAAGTCACCGGTGAGGGATTGGAGCTTGTGATCGTCATCGCGAAAACGGTGGCGGGGTGGGGAGGCGATATTACCTTCGGACGCCAGCCCGGCTGGCTGATGCCCACTTTCATCGCTGGCTTCCTGATCATGAGCATGCTGCGGACCCGGCTTCGCCATCTGGGCCTGTTGCTGCTGCTGTCATCTGTCGGCGTGGCCGCGTTCGGCTCCGGCGTACCGAAGCCGGATCTGATGATCTCGGAAGATGGCATTCTCGTTGCCCTGCGCCAGGACGATATCCTCGCCACCAATCGCGAGAGACCGCAGGCCTTCATCTTCGAGCAATGGCAGAAAGCGCTCGTCGCGGCCGAACATCAACCGCCGACCATGCTTGCGGCCGACAACCGGCTTCCGCAGATCAGCAAGACGGATCGGCATAGACGACTAAGTAACGAAGAGCAGAAGGCGGTCCGCACCGCAATGGCGGAAGCCCTGGATCGCACCATGCAGGGAAGCTTTGCCTGCCAGAAGGGAGCATGGTGCGTAGCCATGCTAGAAAACGGCTCGATATTGGTAACCATCGAAAATGCAGCTTACTTGTCCCCGGCTTGCGACACGGGGAATTTTGTCGTGACGCCAATCCGGCTGCGGCTGGACCATTGCCGTTCCGGAGCAATGCTCATAACCGGTGCGACATTGCGTAAAACCGGCTCCATCGAAATGATACTTACCGCAGACAAGCCCATTATCTCAGCCGCATTCGAGAACCCGCAACGTCCATGGACCAGGCATCGAATTTATAATTGGCGCACTGGCACATTCGACGCGCCAATTGCGCCAGCGTCACCCGTCGTCGACAATTCACCGGTCAGTGATAGCGACGAATAAGGCCCACGAGCTTGCCCTGAACTTTGACCCGGTCCGGCCCAAAGATGCGGGTTTCATAGGCCGGGTTTGCGGCTTCGAGCGCGATGGAGGCACCCTTGCGGCGGAAGCGCTTCAGTGTCGCTTCTTCATCGTCGACGAGTGCAACGACGATATCGCCGGGATTGGCCGTCGTCGAATTGCGGATAATGACCGTATCGCCGTCGAAAATTCCGGCGTCGATCATCGAATCCCCGCGAACTTCAAGCGCATAATGTTCGCCAGATCCGAGCATGTCGGCGGGAACGGTAATGTCGTGCGTATTGTTCTGGATGGCCGAGATCGGAACGCCGGCTGCGATGCGGCCCATCACGGGCACAGACGCCGAGCCGTTGTGATCGTCATTAGCCACTTTCGACGGAGCGGGCGGGGCAACGGGCTGCGGCTTGCCGAGGCTACCCTCGATGACGCTCGGTGAAAAGCCGCGACGCGGCTGAAGGCTGGGATTATAGGCATCCGGGAGCTTGATGACTTCAAGGGCCCTAGCCCGGTTCGGTAGCCGGCGGATAAAGCCGCGCTCCTCCAGCGCCGTGATCAGACGATGGATACCGGATTTGGATGCCAAATCCAGTGCATCCTTCATCTCGTCGAAAGATGGCGGCACACCGGATTCCTTCATGCGTTCGTGAATGAAGAGAAGCAGTTCCTGCTGCTTGCGCGTCAACATCGTCTTGGAACCCCAGAATCAAGAAAAGCTGTGAAACAAATCCAGAACGGACACTATATGTTCCATATGTGTTCCGCAAGTGCTTAAATTTCGGTAAAGCCTTGTGAGGTCAGTTAAATAATTACCATTTGCGAATGGATCGGCTCGGAACATCGGGGCGCCGTATCTGCGTTAATCCACAGAAAAATAAGGGAAATGCCGCTCTACTCGCTTCCGCGACTTTGTCGTTCAGCCCATGCGCCGAGCATTTGGACGAACGTGCCGCGCGACTGCATGAGCCGGCCATGGCAGAGAATCAGCAATCACGTTTGCGAGATTGCCTTCTATCCATGTCGTGTGCTCCGGGTGTTCCATGCTTCCATCTTGAATTGCGCGGGCGATGGGCGCAAATCTGCTTCCGCAAGCAAACAGGAGAAGCCATGATTTCGTCTCCGCATCCGCTGGATCATCTCGTGCTGCCGACCGTCAACATCGCTCTGGCACGCGAACGCCTCGGCAAGCTCGGTTTCACGGTAGCTCCGGATGCGCGCCATCCCTTTGGCACGCAGAATGCCTGCGTCTTCTTTGCCGATAAAACCTATCTCGAACCTCTGGGCGTCGCATCTCCGGAGCAATACGAGAAGAGCATCGTGGATGGCAATGTTTTCGTAGCGCGCGACCAGGCTTATCGTTTCCGGGTGGGGGAGGATGGCTTTTCAGCCGTGGTATTCGGTACGGATGATGCGGTGGCGGACGATAAGCGTTTCAAGGCAGCTGCGATTTCGGCGGGGCGGATGCTGGATTTCTCCCGTCCGATGAAGATGCCGGACGGCACGGAAACCACCGCCGGCTTTCGTTTAGCCTTCGGCGCCGATCTGCGTGCGCCGGATTTTCTCGCTTTCTGCTGTCAGCGCGTCAATCCGCTGCCGGCTGACCGCGGCGTGCTCGAGCGTCACGAGAACGGCGTGACTGGTATCGCGCGGGTAGCGCTTTGCACGCCGAAGCCGGGGGCCTATCGCGGCTTCTTCGAGGAGCTTGTCGGTGGCCCGCGCATTATGGAGCATTCCTTTGGCCTGACGATCAAGGCCGCCAACGCCGATCTGGAGATTTTGACGCCGGAAGGAATGGAGGCATTCTATGATCTACCTGTTTGCACGAATGATCAGGGGCTCAGGGCGAGGGCAATCCTTTTCAAAACGCGCGATCTTTCCGTGACATCGTCGCATTTCACTGCTAACGGCGTCACCTATACGCGTAAGAACAATCGTCTATTGGCGAGGTTGGCGCCCGGTCAGGGCGCATTGTTCGCCTTTGAGGAGATAATATGAGCACAAATTCCGAAGTGACCGTCGGCGAAGGAGCGTCCAAGGTCCTCTTTTCCAATACGGCAAAGCTGTCGCTGATTGCCGGCCCCTGCCAGATGGAAAGCCGCGACCATGCGTTCATGGTTGCCGGCGTCCTGAAGGAACTCTGCGGCAAGCTCGGCATCGGCCTCGTCTACAAGTCCTCCTTCGACAAGGCGAACCGCACATCATTGTCGGGCAAACGTGGCATCGGCCTGGAAAAGGCGCTGGAAGTCTTTGAAGACCTGAAGAAGGAATATGGCTTCCCGGTCCTGACCGACATCCACACGGAAGAGCAGTGCGCCATCGTTTCCAAGACGGTCGATATCCTGCAGATCCCTGCTTTCCTGTCGCGCCAGACTGATCTTTTGGTTGCTGCTGCCAAGACCGGCCGCGTGGTCAACGTCAAGAAAGGCCAGTTCTTGGCGCCGTGGGACATGAAGAACGTGCTTGCCAAGCTGAACGATAGCGGCAATCCGAATATTCTTCTCTGCGAGCGCGGTGCCTCCTTTGGCTACAACACGCTGGTCTCGGATATGCGCTCGCTGCCGATCATGGCGGCGATGGGCGCGCCCGTCATCTTCGATGCGACCCATTCCGTCCAGCAGCCTGGCGGGCAGGGCGGCTCGACCGGCGGCGACCGCCGTTTCGTCGAGACGCTGGCGCGTGCGGCCGTGGCCGTCGGCGTTGCCGGTCTCTTCGTCGAGACGCATGAGGATCCCGACAATGCACCGTCCGACGGCCCGAACATGGTCTATCTGAAGGATATGCCACGGCTTCTGGAGAAGCTGCTGGCCTTCGACGCCATCGCCAAGGCTTGAAACGTAGCCGGCATTCAACAGGCTGACATGAATTTGCGTTACGGGCCTGCAGGAGTGCCAAATCGCGGCGCGGATCGCCATTGTAATTTCCGCGCCTTCGATTAAGACGATTTAAATCGATTTATAAACCAGCGAGCAGGAAGCTATCATGACCGCAATCACCGACATTATCGCCCGCGAGATTCTCGACAGCCGTGGCAATCCGACTGTCGAAGTCGATGTCTACCTCGAAGATGGCAGCTTGGGCCGTGCGGCGGTTCCGTCGGGCGCGTCGACCGGAGCACATGAAGCAGTCGAGCTTCGCGATGGCGGCAAGCGCTACCATGGCAAGGGTGTCGAGAAGGCCGTCGAAGCCGTCAATTCGGAAATCTTCGACGCGATCGGCGGCATGGACGCTGAAAACCAGATCCAGCTCGACAACATCATGATCGAGCTTGACGGCACGCCGAACAAGTCGCGTCTCGGTGCAAACGCCATTCTCGGTGTCTCGCTCGCCGTCGCCAAGGCTGCTGCCCAGAGCGCCAACCTGCCGCTCTACCGTTATGTCGGTGGCGCTCACGCCCGTCTGCTGCCGGTTCCGATGATGAACATCATCAACGGCGGCGCCCATGCCGATAACCCGATCGACTTCCAGGAATTCATGATCCTGCCGATCGGCGCTGACTCGATTCGCGAAGCCGTCCGCATGGGTTCGGAAGTCTTCCACGTTCTGAAGAAAGAACTGGCATCGCAAGGTCACAACACCAACGTCGGCGACGAAGGCGGTTTCGCACCGGGCCTTTCCAGCGCTCCGGCAGCCCTCGACTTCATCATGAAGTCCATCGAGAAGGCCGGCTACAAGCCGGGTGACGAAATCGCTCTCGGCCTCGATTGCGCCTCGACCGAATTCTTCAAGGACGGCAAGTACGTTCTCGAAGGCGAAGGCCGCACGCTGGAATCCGGCGCCATGGCTGAATACCTTGCAGAACTCGCGGCCAAGTACCCGATCGTTTCGATCGAAGACGGCATGGCTGAAGACGACTGGGAAGGCTGGAAGACGCTGACCGACCTGATCGGTAAGAAGACCCAGCTCGTCGGCGACGACCTGTTCGTCACCAACTCCGCTCGCCTGCGCGACGGTATCCGCATGGGCGTTGCCAACTCGATCCTCGTCAAGGTCAACCAGATCGGCTCGCTGACCGAAACTCTCGACGCAGTCGAAACCGCGCACAAGGCCAACTACACCGCCGTCATGTCGCACCGCTCGGGCGAAACGGAAGATTCCACGATCGCCGATCTCGCCGTTGCCACCAATTGCGGCCAGATCAAGACCGGTTCGCTGTCGCGTTCCGACCGCCTTGCCAAGTACAACCAGCTCATCCGTATCGAGGAAGCACTCGGCCCGCAGGCAAAATATGCCGGCCGCTCCATCCTGCGTGGCTGATATCTGACCTGTCGGATCCATCCGGATCCGCGGCAAATTATCGCTTGGGTCGAACCGCGCCTTCGGGCGCGGTTTTTTGTTGGCCCCGACTGTTAGAGTCAACGGACGGTTAATCTCTGCAGGTTAAATTAGCTCTAGGTGTTTGATTTGATGTGATCTTGTTCGAAGCGCATTGGCTTTGGGGAGATTGCGTAAAGCCAGAGCGTGACGAGCGAGTATGTGGACAAAGTATCATAAGAAGAGAAGGTTCGGCCGCCTCATCCTTCCCGCCATCACCATCGCTTTCGTGAGCTACTTCGGTTATCATTGCATTCATGGCGATTACGGCCTGAAGGCGACCGAAGTTTTCGAGCGGCGCCGCATCGATCGCGCCAAGGAATTGGCTGAGCTTGTCGCCAAGCGGGAGCACCTTGAGAAGGAGGTTGCGCTGTTGAGCGACGGCTCCCTGGATAAGGATATGCTCGATCAATATGCGCGCTACCAGTTGACCTATTCCAAAGCCAACGAGATCGTCATCTTCAATAAGTAAACTCAATTAACCGAATTCTGGTTAATTGAGTTTTTGTGAGTTATATCAATAACTTACAATGAATATGAGCCATGCAATTATAGCATTGCTGTGGCGGGTAATCTTCCCTATGTTACGCCTCACCATAAAACGAGGCTACTCACACAGGGAGGGTTGAATGGCGCCGCGAAAAAACGCGACCGTTTCCAGCCGTAAGACAGCATCAAGGCCTGCCAAGGAAACCAATGGCGGCCCGATCGCGGATTTCGATCGTGATGCGGAGCTCAAGGCTTATCGTGAGATGCTCCTGATCCGCCGCTTCGAGGAGAAGGCGGGCCAGCTTTACGGTATGGGCTTCATCGGCGGCTTCTGTCACCTTTATATCGGCCAGGAAGCCGTCGTCGTCGGCATGCAGCTGGCGCTGAAAGATGGTGACCAGGTCATCACCGGCTATCGCGACCACGGCCACATGCTGGCAACCGGCATGAGCGCACGTGGCGTCATGGCCGAGCTCACCGGACGTCAGGGCGGCTATTCCCGAGGGAAAGGCGGCTCCATGCACATGTTCTCCAAGGAAAAGAATTTCTACGGCGGCCATGGCATCGTCGGCGCCCAGGTTTCGCTCGGCACCGGTCTCGGCTTTGCCAACTGGTACCGCGGCAATGACAATGTCAGCGTTGCCTATTTCGGTGATGGTGCTGCCAACCAGGGTCAGGTCTACGAAAGCTTCAACATGGCGCAGCTCTGGAAGCTGCCCGTGATCTTCGTGATCGAAAACAACCGCTACGCCATGGGTACGTCGACGGCTCGCGCCACCGCTCAGGCCGATTTTTCCAAGCGTGGCGCCTCCTTCGGCATTCCCGGTATTCAGGTCGACGGCATGGACGTCCGCGCCGTCAAGGCTGCGGCTGACGAAGCCGTTGCGCATTGCCGCTCCGGCAAGGGCCCGATCATCCTGGAAATGCTGACCTACCGCTACCGCGGTCACTCCATGTCCGACCCGGCGAAGTACCGTTCCAAGGACGAAGTGCAGAAGATGCGTTCCGAGCACGACCCGATCGAGCAGGTCCGTATTCGCCTGCTCGAAAAGGGTTGGGCGACCGAGGACGATCTGAAGGATATCGACAAGGATGTCCGCGATATCGTCGCAGACAGCGCCGATTTTGCCCAGAACGATCCGGAGCCGGATGCATCCGAGCTCTACACCGACATTCTGCTCTAAATCGGGGAGGGACATTATGCCCATCGATATTCTCATGCCCGCCCTTTCTCCGACGATGGAAGAGGGTACCCTTTCGAAATGGCTCAAGAAGGAAGGCGACAAGGTCGTTTCCGGTGACGTCATTGCCGAAATCGAAACCGACAAGGCCACCATGGAAGTGGAAGCCGTCGATGAAGGCACGATCGGCAAACTGCTGATCGACGCCGGCACCGAAGGCGTCAAGGTCAATACCAAGATCGCCATCCTCTTGCAGGACGGCGAATCCGCCGACGCCATTTCGTCCGCCAAGGCTGCCCCCGCTGCCGAGCCGGCAAAGACCGAAGCTCCTGCCGCCACTCCGGCGCCGGCTGCTGCACCGGTCCCGGCTCAGCCGAAGGCTGCCGCTCCTGCCGATCCGGAAATCCCGGCTGGCACGGAACTGGTGTCGATGACGGTACGCGAAGCACTGCGCGACGCCATGGCCGAAGAAATGCGCGCCAATCCGGACGTCTTCGTCATGGGTGAAGAAGTTGCCGAATATCAGGGTGCCTACAAGGTGACCCAGGGCCTGCTGCAGGAGTTCGGCGCACGTCGCGTCATCGACACACCGATCACCGAGCACGGCTTTGCCGGTATCGGCGTCGGCGCTGCAATGGCCGGCCTTCGCCCGATCGTCGAGTTCATGACCTTCAACTTCGCCATGCAGGCGATCGACCAGATCATCAACTCTGCTGCCAAGACTCTCTATATGTCCGGCGGCCAGATGGGCGCTCCAATCGTTTTCCGCGGCCCGAACGGTGCCGCGGCTCGCGTCGGTGCCCAGCACAGCCAGGACTACGCAGCCTGGTACAGCCACATTCCGGGCCTCAAGGTCGTCATGCCTTACACGGCAGCTGACGCCAAGGGTCTGCTCAAGGCTGCGATCCGCGATCCGAATCCGGTCATCTTCCTCGAAAACGAAATCCTCTACGGTCAGCACTTCGATGTGCCGAAGCTCGATAACTTCGTCCTGCCGATCGGCAAGGCCCGCATTCACCGTCCGGGCAAGGACGTCACGGTCGTCTCCTTCGGCATCGGCATGACCTATGCCACGAAGGCCGTCGCCGAGCTGGAATCCCAGGGCATCGATGTCGAACTCATCGACCTGCGCACCATCCGTCCGATGGATCTGCCGACGATCATCGAATCGGTCAAGAAGACCGGCCGCCTGGTCACTGTCGAGGAAGGCTATCCGCAGTCCTCCGTCGGCACGGAAATCGCCACCCGCGTTATGCAGCAGGCCTTCGATTATCTCGATGCGCCGATCCTGACGATCGCTGGCAAGGACGTACCCATGCCATACGCCGCCAACCTCGAAAAGCTGGCGCTTCCGAGCGTCGCTGAAGTGGTCGATGCGGTGAAGGCCGTTTGCTACAAGTAAGGGGAGGGCTCATCGATGCCTATCAACATCACCATGCCTGCCCTCTCGCCGACCATGGAAGAGGGCAACCTCGCCAAGTGGCTGGTCAAGGAAGGCGACAAGATCAAGTCCGGCGATGTCATCGCCGAGATCGAGACTGACAAGGCAACGATGGAAGTCGAGGCTGTGGATGAGGGCACGGTCGCCAAGATCGTCGTTCCCGCCGGCACCGAAGGCGTAAAGGTCAATGCCCTGATCGCCGTGATTGCGGCCGATGGCGAGGATATCGCTGCTGCAGCTTCCGGCGCTGGCGCCGCTGCTGCTCCTGCTGCAAAAGAAGCACCGAAAGCTGAAGCGGCTCCGGCTGCAGCACCTGCGGCAGCCCAGGCTCCGGCAAGCGTTTCGGCTCCTGCCGCAAACGCTCCGGCTCCCGCTGCATCGGCACCGGCGGTAAACGACGGTCAGCGTACCTTCGCTTCGCCGCTCGCACGGCGTCTTGCCAAGGAAGCTGGCATCGATGTGACTGCGGTTTCCGGTTCTGGCCCGCATGGCCGCGTGGTCAAGAAGGATATCGAAGCTGCAGTTTCCGGCGGCACCGCCAAGGCTGCCCCTGCAGCCGCACCGGCTGCACAGCCGGCTGCCGCTGCTGCTCCGGCCGCTGCGAAGGGCATGTCCGACGACGCCGTCCTCAAGCTGTTCGAGCAGGGTTCCTACGAGCTCGTGCCGCATGACGGCATGCGCAAGACGATCGCCAAGCGCCTGCAGGAATCCAAGCAGACGATCCCGCATTTCTATGTCTCGGTCGATTGCGAACTCGATGCGTTGCTGGCACTCCGCGCGCAGCTCAACGATTCCGCGCCGAAGTCGAAGGATGGCGTGCCGGCCTACAAGCTCTCGGTCAACGACATGGTCATCAAGGCCCTGGCGCTGGCATTGCGCGATGTTCCGGATGCCAATGTCTCCTGGACCGACAGCAATATGGTCAAGCACAAGCATGCCGATGTCGGCGTTGCCGTCTCCATTCCGGGCGGCCTGATCACGCCGATCATCCGCAGCGCCGAGCAGAAGACTCTCTCCACCATCTCCAACGAGATGAAGGACTACGGCAAGCGCGCCAAGGAGCGCAAGCTGAAGCCCGAGGAGTATCAGGGCGGTACGACTGCCGTGTCGAACATGGGCATGATGGGCGTCAAGAACTTCGCAGCCGTCGTCAATCCGCCGCATGCGACCATTCTGGCCGTCGGCGCTGGCGAACAGCGCGTCATCGTCAAGAAGGGCGAAATGGTGATTGCCAACGTGATGACCGTCACGCTGTCGACTGACCATCGTGCCGTCGACGGTGCGCTCGGTGCCGAGCTCCTGGCAGCCTTCAAGGGCTACATCGAAAATCCGATGGGGATGCTCGTCTGAGCCTTGTAGCGACACGGAGGCATGAATGACCAAGACTGTTCTGTGTTACGGCGACTCGCTGACGTGGGGCTACAGTGCCGAGACGGTCGGCCGTCATGCCTATGAAGATCGGTGGCCGAGCGTGTTGCAAAAGGCGCTCGGCGATCAGGTGCGCGTGATCCCGGAAGGATTGAACGGCCGCACGACCGCTTTCGACGATCATCTCGCCGATTGCGACCGCAACGGCGCGAGGATCCTGCCGACGATCCTGCAGTCTCACAATCCGCTTGATCTCGTCATCATCATGCTCGGCACCAACGACATGAAGCCCGTCGTTGCCGGTTCGGCCTTTGCCGCTCTGCAGGGCATCAGCCGCTTGGTCCAGCTGGTGCGCAACCATGCCTGGGGGTTCGACTACGAGGTGCCCGATATCCTTATCGTCGCCCCGCCGGCGATCACCGAGACGGCCAATGCCGCCTTTGCGGCCAGCTTTCTTGGTGCAGTCATGGAATCGAGCAAGCTGCCGACGCTCTACAGCGATCTGGCCGACGAGCTGGGCTGCGGCTTCTTCGATGCCAATACCGTCGCCGTCACCACGCCGCTCGATGGCGTTCATCTCGATGCGGAAAATACCCGGGCGCTCGGTCGCGGCCTCGAGCCGATCGTGCGGATGATGCTCGGTCTCTAATAGATTCAAGGCGCCGGCTTCGATCCGCCGTCAGCAATAAGGCAGGAAACACATGGCTGAGAATTACGACGTCATTATCATCGGCTCCGGCCCCGGCGGTTATGTCGCCGCCGTGCGTGCCGGCCAGCTTGGCCTGAAGACCGCGATCGTCGAACGCGAGCACCTGGGCGGTATCTGCCTCAACTGGGGCTGCATCCCCACCAAGGCGCTGCTCCGTTCAGCCGAAATCCTCGATCATTCCAACCATCTGAAGGATTACGGCCTCGTTCTAGAGGGCAAGGTGAGCGCGGACGTGAAGGCGGTTGTCGCCCGTTCGCGCGGTGTCTCCGCCCGCCTCAACCAAGGCGTCGGTTTCCTGATGAAGAAGAACAAGGTCGACGTGATTTGGGGCGAAGCCAAGATCACGAAGCCTGGCGAGATCGTCGTCGGCAAGTCGACAAAGCCTGTCGTCGAGCCGCAGCATCCGCTGCCGAAGAACGTCAAGGGCGAGGGCACCTATACCGCCAAGCACATCATCGTCGCGACCGGCGCCCGTCCGCGCGCTCTGCCCGGCATCGAGCCGGATGGCAAGCTGATCTGGACCTATTTCGAAGCGCTGAAGCCGGACTTCCTGCCGAAGTCGCTGCTCGTCATGGGCTCGGGCGCCATCGGTATCGAATTCGCAAGCTTTTATCGGTCGATGGGTGTCGATGTCACCGTCGTCGAAGTCATGCCGACGATCATGCCGGTCGAAGACGCCGAAATCTCCGGTATTGCCCGCAAGCAGCTGGAAAAGCGCGGCCTGAAGATCTTCACCAAGGCGAAGGTCACGAAGGTCGATAAGGCTGCCAACTCGATCACGGCCCACGTCGAAACCGAAGACGGCAAGGTGCAGCAGATCGTTGCCGATCGCATGATCTCGGCCGTCGGCGTGCAGGGCAATATCGAAAACCTCGGCCTCGAGGCGCTCGGCGTGAAGACCGACCGCGGCTGTGTCGTCATCGACGGCTACGGCAAGACCAATGTCCCCGGCATCTACGCCATCGGCGACGTCGCCGGCCCGCCGATGCTGGCGCACAAGGCCGAGCACGAAGGCGTAGTCTGCATCGAGAAGATTGCCGGCCTGCCGAACGTTCATCCGACCGACAAGAGCAAGGTGCCGGGCTGCACCTATTGCCAGCCGCAGGTTGCCTCCGTCGGCCTGACCGAAGCCAAGGCCAAGGAACTCGGCCGCGATATCCGCGTCGGCCGTTTCTCCTTCGTTGCCAACGGCAAGGCGATTGCGCTTGGCGAAGACCAGGGTCTCTGCAAGGTCATTTTTGACAAGAAGACGGGCGAGTTGCTCGGCGCGCACATGGTCGGCGCTGAAGTCACCGAACTCATCCAGGGCTTTGTCGTCGCCATGAACCTGGAGACGACGGAAGAAGAGCTGATGCATACGATCTTCCCGCATCCGACCGTTTCGGAAACGATGAAGGAAGCCGTGCTGGATGCCTATGGCCGGGTGCTGAACGCTTGATAATTTCCTGTCATGCCCTTTATCCAGGGGGTGGAAAACAGGAAAGGAAATCAACATGTCTATCACTGCGGAAGGTTGGATCGTCTTTCTTCTCATCGGGCTGGTCGCTGGTTTCCTTGCGAGCTTGATCGTTGGAGGCGGCGGGCTCATCGGTTGCCTGGTGAGTGGCGTGATCGGGGCCTTCGTGGGCGGTTTCCTGTTCCGTTATTTCGGGATATCGCTTGGCATTGAAAATGCGCTTGTCGTGGAGATCATTCATGCCACGGTCGGTGCGATCATTGTGGTGCTGTTGGCGAGATTGATCGTCTAGAGCATCATCGTTAAGACGCAACGCGACGCCCGGCAGAACTGTCCTGAAGGGCGTCCGAAACGAGGGTTTGATGGAAAGCGTAGGTTGGCTGGGTCTGATCATCATCGGCGGTCTTGCGGGCTGGCTCGCGGGGAAGCTGATGGACGCACGCTATGGGGTTATCCTGAACATCATCCTCGGCATTGCCGGCTCGGTCGTGGCTGCGGCGCTGATGGTGGCCCTGCATGTCGGCGTACCCGGCGGCCGGCTTGGCTTTTTCATCACCGGTTTCATCGGTGCATGCATTCTGATATTCCTCGCCAAATTCGCTCGGCGATGAAGGGCCGCATTTCAAGCGGCGGAAAGTAGACGTTCCATGGTCACCATTCTCGACACGATCAACCCGGACGCAAAGCGCGTGCGACATCCGGAAAAGGCGCATCGGCCGGATACGGAAGTTATGCGCAAGCCGGACTGGATCCGCGTGAAGGCGCCGACATCGAAAGGCTATGCCGAGACGCGCTCGATCGTGAAGGAGCACAAGCTTGTCACGGTCTGCGAGGAAGCCGGCTGCCCGAATATCGGCGAGTGCTGGGACAAGAAGCACGCCACCTTCATGATCATGGGCGAGATCTGCACGCGCGCCTGCGCCTTCTGTAACGTCGCGACCGGCAAGCCGAACGCTCTTGACATGGCCGAGCCCGAAAACGTCGCCAAAGCCGTCAAGCAGATGGGCCTCAGCCACGTCGTCATCACCTCGGTCGACCGCGACGACCTGGAGGATGGCGGCGCCGAGCATTTCGAGAAGGTGATCTGGGCGATCCGCGCCGCTTCGCCCTCGACCACGATCGAAATCCTGACGCCGGACTTCCTGAAGAAGCCGGGCGCCCTGGAGCGCGTCGTCGCCGCCAAGCCCGATGTCTTCAATCACAATCTGGAAACCGTGCCCGGCAATTATCTGACGGTTCGTCCCGGTGCCCGTTACTTCCACTCCGTCCGCCTGCTGCAGCGGGTCAAGGAACTGGACCCCACCATGTTCACCAAGTCGGGCATCATGGTCGGCCTCGGCGAGGAGCGCAACGAAGTGCTGCAGCTGATGGACGACCTGCGCACCGCCGATGTCGACTTTCTGACCATCGGCCAGTACCTGCAGCCGACGCGCAAGCATCACCAGGTGATGAGCTTCGTCACGCCGGAAGAGTTCAAGTCCTACGAAACCGTGGCTTACACCAAGGGCTTCCTGATGGTCGCCTCGAGCCCGCTGACGCGCTCGTCGCATCACGCCGGGGACGATTTCGAGCGTTTGCGCGCTGCTCGCGAAAAGAAGCTGCTGCTGGCCGCCGAATAAGCCAGCCGGACTGCATCTGCTTTCGAAAAAAAACCGCGGCGAATGCGTCGCGGTTTCTTCGTTCTGTCATTCATTTGTCATCGATGCGGCCTAGGGAACACGCCGCCGTTTGTCACCGGTATCGGCGTTTTCGATTCGACTATGGAGCTGGACCGTGGAGCAGATCGTCGCGCCGCAGGCGCTTTTCCATGCTGTCGGTATCGAAGAGGCAGCTGCGCTTATCGAAAAGGCCAACCGCATCCTCGTCATAGGCTGCTCCGGCGGCGGCAAATCGACCCTGTCGCAGCGGATAGCAGCCCGCTTTGGCCTTGCGTATGTCTCGATCGACCGCGACGTTTTATGGCTGCCGGGCTGGGTTCAGCGCGACAAAGCCGAGCAGTGCGCCATCATCGTCGCCAAGGTACAGGGTGAGCGATGGATCATGGATGGCACCAACCCTTCGACATTCGATGTGCGTCTGCCGCGCACGGATTTCGTCATATGGGTGCGGATGCCGCGCCTGCTGTGCATTTGGGGCGCCGTTTCTCGCTGGATCAGGTGGATGGGCCGCACGCGCCCGGAAATGGCGCCGGGCTGTATCGAGAAGGTCGATTGGGAATTCCTGCGGTTCATCTGGACATTCGAGGAGAAGTTTGCGCCGCGCGTCATGGCTGGCCTGGCTCAACACGGTCCCGATGTTCCCGTTCTGCAATTGACCAGCCGGCGGCAAATGCGCGACTTGCTCGATTTGCTCGCAAAACCTGCATAGGCGCTGCCAGACATTCAAATTATTGTGCTCATTCGGTTGCCGGAGATGACATATGCAGGAATTGAGCAGCATAGCTGAGGGTGCGGCCCATCTTAGGGCGGCCAATCGTATCCTTATCATGGGCTGTTCCGGCGGCGGCAAGTCGACATTGGCCCAGAAGATCGTTGCTTTTCTGGATTTGCCCTACGTCTCCATGGACCGGGAGTTTTTCTGGCTGCCGGGCTGGGTGAAGCGAGACAAGGTGGAGGAACGCGCGCTTATTGCGGCGAAGGTTGCCGAGGATCGCTGGCTGATAGATGGAACGGGACCATCCACCTTCGATCTCAGATTGCCGCGCACCGAGCTTGTGCTTTGGGTGCGCATGCCGCGCTGGGTTTGCATGTGGGGCGCTCTGTCGAGGGCGCTGCGATGGCTGGGGCGGTCGCGCCCCGATATGGCACCGGGGTGCCCCGAACGCATCGATTGGGAGTTTCTACGCTACATATGGGATTGGGAGCAGAAATTTGCGCCGAAAGTTCTGGCTGGGCTTGCTCAGCATGGTCCGGATGTCCCCGTTTTGCAGCTGAAATCCCGCGGCGAAATGCGTCAGCTCCTTGATCTTCTTGGCCGTCCTGCTTAATTGCGGCTCATGCCTCAGTTCGAAACTCATCGCCCCGTTCCGCATTCGCCCGACCAGATGTTCGACCTCGTCGCCGACGTGGAGCGCTATCCGGAATTCCTGCCGCTCTGCGACGCGCTTACGGTCCGCAGCCGCAAGGAGCGGGACGGTAAGACCTTGCTCGTTGCCGATATGACGGTCGGGTATAAGGCCATCCGCGAGACTTTCACGACACAGGTTCTGCTGAACAAGGCGGAGCGCGCGATCGACGTGAAATATATCGACGGACCGTTCAAGTATCTCGACAATCGCTGGCGTTTTGCGCCGCTGGAGAATGGTGGCTGCAGCATCGATTTCTTTATCGATTACGAATTCAAGAGCCGCATTCTCGGCGCTTTGATGGGATCGATGTTCGATCGGGCCTTCCGCATGTTCACCGATGCCTTCGAGACGCGCGCGAACAAAATCTATGCTTGAAGCCGTGCCCGGTCATTGAGCGAGCGCGACTAGCATCTCCAGCGCCGTATGCACCGTGGCGAGCCGAACCTTGTCGCGGCCGATGTCGCCATAGCGCATTTCACGATGGATGATCCCGCCGCTGCGGGCCCTGGCGGCGAGGTGGACGAGCCCGACCGGCTTTTTCGCTGAACCGCCGCCGGGGCCGGCAATGCCTGTAACCGCCACGGCGAAATCAGCCCGGGAGCGGAAGAGGGCGCCATGGACCATCTGCAGCGCCGTTTCCTTTGATACAGCGCCGAACTGCGCCAGCGTCTGCTCCTGAACGCCGAGCATCTCCATCTTGGCAGTGTTGGTGTAGGTGACGAAGCCGCGATCGACGACGGCGGATGAGTCGGGGATCTCCGTCAGCGCGCCGGCGATCAGCCCGCCGGTGCAGGATTCGGCCGTCGCGACCATCCAACCTCTAGCCGTAAAGTCGGTGACGATCTTTTGCGCAAGCGCGATAATCTCATCAGGAAAATGCATTATGCCTTGCCTCCGCGGTAGACGACGGTTGCCGTTGCGATGGCTGCAATGCCTTCGCGGCGGCCGACGAAGCCGATTTTCTCGTTCGTCGTCGCCTTAACCGAACAGCGGTCGATGCTGATGCCCAGGAATTCGGAAAGCCTGGCGCGCATGGTGTCGCGATGCGGCCCGACCTTCGGCGCCTCGGCGATCAGCGAGACATCGGCATTCATGATGGTGCCGCCGCGCTCGCGCACGATCTTTGCCGCATGCTCGATGAAGATGCGCGACGGCGCACCCTTCCATTGCGGATCGGAGGGCGGGAAATGGTCGCCGATATCACCGGCGCCACAAGTGGCGAGCAGCGCGTCCGTCAGGGCATGCAGGGCGACATCGGCGTCCGAATGCCCCTTCAGCTTCTGGTCGTGGGGAATGAAAACGCCGCAAAGGGTGACGCCATCGCCCGGCTCCAGCTGGTGGACGTCATAGCCGTTGCCGGTGCGCACATCAGGCAGCAGGCCGGCGCTGAGCTTTTCATCGGCCATGGCAATATCCCTTTTGATTGTCAGTTTTACGTTGTCGGCGCTGCCGATCACCAATGTCACCGGCAGGTTACACCATTCCGCAATCGCTGCATCGTCGGTGAAATCAATCTTGCCATCGGCTTCGGCCTTCTCATGCGCGGCGATAATATCAGCGAAGCGGAAGGATTGCGGTGTCTGCGCGGCGTGAAGGCCAGCACGGGATACGGTATCGACAACCCGGCCGTTTGCGTCTCCGCGTTTCAGCGTGTCTGTGACGGGTATAGCGGGCAGCACCGCTGGCGCGCCGTCTGTAAGCGCTGCGGCGACACGATCCAGCAGATCATGGTCGAAGAAGGGTCGGACAGCATCATGGATCATCACATGCGTGACGCCACTGTCTTTCAACGCGCGCAGTCCGGCAAGCACGGATTGCTGACGGGTTGCGCCACCGAAAGCGATCTCGACATCAGGCAGGCCGGCGATCTGTTGCAGTGCCGCACGCAGCAGCTTCTCATCATCGCGGTGGATAACGACGACGATTTTCGATGCCTGCGGCCATGTCACGAATTTTTCAAGCGTATGCGCAATAACCGCTCTGCCGCCGATCGCGCGATATTGCTTGGGGCCTTCCTCGGGAGAGCCCGCCCGTTCGCCGCGCCCGGCGGCAACGATCATGATTCCCACCGACAACGGTTGCTTTGGATGCATTTGCGTCATAAATCCCCGAAGATGAAAGGCTCCGTCTGCGGCATGGCTTTGAAAAGCGTAGAGCTTTCTTTTGAACAAGCACATGCTAAATAGATCGCCAAAACGGGATCCTGCTCAAGCAGGGTCTATCGCCTGAACTGAGTATTTTCCAGCATCTGCCCAAAAAATATCGGGATTCTTCGAAACCCCTTGGCAAACTTTCAAAGCGTGTCTAAAAATAGTGCAGATGTATGGTGTGCCCGAAAGATAATCATTTGCTTTCTTCCAAGCTTGCAGCTCCCTTTTCCATAGGTTCCGTATCCGTCCGAAATCGCGTGATCCTTGCGCCGATGTCGGGCGTGACCGATCTGCCTTTCCGGCAGCTCGCTCTACGCTATGGGGCCGGCTTGGTCGTCACAGAGATGGTCGCAAGCCGCGAGCTTGTTCAGGATACGACCGAATCGTGGGCGCGTCTGAGAAGCGCAGGGCTTAAGCCGCATATGGTGCAGCTCGCCGGCCGCGAGGCGCATTGGATGGCCGAAGCGGCAAAAATCGCCGCGGACAACGGTGCTGATATCATCGATATCAACATGGGATGTCCCGCCAAGAAGGTGATCGGCGGTTATTCCGGCTCGGCACTGATGCGCGATCCGGATCATGCGCTGACGTTGATCGAAGCGACGGTCGGCGCAGTGAACATTCCCGTCACGCTGAAGATGCGGCTGGGCTGGGACGAGAATTCCATCAATGCGCCTCATATCGCGCGCCGGGCTGAAGAGGCCGGCATCCAGCTCGTCACCATTCACGGTCGTACGCGCATGCAATTCTATGAGGGCAGGGCGGATTGGGATGCTATCCGCGCCGTGCGTGATGTCGTCTCCATTCCGCTTGTGGCGAATGGCGATGTCGAAACGGCTGAGGACGCCGAGGAAATCTTGCGTCGCTCCGGTGCTGATGCAGTCATGATCGGTCGGGGCTGCCAGGGCCGTCCCTGGCATGCGGGCGTACTGGCCGGTCATTGCGAGCCCAGCCGCCAGGAGATCGTCGATATCGCGCTTGAACACTATCGCATGATGCTGGAGTTCTATGGCGAAGCGGTCGGCATTCGCCACGCCCGCAAGCATCTCGCCTGGTATCTCGACCGCTACGCGTCGGCAACGACAGGTGCTGACAAGGCGAAAATCATGACGTCGAAAGAGAGCGGTGAGGTGGTTGTATCCTTCCGTGCCGCGCTGCAGGCAGGTTTTGATCTCGCCCACTGCGTCCAGGAGGCTGCATGACTTCGAAATCCAGCTCCGGCGCCGGTGATAACCCGGCTAACTCCGTCGCCATGGCCGTTCTCAACGCGATCCAGAACCCCGTCGTCATGGTCGATGAGGCCGGCCTTATCGCTTTCGCCAATTGGGAGGCGGAAGCCTTCTTCGGCGCCAGCGCATCGCACCTGTCGCGCTACAAGATCTCTACCTTCATACCGTTCGGTAGCCCATTGCTGGCACTGATCGACCAGGTGCGCGAACGCCGTGCGCCCGTCAACGAATACCGTGTCGATCTCAGCTCGCCGCGCCTGGGACAGGACAAGCTGGTGGATATCTATGTCGCGCCGGTTTCCAGCACGCCCGGTTCGGTCGTGGTGGTGTTCCAGGAGCGCTCCATGGCCGACAAGATCGACCGGCAGCTGACGCATCGCGCTGCTGCCCGTTCAGTCACCGGCCTTGCCTCCATGCTGGCGCATGAGATCAAGAACCCGCTGTCGGGCATTCGTGGTGCCGCACAGCTGCTGGAGCAATCCGTTGAGGACGACGATCGCGCACTGACGCGCCTCATCTGTGACGAGACCGACCGCATCGTCTCGCTGGTCGACCGCATGGAGGTTTTCTCCGACGAGCGGCCCGTCGATCGTGTTCCCGTCAACATCCATTCCGTGCTCGATCATGTGAAGGCGGTCGCCAAGGCCGGCTTTGCGCGAAACATTAAGATCTCAGAGAATTACGACCCCTCGCTGCCGGCGGTTTTCGCAAACCGGGATCAGCTCGTGCAGGTTTTCCTCAATCTGGTGAAGAACGCCGCTGAAGCGGTCGGCGACCGTCAGGACGGCGAAATCATGCTGACGACGGCCTATCGTCCCGGCATTAGGCTTTCCGTAGCCGGCACGCGCGAAAAGATCTCCTTGCCGCTGGAATTCTGCGTCATCGACAATGGCCCGGGTGTCCCGGCCGATCTCGTGCCGCATCTCTTCGATCCGTTCATCACGACCAAGACGAACGGAACCGGCCTCGGCCTTGCGCTGGTCGCCAAGATCATCGGTGACCACGGCGGCATCGTCGAATGCGACAGCCAGAACCATCGCACCACTTTCCGTGTTTTGATGCCTGCCTCCAAGGGCATCACCTCAGAAGATGCCCCACTTCCGAACTCTACAGGGACTACTCGATGACAGCCACGATCCTTGTCGCCGATGACGACGCGGCCATCCGCACCGTGCTCAACCAGGCTTTGAGCCGCGCCGGTTACGACGTGCGTATCACGTCAAACGCCGCTACGCTCTGGCGTTGGGTCTCCGCCGGCGAAGGCGACCTCGTTGTAACCGACGTCGTCATGCCGGATGAAAACGCATTCGATCTGTTGCCGCGCATCAAAAAGGCGAGGCCGGATCTGCCTGTTCTGGTCATGAGTGCGCAGAACACTTTCATGACGGCGATCAAGGCATCGGAGAAGGGCGCCTATGACTATCTTCCGAAACCCTTCGACCTGACCGAGCTGATCGCGATCGTCGGCCGCGCGCTGTCGGAGCCGAAGCGTAAGCCGGCAAAAATCGATGACGACATGCAGGACGGTATGCCGCTCGTCGGCCGATCCGCCGCGATGCAGGAAATCTACCGCGTGCTTGCGCGTCTGATGCAGACGGACTTGACGCTGATGATCACCGGTGAATCCGGTACCGGCAAGGAGCTGGTGGCCCGCGCTCTGCATGATTACGGTAAGCGCCGCAACGGTCCCTTCGTGGCCATCAACATGGCGGCCATCCCGCGCGACCTGATCGAATCCGAACTGTTCGGCCATGAGAAGGGCGCCTTCACCGGCGCGCAGACCCGCTCGACCGGACGTTTCGAGCAGGCCGAAGGCGGCACGCTGTTCCTCGACGAAATTGGCGATATGCCGATGGATGCGCAGACGCGCCTGCTGCGCGTGCTGCAGCAGGGCGAATACACCACCGTCGGCGGTCGCACCCCGATCCGCACCGATGTCCGCATCGTCGCCGCCACCAACAAGGATCTGAAGCAGGCCATCAATCAGGGCCTGTTCCGCGAGGATCTCTATTACCGCCTCAACGTCGTGCCGCTCCGCCTGCCACCGCTGCGCGATCGCGCCGAGGATATTCCCGATCTGGTGCGTCATTTCATCCAGCAGGCTGAAAAAGAGGGGCTGGGTTCCAAGCGTTTCGACCAGGAAGCGCTCGAGCTGATGAAGGCCTATCCATGGCCAGGTAACGTCCGCGAGCTCGAAAATCTCATCCGCCGCCTTATGGCGCTCTATCCGCAGGATGTCATTACCAAGGAGATCATCGACGCGGAATTGCGCGCCGATGTGCCTGACAGCCCGATCGAGAAAGGCCCGGTTCGCACCGGTACGATGACCATCGCCCAGGCGGTGGAAGAGAATATGCGGACCTATTTTGCCGGTTTCGGCGAAAATCTGCCGCCGCCAGGCCTCTACGATCGCGTGTTGACCGAAATGGAATACCCGTTGATTCTCGCCGCACTGACTGCCACACGCGGCAATCAGATCAAGGCGGCCGATCTTTTGGGCCTAAATCGTAATACGCTGCGCAAAAAGATCAGAGAACTGGGTGTTTCGGTTTACAGAAGCTCCCGT
Source organism: Martinezella sp. CNPSo 3732 (assembly GCF_057784515.1). NCBI lineage: Bacteria > Pseudomonadati > Pseudomonadota > Alphaproteobacteria > Hyphomicrobiales > Rhizobiaceae > Martinezella > Martinezella sp. CNPSo 3732. Next base: position 56,948 of record NZ_JBXSOO010000006.1, read on the forward strand.
ACGGCTTGACAATGTAATCCGATGCGTTGCATTTTCGCCACAATGCGTTGCTTAAAGGTCACGCAGCAGATTCGTCGTTTTTGCGGTGGCGATTCATCTGGCCCACTCTCTTCAGAACGAGAGTTCGTCTGATTTTTCAAGCTGTTGCAAAAGTGACGTAAAGTAAAGGTTTCGCTTCTATGCGAAACCGGACGACAGTTCCCGCCTCTGCCTGTCGCTCGCACCGATGCCCATAGTGGCCGTGCGATTCGACCAGGGCGCCGACCGTCGCTCGGGCGTGGAGATTGATGGGAATGATGCAGGACGCGGTGTCGCCGGCGGCGAGCGACGAGACGGTTGTCAAGGTGACGGACCGTCGTGCTTCCTTTGCCCTACCTGGTCTGATCCTGGCCGGCGGCGCTCTGCTGTGCGCCATCGCGACCCTGCTGATGCTTCTCGGGCTGACGCCAGTCGCCCCGACATCCTCGGTCGTTTTCACCTCGGTCGTTATCAATGGACTTTTCGTCCTGGGGCTGATTGCTCTTATTGCCCGTGAGGTGGCGCGGCTGATGAAGGCGCGCAGCCGTGGCCGCGCGGCAGCCCGCCTGCATATCCGCATTGTCGTTCTATTCTCGATCGTCGCGATCACGCCAGCCATTCTCGTCGCCATCGTTGCCAGCCTGACGCTCAATGTTGGCCTGGATCGCTGGTTCGGCGTGCGAACGCAGCAGATCATCAGCTCCTCGCAGAACGTCGCGCAAGCCTATCTGATGGAGAATGCGAGCTATCTGCAGGGTCAGACCGTGTCGATGGCCAACGATCTGGAGCGCAACCGTTCGCTCTTCAATCTCGATCGCACCGGCTTTGCCGACTTGATGACCCGTCAGGCACGCGGGCGCGGCTTGCTGGGTGCATTTCTCGTGCGCCGCGACGGCAGCGCCATTGTCCAAGCCGAGATCAAGACCGAACGCCCGCTGCCGGCCATTCCAAAAGACGCGCTTGATTCTTCGGCCAACGGGCAACCGACTCTCATTCCGCCTGGCGTAACCAATCTTGTCGGCGCGGTCATCAAGCTCGATGAAATACCCGGCGCGTTCCTCTACACCGTTCGCGCGGTCGATCCGCGCGTCATGAATGCTATGCGGATGGTGGAGGACAACACCGTCGAGTACAAGGCGATGGAGGAAGGGCGCATGTCGCTTCAGATCGCCTTTGCCGTTCTCTATATCGGCTTTGCTCTGATCGTGCTTTTGGCGGCAATCTGGACCGCTATCGCGATCGCTGATCGCATCGTCAGGCCCATCCGTCTCCTCATCAGTGCTGCGGATAACGTTGCTTCGGGGAACATGAACGTGCTGGTGCCGGTACGCTCGGCTGACGGCGACGTCGGCAGCCTGTCGCGCACCTTCAACAAGATGATCTCGGAAATTCGCACGCAGCGCGATGAAATCCTTGAAGCGAAGGACGAGGTCGATGACCGCCGCCGCTTCATCGAAGCCGTGCTTTCGGGTGTGACGGCGGCCGTGATCGGTGTCGAGCACGATCGGCGCATCACCATCGTCAACACCTCGGCCGAAGACCTGCTGACGCTCAAGAGTGACGAGCTCATCGGCAAGAATCTGTCCGATATTTCGCCAGAGGTCGACCAAGTCGTGACGGAAGCGACGACGCGCCATCGCAGCGATTTCCGCAAACAGATCAGCCTTGTTCGCGGCGGAACGGTACGCACGCTCAGCGTTCAGGTAACGCGCGAGGAATCGCGCGACGCCAATGAATCCTATGTGATCACGCTAGACGATATCACCGATCTGGTCATTGCGCAGCGCTCGACCGCCTGGGCCGACGTTGCACGCCGTATCGCGCATGAGATCAAGAACCCACTGACGCCGATCCAGCTTTCCGCTGAGCGCATCCGCCGCCGTTTCGGCAAGAATATCGCCGATGCCGACCGTCCTGTCTTCGACCAGTGCACGGATACGATCATCCGGCAGGTAGGCGATATCGGCCGCATGGTCGACGAGTTCTCCTCCTTCGCCCGCATGCCTAAGCCGACCATGGAGCCAACCGATCTGCGCGATATTCTGCGCGACGCCGTGTTCCTGCGCGAAATGGGCAATACACATGTCCAGTTCGAACGTGAACTGGGCGACGAGCGGCTCGAGGGCATGTTCGATGCGCGAATGCTCGGCCAGGCCTTCGGCAATCTCATCAAGAATGCCGTCGAGGCAATCGAAGGCGTACCGAGCGACCAAGCTCGCGAACAGCCAAAGATCCTCGTCCGCTCGTCGCTCGATCCGGATCGCGATCGCTTCACTGTCGACGTCATTGACAATGGCCGCGGTCTGCCAGTCGAGAACCGGCACAGCATTCTCGAACCGTACATGACGATGCGCGAGAAGGGCACGGGCCTTGGCCTCGCCATCGTCAAGAAGATCATTGAAGACCATGGCGGGCAGATCGAACTCCACGACGCGCCCGCCGATTTCGACCAGGGCAGGGGGGCCATGATCCGCGTGCATCTGCCGCGCCGTGAGCAAGCCGCCGTCGCCCATACGGAAAATGACAAGGAAAGCGTCTATGGCATCTGATATTCTCGTAGTCGACGACGAGGAAGACATTCGCGAAATCGTTTCGGGAATTCTTTCGGATGAGGGGCACGAAACCCGCACCGCGCATGACAGCGACAGCGCGCTCGCCGCGATTTCCGATCGTGCGCCGCGGCTGATCTTTCTCGATATCTGGATGCAGGGCAGCAAGCTCGACGGTCTTGCGCTGCTTGACGAGATCAAGGCGCGCCATCCGGAGCTGCCCGTGGTTATGATTTCGGGTCATGGCAATATCGAAACGGCTGTCTCCGCCATCAAGCGTGGTGCTTTCGATTTCATCGAAAAGCCGTTCAAGGCCGATCGCCTCATCCTGATCGCCGAGCGCGCATTGGAAAATTCCAAGCTGAAGCGCGAAGTCTCGGAGCTGAAGCGCCGCACCGGCGACGCCGTGGAATTGATCGGCACGTCGGTTGCCGTTTCGCAGCTGCGCCAGACGATCGACAAGGTATCGCCGACCAACAGCCGTATCATGATCTTCGGTCCGTCGGGCTCCGGCAAGGAGCTCGTGGCCCGGATGATCCACAAGAAGTCGACCCGCGCCAATGGCCCCTTCGTGGCGCTGAACGCCGCCACAATCACGCCGGAGCGCATGGAAATCGCCCTGTTCGGCACCGAAGGCTCGCCGGGGCAGGCGCGCAAGATCGGTGCCCTGGAAGAGGCCCATCGCGGCATCCTCTATCTCGACGAAGTCGGTGAAATGCCGCGCGAGACGCAGAACAAGATCCTGCGCGTGCTCGTCGATCAGCAGTTCGAGCGCGTCGGCGGTTCCAAGCGCGTCAAGGTGGATGTGCGTATCATCTCGTCCACGGCCTATAATCTCGAGAGCCGCATTGCAGAGGGCCTTTTCCGCGAGGATCTCTATCACCGTCTCGCTGTCGTGCCTGTACGCGTCCCGGCTCTTGCCGAGCGCCGGGAGGATATTCCCTTTCTCGTGGATCAGCTGATGCGCCAGATTTCGGAGCAGGCGGGCATCCGGCCGCGCCGCATCGGTGACGACGCCATGGCGGTGCTGCAGGCGCATGACTGGCCCGGCAATATCCGCCAGCTGCGCAACAATATCGAGCGGTTGATGATCCTGGCACGCTCTGACGGCGCAGAAACGCCGATCACGGCGGAAATGCTGCCGACCGACCTCGGCGATATGCTGCCAAAGGTCTCCGCCAAGAACGATTATCACATCATGACATTGCCGCTGCGCGAAGCGCGCGAAATGTTCGAGCGCGATTATCTCATCGCTCAGATCAACCGTTTCGGCGGCAATATCTCGCGCACGGCGGAATTTGTAGGCATGGAGCGTTCGGCGCTGCACCGCAAGCTGAAGTCGTTGGGCGTCTGACCGGCCGCCCGACATTTCGAACATCTCAGAATTCGGATCAGGGGCTTTCATGCCGAGAATAGCTTACGTCAACGGCCGCTACGTCAAGCACAGCGACGCCATGGTGCATATCGAGGATCGCGGCTATCAATTCGCCGATGGCGTCTACGAGGTGTGCGAGGTTCGCCATGGCGTGATCGTCGACCTGACGCGCCATCTCGATCGACTCAACCGTTCGCTGGGCGAGCTGCGCATCGCCTGGCCGATGACGCGCCAGGCATTGGTGCTGGTGATTCGCGAGACCTTGCGCCGCAATCACGTCCGCAACGGTCTGTTCTACCTGCAGGTTACTCGCGGCGTCGCCCGGCGCGATCACGTCTTTCCGCCTGATGGCACGCCGTCCTCGATCGTCGTCACCGCCAAGAGCACCGATCAGTCCGTGATTGCCAAGAAGAATGCCAATGGCATCAAGGCGATCACCGTCCGCGACAATCGCTGGGATCGGGTGGATATCAAGTCGGTCGGCCTGCTTCCGAACGCCATGGCCCGCCAGCAGGCCAAGGAAGCCGGCGCGCAGGAGGCGATCTATATCGATCACAACGGCATGGTGAAGGAAGGCGCGGCGACCAACGTCTGGATCGTCGATCACGACGGGAATCTCGTCACCCGCCCGGCCGAACACGGCATCCTGCGCGGCATCACCCGCACGACGCTGATGGACGTTGCAGCCAAGCTCGATGTGACGATCGTCGAGCGATTCTTCTCGGTCGAAGAGATGATGAAGGCCCGCGAAGTCTTCATCACGGCGGCGACAAGTATCTGTTTTCCGGTCGTTTCTATCGATGGATTGACGATAGCGAACGGTCATCCAGGCAGCATGTCACAGAAAATTCGTGAAGCCTTTTTCGACGTTGCGGAAAAGACTGCGATTTGATACCAACATTCGCTGGGGGGAGAGAATGAGGGTATCTCCCGTCCGGGACCTCTGTATACCATGACATTCAACCGGCTCAGGCCGGCAAAAAAGAAAGAAGCGGCGCGATGGCGGAACGTTCTCAGAACTTGCAGGACTTGTTTCTCAATACTGTTCGCAAGCAAAAGATTTCACTCACAATTTTCTTGATTAACGGCGTGAAGCTCACAGGTGTCGTAACCTCATTCGACAATTTCTGCGTCCTGCTCCGCCGCGATGGCCATTCGCAGCTCGTCTACAAGCATGCGATCTCGACGATCATGCCGGGTCAGCCGATGCAGATGTTCGAGAGCGAAGAAGCCGCATCCTAACCGGGACTTGCCGTTATCACGACACGCGATACCAAAAATGCTTCCCTCATCCCGGAGACCGTAAAACACCGGGATGACATGCGCGCCGTTGTCGTCGTGCCTGTACTGAAACAGGCGCGCGCCGCGCGTTCCGCTCAAGCCGACAGTGCCATCTCCGTTTCACGCCCGCCCGAAAGCCGGCTGGAAGAGGCCAAGGGTCTCGCGCTCGCCATCGACCTCGATGTCGTCAACGGCTCCATCGTTCCGATCAACGACCCGCGGCCGGCAACCCTGCTCGGAACCGGCAAGATCGAGGAAATCCTCGCGCTGCTCGATGAATTCAACGCCGGGCTCGTCATCGTCGATCATCCCCTGACGCCCGTTCAGCAGCGCAATCTCGAGAAGGCATGGAACGCCAAGGTCATCGACCGTACCGGCCTCATTCTCGAAATCTTCGGCCGCCGCGCTTCCACCAAGGAAGGCACGCTGCAGGTCGAGCTTGCACATCTGAATTATCAGAAGGGCCGGTTGGTTCGAAGCTGGACCCACCTTGAACGCCAGCGCGGCGGCGCCGGCTTCATGGGCGGCCCGGGTGAAACTCAGATCGAAGCCGACCGTCGCATGCTGCAGGAACGGATCATCCGGCTGGAGCGCGAGCTGGAGCAGGTCGTTCGCACCCGGCAGCTTCATCGCGCCAAGCGAAAGAAGGTGCCGCATCCAATCGTGGCTCTTGTCGGCTACACCAATGCCGGCAAGTCGACGCTGTTCAACCGCATTACCGGCGCCGGCGTTCTTGCCGAAGACATGCTGTTTGCGACGCTCGACCCGACGCTGCGCCGCATGAAGCTGCCGCATGGCCGAACCGTCATCCTCTCAGATACCGTCGGCTTCATCTCCGACCTGCCGACTCACTTGGTGGCCGCGTTTCGCGCAACGCTGGAAGAGGTGCTGGAAGCCGACCTAATCCTGCATGTCCGCGATCTCTCGGATGACGATAATCAGGCGCAAAGCGCCGACGTCATGCGCATTCTCGGCGATCTCGGCATTGGCGAGGCGGAAGGTGCGGAGCGCATCCTCGAGGTCTGGAACAAGATCGACCGCCTGGAACCGGAAGTTCACGATGCCATCGTCCAGAAGGCGTCGACAACAGAAAACGTCATTGCCGTCTCGGCGATATCAGGCGAGGGCGTCGATCGTCTGATGGATGAAATCAGCCGGCGTCTCTCCGGCGTGCTGACGGAAACGACGATTACACTGCCTGTCGAAAAGCTGGCACTCCTGCCCTGGCTTTACAATCATGCTGTCGTCGACAACCGCGAGGACAATGAGGACGGAACGGTGACGCTCGACGTCCGCCTGACCGAGGCTGAAGCGGCTGAATTGGAGCGGCGCATGGGCAATGGCCCGAAGCCGCAACGCGACGACTGGGAATAGGCGGGTTTACGCCGACTTGACGCCCGTCAGCTGCCGCTCGATGGCTTTAGCCGACTGCCAGATCTCCTCCATCCGCTCCAGCGAGGCACCTTCCAGCGTCTCGCCTTCAGCTTCAAGCGTCGTTTCGATGTGATGGAAGCGGCGGCGGAACTTGGTGTTCGTTCCGCGCAAAGCCTGCTCCGGATCGGCCTTCACATGCCGGCCGATATTGACGACGGCGAAGATCAGGTCGCCGAGTTCGTCGCTGACCTTGGCCTTGTCGCCGCTTGCAAGTGCTGCCCGCAATTCGCCGATCTCCTCTTCGATCTTGTCGAGGATCGGTTCGGGCGCCGACCAGTCGAAACCGACCTTGGCGGCGCGCTCCTGCAATTTCAAGGCTTCCGTCAGGGCAGGGAAGGTCCGCTGCACCGAGCCCAGGAAACCGGCCTTGAAATCTTCCGTAATGCCGTTCTTCGCCCGCCGTTCGGCCCGTTCGCGCTTCTCCTCGGCTTTGATCCGATCCCATTGCAGCGTCACCGCATCCTCGGTCTTGGCATCGGAGACGGCAAAGACATGCGGATGGCGGCGGATCATCTTGCGGGTGATGGCGTGCACGACATCACCGAAGGAAAATGCGCCGGCCTCCTCTGCGATCCGCGCGTGGAAGACAACCTGCAGCAGGAGATCGCCGAGCTCGTCGCAAAGATCGTCGTTATCCTTGCGCTCGATCGCATCGGCCACTTCATAGGCTTCCTCGATCGTGTAGGGCTTGATGGTTTCGAAGGTCTGGACGATGTCCCAAGGGCAGCCGCTTTCTGGGTTCCGCAGCGCCGCCATGATATCGATCAGGCCGGAAATGTCTCGCGATGCTTCCATCGTTGCCTCAAATTTTGTTCTGTCAGTTCAAAGGAATGTCGTTGCTGCTCTTCGACGCCTGGTAGTTTTCGGAGAGATCGGCATAGGCCTGCTTGATGCGCGCTGTCTGTTCCTTCAGCTCGCCTTTGCGTAGGTCCGCTTCCATCTCTACCAGGTCGGAAATGGCAAAGCTGTTCCAGAATGCGTTTCGACGGCGATAGCCACCCGGCTCCAGGCCGAAGACTTCTTTCAGGATCTTGAGATCATGCGGGATCGCAAAGGCATCCCGGGAATCTTCATGGCTGAAGAAATAGTAGAAATTGTCGAAACCGGCCCAGGTGATCGCCGACATGCACATGGTGCAGGGCTCATGAGTCGACAGAAAGATCAAGTCCTTGGTCGCGGGCTTCTCGCCGAGTTCGTAGAAGCGCTTCAGGGTGTGAACCTCGCCATGCCAGAGCGGGTTTTTCAGTTCATTGTTAGTTTCCGCGACGACGAGCGAGAGATCGGACTTGCGCAGAATGGCAGCCCCGAAGATCTTGTTGCCGGCCGTCACGCCCTGGCGTGTCAGGGGTAAGATGTCGTGCTCGACGACGTTGAGGAGGCGTGCAGCGATGCTGTTGTCAGACAAGGGTTTTCTCCAACGATTTTCGCTGCAGTCTATCGGGGTTGCAAATGTCGCGGTATGCGTAAATAACTTAAAGACTGTGTTTGCCACAAGCAATAAAGCAGCTCGGCAACGGGGCCGAGTCACAAAAATCTATAGATTTTATAGGCTTATTGCGATCTGCTCGCCTGGTGAGTTTTGCTCAAATCCTTGACATGTCGAGCAAAAGAATACGCGCATGCATGGGCATTAGAATTTCTGTTTCTTCAATCTCTTGGCCGCAGGGGCGATATTCGCCAAATCTCGAAGTGGAACCATGATGCCTCCCAGGACTGAACAGCTTTCGGTGTTTCCCGCTTTCTTCCGCGTGGAAGGAAGGGTGGCGGCTGTCTTCGGCAATGGCGACGAGGCTTTTGCCAAGGTACGGCTGCTTTTGAACACGCAGGCCCGGATCGTCGCCTACGCGTCGGCGCCGGAGGCGGATTATCATGCCTTTCTCATCGCCAACCGCATCGAAATCGTACGCGGCGATTTTTCACCCGATCAGGTCAAGGGCGCGACGCTCGTCTTTGCTGCTACTGGTGACGCCGAAGCAGATCGCGCCATCGTCGACGCGGCTCGCGCCGAGCGAATTCCGGCAAACGCCGTCGATCAGCCCGACTATTGCGATTTCTACACGCCGGCTCTGGTCAATCGTGCGCCTGTTGCCGTCGCAATCGGCACCGAGGGTGCCGGACCTGTGCTGGCGCAGATGATCCGCGCGCAGATCGACCAGATGTTGTCGCCGTCGCTCGGCAAACTGGCGGAGCTGGCCACGCGCTATCGCAAGCCAGTCGAGCGTTTCGTGGCGCGGGGCGCTGCGCGTCGCGTTTTCTGGCGGCAGTTCTTTTCCGGACCGGTGGCCGATGCCATCAATGCCGGTCATGCCGCACAGGCGGAGCAGGTGGCCGATGAGCTGCTGCAGTCGCCGCGCGATGTCGAGGGTCGCGTCTGGCTGGTCGGCGCCGGCCCCGGCGCTGAAGATCTGCTGACATTGCGCGCGCAGCGCGTGATGATGGAAGCAGATGTCATCGTCTATGACGCGCTGGTGCCGCAGGCGATCGTCGATATGGGCCGTCGCGACGCCGAGCGCCTGTCCGTCGGCAAGCGCAAGGGATGCCATAGCAAGTCGCAGGAAGAGATCAACGATCTGCTGGTGCAGCTTGGCCGCGAAGGCAAGCGTGTCGTGCGGCTGAAGTCGGGCGATCCTCTGGTTTACGGCCGTGCCGGCGAGGAAATGGCGGCTCTGCGCGCCGCCGGTATCGGCTATGAGATCGTTCCGGGCATCACCTCGGCTTTCGCTGCCGCCGCGGATTTCGAACTGCCGCTGACGCTGCGTGGCGTCGCCTCTTCGCTGGTCTTCACAACGGGTCACGATCTCACGGGCGATGTGCTGCCCGATTGGGCGAGTTTGGCCGTATCCGGCGCCACGATTGCCGTGTATATGGGACGCACGGTTGCCGCTTCCGTTGCCGGCCGCCTGATGCAAGCCGGCTTGCCGCCCGAGACGACCGTTGCCATCATCGAGAATGCCAGCCGGCGCGATCGCCGCTTGATGCACGGCATCCTGCGGGATCTGCCCGATCTCGAGCACCGCGATGAGCTGGGCGGGCCGGTTATGGTCATTATCGGCGATGCCGTCGCCGGTGCGAATTTTGAACAATCCGAGCCGCTGGTCCATCGCGAGGCCGCTGCTCAAGACTATGCAAGGAACTGATTGATGGTCGACAAGGTTCTGACCGCAAACCGGCTCACCGATGGCGTCGCCGTCTGGCTGAACGCAAATGGTGAGTGGGTGACATCGCTGCAGGAAGCGCTGGTCGCTCGGCATGCCGAAGCGGAAGCCGCCCTAGAAGCGATCGGCAAGCAGGCCTATGCTGACAACAAAGTCGTCGACGTCAATCTGATCGATGTGCAGGAAACCGGCGGCAAGCTTTGGCCGCTGCGCCTGCGCGAGCGCATCCGCGCCGAAGGCCCCACCATGGAATACGCGCGGGGCTATGCCCCGGCCGATCCCGATTTCATTGCAGTCTGAGAAGTCCCGAGGAAGTCATGTATCGTTACGATGAATTCGACCACGCCTTTGTTGCGGAACGGGTCGCCCAGTTTCGCGATCAGGTGGAGCGGCGCCTCTCGGGTGAGCTTTCGGAAGATGCCTTCAAGCCGCTGCGCCTGATGAACGGCGTTTATCTGCAGCTGCATGCCTATATGCTGCGCATCGCCATTCCCTATGGCACGCTGAGCTCGCGCCAGATGCGCATGCTCGCCCATGTCGCGCGCACCTATGACCGCGGCTATGGCCACTTCACCACGCGTCAGAACCTGCAGTTCAACTGGCCGAAGCTTTCCGAAATGCCGGATGCACTGGCCGATCTTGCTTCTGTCGAGATGCATGCGATCCAGACCTCCGGCAATTGCATTCGCAACGTAACGGCCGATCATTTCGCCGGTGCTGCAGCTGACGAAGTCGCCGATCCCAGGCCCTATGCCGAAATCCTGCGCCAATGGTCGTCGGTTCATCCGGAATTTTCCTTCCTGCCGCGCAAGTTCAAGATCGCCGTCACCGGCGCCGAGCGCGACCGTGCCGCCATTCAGGTGCATGATGTCGGCCTGCATCTGAAGAAGAACGACAAGGGCGAGATCGGTTTTGCTGTCTATGTCGGCGGCGGGCAGGGGCGTACACCGCTGGTTGCCAAGCTGATCCGCGACTATTTGCCGGAAGCGGATCTTCTCTCCTACATCACCGCCATCATGCGTGTTTACAATCTGCATGGCCGCCGCGACAACAAGTACAAGGCGCGCATCAAGATCCTCGTGCATGAAACGGGCGCCGAGGAACTGGCACGTCAGGTCGAAGTCGAGTTCGACAAGCTGCGAGACACCGAACTGAAGCTGCCGGAAGCCGATGTCCAGGCCATCTCGGCCTATTTCGCACCGCCGGCGCTGCCTGAACGCCCCGAAGGTTGGGAAAGCCTGGCGCGCTGGAAGAAGGCCGATCCGGCTTTTGCGCGCTGGGTGCAGCAGAACGTCCAGCCGCACAAGAACCCCGATTACGGCATGGTGACAATCTCGCTGAAGCCGATCGGCGGCATTCCTGGCGATGCGACGGATGTCCAGATGGAAGCCGTCGCCGATATTGCCGAGGAATATGCCTTCGACGAAATTCGCGTCAGCCACGAGCAGAACCTCATCCTGCCGCATGTGGCGCTGGCCGATCTCGAAGCCGTCTATCGCGGTCTGGTGGCCAACGGTCTCGAAACGGCAAATGCGGGCCTGATCACTGATATCATCGCCTGTCCCGGTCTCGATTATTGCGCGCTTGCCAACGCGCGTTCCATTCCGGTTGCGCAGGAAATCTCCACACGTTTCGGTTCGCCCGAGCGGCAGGCGGAGATCGGCGAGCTGAAGATCAAGATTTCCGGCTGCATCAATGCCTGCGGCCATCACCATGTCGGTCATATCGGCCTGCTTGGGGTCGAGAAGAAGGGTGCGGAACTCTATCAGATCACGCTCGGCGGCTCTGGCGACGAGAATACGTCGATCGGCGAGATCATCGGCCGCGGCTTCGAGCCCGATAAGGTGACCGACGCCATCGAGACCATCGTCGATACCTATCTCGGCCTTCGTCTGGATCCTTCCGAAACCTTTCTGACCGCCTACCGTCGAGTCGGGCCGCAGCCGTTCAAGACCGCGCTTTACGGCGCGTCCTCGTCCGCAGCCGAAGCGGCGTAAGGAGATTGATTATGACCAAGATCTGGCGGGAAACCGGCTTCGTGGAAAACGATCCGTGGGTCATCGAGACCGACGAGATTAAGGCGACCGAGCCGCAGAAGCCTCTGCTCGGCCTCGATGCGTTGATCGCAAAGGCGGAAGAGAGCAATGAGGCCGGCCTTGGCGTCGTCATCAAGCCAGCCGATGACGTGACCCGGCTGCAGCCTTATCTCGACCGTCTCGATATCGTCGCGGTCGCCTTTCCGGCATTCAGCGATGGCCGTGCCTTCAGCCATGCGTCGCTGCTGCGCCAACGCCTCGGCTATGCCAATGAGCTGCGTGCTGTCGGCGACGTGCTGATCGACCAGATTCCGTTGATGCTGCGCGTCGGTATCGATAGTTTCGCCGTCACCAACGCAACAGCGCTGAAGCGCCTGTCGGAAAATCGCCTTCCGGGCATTCCGCACTATTATCAGCCGACCGCTCGGCGTGCCGAAGGCGGACAGGCCTATAGCTGGCGGCGATTGCCGGCAAAGTCGGCCTGATGTCGAAAGGCGGCTGTGCGGCAGTTTGACAGTGTCGGATTGCCGTATTCAAGCCTTTCGAATTATGTACGTTCAGTGATATGGAAACTTGACTGGAATAGGCATATTTCAGTCCTATCCAGTCGGTTGGAATGGAATGCCTTTCAAAACCGGCTATATTGTTATATCAGCGTCGCGAAATGAGCCTGCCAGGGAATACGTGCCCAGGAAAAACGCGTAAGACTAATACGGGATTCGAGACAGAATGAACGCCCCCGCAAAGACAGATGAATTTGCCTCAGCAGTACCCGCCGGCGTTTTCGCCGAGAAGGTGCTGAGCGTCACACATTATACCGACCGGCTCTTTCGCTTCACCATGACCCGGCCGCAGGGCTTCCGTTTCCGCTCGGGCGAGTTCGCCATGATTGGCCTCATGGTCGATGGCAAACCGCTTTATCGCGCTTATTCGATCGCAAGCCCCGCCTGGGCCGATGAACTCGAGTTCTTTTCCATCAAGGTGCCGGATGGTCCGCTGACCTCGCACCTGCAAAATATCAAGCCCGGCGACGAAGTGCTGATGCGCAAGAAGCCGACCGGCACGCTGGTTCTAGACGCGCTGACCCCCGGCCGTCGGCTCTATATGTTCTCGACCGGTACCGGGGTTGCGCCGTTTGCGAGCCTCATCCGCGATCCCGAAACCTATGAAAAGTTCGAGGAAGTGATCCTCACCCACACGACGCGCGATGTTGCCGAGCTAAAATACGGTTTCGATCTCGTCGAGGAAATCCGCAATGACGAGATCCTCAGCGAAGTCGTCGGCGATAAGCTGCGCCACTACGCGACCGTCACCCGCGAAGAATTCCCCTTCAAGGGCCGCATCACCGATCTCATCGAAAACGGCAAGCTTTTCAGTGATCTCGGCGTACCGTCGTTGGATCCAGCAATCGATCGCGGTATGATCTGCGGCTCCTCCGCCATGCTGAAGGACACCAAGAGCCTGCTCGAAAAGGCCGGCCTGAACGAGGGTGCCAACAACAAGCCGGCCGAGTTCGTCATCGAACGCGCTTTCGTCGGTTAAGCGAATTATTCCAATGCTAAATGAAAGGCGGTTTCCGCAACGAAGCCGCCTTTTTCATGCATTGTTGAGATAATCGATGAGTGCGGCCATGGCGATGCGTGCCTTGTCGGCATCGCCGCCGCGGATGGCGTCTATCGCCTGAATATGCATGGCAATCGCGCCGTCCATGCGGTCGTGCGTTCCAGTCGAATACCACAGCCGGCGCGCATGTGTTTGAACCGGGGCGAGCGCCGCTGTGATGAAATTGTTGGGGCAGGCCGTTTCCAATACCTCGTCGAAGGCCTTGTCGGCGGCGAAAAAAGCTGGCAAGTCGCCGGTACCGGCGCATTCCGCCATCCGTCGGGCGCATTCCCGCAATCGCTCCCTCTGCTGCGGATCGGCACAGGTGGCGGCGAGCGCGGCGGCAATCGGTTCCAGTTCGCGCCGCACCTGCATGACATATTGATGATCTTCCGGACGAATTTCCGCGATTTGCAGGCCGACGCGCGGGCGCACATGGATCAATCCCTGCCAGGCAAGCTTCTGAATGGCCTCGCGCACCGGCGTCCGTCCGTGCCCCGCCATCTCGATCAGCTGTTTTTCGGTCACAAGGCCGCCTGGCTTCAACTCAAGCGACACAATCGCATATTCCAGCGCGAGATAGGCAAGATGGCTGAGTGAATTCTGCATCCGAAATTATGTCCGGCTTATGCGTGAGGGCACACAGTGTCATCTGGCCTCGTCGAAGGCAACGGTCGTGATACGTCAACAAGGCCGGCTTGGCGGCCCGTTCAAATCGCCTTACCGGAAATCGTCGTCCCTCAGGGCCGACGATTTCGGGATATTTCGCAAGTGGAGCAAAGGAGCCGCGTCGTTATTGGCCGATTGCGGTGGCAAGGGTAGGCGGTCTTCGTTTGGCGGCCATGAGCAGGTCCAGCTCGGTGGACGACGGGCCGAACTTGTAGAAGAGGCGTTTTGCCTCCGCATCGTCGAGACGGTATTTCCGTGTAAACTCGGCAATGCTGTATGGGCGGCCGCGGATGACTTTGCGGGTGGTTGTCCGATTGGCGTTTTCCGTCATGTTTCCAACCTCCTTTCGGTTCCATTTTGGTAGATAGCGCCGAGGTCGCGCTTGGGAAGGCCTCAAAAGCCGCGGCTTATTTTCGCGGTCTTGCGTCCCACCGGGCGAGCGTAACAAAAAAGGGAAGGCGGTTTGGCCCGCCTTCCCTTTTTTCCTCTTCCCGATTTGGGCTTGCGCAGCCCGATGCGCTGCTAACGTCTGATCAGTCGACCGACGAAAATCAGAATGCAGGCGCCGATGAAACCTGTGATCAGGTAGTTCAGCCATACATGGAACGGCAGGACGATGCCGAGCGTACGGAAAAGCCAGCTGGCGACAAGCGCACCGACAATGCCGAGGATGATGTTCATGATTATGCCCGTGTTGCTTTTCATGATCATCTCGGCGAACCAGCCAGCTAGGCCGCCGATGATAATTGCTGCAATCCAACCGACGTTTGCGTCTTCCATAAAGAACCTCCTGAGGGCCCGACAGGTTGTTAACAATAGCTGATATACACCAAAAACGATTCGCACCCCAACTGTTGCGGATGGCGAGTCGATCGATCCGTTCATTGCAACC
Organism: Martinezella sp. CNPSo 3732; assembly: GCF_057784515.1. NCBI lineage: Bacteria > Pseudomonadati > Pseudomonadota > Alphaproteobacteria > Hyphomicrobiales > Rhizobiaceae > Martinezella > Martinezella sp. CNPSo 3732. The sequence goes on from NZ_JBXSOO010000006.1 coordinate 71,959, forward strand.
CTGATTATTAAGGGAAATTGTTACGGTTGTTTGGGTCTTTGAGAACCGTTTGCCTTGTTGGAGCTCATCCGCCTATGGCGTCGGATTTCCGATTTTCTTTAATAATAGGCGATTTCTTCAGTTCGATGCCGTCATTTCGCGGTAGCGAGGTGAGGAAAAGCATCTTTGATCGCTCGCAGCCACAATTTTATGGGTTGACCACAATAGGGCGTCTGCATATGTTCCGCGCACTTCCAACCGGGGCAGCCTCTGCCTGCGGAGAGGGAGAGCGTAGCTCAGCCGGTAGAGCAACTGACTTTTAATCAGTAGGTCATGGGTTCGAACCCCATCGCTCTCACCATCAGCTTCCTCAATTCTGCAGTTTTTCGGGACTTGGTTCCGCACCCTCTGCCGGGTGCGAGAATGAGGTTTGCTTTTTCTCCGGACAATTCGGAATCCGAAAAAAGACCCGGTATTCGCCTGCTGCAAGGGAGATGCGCGAATCGGGATATTCATTAGGGACCACTGATCGACTAAATGAATGCCCTTCAATACTAAAGGATCATGATGTCTGAACATCTGCGTTCACTAGAGTCGACAAGGCATTGCGTATCGGATCGAAAGCCTAAAGGTGTCATTATTTACATAATGGTCGCCGTCGTTGCGGTTATTATCGGGTCGACTTCTGGGCGGCACGAGAGCGCGGTGCAAGCTGTCTCACCCGTTGCAAAGCTGGTTCATTGAATGGACTGATCGGCTGAGCCAAGGAGCGGTCCAACCGGGCATAACGCAGCAATCTTCGTTTTCGTGTTTGACGTAGATCAGAAGGCTGGATTACGCGATATCGCCGCCTCTTGTTCGTGATATGGGAACAATAGTCTATGAGCGATGATCGATCTTTAGGATTGCGCTGCCGGCAGCTTTCGCAATAGGTCATCCCGACGTCGAGGAGGGTTTGAAATCGAGCCCGCCAAACGCCAGTTCATCAATCAATAACAACGTGCTGCCCCTTGATGGGGCAATGGCTTTGCACGCTTCGACGTCGGCAGATTCAAGGTCTAAATAAATATTTCGAATCTAAGACGGTTGCGTTGTCGTCGACTGCCCAGCGCGCGCCGAGTTTTGTGGCTTGCGATAACGCACAGGTTGTTGATGACATTTGGTCCAAATTGACTGGTGAAGAATACCGACTTGATAGTACCATAACTCCATCAAAGAGATGGTTGGTGAAGACGACGGGCGAATGATGGAATTCGTGGCAGAGCTGTCCCTATGGGAAATTTATGCAATCGTTTGCGGGTTGTTGGGTTCTCTGGGGCTTTTGTTTGGGTTTATAGCAGGCAAGAAGTTTTCGATAGCCTTACGCGTTCTGCCACTGATGGGTATTGCGATCACGACACCGGCAACGGAGCGAATTGTGATCCCTTACCTTACGGAGCGCTATCCCGTGATCTTTGCCAATAAGGATTTGCCTAGGAAGATCGATCAGAAAACCACGCTGACGAAGATAGACCTCACCGACCATATCTATAGCTACTTCTATGATCTTGACGACGATGATGACGATTTTGATCCGCCTCTCGTCAAATCCGCGCAGCTCACGGACCTCTGCGACTTCCTGCTGCCGAAGTTCAGTTCCGGCGAAGCATCTCTGGCCAATTACATCTATCAGCTGAAGGGCAGGGACTATTCGTTTTCGGTCGACAGCACCGACTGCTCCTGACATTTGGACAGGCAAAACATTAAGAAGGCCCTGAGATCGGCGATCGCTTGTGGACGGGTGTCTTCGACGCAGGTCTGCGGCCAGCGCCTATGCAATTATCGGCCTATGCGATTGTGGAAAGCGCGACGACCGCAACCGCAGTCAGGCCACCGAAGATCGGTAGCAGCTTCAGCATAACAAGCCGCGCGAGCTTTTTCCTTTCGACCGACGTCATGATCAGCTTCCTCACATGGCAGCGAAGCTTAAACGCATGAATTTCATGATTCGTTTCACGTCTATCGTCGCATTATAATATTATGTGTCGCTAAAAGTACAGTGAGGGGACGCTTTGTCGCTTCCAGAGACGGAATCCTGCGAAATGCGCTCGGCAGTTGGACGAGAGATTGCCGAGTATGATGGTGTTGTTAGTTCCATCGGAACCTAATCCTGTCACGTGAGTTCCCTTTTCAAAAGACAGGAGGCGCATTTGGCACAGGATCGACAAAGTGAATCGCAGGGCGGACGCGAGAAGAAGCAAGCCCTGGCGAAGATACAGCACAGCAAGGTGCGTAAGGACGACCGGTCGAATAAAGAAAAGGACGAGGCTTCCCTCGTTGCCGATCCCCGCAACAGGCTTGCCGAGGGTAAAGTCGATCCGCTGACAAAAGAGCGCAAGCCTCGGGACGCATGAGTCCCAGGGACGTCTGAGCGATGCACCGATGTCGGATCGTTGCTCGTGCGCGCATGGGCGGTTTCTCATGGAGAGATAATCGCGCAGTCCGACAAAAGTTGCGCAGCGACGATCGCGGGGCGATAATCGTTTCGGTAGCGGCGTTGCTGTTTGCGTCACCGACTTCATTCTCCATCATTTATGAATGCAATGACTTAGGTGACGATCGGTTTATACTGCCGTCGTTCAGCGCGATGGCCATGATGGCAAGAAGAACATATTCGCGCTTCCAGCCTGATTTTATCGCCGCAGCAACGAGGCCCTCGAGCGATGGTTCCAGGGCGAAAAGACAGGCTGTCAGATAGTTAGTCTGTGATGCTGCTTCCGAAGGGGGAGGGTTTATGGCCGGTCTCAACTTCCTACTCCGTCTATAGATTTGAGCGGATAGGGATGGACTGTAATTTCAGCCGGTTTCCCGGGTTTGTCTCGTTTATTGCAGAACATTGCTATGGCCGCGAGAAAGCCGAAGCCTTAATCAATGTCGATAGTGAGCGGGTGGCGATATCCAGATAACGCGCACGTGCTCTTGCCGGCATCAATGGCGCCAGCCTGCAGGGTCATTCCAGAAAAAGTGGCAGCGGTTTTCTGTCGGCATTCCGCAGGAACATATGTCCGACAGAAGGATCGCGGAACAAACGATCATCGCAAGCAAACAGCATCCAGATGCCGCCGCTCGGTCTTTCCGTCAGGGTTATTTGATGAGAGCGCCTGAAGGTCAACTCTACAGCCAGCTGGACGGTAGAGTTGACCACGATTCGAAAATGAAACGAGTTTTAGACCTTGCCGCCGTTCTTCTTGCAATCGCTTCGGAATTTGGCGCGTGCCTTTCCATGCAGACCCTTGGCGTCAGCCTGAGTCGAACATGCCTTGGAGACGGCAGTCTGCGCCGGCTTCGTTGCCTTCGGCTTGGTCGTTGTCGTCGTCGAGGGGGTTGATGTCGTTGCGCTCGGGGTTGTTGTGGTGGTGCTGGGGGTGGTCGCCGTTTGTGCCATGGCACTTACGCTGAAGAGTGCGACAAAGGCTGCAGTCGTGAACATAGTAGCAATACGCATGGGGGCTTTTCCTCCGCTGAGTAGCTGGGGTGGAATGTACGTTGTTCGACGAACATCAACAGCTTGAACCAATATTTTTACAAAAGCAATTCGTTCATCGGGCGGCTTAGCGACCCCTGGTCGAGCCCGGAAAACCGGGGAAAATCGGGGTTTTGCAACAGGCTGCTGGTTTTCCAATTCCGTCAACTTTAAGGCAAGACACCCGCCCGCTCGAAAAGGTGATTGGCTTTCCGGCACTCGCGTCGCTAGGAAAGGAATCGGAATGACATAGCCGGAGCCCATCGTGTCGCTTGCCGATATCTCGCTTCTGAGTGCCTTGCTCGCAGGAGCGCTTTCGTTTCTTTCACCTTGCGTGCTGCCGCTTGTGCCGCCTTATCTCTGCTACATGGCGGGAATCTCGGTCGAGCAGTTTCGCGGAGGTGGTGCAGCCGTAGCGGGAGGCCCGATTGTTCCCAGCCCGGGCGTCCGTGGCAATGTGCTGATGTCGGCGCTGTTCTTCACGTTGGGATTTGCCACCGTATTCATCGCGCTCGGCGCCGGCGCGTCCTCGATCGGCATGCTTTTGCGCCAGCACCTCGATATTCTCGCCAAGATCGGTGGTTTGATCATCGTCATCATGGGGCTGAACTTCCTCGACGTCTTCCGCATCGGCCTTCTGGCCCGGGAGGCACGCTTTCAGAGCGGCGGCAAGCCGGCGACGCTGACGGGCGCCTATATCATGGGTCTTGCCTTCGCTTTCGGCTGGACGCCCTGCATCGGCCCGGTGCTGGGCGCCATCCTCGGCATTGCCGCCTCGCGTGAAACGGTCGGCGCTGGCGCCGGTCTGCTCGCCGTCTATTCGCTCGGCCTTGCCATTCCCTTCTGGATCGCTGCCGGTTTTTCCGGTGCCTTCATGCGCTTTCTCTCCCGTTTCCGCCGCCATCTCGGGACGGTCGAAAAGGTCATGGGCGGGCTTCTGGTGCTGACGGGCCTTGCTTTCATCTTCGGCTATGTCAGCGATATGGCAATCTGGTTTCAGCAGACCTTTCCAATCCTGATGAAAATCGGCTAAGTCGGGCGATACCTTTCGCCCGCATTTCCCTCGGTAAAATGGAACATGCCTGATGGCTCACCCCCATGGCTGATATCATCGGTCTGCTGCTGCCATTCTTCGGCCTGATCCTGACCGGTTACGTTGCCGCACGCGTTACGAAGCAGCCGGCAGAAGCGCTCGGCTGGCTGAATACGTTCATCATCTACGCGGCATTGCCGGCGCTGTTCTTCAAGCTCGTTTCGCAGACGCCGATCGAGCAGCTGACTCGGATAGACTTCATCGCCACCGATATCGCTGCGACCTATTCGATTTTCCTGCTCCTGTTCCTGATCGGCCGTTTCCTGCGCCGCAATTCGCTTGCCGACAGCACCATCCAGGCCTTTGCTGGCACCTACGGCAATATCGGCTATATGGGACCGGGCCTTGCGCTGCTGGCGCTTGGCGAAAAGGCGGCTGTTCCGGTAGCGCTGATCGTATGCTTTGAAAACGCACTGCATTTCATCGTCGCGCCCGCCCTGATGGCGCTGGAAGGCGGCGATAAGCGCTCGCCATGGCGCGTTGCCGCCGATATCGCCCGGAAGGTGCTGCTGCACCCTTTCATCCTGTCGACAGCGCTGGGTTTTGTCGTAGCTGCGTTGTCGCTGCATCAACCGATCGCCTTCGAGCGATTTGTCAATTATCTTGCGCAAGCGGCTGCACCTTGTGCACTATTCGCCATGGGGGTAACACTCGCGCTGCGTCCGCTGAAGCGGATTCCAGTCGAGATCGGCTATATCGTGCCGGCAAAGCTCATCCTGCATCCGTTGATCGTCTATGCCGTTCTGCAAGCTGTCGGCGGCTTCGATCCGATCTGGATCGAGGCGGCGGTCCTTTTGGCGGCGCTGCCGACCGCAACGAACGTCTTCGTCATCGGTCAGCAATATGGTGTCTGGCAGGAGCGGGCCTCCGCAACCATCCTGATCACCACGGCCTGTTCCGTGGTGACGGTTTCCCTCATTCTCTATCTGATAAAGTCGGGCGTCTTACCGGCGCAGCTTTTCCCGTAATGCCGACGAAAAATTGCGCAGGCCGCCACCGGGTTCGATGCCCTCGCGCATGACGATGTTGCGCAGCGGCGCAATGGCGGAAAGCACATGCAGGCCCGCCGCGCGCAGCATCTGTACGGGCAGGAAATCCGATAGCAGCGAACGGTTGAGGAGATCGACGCTCGCCGTACGGCTGACGATGTCAGCACGTCTCTTGCGGTCGAAACTGTCGCCCGCGGTGGCTGGGATCGGCTGGTCGGCGCGCGAGCAAAGAATGTCCGACAGGGCTAAGATGTCGCGAAGGCTGAGATTGAGGCCCTGCGCGCCGATCGGCGGGAAGACGTGGGCTGCCTCGCCGATCAGCGCGGCGCGACCCTTGCCGAAGCGATAGGCCGTCATGCCGGAAAGCGGCCAGACCTGCACGCTGTCCTCGATCGTGACCTGGCCGAGCATCGACTGCATCCGCTCCTCGACCAGCCGGCCGAGTTCTTCGAGCGACTTCTCCGCATTGGCAGCGGCTTCGGCCGGCTTCTGCACCCAGACGAGACTGGAGCGTCTGCCGGGCAGAGGTACCTGCGTGAACGGGCCACTTTCGGTGTGAAATTCCGTGGAGATGTTCTGATGCGGCAGGCTATGCGTGAAATTCAGAACCATCGCCGATTGCGGATAAGACCAGCCCTTGGTCCTGATCCCGAGCGTCTCTCGCACCATCGAATTGCGGCCGTCCGCGCCGACGACGAATGCAGCTTCGATGGAATCGCCATTGTCGAGGGAGATCGAGACACCATCGTGGCGGAAGGCGATTTCGGAAGCCGTGGCTTCGATGGGGCTGACATTGCCTTCCGCTTCAATGGCTTGGCTGAGATTGTCGAGCAACACAGCATTCGGAATATTGTAGCCAAAGGCATCCAGCCCGATTTCGGAAGACCGGAACGAGACGGTCGGCGCCCGCAGCAGCCGCGATGTGCCATCGATGATGCGCATCGTGATCAGTGGCGCGGCCGAAGGTACGATCCTGTCCCATAGCGTCAGGCGCTCCAGAAAGCGGATCGATTGGTCCATCAGAGCCGTCGTCCGCTTGTCGGCTTTATTGTGTGGTGCTGCGACAAGAGCGACGGATCTGCCGCCCCGCGCGAGCGCGAAAGCCGTGATCATGCCGGCGAGCCCACCGCCGATAACGGCCACTTCAATCTGCTTCATATCGATGCCTCAATTGCCTTTGGTTCTGAAAATAAGCGCTTAGCCTGTTGAAATCCATGGGATGAAACATCGCAACGGGTGAAAATGACAACAAGTCGCGCTAGCGTGCCGCGATAAACGCTTTTGCGCTGGCGATGCCGACCAAAGGATGCATATTAGCAAGAAAAACCGCCTGCCGGGGCAGGTGAATAAGCTGACGAGTCGTGGGGCGGATGAAAATCTTCAATTACAAGCGGGTGCCTTATGCGGAGATGCGTGCCTTCTCCGTTCATATACTGACGGCATCCGGATCGTTTCTCGCCTTTCTCGGCGTCGTCGCGGCATCGGAACATCGCTTTGTCGATATGTTCTGGTGGCTTGGCCTGGCGCTGCTGGTCGATGGCATCGACGGGCCGATCGCGCGCAAGGTTCGCGTCAAGGAGGTGCTGCCCAACTGGTCCGGCGATACGCTCGACAATATCATCGATTACGTGACCTATGTGCTGCTGCCGGCATTCGCGCTCTATGAGAGCGGCATGATTGGCGAGCCGTGGTCGTTTGTCGCTGCCGGCATGATCGTCGTTTCCAGTGCCATCTATTACGCCGATACCGGCATGAAGACCGACGAATATTTCTTCTCCGGTTTCCCAGTCGTCTGGAACATGGTGATCTTCACGCTTTTCGTCATCGGCGCCAGCGCTACGACGGCCATGATCCTCGTCGGCGTTTCCGTCGTCCTGACCTTTCTGCCGATCAATTTTCTGCATCCCGTGCGCGTCAAGCGCTTGCGGCCGCTGAACCTTGGCATATTTCTCTTCTGGTCGGCACTCGGCATCTATTCGCTGCTGATGCATTTCGTCATGCCACAATGGGCCGTTGTCCTCTTCATCATCAGCGGTATCTATCTCTACTGCATCGGTGCCGTGCTGCAGTTTTTCCCGTCGCTCGGACGTCAGTAAGGCCCGACCCCAGGGACGTCAGTAAGGATTTTGCATCATGAAGAAGACCAAAGTCATCCGTATCCATGAGAATGGCGGTCCGGAGGTCATGAAGCTGGAGGAGGTGGATCTGCCGCCTCCCGCCGCGGGTGAGGTGCAGCTTCGCCACGCCGCGATCGGCCTCAACTTCATCGATGTCTATTTTCGGTCCGGCCTCTACAAGGCAACACAATTTCCTCTAGCGCTCGGCAAGGAGGCTGCGGGCACGATCATCGAAGTCGGGCCTGGCGTGACCGATTTTGCCGTCGGCGATCGCGTTGCCTATGCCGGCAGCGACGGCGCCTACAGCCTTGAACGCAACGTCGAGACCCGCCATCTGGTCAAAGTACCCGATGATATCACGCTTGAAACTGCGGCATCGATGATGCTGAAGGGCATGACGGCCGAATATCTGCTGAACCGCACCTTCAGAGTCGGACCTGGAACGGCGCTTTTGTTCCACGCGGCCGCCGGCGGTGTCGGCCTGATTGCCGGCCAATGGGCCAAGGCACTGGGAGCTGGTACCGTCATCGGCACTGCCGGTTCCGCCGAGAAGGTCGAACTGGCGCTGGCGCACGGCTACGACCACGTCATCGACTACAGCAAGGAGAATTTTGCCGAGCGCGTCCGCGAGATTACCGGCGGCAAGGGTGTCGACGTCGTCTACGACTCGGTTGGGAAGGATACTTTCCCGCAGTCGCTCGATTGCCTGAAGCCGCGCGGCATGTGGGTCACCTTTGGCCAGTCTTCCGGTCCGATCGAGAATTTCAATCTCGCCATCCTCAATCAGAAAGGCTCGCTCTTTGCCACGCGGCCGAGCCTTTTTGCCTATGTCGGCACACCTGAAGAGTTGAGAGCCAGTGCAAAGGCGTTATTTGCTGTTGTGCAAAGCAGCAAAGTGCGTATCAATATTCATCAAACTTATCCGCTTGCTGATGCAGGGCGCGCGCACGCGGATTTGGAAGCCAGGAAAACGAGTGGAACTACACTACTGATCCCATAGATCCGTAAAGGGCAGGACGGTGGGAAGGAAATGAGGGGAACGTGTCGTCATCCGATGCGCCGGCAACCGGTGCACTATTGTCGGTTCGCAAACTGACGAAACTGTTCGGCAGTTTTACTGCTTGCAACGAAATCGATCTTGAAATCCAGCCGGGAGAAATTCACGCTCTCCTCGGAGAAAACGGCGCAGGTAAATCCACGCTCGTCAAGATGCTGTTCGGCGTGCTCGAACCGTCGCATGGGCAGATCGTTTGGCAGGGGCAACCTGTGTCGATCGACGCCCCGGGCACTGCGCGCAAGCTCGGCATCGGCATGGTGTTTCAGCATTTTTCTTTGTTCGAAGCGCTGACTGTCGCCGAAAATATAGCGCTGTCGCTCGACAGCAACATCCCGCTCGCAAAAATTTCCGAGGAAGCCGCAAAACTTTCGCATGCCTATGGGCTGCCACTCGATCCGAATGCGCATGTCGCCGATCTCTCGGTCGGCGAACGTCAGCGTATCGAGATCGTCCGCGCGCTCCTTCAAAACCCTAGGCTGATCATTCTCGACGAGCCGACTTCCGTTTTGACACCACAGGAAGCCGATCGTCTCTTCGAGACCCTGTTTAAGTTGAGAGACGAGGGGCGCTCGGTGCTCTACATCAGCCATCGGCTTGAGGAAGTGCAGCGCATCTGTTCGCGCGCCACCGTCCTGCGTCACGGCAAGGTCACTGGCGCCTGCGATCCCAGGCAGGAAACGACCGGTTCTCTCGCCCGCATGATGGTCGGAAACGATGTCGCCAGCGTGCAGCACGAGGGCCTCGGTGCGAAGGGAGATATTCTCCTGGAGATTGCCGGCCTTTCGGCACCGGCACGAACCCCCTTTGCCATGGCACTCAAGGAAGTTTCCCTGCGCGTGCGCGCCGGCGAGATCCTGGCGATTGCCGGGGTCGCCGGTAACGGCCAGGGCGAATTGTTCGATGTCATTTCTGGCGAATACACGGTCGCGGCGGATGATCTCGTCCAATTGCGCGGCAAGTCCATCGGTACCAAGGGCATTAATGCGCGCCGACTGATCGGCGCTGGTTTCGTGCCCGAGGAACGCCACGGCCATGCTGCGGTATCCGCATTGAAGCTGTCGGATAACCTCGTGCTCGCCAGGCATCAATCGGACCGCAAATCGTTCCTGGGTGGCGGTTTCTTCAATGTCATCAGGCGTGGCGCGGTCAAGCAGGCGACGAAGCGCATCTGCGAGGCGATGGATGTGCGCAAGAGCGGCGAGGATCCGGCTGCTGGCGCGCTGTCCGGCGGCAATCTGCAGAAGTTCATCGTTGGCCGTGAGCTGGATCGCCAGCCGAGCGTACTCGTCGTCAACCAACCGACCTGGGGCGTCGATGCCGGAGCTGCGAGCCGTATTCGCCAAGCACTGGTCGATCTTGCCCGCGACGGCTCTGCCGTGCTCGTCATCAGCCAGGACCTGGATGAGATTTTCGAAGTCGCGACCGATATCGCCGTCATCTCGGAAGGACGGCTGTCGCCGTCCTATCCGGCCGGTGAGCTGACGCGCGAGAAGATCGGCCTGCTGATGGGCGGTCTGCATGACTCTAAGACGCATTCGGAGCCTGTACATGCGCATTGAGCTTGAAAAGCGCCCGCAGGTCTCCAAGCTGTTCGGCTTGCTATCGCCCCTGCTTGCTCTCGCATTGGCGCTGATCGCCGGCACCATCATGTTCGTCATCATGGGCAAGGATCCCGTCGAAGCGCTCGACGCCTTCTTTGTCGAGCCTCTGCTGGAGGTCTGGTCGCTGCATGAACTGGCGATCAAGGCCGGCCCGCTGATCCTGATCGCCGTCGGCCTTTGCCTCTGCTATCGCTCCAACAATTGGAATATCGGTGCCGAAGGTCAGTTCACGATGGGCGCGATCGCCGGCTCCTTCATCCCGATCGTCTTCACCGATTGGCATTCGCCGATGGTTCTGCCTTTAATGCTGATCGCCGGCGCCATCGGCGGGGCGCTCTATGCCGCTATTCCGGCGCTCCTGAAGGCCCATTTCAATACCAACGAGATCCTGACGAGCCTGATGCTTGTCTATATCGCGCAGCTCTTCCTCGATTGGCTGTCGCGCGGGCCATGGCGCGATCCGCAGGGCCATAACTTCCCGCAGAGCATCGACTTTCCGCCAGAAGCGGTTCTGCCGGCGATCTGGGAGGATTCCGGGCGTGCGCATTGGGGCATCGTCTTTGCCGTAATCGCGGCGGTCCTTGCCTGGTTCGTTATGAAATATACGCTGAAAGGCTTTGAGATAAGCGTGCTCGGCCAGTCGGCGCGGGCAGGGCGCTTTGCCGGTTTTTCCTCGCGGAAAATGGTCTGGTTCGCCTTCCTCGTCTCTGGCGCACTCTCGGGACTGGCTGGCATATCCGAGGTCTCTGGCTCGATTGGCCATCTGCAGCCGGCGATTTCGCCGGGTTACGGTTTCACCGCGATCATCGTCGCCTTTCTTGCGCGCCTTAATCCGCTCGGAACCATTCTCTCCGGTCTCGTATTGGCGCTGACCTATCTCGGCGGTGAAGCCGCACAATTGTCGCCGGGTATTTCCGCCAAGGCAGCCAGCGTCTTCCAGGGCTTGCTTTTGTTCTTCGTGCTCTCCTGCGACACACTGATCTATTACAAAATCCGTGTGGTTTGGTCGCGGGTCCGTGGAGGTGCGGCATGAGTGTGTTTGAAGCCATCCTGCTCACCATCATCACCGCGTCGACGCCGCTCGTCATTGCCGGCTTGGGTGAACTGGTGGTGGAACGCTCCGGAGTCCTCAACCTCGGTGTCGAAGGCATGATGATCATCGGTGCGGTCGCTGCTTTCGTCGGGGCGCAGATGAGCGGATCGCCCTATGTCGGCCTGCTGACCGGCATCATCGGGGGCGCGCTCTTTTCGCTGCTGTTCGGTTTCCTCACGCTGACGCTGGTGACGAACCAGGTCGCGACCGGCCTGGCGCTGACCATCCTTGGGCTCGGCCTTTCCGGCATGATCGGCGAAGGCTATGTCAGTGTGCCGGGCGTGCAGCTGCACGAAATCGTATTTCCGTTGCTGTCGGATATACCGTTCCTCGGTCCGGTGCTGTTCAAGCAGGACCTGACCTTCTATCTGTCGATCGCGCTGCTCATCGGCGTCAACTGGTTCCTTTTCCGCAGCCGTGCCGGCCTGAAGCTGCGCGCCGTCGGCGATAGCCATGGCTCGGCCCATGCACTCGGCATCGACGTCATCCGCACCCGCTATCTCGCGGTCATGTTCGGGGGTGCCTGCGCGGGGCTTGCAGGCGCTCAGCTGTCGCTCGTCTACACACCGCAATGGGTCGAGAACATGTCGGCCGGCCGCGGCTGGGTGACGCTGGCATTGGTCGTCTTCGCATCCTGGCGGCCGATGCGCGTTCTGGCTGGCGGCTATCTCTTTGGCGCCGTGACGATCCTGCAATTCCATGCGCAGGGCTTCGGCGTCGGCATTCCCTCGCAATTCCTGTCGATGCTGCCCTATGCATCGACTATTGTGGTTCTCGTCATCATCTCTCAAAATCGCCGCGCGACCTTGATCAACACGCCAGCGTCGCTCGGCAAAGCCTTCGTTCCGGAGCGCTGATTGCAACAGCCGGACCGATTTCTGCAAAACATGTCAAACCAGTAGGGGTAACCATGAAAAAACTAGCACTCGCCCTCACAACGACAGCCGCTGCCATCGTTGGTTTCGCTGCCGCCGCTGAAGCGGCACCGACCAAGGTCTGCTTCGTCTATGTCGGTTCGCACACGGACGGCGGCTATTCGCAGGCGCACGATCTCGGCCGTCAGCAGATCCAGAAGGAATTCGGCAACAAGATCGAGACGCCTTATCTCGAAAACGTGCCGGAAGGCCCGGATGCCGAGCGCGCCATCGAGCGTCTTGCCCGTTCTGGCTGCTCGCTGATCTTCTCGACTTCGTTCGGCTTCATGGACGCGACCGTCAAGGTTGCCGCCAAGTTCCCGAAGGTGAAGTTCGAGCACGCGACCGGCTTCAAGAGCGGCCCGAATCTCGCGACCTACAACTCGCGCTTCTATGAAGGCCGCTATATCCTCGGCCAGATCGCCGCCAAGACGTCGAAGAATCATGGTGCCGCCTACATCGCGTCCTTCCCGATTCCGGAAGTGGTGATGGGCATCAACTCCTTCGAGCAGGGCGCCCGCTCCATCGATCCGAGCTTCAAGCTGAAGGTCGTATGGGTCAACACCTGGTTCGACCCGGGCAAGGAAGCCGATGCTGCCAAGGCCATGGTCGACCAGGGCGTCGATATTCTGACGCAGCACACCGATACGACGGCGCCGATGCAGGTGGCTGAAGAGCGCGGCATTCACGCGTTCGGGCAGGCTTCCGACATGATCAAGGCTGGCCCGAAGGCGCAGCTGACGGCGATCGTCGACACCTGGGGCAACTACTACTCCAAGCGCGTTCATGCGTTGCTCGACGGCACGTGGAAGTCCGAACAGAGCTGGGACGGCCTGAAGGACGGCATCCTGAAGATGGCCGACTATACGAACATGCCTGACGACGTGAAGAAGATGGCCCAGGAAACCGAAGCCAAGATCAAGTCCGGCGAGCTGGCTCCCTTCACCGGTCCGATCAACAAGCAGGACGGCACGCCCTGGCTCAAGGCTGGCGAAAAGGCTGATGACGGCACGCTGCTCGGGATGAACTTCTACATCGAAGGCGTGGACGACAAGCTGCCGGCTTCGAAGTAATTCCGACCACATAGGTAAAGTTGAAAAAGGGCGTCTCGATCGCCCTTTTTTGTTGCACTGCATCATCGAATGTCGATTTACAAAAGTATTACTATATGATTTTTTGACGGCGGGCCTGAGGAGATGGCCTTTGGGAGATAATCATGAAATTTAAGACCGCACTCGTTAGTGCTACGATTCTCGCTGCCTGCATGTTCACATCGGCATCGGCTAAAGACCTGGTCGTCGGATTCTCGCAAATCGGTTCGGAGTCTGGTTGGCGTGCGGCCGAAACGACGCTGACGAAGCAGGAAGCCAAGAAGCGCGGCATCGATCTGAAGTTCGCCGATGCGCAGCAGAAGCAGGAAAACCAGATCAAGGCAATCCGGTCGTTCATCGCGCAGGGCGTTGATGCGATCCTGCTGGCCCCGGTCGTCGAGACCGGCTGGGATGCTGTCCTGAAGGAAGCCAAGGAAGCCAAGATCCCGGTCATTCTGCTTGATCGCACGGTCGCCGCGCCGAAGGACCTTTATCTGACGGCTGTCACGTCCGACTTGGTTCATGAAGGCAAGGTTGCCGGCGACTGGCTCGTGAAGACGGTCGGCGACAAGAAGTGCAACATCGTCGAGCTGCAGGGGACGACCGGCTCCTCGCCGGCCATCGCCCGCAAGAAGGGCTTCGAGGAAGCCATCAAGGGTCACGACAACCTGAAGATCGTTCGCAGCCAGACCGGCGATTTCACCCGCGCCAAGGGCAAGGAAGTCATGGAAAGCTTCCTGAAGGCTGAAAACGGCGGCAAGGATATCTGCGCGCTCTACGCCCATAACGACGATATGGCCGTCGGCGCCATTCAGGCGATCAAGGAAGCTGGCCTGAAGCCGGGCAAGGACATCCTGACCGTGTCGATTGATTCGGTTCCGGATCTCTTCAAGGCAATGGCTGCGGGTGAGGCGAACGCAACCGTTGAGCTGACGCCGAACATGGCTGGTCCGGCCTTCGATGCGCTCGATGCCTACCTGAAGACCAAGAAAGAGCCGCCGAAGTGGATCCAGACGGAATCCAAGCTCTATACCCAGGCCGATGATCCGCAGAAGGTCTACGAGCAGAAGAAGGACCTCGGCTACTAAGACGAAAGCTCATCGCACCGGATCGGCAATGCCGCGCCGGTGCGATATCTTGTGCAAGATGCCGGCGCACCCACGGAATGCGCCGGCTATCGCTTTCGCAATTTGATTCATTCCAAGGAAATTCGCGCTTCATGGCTCACGACGTAGAGCGACTTCTGACGGCGACAGGTTTTTGTAAATATTTCCCCGGTTCGACCGCTCTCGATCATGTCGACTTCACATTGATGCGCGGCGAGGTTCATGCGCTTCTCGGCGAGAACGGTGCTGGAAAGTCGACCCTGATCAAATGCATGACCGGCGCCTACCGGCGCGATGCAGGCACGCTCGTTCTCGATGGGGCCGAGATTGATCCGCATGACACGCTTGCTGCTCAAAAGCTTGGTATTGGAACCGTCTACCAGGAAGTGAACCTGCTGCCCAATCTAAGCGTTGCGGAAAACTTGTTTCTGGGCCGCCAGCCGCGGCGGTTCGGGATGGTCAGCAGCCGCGTCATGAATAAGATGGCCAGAGATCTGCTGTCACAATATGGCCTGGATATCGATGTCAGCCGCCAGCTCGATCGCTTTTCGGTCGCCATTCAGCAGGTGATCGCCATCGCCCGCGCCGTCGATCTTTCCGGCAAGGTCCTCATTCTCGATGAGCCCACTGCGAGCCTGGATACGCATGAAGTCGAGATGCTGTTCGGCATCGTCAGGCGATTGAAACAGCGCGGGCTGGGAATTGTCTTCATCACGCATTTCCTGGAGCAGGTTTACGAAATCTGCGATCGCATTACCGTTCTCCGCAACGGCCGGCTGGTCGGCACGCGCGATGCGAACGGTCTTCCGCGGCAGACCCTGATCGCCATGATGCTCGGCCGCGAACTCGCCGAGACGGAAAATACGATAAAGCAGAGCGAGACGGAAAGCGGCCCGGTCAGATATCACTTCACGAATTTCGGCAAGCGCGGCAAGATCAAGCCTTTCGACATGGAGGTGCGCGTCGGCGAAGTTGTGGGCATTGCGGGCCTGCTTGGCTCAGGGCGGACGGAGACCGCCGAAGTGCTCTTCGGCGTCGAGCGCGCCGACAGTGGCGAGGCGAAGATCGAAGGCAAGCCCATTACGCTTTCCAGTCCGCGTGCCGCGATCAAGAGCGGCTTCGGCTTTTGCCCGGAAGACCGCAAGACCGATGGGATCATCGGTGATCTCTCCATTCGCGAAAATATCGTCATGGCGCTGCAGGCAAGGCGCGGCTGGGCAAGGCCCTTGCCGCGCAGCGAGCAGAACGCCATCGCCGATCGCTACATCAAGGCGTTGGATATCCGCACGACCGATCGGGAAAAGCCTATCAGGCTCCTTTCAGGCGGTAACCAGCAGAAGGCGATCCTTGCGCGATGGCTGGCGACCAATCCGAGCTTCCTCATCCTGGATGAGCCGACGCGCGGTATCGATGTCGGTGCCCATGCGGAAATCATCCGCTTGATCGAGGATCTTTGCCGGCAGGGAATGTCCCTGGTAGTTATTTCATCCGAACTCGAGGAGCTTGTCGCCTATAGTTCGCGCGTCATCGTCCTGCGTGACCGCGAACATATTGCCGAGTTGGCCGGAACTGAGATCACGGCCGGAAATATCGTTGAAGCCATCGCCACGACTCAAAAGACGCGGGAGGACGCATGAGCTCGCCAATCAAAACCTCCTTGCTTCGGCTGACGCCTCAGCTCATTGCGCTCGCGGTTATTCTTCTGTTGAATTTCATTATGTTCCCACATTTCTTTCATCTGGAAGTTCAAAATGGAAGGCTGTACGGGAGCTTGATAGACGTGCTCAACCGTGGTGCGCCGGTGGCGTTACTGGCCATCGGCATGACGCTGGTCATCGCCACGAAGGGGATCGATCTATCCGTCGGCGCGGTCATCGCGATCTGTGGTGCTGTTGCGGCGTCCTCGATCGTTGCCGGCTATTCGCTTTCCTATACGCTGCTGTTGACGATCGGCGTCGGGCTGGCATGTGGGCTCTGGAACGGATTCCTCGTCGCCGTACTCGATATCCAGCCCATCATCGCGACGCTGGTGCTGATGGTGGCGGGCCGCGGCATTGCGCAATTGATCACCGAGGGCGCGATTCTCACCTTCAACAATGACGGACTGATCTTCCTTGGCAGCGGCTCGTTCGCCGCCCTGCCGATGCCGGTGGCGATCTGGCTTGTCGCTGCGCTTCTGGTGATCGCTTTGGTGCGGCGCACGGCCCTCGGAATGTTGGTCGAAGCCATCGGCATCAATCGCCGGGCAAGCACCTTGTCCGGTATTCGGACCCCGGTCCTGCTCATCGCGGTTTATGCGTTAAGCGGTCTCTGTGCCTCCGTTGCCGGCATCATCGTTACGGCCGACATCAAGGGTGCGGACGCCAACAATGCCGGTCTGTGGCTTGAGCTGGATGCGATTCTTGCGGTCGTGGTCGGCGGCAATTCGTTGCTTGGCGGCCGTTTCAGCATCGTCGGTTCGCTGATCGGCGCAATGATCATTCAGTCGGTCAATACGGGCATCCTGCTCTCCGGCTTTCCGCCGGAGTTCAATCTGGTGATCAAGGCGATCATCGTCATCGTCATTCTGGTCATCCAGTCGCCGGCAATGCAATCCGCCACGTCATTCTTCTGGCGTCGCCGAGACGAGGGGCAGATGGTGCAAAAGGAGCAGGCAAAGTGAATTCGAAATATCTTCCGCTGCTTGCGACGATCCTTATCTTCATCCTGGCCTATGTCGCCTGCGTGACGCAATATCCGAATATGCTATCGACACGGGTGGTAGGCAACCTATTGACTGATAACGCGTTTTTGGGAATTGCCGCCGTAGGCATGACCTTCGTCATCATCTCGGGCGGCATCGACCTGTCCATCGGCTCGATCATTGCCTTTACCGGTGTTTTTCTGGCCGTCATTCTGCGCGATACGGCGATCCATCCGTTGATCGCATTCATTCTTGCTCTTATCATCACCACGATTTTTGGCGCCGGCATGGGTGCCATCATTCACTATCTCAGCATGCCGCCTTTCATCGTGACGCTGGCCGGCATGTTCCTGGCGCGGGGCATCGCCTTTGTGCTGTCGATCGACAGCATTCCGATCGAGCATGATTTCTACTCTCAGCTTAACGATCTCTATTGGCTGATGCCCGGCGGCGGCCGGCTGACTTTGATCGGCGGTCTCATGCTGCTCGTCTTTGCCGGCGGCATCGTGCTGGCGCATCGCACCCGTTTCGGTGCCAATGTCTACGCGCTGGGCGGGGGAGCGCAGACCGCGGAGCTGATGGGCGTGCCCCTGGGAAGAACGACGATCCAGATCTACGCTCTGTCCGGCTTTCTTGCCGGTCTATCCGGAATCGTTTTTTCCATTTATACCTCAGCGGGATATTCGCTTGCCACGGTCGGCGTCGAACTCGATGCGATCGCTGCCGTGGTTATAGGCGGAACACTGCTGACGGGAGGAGCGGGGTTCGTCGGAGGAACACTCATCGGAATTCTCATACAGGGCTTGATTCAGACCTACATCACCTTCGATGGAACGCTTTCCAGCTGGTGGACGAAGATATTGATCGGCTTGTTGCTGTTTGTCTTTATTCTGATGCAGAAGGGACTTCTGCTGCTTTCCCGCGTGAATCGACGATATGTCTGAGGGAAGGACAGAGCGCTTGCGAGACCGATTGCTTGAGACCGGAAAATCAGAGGGAAAATCGCGCACGAGCCACGCTCAAGTGGTCGATGAGTTGGGCAAGGCGATCGTCTCGGGTTCATTTCCGATCGGAAGCATTCTTCCCGGTGACAGCGAGCTTCTGCAACGGTTCAAGGTATCCCGCACGGTCCTGCGTGAGAGTATGAAGACTTTGGCCGCGAAGGGGCTGGTGGTGCCGCGTGCGCGCGTCGGCACGCGCGTCACCGAGAAGATCCATTGGAACATGTTCGACAACGAAGTGCTCAACTGGCATTTCGAAAGCGGCGTCAACAAGGAGTTCCTTCTCCATCTCTACGATATACGCATGGCATTCGAGCCTTTTGCCGCGAGTCTGGTGGCGAAAAGGGCCAGTCGGGAGGACATCGAACTGCTTCGCAGTCTTGCCGCTGCCATGGCAGCGCCGCATCATACCTCCGATAGCCTCGCGGTCGCCGATCTGCATTTCCACCTGGCAATTACGGAGGCTTCGCAGAACCCATTCATGCGATCGTTGGGTGGGCTTATCAAAGCCGCCCTCGTCGGTATGTTTCGCATGAGCGCACCGCCTTCAACCAATGGCTTCGCCAATATTGCGGATACGCATATGGCCATAGTGGACGCGATAGCGGCGCGTGACGGCCTTTCGGCCCATAAGGCGATGGAATTTGTGATCATCGATGGGCGTCAGCATGTCCTCGAAGCTTTCGAGGCTCTCGTCGAGGCTTGAAGGTCGCCTTGAATTTCGCCGTAGTTCATCGCTCGACTTGTTGATATGAGGGGAGTCGCCCGGCCGCCGGGCGCCCCTTGACCGTATATCTCGGAGCTCGAAATGGAACGCAGCTGCCTCGCCATCATCCTCGCCGCCGGCGACAGTACCCGCATGAAGTCATCGATGTCGAAGGTCCTGCATCCGATTGCCGGGCGCCCGATGATCGCCCATGTCATGGATGCGATCTCCAGGACCGGGATTTCGGCGGCGGCTCTGGTTGTGGGGCGTGATGCGGATGAGGTCAGCGCCGCAGCGTCGATCGGCGGCATCACCGTCGAATCCTATCTTCAGAAGGAGCGGCTCGGCACGGGCCATGCCGTGCTGGCGGCGCGCGAGGCGATTGCCCGTGGATATGACGACATTATCGTTGCTTACGGGGACGTCCCTCTGCTGACCGATGTGCCGCTTCGTGCCGCCCGCCAGGGACTGGCCGATGGTAACGACATCGTCGTCATCGGGTTTCATACGGAACATCCCAACGCCTATGGCCGGTTGCTGGTCAAGGATGGCGAGCTGATCGCCATTCGAGAAGCCAAGGACGCGACCGATGCCGAGCTGGCGATAAAGTGGTGCAATAGCGGGCTGATGGCGATCAACGGCCGCAAGGCGCTGGATCTCCTTGATCGCATCGGCAACAACAATGCCAAGGGCGAATATTATCTCACCGATCTCGTCGAGATCGCCCGCTCGTTGGGTGGTCGTGCCGTTGCGGTCGATGCGCCCGAGGTCGAAATGACCGGCTGCAACAACCGCGCCGAGCTTGCCTTCATCGAGCGCCTCTGGCAGGAGCGCCGCCGGCATGAGCTGATGCTGTCGGGCGTGACCATGATAGCGCCGGAAACCGTTTTCCTCGCCTATGATACCGTGATCGGCCAGGATGCGCTGATCGAACCGAACGTCGTCTTCGGTCCCGGTGCCGTGATCGAGGGCGGCGCGGTCATTCATGCCTTCTCGCACATCGAGGGCGCCCATGTCAGTGCGGGTGCCACGGTCGGCCCCTTTGCGAGGCTGCGCCCGGGCGCTGATCTCGCCGGTGGCGCCAAGGTCGGCAATTTCTGCGAGGTCAAGAACGGCAAGATCGGCGAGGGCGCCAAGGTCAATCATCTGACCTATATCGGCGATGCGACGATCGGAGCCGGCAGCAATATCGGCGCGGGCACGATTACCTGCAACTATGATGGCGTCAACAAGCATGAGACGCATATCGGCGCCAATGCTTTCGTCGGTTCCAACTCATCGCTGGTTGCGCCCATCCGCATCGGCGACGGCGCATATATTGCTTCCGGCAGTGTCATCACCGATGATGTACCGGCCGATGCGCTAGCCTTCGGCCGTGCTCGCCAGGAAGTAAAGCCGGAGCGGGCCAAGGTGATCCGCGAACGAGCCCTCGCCATCAAGGCGGCGAAGAAGGGCGGCCACTAAACCCTTGCGGTTGACGTAACGGTCGGAAATCGAAAGTGACCGTTGTGGCAATTGAGAAAATTGCAGGAATGATTAGGACTTGCCCTCATATCTGAGGCCAGACGGAGAGTTGTATGTGCGGCATTGTTGGGATCGTCGGAACGAAGCCGGTGGCGGACCGCTTGGTGGATGCGCTGCGGCGCCTCGAATACCGCGGCTATGATTCGGCCGGTGTCGCGACGATCCATGACGGCGTGATGGATCGCCGCCGCGCGGAAGGAAAGCTCTTCAATCTGGAGAAACGGCTGGAGACGGATCCTCTGCCCGGCACGACAGGGATTGCCCATACGCGCTGGGCCACGCACGGCGTTCCGAACGAGACCAATGCCCACCCGCATTTCGTGGAAGGCGTTGCCGTCGTCCATAATGGCATCATCGAAAACTTCTCCGAATTGCGCGAAGAGTTAAAGGCAGAAGGCAAGGTATTTACTTCGCAGACGGACACGGAAGTCGTCGCGCACCTGCTCGCAAACCATATCCGCGAAGGTCTCGAGCCTCGCGCCGCAATGCTGAAGATGTTGAACCGCGTAACCGGTGCTTATGCATTGGCCGTGATGTTTGAGAGCGATCCCGACACGTTGATGGCGGCGCGTTCTGGCCCGCCGCTTGCCGTGGGTTACGGCAAGGGCGAGATGTTCCTCGGTTCGGATGCGATCGCCCTTGCGCCCTTCACCAACGAGATCAGCTATCTCGTCGATGGCGACTGCGCGATCGTCACCCATGCCGGCGCAACCATTCTCGATTTCAACGGCAATGAAGTAACGAGGCCGCGGCAGATTTCCCAGGCAACCGCCTATGTGGTCGATAAGGGCAACCATCGCCACTTCATGGAAAAGGAAATCTACGAACAGCCGGAGGTCATCTCCCATGCACTGAGCCATTACGTCGATTTCGCCACCCATCGCGTGCGCCAGGATGTCTCGACGATCGATTTCGGCGGCGTGTCCGGCCTCGCGATATCAGCCTGCGGCACTGCTTATCTCGCGGGCATGGTGGGCAAATATTGGTTCGAGCGCTACGCGCGACTGCCGGTCGAAATCGATGTTGCCTCCGAGTTTCGTTATCGCGAAATGCCGTTGTCGCCGTCGCAGGCGGCGCTGTTCATTTCCCAATCCGGTGAAACCGCGGATACCTTGGCTTCGCTGCGCTACTGCCGGGACAACGGCCTGAAGATCGGTGCCGTGGTCAACGTCAGGGAATCGACTATCGCTCGTGAGTCCGATGCGGTGTTCCCAATCCTGGCCGGTCCCGAGATCGGCGTTGCTTCGACGAAGGCTTTCACCTGCCAGCTTGCGGTTCTCGCATCGCTCGCGATCGGAGCAGGCGTTGCTCGCGGCACGGTCAGCGCCAAGGATGAAGAAGAGATGGTGCGCCATCTCGTCGAGATGCCGCGTATCATGGCGAATGTCCTGAACATCATCCAGCCGCAGATGGAAAGCCTGTCGCGCGAGATCTCGAAGTTCAAGGATGTGCTCTATCTCGGCCGCGGCACCAGCTTCCCGCTCGCCATGGAAGGCGCGTTGAAGCTGAAGGAAATCTCCTATATCCATGCCGAAGGCTATGCAGCCGGCGAATTGAAGCATGGGCCGATTGCACTGATCGACGAGAATATGCCCGTCATCGTCATTGCGCCGCATGACCGCTTCTTCGACAAGACCGTTTCCAACATGCAGGAAGTGGCGGCGCGCGGCGGCCGAATCATCTTCATCACGGACGAGCTTGGCGCGGCGGCCTCGACATTGCCGACCATGGCAACCATCACCTTGCCCATCGTCGACGAGATCATCGCGCCGATCATATTCTCGCTGCCGATTCAATTGCTTGCCTATCATACGGCCGTCTTCATGGGCACGGACGTCGATCAGCCGCGCAATCTCGCCAAATCGGTCACCGTGGAATAGCGCAACTTCCGTCCCACATTTGCTGTCACGTCGTCGTGAGCCGGGCGTTTGTTCGGCCTGCAGACGCGGCTGGCGGGTTGTATGCCGCGTTGATTTCTGGCACGATTCTTCCAATGAGATGGTGGGGAGGATTTGCCTGAAAGCGGTAGGCGGCGGAACGGAGTTTTCGAGCGGCGAATGACTGAAAAACTCATCAAAATGTCCGTGACCACGCGGATCAGAAACAATTTCCTGGCCGGCCTGATCATTTGCGCTCCGATCGCCATCACGCTCTGGCTGACCTGGTCCGTCGTTCATTGGGCCGATAGCTGGGTTCGCCCCTATATTCCCGCGCGCTATGATCCGGAAAGCTATCTGAATTTCGCCGTTCCCGGCACCGGGCTGCTGATCGCAATGATCTTCATCACGATCGTCGGCTTCCTCGCCAAGAATCTCATCGGGCAAAGCATCGTCCGTTTCGGCGAGTCGATCGTCAATCGCGTGCCGCTGGTGCGCACGATCTACAAGAGCGTCAAGCAGATCTTCGAAACGGTGCTGAAAGAGCAGGGCACCTCGTTCAAGAAGGTTGGTCTGATCGAGTATCCGAGCCCCGGCCTCTGGTCCATGGTCTTCATATCGACGGATGTCAAAGGGGAGATCGCCTCGAAATTCAACGCCATGGGGCACGACATGGTGGCGGTCTTCCTGCCGCCGACGCCCGTGCCGACGGCTGGCTTCCTTGTCTTCGTTCCGCGCGAAAAGATCACCGTGCTCGATATGAGCCCGGAGGATGGCGCCAAGCTGCTGATCTCGGGCGGCCTTGTATCGCCCGAATTCAAGGAAGAGCTGGTGGCAACGAAGAGCTTGCGTCCGCCGGTTCCGATGAAATCTTTGAGCTAAATTGCTCATCTTCCAATGGTTGGATCGATAGCTTCGCGTTTTGCGCGAACTGTCATGCCTCTATCATATTGACACCTTAGATCGTCAGTCGGGGCAGATAATCGCATGTATCTCAGCATCCAATGTTCGGGGCACGGGCACCGAGCTGCGGTTCTTCAACGCGGTCCGCAAACAGGCGGGAGATGGATGTCGTTGCCTCCACAAAGGTTTTTATCAGGAGGATATTGTCTTGAGATATATGCGTTCGAAGAGCTTGCCACTGCTGTCGGTGGCGCTTGCCACATTTGTTTTCACGGCACCGATGCTGGCGCTGGCGGATAATTCCGTGACGGTTGAAGGTGTGACGCTGGTCAACAAGGGCCGCGTCGCCGTCGGCCGTATCCCGGCCAACCTGCGCGACAAGTTCGGTGAAACCTTCGGCTCCGGTTCGGGCATGTCGATCGATGCCAAGAGCTGGGTTCGCAACGCCGACGGCACCTATAATGGCTCGCTGTGGCTGCTGCCGGACCGCGGCTATAATGTCGCCGGCACCACTGATTACCGCGGGCGTCTCAACACCATCGATATCAAGCTGACGCCGCTTGCTCCCGGTGCAACGCCTCCAGCCGGTAAGGAACAGTCAGGCGTCGAAGCCAAGCTCGCGGATACGCTGCTGTTGAAGGACAACAAGGGCAACGAAACCACTGGCCTTGACCCAGCCAACGGGGTTCGCCAGGCGGAAGGCGGCATGCCACTTTTGCCGCAAGCACCGAACGGCAAGATCTCGCTCGATAACGAAGCCATTGCCCGGCTGCCGGATGGTTCGATGTTCATCAGCGATGAATACGGTCCCTATATTTACCGCTTCTCGGCGGATGGGCGTATGATCTCGGCCACGGCACCGCCGGCCGCGTTTCTGCCGATCCGCCACGGTGCAGTGAATTTCTCCTCGAACAATCCAGGCCCGGGCGAAGCCGCTCCGGACCCAAAGGATCCGACGAGCGGGCGCCAAAATAATCAGGGCTTCGAAGGCATGTCCCTGACCCCGGACGGCAAGTTTCTGATCGTCGTGCTCCAGTCCGCAACCCGCCAGGATGGCGGCGATTCCAGCTCAACCAGGCAAAATACGCGCGCCCTGGTCTATGATGCCGCCGATCCTGCAAATCTGAAACTGGTGCACGAATATGTCGTGCCTCTGCCGGTCTTTACCAATGACAAGGGCAAGACGGCCGTCGCCGCCCAAAGCGAAATCGTGGCGCTCTCACCGACAAGCTTCCTGATGCTGGCGCGCGACAGCAACAATGGCTATGGCCAGAAGGGCGACAAGTCGCTCTATCGCAGCGTTGTGGCCGTCGATGTTTCCGCTGCCACCGATATTGTCGGCGGCAAGTTCGACGGCGATACGGCGGTCGCACCGAAGGGCGTTCTTGATCCTTCAGTCAAGCCGGCGGCAGTCAGCAATTTCATCGATATCAACGACAGCGCCGATCTTGCGCGCTTCGGCCTGCACAATGGGGCACCGAACGACCGCAATAACCTCTCGGAAAAATGGGAGGCCATGTCGTTCGTCAGCGTTCAGGATCCGAAGCTGCCTGACGATTACTTTCTGTTCGTTGCCAATGACAACGACTTCATCACCCAGGATGGTTTCCAGGTCGGCGCTGCCTACAAGGATGATAGCGGCGCCGATGTCGATACGATGTTCCAGGTATTCCAGGTCACCATTCCGGGCCTTGCTGCCAAATAATGTCTTGAAACAGGGGTGGGCGCCGTCGCTGCGCCCATCCACTCAGCCTGCCCGCAAAAAGCGGATCGCTTCGTCGCGACGGAAGAGATAGAGCAGGGTGCGTACCGCGGTGCCGCGCGCGCTCATAAGCTCTGGATCGCGCTCGATCAGATAGGCGGCATCCTTGCGGGCGATTTCCAGAAGATCGGCATGGGCTTCTAGGCTGGCGATGCGGAAGCCTGGCGTGCCGGACTGGCGCGTTCCCAGAAGCTCACCTTCGCCACGCAGCTTCAAATCCTCCTCGGCAATACGGAATCCGTCTTCTGTCTCGCGCATGATGGACAGCCGCGCATGCCCGGTTTCGCCGAGAGGCCCTTTGTAGAGCAGGATGCAGGTGGAGGCTTCGTCGCCACGTCCGACGCGGCCGCGTAGCTGATGCAGTTGCGCCAGGCCGAAGCGCTCGGCATGTTCGATGACCATGATCGTCGCATCCGGCACGTCGACACCGACTTCGACGACCGTCGTGGCCACCAGCAGGCGGATCTCGCCATTCTTGAAGGCCATCATCACAGCGTCTTTTTCCGGGCCACTCATGCGGCCATGAATAAGGCCGATGCCGGGGCCGAGCGCCTTGGCCAATGTCTCATGGCGCTCCTCGACCGACATTAAATCGGATTCTTCGGACTCCTCCACAAGTGGACATATCCAATAGGCTTTTTTACCTTCGGACAGTGCACTTTTCAGGCGGCCGACTATGTCGCCGGTCCGTTCATTCGGAATGGTGATCGTCTGGATCGGCTTTCGGCCCGCCGGCTTCTCGGTGAGCTTAGAAACATCCATATCGCCGAAGGCGGCCAGCACCAGCGTTCGGGGAATGGGCGTGGCGGTCATGACGAGCATATGGGGCGAAATGCCCTTTGCGGTCAGGCGCAGGCGCTGGTGCACGCCGAAGCGGTGTTGCTCATCGACGACAGCCAGCATCAGATTGGCATAGGCGACGCTATCCTGAAACAAAGCGTGCGTGCCGATGATGATCTGTGCCTCGCCGGAAGCGATGCGCTCCAGGATCGCATCGCGTTCGCGACCCTTCGTGCGGCCTGTGAGAACTTCGACGGAAAGGTTTGCGCTTGCTGCAAATTTTGAAATCGTAGCAAAGTGTTGTCGGGCAAGGATTTCGGTCGGCGCCATGAGCACGGCCTGGCCACCGCTTTCGATCACGGCAGCGATTGCCATCAGCGCCACCAGCGTCTTGCCCGCGCCGACATCGCCCTGTAGGAGCCGAAGCATGCGCTCGGTGCCGGCCATATCTTTGAGAATATCGGCAATCGCATCACGTTGGCTATTCGTCATCGAGAAAGGAAGAGATTCCAGTATCTTGTTGCTGATTTCTCCAGTAGCGTGCACCGGCTGCCCCGCAACCTTGCGCAGCCTTTGGCGCACCAGCGAAAGCGATAATTGCCCCGCCAGGAATTCGTCATAGGCCAGCCGGCGGCGCGCGGGAGATTGCGGATCGATATCGGCCGCATCTCTCGGCGCATGCAGCATGTGGAAGGCATCGGAGATCGAGGGAAAGCCCTGCTTCTGCGTCAGGGCGATATCATCCCACTCGGGCAGCTGCGGAATGCGCGGCAGCGCCGCCTCGATCGTCTTGCGCAGGAACTTCGGCGTAAGCCCGGCGGTTAGCGGATAGACGGGTTCGACCAGCGGCAGGTTTTCCGCCTCGCTCTCGCGCATGATATAATCCGGATGCACCATGGACGGTCGGCCGTTGAACCAGTCGACCTTGCCGCTGACGGTAACGGTCTCGTCGATCGGCAGCTGCTTTTCGAGCCATTGCGCCTTGCCACGAAAAAAGACCAGCGCTAGTTCGCCTGTTTCGTCGTGCAGATAGACGCGATAGGGCACGTTGCTGCGCGGGTTGGGCGGCGGCTGGTGGCGATCGACGCGGCCGGTGATGGTGACGATGGCGCCCTGCGGCGCTCGGGCGATGCCCGGCTGTTCGCGCCGGTCTATGATCGAATGCGGCGCGTGGAAAATCAGGTCAATGACGCGGCAATCGTCGATGGTTTCGCGATCCAGCAGCTTCACCAGTAGCTCGGATACCTTCGGCCCGACGCCTGATAGCGAGGAGATGGAGGCAAACAGCGGGTCGAGGATAGCGGGACGCATGGCCGGCAAAATGCGACGGGCAGGGCGCATTTGGCAAGGGGCAGCGAAGAACTCGATCTCTTTGAGGTCAACACTCCCCGGAAAATTGCATCACAGGTGCTTTTTTCTGAAAAACCGGTTCCCACCTTTGAGCGCTGGTTTTATAGAGACGCATCAACATAAAGGTGTTTTTGATGACTGGGCTGACCCTCAGCAGTGCCGATCTCGATCCTCGCCGTCGGCGCATCCTTTTCCGTTGCTGGCATCGCGGCATCCGCGAGATGGATCTGGTTTTCGGCCAGTTTGCCGATAACGAGTTGCCGGGCCTCGCTGAAGCCGATCTTGATGAGCTCGAGCGCATCATGGCCGAAGAGGACAACGATCTTCTTAAATGGATCCTCGGTAGTGAGCCGACGCCGCAGCATCTGCGCACACCGCTCTTTGAGCGGCTGGCATCCTACAAGCCCGATTTCGAAGAGATCGCCGAAAGGTTCGGATTAACGAAATGATCCCCGGTTTCGACGCGAAGAAGCTGCTCGCCGCAAGTGAGCCGATGACGATCGGTCATGTTCCGGCTGGTCTGGAGCCGTTCCTGATCGCCGAGATGGCAAAGGCCGGTCAGCCGGTCGCCTATGTCATGTCCGACGGGCAGCACATGGCCGATGTCGAACAGATGCTTGGCTTCATCGCGCCCGAAATTCCGGTTCTCACTCTGCCGGCCTGGGATTGCCTTCCATACGACCGTGTTTCCCCGAGCTCCGACACCTCGGCCCGGCGCTTGGCGGCTTTGTCCGGCCTGATCGCGCATCATCGCAAGCCACATGCGGCGATCGTGCTGGTGACCGTCAACGCCATGCTGCAGAAGGTGGCACCGCAGGACATCATCGAAAGCCTGGCTTTTTCTGCCCGACCGGGTAACCAGGTCCGGATGGACGATATCGCGGCCCGTCTGGAACGCAACGGTTTCGATCGTGTCGCAACCGTGCGTGAGGTCGGCGAATACGCCGTTCGCGGCGGCATTCTCGACGTTTTCGTTCCAGGCACGGAAGAGCCGGTGCGCCTGGATTTTTTCGGCGATACGCTGGAGAGCATCCGCAGCTTCGATCCGGCAAGCCAGCGCACGACAGGGCAGGTGCGTTTGCTTGATCTCAATCCGATGAGCGAAGTGACGCTGACGCCGGATACGATCAGCCGTTTCCGCAAGAATTATCTCTCCGCCTTCGGCGCTGCTACGCGTGACGATGCGCTTTATGTCGCCGTGTCCGAAGGTCGCCGCTATGCCGGCATGGAACATTGGCTTCCGCTCTTCTATGAGAAGCTCGAGACGGTCTTCGATTATCTTAAAGGCTTCCGGCTGGTGACGGATCACACCGTGCGCGAGGCGGCAGAGGAGCGCTCCAAGCTCGTCTTCGATTATTACGACGCACGCCTTCAATCCGGCCAGCAGGCCAAGGGGCAAATGGCACAGGGCACGCCCTATAAGCCGGTCACGCCCGGCCAGCTCTATCTTGATGGCAAGGCTTTCGGCAACGCGCTCGATGCCTTCGGCGCCATTCGTATCTCGCCCTTCAACGAGCACGAGGGCGAGGCGCGTCGCGTCATCGAGCTTGATGCCCGTCAGGGCCCGCGCTGGGCGCGGTCAGCGACCGACACAACCGATAGCGAGCGCGTCAACGTCTTCGATGCGGTTGTCAAGCATATTGCCGACAAGCGGGCGGCGGGCGGTAAGGTGCTGATTTCCGCCTGGACCGAAGGATCGCTCGATCGTCTCCTACAGGTGCTCTCCGAGCACGGGCTGGCGCGCGTCAAGACGATCGAGGCCTTCAAGGACCTTGGCGGCCTGGCGAAGGGTGAGGCGGCTGCCGCCGTGCTCAGCCTCGAAGCCGGTTTCGAGGCCGGCGATCTCATCGTCATCGGTGAGCAGGATATTCTCGGCGACCGCATGGTGCGCCGCTCTAAGCGTCGCAAGCGCGCTGCCGATTTCATCTCGGAAGTGGCGGGCCTGGACGAAGGTTCGATCGTCGTTCATGCCGAGCACGGTATCGGCCGTTTCGTTGGCCTCAGGACCATCGAAGCAGCCGGCGCGCCACACGCCTGTCTTGAACTGCAATATGCCGACGATGCCAAGCTGTTCCTGCCGGTCGAAAACATCGATCTGCTCTCGCGCTTTGGCGGCGAGGGTACCGAGGCGCAGCTCGACAAGCTCGGCGGCGGCGCATGGCAGATGCGCAAGGCGAAGCTCAAGAAGCGCCTTTTGGATATCGCTGGTGACTTGATCCGCGTCGCGGCCGAACGCCTGACGCGCCACGCGCCGGTGCTCAGCACGCCGGATGGTCTCTATGACGAGTTTGCCGCGCGCTTCCCTTATGACGAGACCGACGACCAGATGAACGCCATCGAGGCGGTGCGCGAGGATCTCGGCGCCGGCCGGCCGATGGATCGCCTCGTCTGCGGCGACGTCGGCTTCGGCAAGACCGAAGTGGCGCTGCGTGCAGCCTTTGTCGCTGCCATGAACGGCGTGCAGGTCGCCGTCGTCGTGCCGACGACGCTGCTTTCGCGCCAGCATTTCAAGACCTTTTCCGAGCGCTTCCGCGGTCTGCCGATCCGCATTCAGCAGGCATCTCGTCTGGTCGGTTCCAAGGAACTGGCGCTCACTAAGAAGGAAGTCGCCGAAGGCAAGACCGATATCGTTGTCGGTACCCACGCGCTGCTTGGCGCCGGCATCAAGTTCGCCAATCTCGGCCTGCTCGTCATCGATGAGGAGCAGCATTTTGGCGTCAAGCACAAGGAGCGCCTTAAGGAACTGAAAAGCGACGTGCATGTGCTGACGCTGTCGGCGACGCCGATCCCGCGCACCTTGCAGCTTGCGATGACCGGTGTACGCGAACTGTCGCTCATCACCACGCCGCCGGTCGACCGCATGGCGGTGCGCACCTTCATTTCCCCTTTCGATTCCCTTGTGATTCGCGAAACGCTGATGCGCGAGCATTATCGCGGTGGGCAAAGCTTCTATGTCTGTCCGCGTCTGGCCGATCTCGCCGATATCCACGCCTTCCTGCAGTCGGATGTGCCGGAGCTGAAAGTGGCCGTCGCCCATGGCCAGATGCCGGCCGGCGAGCTGGAAGACATCATGAACGCCTTCTATGAAGGCCGCTATGATGTGCTGCTGTCGACGACCATCGTCGAATCCGGCCTCGACGTGCCGACGGCCAATACGTTGATTGTCCATCGCGCTGATATGTTCGGCTTGGCCCAGCTCTACCAGCTGCGTGGCCGCGTCGGTCGGTCGAAAGTGCGCGCCTTCGCGTTGTTCACTCTGCCGGTCAACAAGGTGCTGACCACGACCGCAGAACGCCGGCTCAAGGTGCTGCAGTCGCTGGATACGCTCGGCGCAGGCTTCCAGCTGGCAAGCCACGATCTCGATATCCGCGGCGCCGGCAATCTGCTGGGCGAGGAGCAATCCGGTCACATCAAGGAAGTCGGCTTCGAGCTCTACCAGCAGATGCTCGAGGAGGCGGTCGCCGAGGTCAAGGGCGTCGACGAAATCCAGGATACCGGCTGGTCGCCGCAGATCTCCGTCGGTACGCCTGTCATGATCCCCGACGACTACGTGCCCGACCTGCATCTGCGCATGGCGCTCTATCGCCGCCTCGGCGAGATTACCGAGCTGAAGGAAATCGATAGTTTCGGTGCCGAGATGATCGACCGGTTCGGCCCGTTGCCGATAGAGGTGCAACACCTCCTCAAGATCGTTTACATCAAGTCGCTCTGCCGCATCGCCAATGTCGAGAAGCTGGATGCCGGCCCGAAGGGCGTGGTCGTGCAGTTCCGCAATAAGGAATTCCCGAACCCTGCCAACCTCGTCGGCTATATCGCCAAGCAGGGCACGATGGCCAAAATCCGCCCAGACCAAAGCGTGTTCCTGACGCGCGATCTGCCGACACCAGAAAAGCGGCTGCAAGGGGCGGCTGTGGTCATGACGCAACTGGCGGAATTGGCGAAATAGAAGGTGGGCTCTGAGCTGAAAATCCGGATCTCTTCCTTTTGGCGCGGCTTACAGAGTTCCGGCAAAGGCCGCTGCGGCCAGCAACATACCCGTTAGAATGTTCGCTAAAAACAGTCGGTAATTGATCTCGGGGCGTGAGAGATCGAGGCGCCAGGTCTGCCAGCCGAGATGCACGGCGATGACGAACATTCCGACGACATAGGGCAATGACATGCCCGTCAGCCACCCGCCGGCGGACCATGCCACGATGGCAATGGCATAGAACAGGCCGATACATGCTTTGCCGCGGTTGCCGAATAGGATGGCGGTCGATTTCAAGCCCAGTCGCGCATCGTCGCGAACGTCGACATAAGCATAGACGGTATCGTATCCGATCTGCCAGGCGATAGCTCCAAGCCACATCAGAACCGCACCGAGGGGAATCGCGCCTGTGACTTCCGACCAGGCCATCAGCATTCCCCAATTGAATGCCGCACCAAGAATGGCCTGGGGCCAATATGTGAAACGCTTGCAGAGCGGATAAACAAACACGAGCGGCAAGACACTAATCGCGACGAGGCGCGTCCAAGGCGTCAGAAAGAATAACAGCGAGGCGGCCAGTGCCAGTTCCGCGGCAAGAAACAGCACGGCCTGCCGCACGCCGATCTCTCCGCTGGCCAAGGGGCGGAAGCGGGTTCGCTCGACATGGCCGTCGAATTTCCGATCTGCAATGTCGTTGACGGTCGAGCCTGCGCTTCTCATCAGCAATGCGCCCAGCGAGAAGATGGCCAGCTGTCTGAGATCTGGAAAGCCATGTGAGGCTTGGATGAGCGCTGCCCAGCAGGGAAAAAGCGTGAGCCAAATGCCAACGGGCCGATCCAGCCGCGCAAGTCGCGTGTAGGGTCTCAACGCCGCAGGCAAGCGGCGATCCACCCAGTCTCCCAGTGTTATATCGCTCAGATCGGGGCGGGTGGAAACGTTCATCATCGAAATCCGCAGTTTCATCGACAAAGAAAATTAGCGACTTCCGCACATCTCGCAACGGCTTGAAGCGCGGCCGCGTAAATTTAGCTTTGAGGGCCACGCCCAGCCCGCGACGGTCATTTTCCGCTGCGGGCTGAAATCTGATCATACCCTCAAGCCGCCTGCGGCTCGCGCATCTCCCCAACATCCGGAATGCGCGCGATGACTTTGATTTCGAAATCGAAGCCCGCCAGCCAGTTGACGCCGATCGCCGTCCAGTTCGGGTAGGGCTTTTCGGTGAAGATCTGGTTCTTGACGGTCATGATAGCGCCGAACTGCCGCTCCGGATCGGTGTGGAAGGTGGTGACATCGATGATGTCATCGAAGGTGCAGCCTGCGGCTTCCAGGGTTGTTTTCAGATTGTCGAAGGCAAGTTGAACCTGCTTCTCGAAATCAGGCTCCGGGCTTCCGTCGGCGCGGCTGCCGACCTGGCCGGAGACAAACAGCAGATCGCCGGAGCGGATTGCTGCGGAATAGCCATGCTCCTCATAAAGCGCATGCCTGTTCTTCGGGAAGATTGCGTTACGTGTCGTCATGGTATCGGCTCTCATTCGTGTTGACGTGAAAAGATGGGAAGGATGCAAGCTGGCGCGAGGCTTCCAATCCGCCGTCTGATTTGATATACGGCGTGTATGTGAAATATTCATATGCGCGGCGTATGTCAATATTTCAAATACGAAACGTATGTGAAATTGAGGCTAATATGGCAAAACGCCTGGAAACGATGGAAGAAAATCGTAACAAGCTGATTGTCGCCGCGCGGAAAGCCTTCGCGGAGAAAGGATTTGCGGCGGCTTCGATGGATGAATTGACGGCGGATGTCGGCCTGACGAGGGGCGCCCTCTATCATAATTTCGGCGACAAGCGCGGATTGCTCGCCGCCGTCGTCGATCAGATCGACAACGAACTGGCGCTACGGGCGAGGGAGATCGGCGTACAGGCGGGTGATGACTGGCAAGGCCTGCTTGCGGAAGGTGAAGCCTATATCAAGATGGCGCTTGAGCCCGAGGTCCAGCGCATCGTCCTGCTCGACGGGCCGGCTGTTTTGGGCGATCCGTCGAAATGGCCAAGTCAGAATAGCTGCCTCGCCGGCACCCGGCAGACAGTCTCAAAACTTCTGGAACAAGAGGTGGTCAAGCCGGTCGATCCCGAGGCGGCTGCCCGGCTCATTTCCGGCGCAGCGCTGAATGCTGCCCTTTGGGTTGCTGCCAGCGATGACCCGGCGGAAGTGCTGCCCAAAGCGATAGAGGCCTTCCGGGCGATGGCTTCGGGATTACTGGCAAAAACCTGATGCCGGTATGACGCGGCTACTTCCGCGAATCGCAGATCGCGGAAGCTCTTGCTATGATCGAAAAGGCGGAATCCCGCTTAGTTCATCCCCGCCCGTGCTTCCGTTTTCATCTTGGCGATGTCGCGCAAGGCTTCGGCGAGCACATCGGGCGTCTGCGCGCCGCTGACCGCATATTGCTGGTCGAAGATGAAGAAGGGCACTCCGTTGACGCCGATCTTCTGGGCGGCGTCAATTTCGCCGATGATCAGATCGCGATCCGCCTCCGAGGCCAGCAGCGTTGATATGACCGAGCGGTCGAGCCCCGCTTCTTCGGCAATGTCGAGCAGCACGGCATGATCGCCGACATTGCGGCCTTGTTCGAAATTCGCCTTGAAGAGGGCATCCACCACCTTGTCCTGTTTTTCGCGGCTTTCGGTGACGGACCAATGGATGAGGCGATGGGCGTCTAGCGTGTTCGGACCGATCTTGATGGCGTCGAAATCGAACTTGATGCCCACTTCACGGCCGAGCTCGGTGAGCATCTTGTGGCCCTGCGCCACACGTTCCGCGCCGCCGAGCTTCTGCTCGAGCGCCTTTTTCTGGTCGACGCCTTCGGGCGGATAGTCGGGATTGAGCCGATAGGGCCGCCAGTTGAGGTCGACGCCTACTTCGTCCTGTACCTCGGCAATCGCCAGCTCCAGGCGGGCCTTGCCGAGATAGCACCATGGGCAGACGACGTCCGAGACGATGTCGATCGTGATGCGTTCCATGGTTTCATCCTTTCGGTTTTCGGGCTGTTCTCCTCCATCTAGGCCTTTGCACCGATGGCTTCAACCGGTTACCAAAAGGGAACCATTGCGATGCTATTGCGCCGAGGCGTCCCACCACGCGGGTAAATAGTAGCCATAGAGCGGCAAAGCCGCGGGATGATCGATGCGGCTGCGCCGCGCAGCCCATTGCTGATCGACATGATAGAGCGGCACAAGATAATAGCCGGAGATCAGCATCCGATCGAACGAACGCACGGCGTCGCGGAAATCCTCGGCTGAGTGTGCCGTCAGAAAATGCGATATCAACGTATCTACGTCGGGATCTTCGACGAGGGCAAAGTTGAAGCTGCCCGGCATTTTCGCGGCGGCGGAACCCCATCGCGCCACCTGTTCGATTCCCGGCGACAACGACGAGGGGTAGGATTTGATGATCATGTCGTAGTCGTAGTTGATCGTCCGGAGCTGATACTGCGAATCGTCGACCGTACGAATCGTCACCGCGATGCCAAGCAGTTCCAGAGACCGTCGGTAAGGGATCGCGATGCGCTCCTGGTCTGCATTCTGCGTCAATATCTCGAAGCTGAGTTGCCGACCGCTCTTATCGACCATCTTCTCGCCGCGGATCGTATAGCCACCCTCCTTCAGCAGCGCTACCGCCCTGCGCAAGATCTTGCGGTCGCGTCCGGAACCATCGCTGACGGGTAGCTTATAGGTGCCGTCGAGCACGTCTGGATCGATGCGGTCCTTGATCGGACCCAACATCGCGAGTTCATGTGCATCCGCAGGAACACCGAAGGATGAAAGATCAGAATTCTGCCAATAGCTCTGCGTGCGCTGGTAGGCGCCCGAGTAGAGATTGCGGTTCATCCATTCGAAATCGAAGGCAAGCGTCAGTCCCTTGCGCACATTCTTGTCGGCAAACATCGACCGCCGCGTATTGAAGACGAAACCGAGCATGCCGCTTGGCGTTTTCGGCCTGAAGGTCTCCTTGACGATGACGCCGGAGGTTACTGCTGGGAAATTATAAGCCTGCTGCCAATGACTGGGGCTACCGTCCGGATAAATATCGACATCGCCTTTCTTGAAGGCTTCGAACAGAGTGGTGTCCTGCAGGAAATAATTGACGGCGATCTCATCATAATTGTCGATGCCGATTTTTGACGGGAGATTCTTGCCCCAATAGTCGTTACGGCGCTCGAAGACGATGCGCTGGCCGGGATCGATACTTTTGATCCTGTAGGGGCCGGAACCGACGGGAATACGAAGCGAAGTCTGGTCGAAACCATCGGGATCGACGGCGTGCTTCGGCAGAATCGGCAGCGACGAGGCGATGATTAGCGGCGTTTCGCGATTGGCCTTCGCGTTGAAGCGGATCAATACGCTGCGCTCGCCGACTTTTTCCATGCCGTCGATGGTCTCAAGCCAGGATGAAAATGGCACGCGACCTTTGTCGCGCAGCAACTGGAATGTGAAGATCACATCTTCCGACGTTACGGGCTGCCCGTCCGACCATTTGGCATCGGGATTGAGGTTGAATCGGATGAAACTCCTGCTTTCGTCCCATTCGACCGTCTGCGCCAGCAAACCGTAAAGGGTGAAGGGCTCGTCGCGCGAACGCACCATCAGCGACTCGTAGAGGAGATTGCCGTATTCCGGGTCCCACATACCGCGTGCGGTCGTGCGCATGCTTTTCAGGATGAAGGGATTGA
Organism: Martinezella sp. CNPSo 3732; assembly: GCF_057784515.1. Lineage (NCBI taxonomy): Bacteria > Pseudomonadati > Pseudomonadota > Alphaproteobacteria > Hyphomicrobiales > Rhizobiaceae > Martinezella > Martinezella sp. CNPSo 3732. The sequence continues at coordinate 107,784 of NZ_JBXSOO010000006.1, forward strand.
GATTGTCGAAAGTGCCGACGACGCCATAGCTGACGCGGCCGCCCTTTTTGACATCCGGATTGACGTAAGGGAAATGCTTGTAGTCTGCCGGCAACGCCGGATCTCCGTGCATGGCGATGCCGTAAAGCGGCTGAGCCGCCGCGGCGTTGCACAAGGTTGCGAAGAACAGGAAGGCAGCGATCCGGAGCGCTTGCATGGCATCCTTTCCGGGAAGGGTACGATTCGGCCGAACATTATCACGAGCGTGCCGAATTCAACACGCGACTGCGGAAATCTTAGGACTTGGCGGAAAAGGCCAAAGAAAAGCTGGATATCCGTGCCAGTGCGATGTAACAGGGGTGCCGGGTTTCTCGGGTCATGTATTTGCCTTATTCATTCGACAGGTGGACGACGGTTTGACCCGAATTGCATGGGACGGCGCGCTGTCGTCCCGAAGCGGATTTCAGGAGGCGGTTTCGCTATGATGTTCAAGACTGACAACAAAATGCGGGCAGGTCTCTCTGCTCTGGCTCTCATGATTGGCGCGGCCATGCCGGCTGCCGCTTTCGCGCAGGATGCGTCCAACGCAGCTCCGGCCGATGGCGGTGGTGACCCCAACCAGCCGCGTCTGGGCTGGTACAAGACCTGCACCAAGCAGGACGATGCCGATATCTGCATCGTGCAGAACCTGATCATGGCCAACAACGGCCAGCTCGTGACGGCTGTCGGCCTCATCTCCGTCGATGGCAAGGTCAACCGCAAGATCCTGCAGATCTCCGTTCCGACGGCTCGCCTCATTCCGCCGGGCATCACCATGCAGGTCGATGGCGGCAAGGGCCAGAAGCTCGATTACGCCGTCTGCCTTCCGGACAAGTGCACCGCGGAAGTCCCCGTCACGGACGCGATGATCGCCTCGCTGAAGAAGGGCACCGACGTCACCTTCACCTCGGTGAACTTCCGTCGCGCTCCGAACCCGATCAAGATCTCGCTGACCGGCTTCGGCGCCGCTTTCGACGGCCCGGCGATCTCCGACAGCAAACTTGCCGAAAGCCAGAAGAGCCTGCAGGACAGCATGCAGAAAAAGGCCGAGGAAGCTCGCAAGAAGCTCGAAGACGCGCAGAAGGCTGCCAAGCAGCAGTAAGCTGACGATAGTCTCCTTTCATGAGAAAAAGCCCGGAGCGCTCCGGGCTTTTTCTTTGCGTAGAGGACGGCATGCGATGCTCGGAAGCCAAATAAAAAGGGAAGGCGTTGGGAGCGCCTTCCCTTTGGAATAGGATATATTTTACCCGCGTTTAATGGGCAAAGCTCATCTTGGGCTTGAGCTGCCCGGTCGGGGCCTGGTCGAAGATCTGAGCGACCTGCGGATTGCGCAGGGGAACGCCGCTCTCATCGTTGATGAGGTTCTGCTCCGATACGTATGCGACATATTCCGTCTCGTCGTTTTCGGCGAGAAGGTGATAGAAGGGCTGGTCCTTATCGGGACGCACTTCCGCAGGAATGGAATTCCACCATTCCTCTGTATTTGCGAATTCCGGATCGACATCGAAGATGACACCGCGGAAGGGGAACATCCGGTGTCGAACCACGTCGCCAATATTGAATTTTGCGTTTCGTTGTTTCATGGCACGACTTCCTTTCAAGCAATCATGTGGTGACTTTCACCACTGATATCAAGGATTTTGCCCCCATTCCTTCATTGAACTGTCACATTCGGCTCAGTTCTGCGCCGAGCAACAGCTCAATGTGAAAACGATATTTGGAGGGACGCCTGCCACCGGCTTCCTCATTATGAAGAAAGCCCCGGCAAGGCCGGGGCTTTCGTAACTTGTATCAGACCGAATAGTACATGTCGTATTCGACCGGATGCGGGGTCATTTCGAAGCGCATGACTTCCTGCATCTTCAGTTCGATGAAGGCATCGATCTGATCGTCGTCGAAAACGCCGCCAGCGGTCAGGAACTTGCGGTCCTTGTCCAGGCTTTCCAGCGCTTCGCGCAGCGAGCCGCACACAGTCGGGATCTTCTTCAGCTCCTTCGGCGGCAGATCGTAGAGATCCTTGTCCATGGCCTTGCCGGGATGGATCTTGTTCTTGATGCCATCGAGGCCAGCCATCAGCATGGCGGCGAAACCGAGGTAGGGGTTGGCGGTCGGGTCAGGGAAGCGGACTTCGACGCGCTTTGCCTTCGGGTTCGAGCCGAACGGAATGCGGCAGGAGGCGGAACGGTTGCGAGCCGAATAGGCAAGCAGAACCGGAGCTTCATAGCCCGGGACGAGACGCTTGTAAGAGTTCGTCGACGGGTTGGTGAAGGCATTGATCGCCTTGGCATGCTTGATGATGCCGCCGATGTAATAGAGGCAGCTCTCGGACAGACCTGCATATTCGTCGCCGGCGAAGGTCGGCTTGCCGCCCTTCCAGATCGACTGGTGAACGTGCATGCCCGAGCCGTTGTCGCCGAAGATCGGCTTCGGCATGAAGGTTGCCGTCTTGCCGTAGGCATTGGCGACCTGATGCACCACATACTTATAGATCTGCATCTTATCGGCGTTGCGCACCAGCGTGTCGAACTTGATGCCGAGCTCGTGCTGGGCGGCGGCGACTTCATGGTGATGCTTTTCGACGACGACGCCCATTTCGGTGAGAACCGTCAGCATTTCGGAGCGCATGTCTTGGCAGCTGTCGATCGGCGGGACCGGGAAGTAGCCGCCCTTGATGCGCGGACGGTGGCCGAGGTTGCCGGTCTCATAGTCGGTGTCGTCGTTGGACGGCAGTTCGCTGGAGTCGAGCTTGAAGCCGGTGTTGTAGGGATCGGCCTTGTACTTCACGTCATCGAAGACGAAGAATTCGGCTTCCGGGCCGAAGAAGGCGGTGTCGCCGATGCCGGAGGCCTTCAGATAGGCTTCGGCCTTTTTGGCGGTGCCGCGCGGATCGCGGTTATAGGCTTCGCCGGAGACCGGATCGAGGATGTCGCAGAGGATGACCATGGTGGACTGCGCGAAGAACGGGTCCATGTGAACCGTATCCGGGTCGGGCATCAGCACCATGTCGGATTCGTTGATGGCCTTCCAACCGGCAATCGAGGAGCCGTCGAACATGACGCCATCGGCGAACATGTCCTCGTCCACACAGACGATATCCATCGTCAGGTGCTGCAGCTTGCCCTTGGGATCCGTAAAGCGCAGGTCAACGAACTTGACGTCGTTATCCTTGATTTGTTTCAAAATTTCGCTTGCGGTCGTCATTAAATTACTTCCCTTGACTTAGATGACGATTAAACGAGCCGCGGCCGAGAATGGGCCGGGCAGATTAAATGGCGTCGATACCCGTCTCACCGGTGCGGATTCGAATGACTTCTTCCACGTTGGAAACGAAAATCTTTCCGTCGCCGATACGGCCTGTTTGCGCAGCCTTGCGGATGGCCTCGATCACCGCTTCCGCATTTTCGTCCGCCAATACAACTTCGACCTTCACCTTCGGCAGGAAGTCGACGACGTATTCGGCGCCACGGTAAAGCTCCGTATGGCCCTTCTGACGACCGAAGCCCTTCGCTTCCGTGACGGTGATGCCCTGCAGGCCGACTTCCTGAAGGGCTTCCTTCACTTCGTCGAGCTTGAAGGGCTTAATGATCGCTTCGATCTTTTTCATGAGAAAATGTCTCTCCGCTTCTCCTGATACAGCAGGACTACTCCCCGCTCGGCCAACGTAATGCACGTACCATGCCAATTGAGGACGAACCGCCGTAAAAAATCTCGGCGAATTCGCACCGAGACGATGAATTGATGAGGATTTTTCGGAAAAATGGAAGCGATTTCGCGCGGAAATGCGTGGGATAAGCAAAATTTCGCAAAAAAGAGCCATGCGCGGCAGGTTTGTGCTTCGGCAAGGCCTTGAATGTTATTGTTTAATTATTATGCAAATGCATATTTATCGACCAAAATGGCCGCTGTAATAGCGGTTGTTTTTGAGGCAGATTTCGCATCTATAATATCCGCCATGATGTTGCCGCTCGCCGATCTGCTCCTCACCCCTGATGCCATGTCTGCCGTCGATCGCGCTGCGGCCGCATCCGGCATTGATTCCTATGGGCTTATGGAGAAGGCAGGGCAGGCGGTTGCTGCCGTCGCGCTCCGGCACTTTCCCGGAGCCGTCCGATATGCCGTTCTCTGCGGGCCGGGAAACAATGGTGGCGACGGTTATGTGGCAGCGCGCGCGCTGAAAAGGGCCGGGGCCCAAGTGCGGCTTTTCCATCTTGGCGATCCCCAGCGGCTCAAGGGCGATGCGGCCCACGCCTTTGCTGATTGCCCGGTCGAGGGCAAGACGATCGAGGGCTTTATTCCACTGGCTGGCGACGTCGTGATCGATGCGATCTTCGGCGCGGGTCTCTCACGACCGGTTCCGGATGACGTTGCTGCCACTATCGCGCGCGTCGCGGCTGCGGATATTCCCGTGATTTCAGTCGATCTCCCGTCTGGTCTCGATGGTCGCAGCGGCCAGATTCTCGGTGCAGCCTTCCATGCCGCGCGCACGGTGACCTTCATGACGCGCAAGCCGGGCCACCTTCTCTTGCCCGGTCGCGACCTGTGCGGAGAGCTGGAGGTCTTCGATATCGGCATTCCCGACCGCATCGTTCGCGCCCATGCCGACCGCTCGCTCGCCGAAAACGAGCCGGCACAGTGGCAGGCGGCCATACCCTCGGCAGGCGTCGAGACGCACAAATACAAGCGAGGCCATCTCGTCGTTTTCTCTGGCGGGCCGAATGCGACAGGTGCCGCCCGCATGTCCGCCATGGCCGGGCTAAAGGCTGGGGCAGGGCTCGTCACCATCGCCTCGCCGCCCGAGGCGCTTGATGTCAATGCCGGCCTGCTGACGGCAGTCATGCTGCATGCCATCGCGGATGAAGCATCATTGCGCGAATGGCTTACTGATAAACGCCTTTCGACCTTCGTTCTTGGGCCTGGCTTCGGCGCCGGTGAAAAGGCGCGGCAATTCTGCCTCGCGCTCGCGGATCGCCATTTGGTAGTCGATGCGGACGGCATCACCTCGTTTCGCGACGAGCCGAAGCGATTGTTCGATGCCTTTGCCGAGGGACCGACACGTTTGGTACTGACGCCGCATGAGGGGGAATTCGCGCGGCTTTTTCCCGATATTGCTGCGGACGAACGCCTGAGCAAGATCGACAAGGCGAGGGCGGCGGCGGCCAGAGCCCATGCCGCCATCATCTACAAGGGTGCCGATAGCGTGATCGCCGCTCCGGACGGGCGCGCGCTGATCAATGCCAATGCGCCTCCCTGGCTTGCCACGGCCGGCTCCGGCGATGTGCTCGCCGGCATTGTCGGCGGCCTGATGGCGCAGGGAGCGCCGGCATTCGAGGCGGCCGCCGCCGGCGTCTGGCTGCATGGCCTTGCCGGCCAACGTGCCGGCAAGGGGCTGACCGCCGAAGACCTCGTGGCAGCCGTCAAACCCCTATAGTGCTATTTCGCCACTTCCTGCTGCAAGGCGATCGCACCGGGCGGCGCATTTACCTTGCCCTCATGGATCATGAAGGCGAAGACATCGCGCGGTTCCGCCTTGACCTTACGCTTTGCATCGATCAGCGGCAGATCATCAGGCACATTGCCTTTCGCCCATGTTTTCAGGCGATCCGCCCAGGCTTTCAGATCCTTCGGCGGATAGCAGGTCTCGATATCATCCGATCCCTTCTGCAGGCGGGCATAGACGAAGTCGGCCGTGACATCCGCAATCATCGGATATTCGAAATGCTCAGCGCAAACGGGCGCGACATTGTATTTTTCGAGCAGCGTGACGAACTCCGGCACCTTGAAGGAATCGTGCCGGACTTCTACGACGTGTTTCAGTGCAAGACCATCCTGCTTCGCCGGCAGCAGCTTCAGGAAAGCCTCGAAATCATCCGGATCGAATTTCTTCGTCGGCGCAAACTGCCAAAGCAGGGGGCCGAGATGATCACCGAGTTCGCTGATACCTGACTCCAGAAACTTCTGCATGGACTCACCCGCTTCGGCCAGGACGCGGCGGTTGGTGACGAAACGCGTCGCCTTCAGGGAGAAAATAAAGCCGTTGGGGACATCGGCGGCCCATTTGGCAAACACTTCAGGCTTCTGCGTGCTGTAATAGGTGCCGTTGACCTCGATCACCCTAAGCTGGCGGCTGGCATAATTCAGCTCGTCCTTCTGTTTCAGCGTGTCGGGATAGAAAGTCCCGCGCCACGGCTCGAAGGTCCATCCGCCGATACCTGTGCGGATTTCGCCCGCTTTGGTCATTCTCTCCTCCTTGGCCATTCGGCCGGGTCAATCTCACTCCGCCGCCGCAACCTTCTTCAGCGGCCGCCGCTCCAGCAATTCTTTCAGGAATTGCCCCGTATAGGAGCGCTTCTCCTTCACGATCGCCTCCGGCGTGCCGACAGCCACGATCTCGCCACCGCCATCGCCGCCCTCCGGACCGAAATCGAGGATCCAGTCGGCAGTCTTGATGACTTCGAGATTGTGCTCGATGACCACGACGGAATTGCCTTGATTGACCAGCTCATGCAGCATTTCCAGAAGTTTGGCGACATCGTGGAAGTGCAGCCCGGTTGTGGGTTCGTCGAGGATGTAGAGCGTGCGGCCCGTCGATCGCTTCGACAGTTCCTTGGCTAGCTTGACGCGCTGCGCCTCGCCACCCGAAAGCGTGTTTGCCTGTTGTCCCACCTTGATATAGCCGAGGCCGACATCCTTCAGGCTCTGCAGCTTGTCGCGCACGGCGGGAACGGCCGCAAAGAAATCGACGCCTTCCTCGACCGTCATGTCGAGCACGTCGGCGATCGACTTGGTCTTGAAGGTGACGTCGAGGGTTTCGCGGTTATAGCGCTTGCCGTGACAGACGTCGCAGGTAACGTAGACATCGGGCAGGAAGTGCATCTCGATCTTGATGACACCATCGCCCTGGCAGGCCTCGCAGCGGCCGCCCTTGACGTTGAAGGAGAAGCGGCCCGGCTGATAGCCGCGTGCCTTGGCTTCCGGCAGGCCGGCAAACCAGTCGCGGATCGGCGTGAATGCGCCGGTATAGGTCGCCGGATTTGAGCGCGGCGTGCGGCCGATCGGCGACTGATCGATGTCGATCACCTTGTCGATATGTTCGAAACCGTCGATGCGGTCATGATCGGCCGGGATTTCGCGGGCGCCCATGACGCGCCGCGCAGCCGACTTGTAAAGCGTCTCGATCAGGAATGTCGACTTGCCGCCGCCGGAAACGCCCGTAACGGCCGTGAAAACGCCGAGCGGGATGGACGCCGTAACGTTCTTGAGGTTATTGCCCCGTGCGCCGACGACCTTGATTTCCTTGCCCTTCTTGGGCTTGCGGCGTTCGTTCGGAACCGGCACGCCAAGCTCGCCGGAGAGATATTTACCGGTCAGTGACTTCGGGTTCGCCATAATGTCCTGCGGCGTCCCATGCGCCACCACCTGGCCGCCATGGACGCCGGCCGCTGGGCCGATATCGACGACATCATCGGCCGTCAGGATCGCATCCTCGTCATGCTCGACGACGATGACGGTGTTGCCGATATCCCGCAGGTGCTTCAACGTCTCCAGCAGGCGGGCATTGTCGCGCTGATGCAGGCCGATCGACGGCTCGTCGAGCACATAAAGAACGCCGGTAAGGCCCGAGCCGATCTGTGACGCCAGCCGAATGCGCTGGCTCTCGCCGCCGGACAGCGTGCCGGAATTGCGCGACAGGCTCAGATATTCGAGGCCGACATCGTTGAGGAAGCGCAGGCGATCGCGGATTTCCTTGAGAATGCGGACCGCAATCTCGTTCTGCTTGTCAGTGAAAGTACCCGGCAATGCATCGAACCAGTCACGAGCAACGCGGATCGACATCTCCGATACCTGGCTGATGTGCAGCTTGTCGATCTTGACCGCCAGGGCTTCCGGCTTCAGGCGATAGCCGTTGCAGGCCGGGCAGGGTGCTGCCGACATGAAGCGTTCGATCTCCTCGCGCGCCCAGGCTGAATCTGTTTCCTTCCAGCGGCGTTCGAGGTTCGGCACGATGCCTTCGAAATTCTTGTGCGTCGTGTAGGAGCGGGCACCGTCGGCATAATGGAATTCAATCTTGTCTTCCGTGCCGTTGAGGATGACATCCTTGGCCTTGTCGGACAGCTCATTCCAGCGGTTGCCGAGCTTGAAGCCATAATGCTTGCCGAGCGCCTCCAGCGTCTGATTGTAATAGGGCGAGGTCGACTTGGCCCAAGGCGCGATCGCGCCATCGCGTAATGTTCGTTCCGGCTCCGGCACGATCAGTTCCGGATCGATCTTCTGCTGCGAACCCAGGCCGTCACAGGACGGGCAGGCGCCGAAGGGGTTGTTGAAGGAGAATAGGCGGGGTTCGATCTCCGGAATGGTGAAGCCCGAAACGGGGCAGGCGAATTTCTCCGAGAACAGCACGCGCTCATGCGTTTCATTCAGCGACTTGTTGGCGGAACCACCGGCAGCGGTCTCCTCCGGCGGCAGCGGTTTGTCGGCGAATTCCGCGACCGCAAGACCGTCGGCAAGGCGCAATGACGTCTCGAAGCTGTCGGCAAGACGCGCCGCCATGTCGGGACGCACGACGATGCGGTCGACCACGACATCGATGTCGTGCTTGTACTTCTTGTCGAGCGCCGGCACATCGGCGATCTCGTAGAACTGGCCGTCGACCTTGACGCGCTGGAAGCCCTTTTTCATGAGCTCCGCCAGTTCCTTCTTGTATTCACCCTTACGCCCGCGCACGAGCGGCGCGAGAATATAAAGCCTTGTGCCTTCCTCGTAGGCGAGAACGCGGTCGACCATCTGGCTAACCGTCTGGCTCTCGATCGGCAGGCCGGTGACCGGCGAATAAGGCACGCCGACGCGGGCAAACAGCAGACGCATATAGTCGTAGATTTCGGTGACCGTGCCGACCGTCGAGCGCGGATTGCGCGAGGTCGTCTTCTGCTCGATCGAAATCGCCGGTGACAGACCGTCGATCTGGTCGACATCAGGCTTCTGCATCATTTCGAGGAACTGGCGCGCATAGGCCGAAAGGCTTTCGACATAGCGGCGCTGTCCCTCGGCGTAGATCGTGTCGAAAGCAAGAGACGACTTGCCGGAGCCCGAAAGGCCGGTCATGACGATCAGCTTGTTGCGTGGCAGGTCAAGATCGATGCCCTTGAGATTGTGCTCGCGCGCACCACGTATGGAAATAGTCTTCAATTCGCTCATCGTCGTATGCAGGTCCTTTGGGGTCTGCCTTTATTTAGTGATGTCAGCCCGCGAGTCGAGGCTGAAATGAAGGGTGAAGCCGGGTTTTCGATTCCGTTGACATCATCATAGGGATAAATTAGAACAAATAAAGAACAAAATTATCGCGGCGATTTCTTTGTGGATGAACGGAACTGGGAAGGCCGCATAAATAGCACCTGACGCCCGCAATGGGTTAAGGTGCTCGGATAGAATTTCAAAGCCGTCGATGGGCGGCAAGCAGGGTGGTATCATGGCCGGTAGTGTGAACAAGGTAATTCTGATTGGAAATCTCGGGGCGGACCCCGAAATCCGCCGCACGCAGGACGGCCGCCCGATCGCCAACCTCAATATTGCCACCTCGGAAACCTGGCGCGATCGTAATTCCGGCGAGCGCAAGGAAAAGACCGAATGGCACCGCGTCGTCATCTTCAATGAGGGCCTCTGCAAGGTCGCCGAGCAATATTTGAAGAAGGGCGCCAAGGTCTATATCGAAGGCGCGCTGCAGACGCGCAAATGGCAGGACCAGAACGGTCAGGATAAGTATTCGACCGAAATCGTGCTGCAAGGCTTTAATTCGACGCTGACCATGCTCGATGGCCGTGGCGAAGGCGGCGGTGCCGTCGAAGGCGGAAGCCGTGGGGGCCGCGGCGGCGGTGACTTCGGTGGTGGCTACGGCGGCGGTGGCGATTACGGTGGCGACGATTACGGCCAGTCCTCGTCGCAGAGCTCGTCCCGCAGCGGTGGTGGCAATCGTGGCGGTGGCAGCCAGGGCGGCGGCGGTAACTTCTCGCGCGATCTGGATGATGACATTCCGTTTTGAGATCGGCGCAGCTGCTTGATCTTTAAAAGCCCGCCGACTTGGCGGGTTTTTTCATGAAAGGGCGAGCGCCGCTTTTGCCCCATCCACGACGAACTGCGCGGCAAGCGCCGCAAGGATGACCCCGAGCAGCCGGGTGAGAATGGCGCGGCCGGTGGCGCCGAGCATTCGGTCGAGCCTGTCTGAAATGGCAAGGGCCGCAAAGACCAGGGCCAGATTGACAGCGATGACGCCGATCAGCTGCGCGCGGTCGAGCGTCGTCTGTAGCGAGCCGGCCAACAGAATGGTGGCCGAAATGGCGCCGGGACCGGCGATCAATGGCAAGGCGAGGGGAAAGACTGCGATATTGCGGATGTGATCCTTGGTAATGGCGACTTCCGTCGTCTTCTCTTTTCTGTCCTGCCGCCGCTCGAACACCATTTCGAAGGCGATCCAGAACAGCAGCAAGCCGCCGGCAATGCGGAACGCACCGATGGAGATGCCGAGCACACCAAGCACGCTCGCGCCGAACAAGGCGAAGGCCGCAAGGATGAAGAAGGCGATCAGCGATCCGCGTAGCGCCACCTGCTTGCGTTCCGCCCGGTTCATGCCGGCCGTAAGTCCGATGAAAAGCGGCGCGAGCCCCGGCGGATCGACAGTTACGAGCAGAGTCGTGAAGGCATTGATCAGCGTATCTGCGCTCGCCATATAGTCCCCGAAGCTTGTTTCATCGCTGTTATCAAGCATTGTTATGCGAGGAACGGGCTTTCGCAAAGGGTCATGAATCGGCGTCGATGGATTTCGCCATGGAAATGTTCGATTCCATGGCTTAAAGGGGCAAAACCTGTTCAAAAACACCGGCCCAAATTGGCGCTCGCCAGGCCTTTCGGCTATAAATTTCGCAGTGATTCTAAAAGAGATCGTGATCTGTTTTGACTGAGCAAACACCACCCGGCGGCGGGAAGCTCCCGCCAGGCATCGAGCCGATTTCCATCATGGAGGAAATGCAGCGGTCGTATCTCGATTACGCCATGAGCGTGATCGTCAGCCGCGCGCTTCCCGACGTTCGTGATGGTCTGAAGCCCGTTCATCGGCGCATACTCTATGCGGCGCATCAGAGCGGCTATCACTGGAACCGTAAATATGTGAAGTCGGCCCGTCCCGTCGCCGACGTCATGGGTAGCTACCACCCGCATGGCGACGCTTCGATCTATGACGCCTTGGTACGCATGGCGCAGGATTGGTCGATGCGCGTGCCGCTTATCGACGGGCAGGGCAATTTCGGCTCGATCGACGGTGATCCGCCAGCGGCGATGCGTTATACGGAATCGCGCCTGACGAAGGTTGCCCACGAGCTTCTCGAGGACATCGACAAGGAAACCGTCGATTTCCAGGAAAACTATGATGCGACGACGGAAGAACCAAAGGTTCTGCCGGCGCGCTTCCCGAACCTACTCGTCAACGGCTCCGGCGGCATCGCTGTAGGCATGGCGACCAACATTCCGCCGCATAACCTCTCCGAAGTCATCAACGGCTGTATTGCGCTGATCGATAATCCGGCGATCGAGCTGCCTGAGATGATGGAGATCATCCCTGGTCCGGATTTCCCGACCGGTGCGAAGATCCTCGGCCGCGCCGGCATCCGTTCCGCTTATGAGACGGGCCGCGGCTCCGTCGTCATGCGCGGTGTCGCGACGATCGAGCCGATGCGCGGTGATCGCGAGCAGATCATCATCACCGAGGTTCCCTATCAGGTGAACAAGGCGTCGATGATCGAGAAGATGGCCGAACTCGTACGCGAGAAGCGCATCGAGGGCATCTCGGACCTGCGCGACGAGTCCGACCGCCAGGGCTATCGCGTCGTCGTCGAACTCAAGCGCGATGCCAATGCCGACGTCATCCTGAACCAGCTTTATCGCTATACGCCGCTGCAGACCTCCTTCGGCTGCAACATGGTGGCGCTGAACGGCGGCAAGCCCGAGCTAATGAACCTGATGGACATGCTGCGCGCTTTCGTGGCATTCCGCGAGGAAGTCATCAGCCGCCGCACCAAGTATCTGCTGCGCAAGGCGCGCGATCGTGCCCACGTCTTGGTCGGTCTGGCGATTGCTGTCGCCAATATCGACGAAGTCATCCGCGTCATTCGCCAGGCGCCGGATCCGCAATCAGCCCGCGAAGAGCTGATGACGCGCCGCTGGAATGCTGCAGATGTCGAATCGCTTATCCGGCTAATCGACGATCCCAGGCATCGTATCAACGAAGACGGAACCTACAACCTCTCGGAAGAGCAGGCGCGCGCCATTCTCGAATTGCGTCTGGCACGCCTGACGGCTCTCGGCCGTGATGAAATCGACGAGGAGCTCAACCAGATCGGCGCGGAAATCAAGGACTACCTTGATATTCTCTCGTCGCGTGCCCGCATCCAAACCATTGTAAAAGAAGAGCTTGCCGCGGTTCGCGACGAGTTCGGAACGCCGCGCCGCACCGAGATTGTCGATGGCGGTCTCGAGATGGACGACGAGGATCTGATTGCCCGCGAGGACATGGTCGTCACGGTTTCCCATCTTGGCTATATCAAGCGTGTGCCGCTGACCACTTATCGTGCGCAGCGCCGCGGCGGTAAGGGCCGCTCGGGAATGACCACCCGCGACGAGGATTTTGTTACCCGGCTATTCGTTCTCAATACGCATACGCCGGTTCTGTTCTTCTCGTCCCGCGGTATCGTCTACAAGGAAAAGGTCTGGCGGCTGCCGATCGGCACACCGACATCGCGCGGCAAGGCGCTGATCAACATGCTGCCGCTGGAGCCTGGCGAGCGCATCACTACGATCATGCCTCTGCCGGAAGACGAAAGCACCTGGGATAATCTCGACGTGATGTTCACGACGACGCGCGGCACCGTGCGCCGCAACAAGCTGTCGGATTTCGTCCAGGTCAATCGCAACGGCAAGATCGCCATGAAGCTCGAGGAGGAGGGTGATGAAATCCTCTCCGTCGAGACCTGTACGGAACATGACGACGTACTGATGACGACGGCGCTCGGCCAGTGCATCCGCTTCTCGGTATCGGATGTGCGTGTCTTTGCTGGCCGCAATTCGATCGGCGTGCGCGGCATCACACTTGCACCGGGCGATCGCATCATCTCGATGACCATCGTCCGGCATGTGGATGCCGAGCCATGGGAGCGTGCCGCCTATCTCAAGCGCTCCGTCAGCGAACGTCGCTCCGCCACGGGCGACGACGAGGAAATCGCACTGGTTGGCGAAGAAGTCACTGAAGAGGGACAGCTCGGTGACGAGCGCTACGAAGAACTCAAGGCGCTCGAGCAGTTCATCCTGACGGTTTCGGAAAAGGGCTTCGGCAAGCGGTCGTCTTCTTACGATTTCCGCATCTCCGGCCGCGGCGGCAAGGGCATCCGCGCCACCGACACGTCGAAGACGGGCGAGATCGGCGAACTCGTCGCCGCCTTCCCGGTCGAAGACGGTGATCAGATCATGCTCGTCTCGGATGGCGGGCAGCTGATCCGTGTCCCCGTCGGCGGCATCCGCGTCGCCAGCCGCGCCACCAAGGGCGTCACCATCTTCTCCACTGCGAAGGATGAAAAGGTTGTGTCCGTCGAGCGCATCAGCGAACCGGAAGGCGACGAGGATGATGCCTCGGCAGCCGAGGACGATGCTGTCGCCGGTGACGCGGGAGAGGCTGGTGAAGAGGGCGGCAGCGAAGAGTAAAATTCGCTGAACCGAGCCGCACAAACCGCCAGCTGATCAGCTGACCCACGAAACTGAAGGATTTCAATCGCATGAGCTTGATAACAGGCTCATGCGATTGCTTTTGGGAACGTTGCTCGATCTTGAGTTCATCGCCGATTATCCGGCCGTTCTATTATTCCGCTTGTCCGTTGTCCTGCGAAAAGGGCGGCAAAACCTCCAGGCTCTCCCGATCCAGCTGCGCAAAAACCTCGTCGTACCCGAAGCGGAAATGCCAGCCGAGGACCGTGCCCGCGGATTTCGATGCGTAGACGCGATCGATACTTTGAGGCAGCGGCCAATTTTGCTGGGCGAATTTCGCGGCAAGGCCCGGCGCGCGCAACTGGATGACGGAGGCGGCGTCGACCGCGAGTGCCTCGCAATCTTCCGGTTTGAACAGCGTGCTGGCGGAAACGATATGTCGTTGAAAATCTTTACCGCCGTTCGTCAGTGCCGCGACATGGGCATCCGCGACGTCGCGGATATCGACGCCGCGATGCAGGCGATGAACAGCCATCACATTGGCTGGTTCTGGAAAACTTCGAGACATGCGTAAAACGCGGACCTGCAAATCCGGGCCAGCCATACCCTTAAGGATCTGCTCGGCTTCCAGTTTCGTGCGATGATAGATGCTTTTCGGTTGCGGCACGGTGTCTTCATCGACCCATGTGCAATGACCGGAAACGACCGCGCGACCATAAAGTGCCGTCGTACTGGTAAACACCAGTCGCTTAACACCGGCAGCCAGCGCCGCCTCCGCCAGCCGCCGTGTTCCGCCCACATTGATGCGGCGAAATTCTTCGTCGGAAACCGTCCCGACATGAGGGGCATGCAGGGCCGCGCCGTGGATGATCGCATCCGTACCCGTCAACGCCTGGCGCAGCAACGCCGCATTGGTAAAATCTCCGAGGAGATGCGTCGTCGAAAACGGCGAACGATCGATGCCTATCACCCTGTGGCTTGGTGCCAGCGCATTAGAGATCGCCCGGCCAAGTCGCCCGGAGCTGCCTGTCAGGACAATGCGCATCTTGATCCCTCGATGAACCGCGATCACCATAGCATGGTTGAAGCGTCTGGCGCGCTTCCTCCTGCAAAATCATGCTTTTGCGTAGAGACGACAAGGTTTGGGGGAGAGAATTTATTTGTAACGGCAATAAAAAACCGGACGCTGGCGGGGAAAGCGTCCGGTTCAGGGTCCATCCGAGCATATGGCGGGGAGAGATGCTCGGTACGCGGAGATCAGAGCGTCTTGTGACGCTTATGCAGCCTCTTGCTTTCTTCGCTTTCGCGATGAAGCGCCGAAATGGTGGATGCGACTGACACGACAAACATGATGCTGATGAAAAGTGTAAGCAGCGTCAAAATTGTGAACATGATCGCTCCCTCCTTTGGTGGGACTAGCGTTCAGATCCCTTAGTACTGGCTAGAGGCAACGAAGGGACGAGCCGAAGCGAAGGGACCGTAGATCTTCGACTGGTCGGGTTTCTGATCATAAAGCGCAACGGTTGCTGCAAGCATTCCCGAAATCATGGCCATCCAAACAAAGTTAATAAGGGTGATCTTGTCGGGCATACTCTTCTTCCTTCTTGCCGCAATGTGCAATTTGAGTTTCGGACTGTTAACGCGGCGTTTCCCAAATGGTTCCGCCGATATTGAGAGCTATCTAGCAATGCGCATCTGAAGCGACCTTGAATGCCTTGTTCATCTGGCGTTCAGATTCGCGATGCGTTTTACGCATGGCAGTGGCGATTTCTTGGGCAAAATCGATACCTTTGCCGTTTTCCGAGGCGGAATCCCATTCGATCTCGTAATTGTCGGCGAAAAGATGAACGAGGTATTCGACGAAAAATGAGCCGATGATGGCGCCTGCGATGATGAAGACGAGCATGGCATGATGTCCCTGAAACCGAGATCGGCGAGCCGTTGAAGCAGGCCCGTTTCGATGTTGATGTCAGTAGAGCATTGTCGAGCTGAAACGGCCTTGAACGGCGTGTTCATCTGCAGTTCAGAGGCGGCCGCCGGGTTGTAAATCACTTGCGATGCGGCCTCATCCGTGACAAAAGGCGTCGAAACAACGAGCCGGCTTGGTATGACGACAGCCTTCTATCCTGGGTCCTTCGACCCGATGACCAACGGACATCTGGATGTCCTCGTGCAGGCGTTGAATGTCGCCGCCAAGGTGATCGTTGCGATCGGCATTCACCCTGGCAAGAAGCCGCTTTTCTCCTTCGAAGAGCGGGCGGAACTCATCCGAAGATCGCTCGGTGAGGCTTTGCCACAAAAGGCGGGCGATATTTCCGTCGTCGCTTTCGACAATCTGGTCGTCGATGCCGCCCGCGCCCACGGCGCGACCTTGCTGGTACGCGGCCTGCGTGATGGCACTGATCTTGACTATGAAATGCAGATGGCCGGCATGAACAGGCAGATGGCGCCGGATATTCAGACGCTGTTTCTGCCCGCCGGCACGGCCTCGCGGCCCATAACCGCCACATTGGTGCGGCAGATCGCATCCATGGGCGGCGATGTCAGCGCCTTCGTGCCGTCGGTGGTTCTGGAAGCGCTGAACGGCAAACTCAAAAATAAGGCCAGCGGCAACAGCTGAGCCCAAATCCAATCCCGAACGGAGCATCCATGAAACTCTTTCATATTGCATTGGCAGGATTCCTGAGCCTTGCCGCCTTCGCAGGCAGCGCGTTCTCGGCCGCAGCCGCAGATCTTTTGACCATCCAGCTCAAGGACGGCCCGGTGGTCATCCAGTTGATGCCGGAGGTTGCTCCGAAGCACGTCGCCCAGATCGAAGCGTTGGCGAAGAAGGGTGCTTACGACAACGTCGTCTTCCATCGCGTCATCGATGGCTTTATGGCCCAGACGGGTGACGTCCAGTATGGCAATGCCTCCAAGGGGTATGATCCGAACAAGGCCGGCACCGGCGGCTCCGATCTGCCGAACCTTCCGGCCGAATTCTCCAAGGTTCCGTTCCAGCGCGGCACCGTCGGCATGGCGCGCGCCCAGGATCCGAACTCCGCCAACTCGCAATTCTTCATCATGTTCGCCAATGGCGATTTCCTGAACGGCCAGTACACGGTCGTCGGCAAGGTCGTCTCGGGCATGGAGCTCGTCGACAAGATCAAGCGAGGCGAAGGCCAGAACGGTGAAGTGAGCAACCCAGACAAGATGCTCAAGGTCACTGTCACCAAGAAGTGATTTCACGGGCATGATCCCGAAAGGCGCGGCGCGGCTTTTGGATGAGATCACGCCAAGGCAAGCTGCATGATCCAGGTCAGGATCATGCACAAACAGAGAGAACAAGGAAACGAACATGGCTGAGATCAAGGATCCAGAAAACACCCTCATCCTGGAAACCACCAAGGGCCAGGTTGTCATTCAGCTTCTGCCGCAGGTCGCTCCCGAGCATGTCGCCCGCATCAAGGAGCTTGCGCGCGAAAAAGCCTATGACGGCGTCGTCTTCCATCGCGTCATCGACGGCTTCATGGCCCAGACGGGCGACGTGCAATTCGGCAAGCAGGGTAGCGAAACCTTCAACCCAGGCCGCGCGGGCATGGGCGGCTCTTCCAAGCCGGATTTGAAGGCCGAGTTCTCCGCGACGTCGCATATTCGCGGCACCTGCTCGATGGCCCGTTCGCAGAACCCGAACTCGGCCAACTCGCAGTTCTTCATCTGCTTTGCCGACGCTCCGTGGCTGAACAAGCAATACTCCGTTTGGGGTCAGGTCATCTCCGGCATGGAATTCGTCGACCAGATCAAGCGCGGCGAGCCGGTAAAGGATCCGGATTCGATCGTATCCGCGCGGGTTGCCGCCGACGTCTGATCGTGATTATTCCTGAAACCCGCCTCTTGCGCCGCTGGTGTGAGGGGCGGGTTTCGCTTTGCCTGAATGAACTGCCTGGACCAATTGAATGCGTGTTGACCTTTTCGATTTCGATCTGCCGGAGGAGCGTATAGCGCTCAGGCCCGCCGAGCCGCGCGACAGTGCGCGCCTGCTCGTCGTCGATCCGAACGATGGCGCAAACACGCTGAGCGACCATCAGGTGCGGGATCTGCCATCTTTCCTGCGCCCCGGCGATGCTATGGTTTTTAACGATACCAAGGTGATACCGGCGCAGCTGGAAGGTATTCGCCATCGGGAGGGCGCGCCCGGTCAGCAGGTCTCGGCGACGCTGCATATGCGTGCCGCGCCGGATCGCTGGAAGGCCTTTGCCAAGCCCGGAAAGCGCATCAAGATTGGCGATCGCATCCAGTTCGGTCACGGCGAAAATGTCTGCGCGCTTGGTTCGCTCGACGCCACTGTCGAGGAAAAGGGTGAGGGCGGTGAGATTACCCTGCGGTTCGATCTGTCCGGTCCCTCTCTCGATGAGGCGATTGCCAGCGTTGGACATATTCCGCTGCCACCCTATATCGCGGCGAAGCGCCCGGAAGACGAGCGCGATCGCGCCGATTACCAGACGATCTACGCGCGTGAAGAAGGCGCCGTCGCGGCACCCACCGCCGGCCTGCATTTCACGCCATCACTGTTTGCCGCGCTTGATGTCCTCGGCGTCGAGCGGCATTTCGTGACGCTGCACGTCGGCGCCGGCACCTTTCTGCCGGTCAAAGCCGACGATACCGATGACCACAAGATGCATTTCGAGATCGGCTATGTCGATGCAGCGACGGCCGCAAAGCTCAATGCCGTCAAGGCGAGGGGTGGCCGCATCGTCTGTGTTGGCACCACGTCGCTGCGATTGATCGAAAGCGCCGCCGCTGATGACGGCACCATCCAGCCTTGGCAGGGTGCAACGGGCATTTTCATCACGCCCGGCTACCGTTTCAAGGCCGTCGACATGCTGATGACCAATTTCCACCTGCCGCGCTCGACCCTGTTCATGCTCGTATCGGCCTTTGCGGGCCTCGATACGATGCGCGCGGCCTATACCCATGCTATCGAGACGGGCTATCGCTTTTATTCCTACGGCGATGGCAGCCTGCTCCACCGGAAAGACTAGGACGAAATGAGCGAGAGCTTTCAGTTTCAATTGAAGAAGACCGATGGCGGCGCGCGCCTCGGCGAAGTTTCCATGCCGCGCGGGACCATCCGCACGCCGGCCTTCATGCCTGTCGGTACCGTCGGCACCGTCAAGGCGATGTATCTTGACCAGGTGCGCGAGACTGGCGCCGATATCATTCTCGGCAATACCTATCACTTGATGCTGCGTCCGACAGCCGAGCGTGTCGCCCGCCTCGGCGGGTTGCATCAGCTGATCCGTTGGCCGCATCCGATCCTGACCGATTCCGGCGGCTTCCAGGTGATGTCGCTGTCCGGTCTGCGTAAACTCGATGAGCAGGGCGTCACCTTCAAATCGCACGTCGACGGCAGCCTGCATCACATGTCGCCGGAGCGATCGATCGAGATCCAGGGATTGCTCGGCTCCGATATCCAGATGCAGCTCGACGAATGCGTCGCTCTGCCGGCAACGCCGAAAGAAATCGAGCGCGCCATGGAAATGTCGCTGCGTTGGGCGGAGCGTTGCAAGGTTGCCTTCGGCAACCAGCCCGGCAAGGCAATGTTCGGCATCGTGCAGGGTGGCGACGTGCCGGAGCTTCGCGTCCGCTCGGCACAGGCGCTGAGCGGCATGGACCTGAAGGGCTATGCGGTCGGCGGCCTTGCCGTCGGCGAACCGCAGGAAGTCATGCTGCGCATGCTCGAGATCACCTTGCCGGAACTGCCGATGGAGAAGCCGCGCTATCTGATGGGCGTCGGCACGCCGGACGACATCCTGAAGTCCGTCGCGCGCGGCATCGACATGTTCGATTGCGTAATGCCGACCCGCTCCGGTCGCCACGGGCTGGCTTTTACCCGCCGCGGCAAGGTGAATATCCGCAATGCCCGCCACGCCGAAGATATGCGTCCGCTGGACGAACAGTCCAATTGCCCGGCTTCGCGCGATTATTCCCGCGCCTATCTGCATCACCTCGTCCGTGCCAACGAAGCGCTCGGCGGTATGCTGCTCTCCTGGCACAATCTTGCCTACTATCAGGAACTGATGCAGGGCATTCGCCAGGCGATCGCCGAAGGCCGCTTCGCCGATTTCATGGCCGAAACAATGGAGAATTGGGCGAGGGGCGATCTCGAGCCAGTTTGATCCTGCTAAGATGAGGATGCGCCACGCGATCTTGCTGCTATGGCGATTTCGCGCTAACAGAAGCGTGTCGAAAAAGGCAGGGTTGGTTTCGGTAGGCCCAACCCCTTCCAGTCTGGAAGCACTGCTCCTTGCCATTGGTGATGAGAGCCCGCGACGCGGAACTTGACCATTGTGGTCGAGTGTCTCGCGTTGGCGTGGGCCGGATCGACCGACATGTCTCCGCGGGAAAGCCTTTTGGAGCTGTCATGAGACTAAACCACCTGGATCTGCATGTTCCCGATGTCGCCGCGACGCGGGATTTTTTTGTTTCCGTATTCGGCCTGACGGAAGTGGAAACGCGAAGCGAGAATGGTCTCGCCATCCTTCGCGACGATGCCGGGCTTGAACTTGTCATCAGCCGGCCGGTCGGGAAATTCGGCGGCGCCGATAGCGTCTCCATCGGTCGCAATACCTATCATATCGGCTTCATGCAGCCGTCCCGGGAGGCGGTCGATCTGCTGTTCGAGCGAGCGAAATCGAGCGGCTGCGAAATCTTGAAACCACCTTCGGCCATACGTGGCAATTGGTCGTTTTACTGTTTTGCACCGGGGCGAATCCTCGTCGAAGTCGGCTGGCGCATGGACCTCGCTCTGTTGGTAAATCATTTATTATCGATTGATTGCTATCCTTAACAAACATCATTTTGAGCCGGCTGGAACGGGCTTGCCTTGGGCAATTTCCGTTTCCGGTCGTGTTTCAAAATGAGCTTGGCGACAATAAAGCATTGGGAAAAATAGCGAATCGGAATAAACGGTCCATCCGCCTTTGAAAAATGTCATTGGCAGATTTGATTGCGTGGCCGCTTGGAATTTTGAAAAAATCCGGCTAAAACGCATTCTCTTAATCGATAAGGGCTGTACTACCGAAAATAGGAGGCACTTGCCGTTGAGGGCGCAACGCAAATTCGGGGCATGTCTTTCGGGGCTATTGGTTGTCGGTCTGGCCGCTACCAGCTGTACGACAACACAGAAGACAACCCCCACCCCCAGCAATACCACCAAGCCCATTCGTGGCGCAAAAGTGACGTATAATTACACGATGAAGGACAAGGATTGTCTCGAACGTGCAATGTATTTCGAGTCGGAACGCTCCGATCCCAGCGGTTACATGGCCGTTGGCACGGTCGTGATGAATAGACTGACCTCCGGTGCCTATCCGCCCACGATCTGTGGCGTCGTTGCTCAGGAAAAGCAGTTCGCGCCAGGCGTAATGAGCAGGGAAGTCAAGGATCAGGCAAAGCCGGATCTCGAAGTTGCTGCCTCGAAGATCCTGCGCGGCGAACGGCACCCCCAGGTGAAGGACGCGATGTTCTTTCATACCGAAGGCCTGAGATTCCCGTACGATAATATGCACTACGTCGCTTATGCCGGCGGCAACGCGTTCTATGAGAAGCGTGGTCGCGATGGCGAATTGCAGACGCCCGCGCCGCTTCCGGCCTATGAGGTTGCGATGAATTACGTGCCCACGCAGGGCGCGCCGCAATCTCCCTTCGTCCTGCCGGAAACGCAGCCGGCGCCGACGACTTCGGCCGTCGCGGCCTTTACGCCTGTCTCCAACCCGGTGGTGACGATGCCGCAGAGCGCCGTTCTGATACCGGCCGCGGTACCGATCCCGACGCCAGCACCCACAGACATGGCAATTTCGGGACCGCTTTCGAGCGGCGAGACCACATATACGAATACGCCTATGCCGGCTTCGACGGTCGTCATTCCTCAGCCGCGACCGGGCTTCGAAGGCGATAGCGCTGTCGGAAGTGCAGCTAGAATTCGCGGTTAGAAACAGCTGGTCGCAGTTCACACAGCGCGTTTTTCCTAGGAAAGACGCGCTGTTTTGCTGTTTGGGCTTAGCCGCAGTTCAAATGCCCTCGCTTGCCGTTTTGGCAAGAATCTGCACGCCATTGATCTTGTAACTGCCGTCCGGCTGACGAATTATCTGGTAGATCGCCGTCCAGTCCCTATCATCGGTCCCTGTGATCAGCACCTCCTGATAGACGATTGCGCCGTTGTCGATCGCGCGGCTTTTGCCGAAGGCATAGTTGCCGGGATGATAGACCGGCTGGTAGCTCTTCTTCACCATGGCGAAGAAGCTGTCCTTATCCGGGAAGAGCGCCTTGATGCCGGGTGCGGCGAAGGAATAGGCGGTCGCCGCATCATCGTGCAGAAAGGCCTCGATTTGTTGCTCAATGAGGCTCTGTGCCGTCTGCACCGGATCTTTCGCGTAAGCGACCGGCACAACGGCAAAGCAGCAGAGAAAAACGGCGAAAGAAAAAGCGCGCATGTCTGTCCCCAGCCATATGGAGAAAGCTTAGCGCGCTTTGATCGCAAGCAGAAGCGATTACTGCCAGCGGCGGAAGAGGGCGCTGGCGTTGACGCCGCCGAAACCAAAACCATTGGAGATCGCATACTCCATGGCCATTGGCCGCGCGGTGCTGCCGACGATGTCGATACCTTCCGCTGCGGGATCCGGATCCTGCAGATTGCGCGTCGGCGGGGCGACCTGATCACGCAGAGCCATAATCGTGAAGATCGCTTCCATGCCGCCGGCAGCACCCAGAAGATGGCCGGTCGCGGCTTTCGTGCCACTGATGGCGATCGCGCCGTCGCGACCGAAGACAGTCTTGATCGCCTCCATCTCGCCTCGGTCGCCGACCTGGGTCGATGTCGCGTGCGCATTCAGGTGTTTGACCTCGGACGGGGAAATGCGAGCCTGGGCGAGGGCGGCAAGCATGGCCCGGCGTGCACCATCGCCGTCTTCCGGCCCTGCCGTCATGTGATAGGCATCGGCGGCGGTGCCATAACCGACAAGTTCGGCAAGCGGCGTTGCGCCGCGGGCGAGCGCATGCTCGAGGCTTTCGATGACAAGCATGCCGGCGCCTTCACCCATGACGAAGCCGTCACGGCCGCTGTCGAAGGGACGGGAGGCTTCCTCGGGGCGATTGCTGAAACCTGTCGAAAGCGCACGCGCCGCAGCAAAGCCGCCAAGGCTGACCTTGTCGATGCAGGCTTCCGCTCCGCCGCAGATGGCAACATCGGCCTCTCCGGACCGGATCAGCCGCGCCGCATCGCCGATTGCCTGCACGCTGGCCGCACAGGCGGTGACCGGCGCACCGAGCGGTCCCTTGAAGCCATAGCGGATACTCACTTGGCCGGCGGCAAGATTGACGAGGAAGGAGGGGATCGTGAA
Source organism: Martinezella sp. CNPSo 3732 (assembly GCF_057784515.1). NCBI lineage: Bacteria > Pseudomonadati > Pseudomonadota > Alphaproteobacteria > Hyphomicrobiales > Rhizobiaceae > Martinezella > Martinezella sp. CNPSo 3732. Next base: position 130,919 of record NZ_JBXSOO010000006.1, read on the forward strand.
GGGCGAAAGGCGGCGCACTCCTTTCGTTTCGGCTGTGCGCACGGCATCGGCGATGGCGGGAAAACCACCGACGCCCGATGCAATGATCGTGGCCGTCCGTTCCAGAGCGCCGACGTCAGTCGGTTGCCAGCCTGACTGCAGGATCGCTTCCTCGGCGGCAGCCATGGCGAAGAGGATGAAGCGATCCATCTTCTTCTGGTCTTTGACGGGCACATAACGATCGGCATCGAAGCCGGCCTCGGGATCTTGAGCGATATCGGGGACGACGCCGCCGATCTTCGCCCCGAGATCGCCTACCATCTCCTCGGGCAGCAGCCTGAGACCGGAGCGGCCCTCAACCAGCCTCTTCCAGCTTGCATTGACACCTACGCCCAGGGGCGAAACCAGCCCCATGCCGGTGACGACGATACGATCCATGTCTTGCTCCTACTATGTCAGGCGTCGAAGCCCAGAAACCATGCTTTCATCTGGGCGATGCGTTCATGAACGGTGTCATCGGCCGCAGGCCCGGGCACGAGTATCGTGTCTTCGGGCTGAAAGACGCGGCCGGTGACGCGATCGATGAGAAGCGGGTCGCGATCCTCACCGGTATTGGCGTCGACGAGGCGCATTGCGACTTCTTCGGCAGGCAAGTGCCGATTGCCCCAGGTGAAGAGCGCCATTAGCACAGGGAAGAAATCCCGGCCCTTTTCGGTCAGCACATATTCGTAGCGCGGCGGCCGCTCATGATAGAGTCGTCGCTCGAACAGGCCTTCGTCTGTGAGATGCTTGAGCCGCCGCGTCAGGATGTTCGGCGCAACGCCGAGATTTTTCTGGAATTCGTCGAACCGGCTCAATCCCTGCAGCGCATCACGTAGGATCAGGATGCTCCACCAGTCGCCCACGCTTTCGAGCGCACGGGCGGCGGGGCATTTGAAATTGCTGAAGCTGGTTCTCTGCATGGGCGAGGCAGATAGCATAAGTAACTATCATGATGCAAGTTACCATCGCGAAGCTAGACCTCCGTGAAGCAGGTATTCAATCTGCTGGCGCGCGAGGCTAGATGGAATGAGCGGAATGCGTCTGGCTGTGGCCAGGCCGCGGGTTTTCAGTACGGAGGAGCCTTACGGGCTCGCTGCTGTTTTGCTGCCTCGGTCCACCAGGCGAGGTCCTCGGCAAAACGGGGGAAAGCTCTTGCCAGCGCATCGCCTCCGCTCCCTGTCGGCTTGCCATCAACGTCCAATGCCGCCGAAATATTGGCGACGGCAAGCGTGCTCGAGATAACCACCATTCCCATCTCGGAAAGAGTGCCATGCCAGGAGACCGCCGCGTGGGCGCCGGAAAGGCGGCCGGCGGAGTAACTTGCAATAGCCGCCGGGCGCCAAAACCACTCCTCAAGGTAATGATCGGTCAGATTTTTCAGGCCGGGTTGCATGCCCCAATTATATTCGCCCGTGACGAAAACGAAGGCATCGGCAGTTCGAATTTTCTCGGCAAGCTGCTCCATTGCTGAGGGCGCGGAACCTTTGGGATATTCCTTGTACATCCGATCCAGCATCGGCAGGCCAACCGCCTTTGCGTCGACGAGTTCCACATCGTTTCCGCGCTGACCTAGGCTGGTTACGAGATAATTCGCAAGACGAATGCCGGCACGATCCGATCGGTAGGACCCGTAGAGAACCAGAATACTGTCGGTCATTGTTGATTATGCCCCCACAGTTTGTGCGAAATACTCTACGTCCGCGACTCCACCGGCACCGAAGCGGAGACCTCTTCCTCCGGAATATCGTCGAAAGACGCATAATTGAGGTTATAGAGCTTCGAGTAAAGCTTGCCGTTTGCCATCAGCTGATTGTGGTTGCCGCTTTCAAGCAACTGGCCGTTCTGCAGCACGATAATGCGGTCGGCCTCACGGATGGTGGCCAGACGATGGGCGATCACGAGACCGGTGCGGCCTTCGAGCAGCTTCACCAACGCTTTCTGGATCAGCATTTCGGTGTAGCTGTCGATATTCGCAGTGGCTTCGTCGAGCACGAGGATCTTGGCATCCGCGACAAGGGCGCGGGCGAAGCTGACGAGCTGGCGCTGGCCGAGCGAAAGGCCGCCGCCGCGCTCGCCGAGAACGGAATCGTAGCCATCCGGAAGGCGCATGATGAACTCATGCGCGCCGACCGCTTTGGCGGCCTCGATGACCTCTTCGCGCGTCGCCTCCGTCTTGTTGTAGCGGATGTTCTCCAGCACCGTGCCGGTGAAGAGGAACGGCTCCTGCAGCACCATGGCAATCTGGCGTCCGAGCGAATCCTGGGTAAGGGAGCGTACGTCATGACCGCCGACCAATACCTGGCCATGCTGCACATCATAAAAGCGATGGATGAGGGCCATTGAGCTCGACTTGCCCGAGCCCGTTGGCCCGATCAACGCCACCGTTTCTCCGGGATTGACCCTGAAGCTGACATTCTTCAGCACGGGATGCTTGGGATTATAGCCGAAGATCACATCGCGGAACTCGACCGAGCCATCCATATCCGGCGACAGTTCGATCGCATCGGGCGCATCCTTGATGTCGACCGGAACGTCGAGCACCTCGGTCAGCCGCTGGCCGGACGCCATGGCGCGCTGCATGACCGAATATTGCATGGTCAGCGAACGGATCGGGTCGAAGAAGCGCTGAATGTAGAACAGGAAGGCGACCATGATGCCGACATCGAGCCTGTGGTTCAGAACCATCGAACCGCCGACGATGATGACGATCGCCATGGCCATGCCGGTCAGCGTGTCGACGATCGGCACCATGACCTGCGCATAGCGCGCCGCCGTCAGATGCGTCTGGAGGTTCGCGTGGGCTTTTTCGTCGAAAAGCGAGAAGTTCACGCTCTGCCGATGCATGCCCTGGACGGCACGCACTCCGTGGATCGCTTCCGCCAGTGCGCCGCTGGTGACGGAGTTGGTCTCATGTGCGTTCATGAAGGCGACCCGCGCCTTCGGCAGCCAGAACAGCCGTACGATGAAAAGGATCGGCATGACGGAAAGCGTCAGCAGGCCGAGCCGGAAATCCAGCGACAGCATGACGATGACGATGCCGAAGAGCAGGGCTATGTCGCCGACGGAAAGCACTGAAGTTTCAAGGAATTCTTGCATGGAGTTAACGTCGCCCTGCAGGCGCGACATCAGGCGACCGACCTCCGTTTTGTCCATGAAGGATAGCGAAACGCGCTGCAGATGCGCAAACATAGCCCGGCGAATGTCGAACAGCACTTCCTCGGCGACCTGGCCGACATAGGTTTCCTGCACATAGCTCGCCCCGTAATTGACGAGGATGGCCGCCGTGAAAACTCCCAGAGACAACCAGAGTGCAAAATAATCTATGGCTCCGCGCGCCATCGCGCTGTCGATCGCATGGCGGATGACGAGCGGTATGACGATCTGCGATGCGGTGAAGAGCAGAACGGCCGCAACGGAGATGTAGATCTGCCGCCGATAGGGGCTGACGAAGGCCCAGATACGGCGGATGATCTTGGTGTCGAAGACCTTGCCAAAGATCTCCTCTTCGACGCGATGCGAGCCGACCACGGCACGGGGAGGGCGACGACCATCCTCGCGCACATCGTTGCGCTCGGTTTCGATGGTTTCCGACATTGTCATACCTCCCTTTTCGCTCTTTCGAGCGTGCCGCCCGACATCTTGACGACATCATCCTCCGGGCGAACCTGCAGATCGTAGAGCGCCTTGTATCGCCCACCTGCGGCCAAGAGCTGCTCATGCGTGCCGCGCTCGACGATTTCGCCATCCTCGATGAAGAGGATCTGGTCGGCATGCATCAGCGAACTCAGCCTGTGGGCGACGATCAGCGTCACGCGGTCCCGGGCGAAACGCTTCATGGCGCTGCGGATGCGCTGCTCCGTCGCGGCGTCGATCGCGGCGGTGGAATCGTCGAATACCATCACGGCGGGCTTCAGCATCAATGTCCGGGCAATTGTCAGGCGCTGGCGCTGCCCGCCGGAGAGCGACACGCCGCGCTCGCCGACGATTGTCGTATAGCCGGCCGGCAGGCCGAGAATGTAATTGTGCAGCTGCGCCGACTCTGCGGCGCGCTCTATGCGGGTTTCCTTCGCCCAGGGGTCGCCATAGGCGATGTTGTTCTCGATACTCGTCGTGAACAGGAAGGAATCCTGCTGCACTACAGCAACGTTCTGCCGCAGCGATTGCAGCGTCGCCTTGCGGATATCCTGGCCGTCAAGCGTGATCCGCCCGGCCGTGACGTCGTAAAAGCGCGGAATGAGATGGGCAATGGTGGACTTGCCGCTGCCGGGCGGACCGACAATGCCGATCGTCTCGCCGCGCTTTGCCTCGAAACAGATATTCTTCAACACCGGCCGCATTTCCGAGCCCGGATAGCTGAAGTCGACATTCTCGAAACGCAGCGTGCCTTCGGTCACGACGAGCGGCCTGGCGTCCGGCGCATCCTTGATGGGAATGTCGAGATCGAGGAGCTCAAACACGCGCGAACCGCAGGTCGAGGCGCGTGCGAAAGCATTGACCATCAGGCCGAGCTGGCGCACCGGCATCTGCAGAATGGTCATGAATGTCAGAAACGAGGCCAGCATGCCGACACTGATCTCGTCATTGATAACCTTCAGGCCGCCAAGCCAGAGCACGAGGCCCATGGACACGAAGAAGGAGAGGTTCATGGCGCTAGTGTTGACGACACGGATGCCGACGCGCTTGTGGGCGAGGGAAAGCGCATTGTGCGAGGCCCGGTCAAACTTCATGAGTTCGTGCGCCTGCGCGGCGAAGGCGCGCACCACGCGGATGCCACCGAGATTTTCCTCCATCACGCGCGTCAGCACCGAGAGGCGCTCCTGCAGATCTAGCCATGTCGAACGCAACCGCAACTGCGTGACGGAAGAGCGCCACGCCACGAAAGGCACGAAGCTCAGGGCCAGCAGGCCGAGCGCGACATCGGTGGACAGCAGCATATAGGCGCCGACGCCGATCAGCATGGTCAATAGCACCATGCGCACCAGCGCGGTCGAGAAGTACATGCGCACGCCTTCGAGATCGAGCAGGCCAACCGTGATGAGATCGCCAGAATGGGCCTTGTCGTGGAAGCTGAAAGAGAGTTGCTGGATCTTTTCATAGCAGGCGAGCCGAAGCTCATAGCCCATATGATGGCCGACGGCTTCGCTGTAGTAGTTCTGTACCATCGTGAACAGGCCGCGCAAAATGCTGACGACAAGCAGCAGCAGAGCGGTTGTCATTAAGGCATTTTCGGCGATCTGGCCGGCTGCACCGCCGGCGACCGCCGTCTGTGTCTGGTCGACGGCACGGCCCAAGAGGCGCGGGATCGTCAGCTGCAACGTGGCAGCCACGAAAGTTGCTCCAATGGCAAAGCTGGTCTGCCAGGGATGACGCAGCGTCATATGGGTGATCCGGACGATCGTCGACAGGCCTTGGCCCCAACCGACCGCATTGACATGCGCACGCGAAGCCAGTGGCTTCGCGGCGCTTCTTGATGAATCGCTGCTCACGCTTTTATCCAGGCATAATTAAACGAGGCGGGCCCGCAGACGGGTTCGTATCTCAAGGAAAATATTGATAGGATGAATTTTGCCGATTCCGTGGCGGCGTTCAAGAGTCAATCGGTCACAAGTCCAACGCGAGCGTTAGATTGCGTGTTTAAAAATTAATCGATGACATGTCGGGATCGAAACCGACGAGACGTCCTCTGGGCACCATGCCCGAAAAGGAGGACATCATGCGTAAAGTCATAGCGGCAACATTCATCAGTCTCGATGGCGTCATGCAGGCACCCGGCGGTCCGGACGAGGACCCGACCGGCGGTTTTGAGTATGGTGGCTGGGTATTCCCTCATGCCGATGAAGAAAGTGGCAAGGCGCTCTTCGAACTGTTCGAAAAGCCGTTCGATCTGCTGCTCGGACGCAAGACCTACGATATTTTCGCAGCCTTTTGGCCCTATGTCGGCGACGATGATCCAATCGGCCAGCGATTCAACAGCGTTGTCAAATACGTCGCAACGCGTGGCGATGTCGAGCTGAAATGGAACAAAAGCCAGTCGCTCGGCAAAGATATCGTGGCGGCGATCAAGAAGTTGAAAACAGGCGAGGGGCCGGATCTTCTCATTCAGGGCAGTGGCGACCTTATTCAGACCCTATTGCGTCACGAGCTGATCGACGAATTCAAGCTGGTGATCTTTCCGGTCGTGCTGGGCAGCGGCAAGAAGTTGTTCGCCGGCGGGGCGGTTCCTGCCGCAATGAAACTGCTGCGCACCCAGTCGTCCTCTAACGGCGTCATCTTTGCGACCTATCAGCCGGATGGCCCGGTGAAGACCGGCTCCTTCGTCGGGCCGAGCCCGTCCGAAGAAGAAATCGAGCGCCGCAAGCGGCTTAGATAGACAGTCGGATCGGCGCCATCGCCGCCTGTGCATAGGAGAACGAATATATCTCTTGCGGCCGTCCTCTACAGCAAGCCTACAGTGGCGCTGTCGATCCGCAAGGGGTACGGCCGCAAGTCAATCGAAGGGAACGGAGGCGCGCTCGGGCGGTCGCTATTCCTTCTTGCTTTTCTTTTTTGCTTTCGGCGCTGGTGCTAGCTCCGCCTCTTGCGCCAACCGAAGCGCGCGAAGCCTGTCCGTCTTTTTCTGCCGAGCAGATGCTTCATCGGCCACGATACCCTTGGCAATCGACGTCGTCTGCTCAGCCTTGGCCTGTGCAGAGGGCTTTTCGGGCTTGAAGAGATTGTCTTTCGACTTTGTCATGCTTCCCCGTTATCAGCGGGCGTTTTTGTAAGAGATGGTGGACGTCCACGGCCTGACGTCATGACTTTCCTCTTTGGCGCCGGCAACAGGCCTTCACGTTGAGCCTGCTTACGGGCAAGCTTACGGGCACGGCGGACCGCCTCGCCCTTTTCGCGGGCACGCTTTTCGGATGGCTTTTCATAGGCGCTGCGGGCTTTCATTTCCCGGAAAACGCCTTCGCGCTGCAACTTCTTCTTCAGGACGCGGAGCGCCTGTTCAACATTGTTGTCTCTGACCAGAACCTGCAAAGTGTCTCCTTCTCAGCTCGCGCTGTATTTATTTCTTGGTACGGATCGAATTCGAGTTGATCCAGCTTGATTTCGATATTTGCGGTATCTCGGCTTGCGTGGGCGACAGCGACGAGGGGGGAGGCCTCAACGTCGATATCGTCCTGACGGATGCTGCGCTCGAAATTCTCGTTCTGGAAGCGGATGCGGTAGTGAACAACGCCCTGTGAGAGCGGCATGACAGATACCACGCTGCCGGCGGGTTGGATGCTTCCGAAAATTCCAGGCTTCAGGACGACACTGTCGCCCGGCCGGTAACGACCATGGGCCATGTCGTTCTCCGTTTGAATGAAAAACAAAAGGCCGGGACGTATCCCGACCTTCCTCGGTCATAGTTTCCGCGTGCCAGTACATCCGTGGTCGCGCAGAGCCGTGACAAATTTATGCGGCCCGAAGATTGTCAGCCGAGCTCTTGCCAGATCTACGATCCTGCACGATGTCGTAAGTGATCTTCTGGCCATCGTTGAGCGAACGCATGCCAGCACGCTCTACTGCTGAAATATGGACAAAGACGTCCGTGCTGCCATCATCAGGCTGAATGAAGCCGAAGCCCTTGGTGGAGTTAAACCACTTTACAGTACCAGTGTTCATAACGATTTCCTTTCGTAGTAACCGTTGTTGCTCCCGCGATACCTTGCGGAATTAGATCGATTATTTGAGAGGAAATCCGGCGAGAGTCAGATGGCTCTTCGGCGATGTCACAAGCAATGGTCGATAGGCTCTATATAGGTTCAATTCACGTTTTGGCAACAGAGGCGCTCGGAATGACAGTTTTCGAGCCTGTGGTGTGGCTTTTTGCGGCGAACTTCGGCCTGCTCAGGTACGAGACCCATCTCTCCAATATACCGAGACCGAATCATCGTCTATCCTGCCCGAGATCGATGACCTGTTCTTGGAGCAAGCAGCTACGGACACTGCTCTTTGGTCCGTAAGCGAAAGGCCGCCGACCACTTACCCTATACCGTGTGATCCGACGCTTGAAATTCGCGAAGGGATTTCATGATTTCGCGAAGACCCTTCGTGAGATGCTTGTCCCGGCGCAGGACTATCCCGAGCTGCCGAACCAGTCTCGGTCTGAGCGGTGACGTCACCAGAAGATCGGACTTGTCGCGTCTCAGCGCCATGTCCGGGAGGATGGACCATCCGAGACCCGCGGCGACCAGTTCCTTGATAGCCTCGACGCTACCGAATTCCATGGCCGGTTCTGGGCGGACGCCTCCTGCCTCGAACCATTCGTTCGTCGCGCGGCGTGTGTTGCCGCCTTCATAGAGCAACAGCGTCTTGTCTTTCATGAATTCCACATCAGGCCCGCCATCCGGCATTACGCTTCCTTTGGGGGCGACGGCCAAAAGCTCGTCCTCATGGAATGCTTCGACCTCGAGCGAGCGGCCGGCGGCGGGCAGGGCCACTACTGCGAGATCCAGCGCATTGGTTTCGAGATCCCGCAGAATCTCGTCGATATTGCCAATGCGCACAATGATCTCGATATCAGGCATGCGTTTCTTTGCCATGGCGATGGCGCGCGGCAAGAGATGGATCGAGGCCGTGCCGCCGCTGCCGATCCGCACACGGCCGACGGATCCCTCGCGAAAAGGCGTCATCGCATCCTCCGCCAAAGAACAGCATTCGATGATGTGCCGCGCATGCTGCAGCAGATCAAGTCCGGCTGGTGAGGGCTGTGCCCGTCGCCCGACGCGCTCGATCAGTTTCACGCCGAGGCGCTGCTCCAGCAGCTTCACCTGCAGGCTGACGGCAGGCTGCGTCAGTCCGACCTTATCGGCAGCAGCCGTAAAGCTGCCTAGATCGACGACGCTAACAAAGGCGGCCAGCTGATCCAGATTGAGCAACAGAAGAATTCCTTATGGATTGTATAAATACCATAAGCTTCATTCATTGCTTAAGCCAGTGCATCCTGAGGCCATGTTGATATGAGCCCCAAGGAGCAGGAAAATGACCACCGATATCGATAGGCCGATGCCGGCAGCGACAGGCGCAGGTCGTAGTCCGCGAAGGCGTGGAATTTTGCGAAGGGCGCTGGCGAAGTTTCTGGCTTATCTCGAAAAGCGTGAAACGAGGTGGGACCTGCGCGACCTTACTGACGATCAGCTTCGCGATATCGGCATGACGCGCACTGAAGCGTACACCGAAGTCAACAAGTCCTGGTTTTGGAGATAAGGCATGTCGCTCAAAAGCACGCGAGCCGTCGGGCCGAACGCCTTAAATAGCGGTGTTCCTGATGCGACCGCCAGCAGTATTTGAGCGAGGTGGTAACGTTGCGGCCCTGTCCCCGATAGCAGAAACCGCTTTCGCACATTGCGTCGCGATGGTTTGCGATATTTCGCACGTTCACCGCCGCAATCAGGCCTGCATAATCCTTGTTCGCGGCGCCGAAAGCGTAACTCATTCCCGCGTCATTAACCGATTGCGATCCGGCCCAGCCAATATTGAAAAGAGCAGGGGACTATTACCGCATAGCCCTTTTTTCATGGCGCCATTCTTTTTTCCGCCATAGATTTGCCCGATCCATCGCCTTCGAAAAGGGCGAATATTCCCTTTCGATCGCCCGGCGCCCCGTCACAGATCTCGATCACAGGAAACGCAGACAAACCATGCTCAAGAAGACCTCCATGCTGCTCGCCGCGGCAATCTCGACCGCGTCGTTCCTTGGCGCAGCTTCGTTGGCGCAGGCCGGGCAGGCGAGCTATGTGGTGGATGCTCATAGCGGCCAGGTGCTGGAGGCATCGAACGAGAACGAGCTGAATTTCCCGGCATCGCTCACCAAGATGATGACGCTCTATCTCGCTTTTGAAGCGCTGCATGCCGGTCATCTGAAATGGGATCAGAAATTGACCATGTCGGAGAACGCCGAGAGCAAGGAGCCCTTCAAATTCGCCATCGGCGCGGGCCGCAAGGTCACTGTGCGCGAAGCTGTCGAGGGCATCATCGTTCTGTCCGCCAACGATGCGGCGGTTGCGATCGGCGAGCAGCTTGGCGGTTCCGAGGATAACTTCGGCAAGATGATGACCGCAAAGGCGCATCAGCTCGGCATGAGCAATACGGTGTTCAAGAATCCCTCTGGCCTGCCGGATCCGGAGCAGGTCACGACAGCCCGTGACATGGCAACCCTCGGCGTTGCGCTGATGCGTGACTTCCCGGAGGAGTTCAAGCTCTTCTCGATGCGCGGCATCAAGTTCCGCGGCATGAAGCTGCGCGGCCACAACAATCTCATGTATCGCTACGCTGGAGCCGACGGCATCAAGACCGGCTACACCGATGCTTCCGGCTATAATCTTGTGACCTCGGCGACGAAGAACGGACGCCGTGTTGTCGGCGTGGTCATGGGTGAGAAGACCGCTGAAATTCGCGACAACAAGATGGCAAGCCTTCTGGATACGTATCTGTCCCCGGTGGCCACAACAGCCACGGTATCGACCGGAGCTCCCAAGCAAAGCTCGGCCAACTAAGCTCGGCCTGATTTCAGCATCCAGCCAGCCATTCATTTTTGATGCAGCCGACAAGAGGCTGGCTCCGCTGAGAAGCCGATCCCACTACATCGTGCCTGTCTTAGAGGGTAGGGGATCGGGTTTCTACGTGCAAACGTGTGATGAAAATCCCGACTGCCTCTCGCTGAGAGAGCTCTCGCGCGGCGAATAATCAAGTAGTGATTGCCGAACTGGCGGACTGCCCTATGTCTACAGCGGAAGTTGCTCGTTCGCTGCGCTTGTCATGTTCTGGTAGGAATCGGCGCCGAACCGCGAATTCGCATAGACGGAGATATCTGGTTTCAGTTTGTTATTCTCCGAAAATGAAGGATCCATCATTTGACCGCCACCGGTCTGATGATCCTTGCAATATAGATTTCGCAAACATTTCAACGCATTAGGTCAAGTTGGGAGGACCGGGATGACGTATGATGCACGTTTGGCGCGTGAGCGCGACTTTCATAATGAACGCTTCGGTGCGGTGGAGGAGCGTAAGGAGGACTCGTTCTATTTCGCGGTAAAGCCCGCCGTGGATGCCTATTGGCGGCTGGTGAGGGCAGCCTGTCCCGATAGGGACGTGCTCGAATACGGGTGCTCAAATGGCATGAGCAGTATTGGTCTCGCACACTCCGCCAAGCAGATAACCGGTATCGACATTTCGGACGTCGCCATTCAACAGGCCACGAACATGGCGGCTCTCCGCGGAATCGAGAACGTGACGTTCCAAGTCGATAATGCGGAGGATATGAATCTGCCGTCAGCGAGCTTTGATGTCGTTTTCGGCAGCGGCATCCTGCATCATCTTGTCCTGGATAAATCGCTGAGCGAGATCCGGCGTGTGTTGCGACCCGGCGGGAAAGCCTTCTTCTTCGAGCCGCTCGGCCACAATCCCGTGATCAATCTCTATCGCAACCGGACGCCAGAGGCCCGTACTGTCGATGAGCATCCGCTTTTGAAATCGGACTTCGAGATCGTGCGCAAATATTTCTCGAAGTGCGATCTGGAATTCTTCGGGCTCGCTGCGCTCGCGTCCATTCCGTTTCGCAAGAGCCCGTTCGGTGCTGCGGTCCGGGGCACCGGCAAGCAGATCGATAATCTGCTGCTGAAAATCCCGGGTGTCAGATGGCAAGCCTGGATCGTCGTCATGGCTTTGGAGGCATGATGGGACTGACCGACGATCGAAGTTCGGTCAGCCATCTTGGTTTGCACGAACGGCGAGACGTTACCCAAATGCGTCGGACCGACGCTAGGGGATAAGCGCGCTGTTATCCAGATCGATATGGGAGTAGGTGCGTTTCATTGCGTGCTCCTTGCGAGTGACAACCCATTTGGTATCATTCGCAAGTCGCACTTGGAAATAGAATGTACCTCGCCACATAAAAACATCAGATAAGATAGATTATGGAACTAAAATGGATATCGATATAGCGATGAGGCAGACGCTTTTGGTTTTTATTCCAGATGGTTGGCCAGATTTCCGAGGGTCGATTTCAGTCCCTCGTCATGATCTTCTCTGCTGATGCCGCAAGGAACGTTCTGACAAATTACGGTGACCCTTGTGCCGGTCGGAACCTCTTCCAAGGACCAGGTTATGGTCATCGTTCCCCCGAATGCGGCGTCATCGGATTCGAAATCCACCGCCTGAACGATGCGTTCATCCGCCACGATCTCGATGAACCGCCCGGAGACAATGTCGGCATGCTCCGAGGATTTTCCAGGCGTCGAATGATCCGGCGCGTCATAGGACAGCGCCATTCGATAGCTGCCGCCTTTATGCGGTTCGAAAACGTGGATGCGGCATGTCATGCCTTTCGGCGGAAGCCATGAGGCCAATGCTTCGGGATCGAGGAATGCTTTGAAGACCGCGTGTGGCGTCGAGCGAATTATCCGGGAAGCAGTATCGGTCCTTTTGCCGTCCGAAGCTTCGCTCATCGCATCCTCCCTGTAGCACCGCGGGGATTCCATGCAATCTCTGCCGGCGCCGGCTGATTCGTTATTCTTTGCTCGTCTTGATGCGGATCACCTTGGCCGTAATCTTCTCGGCCAGTGTCGTTGGATTGCAGGAGAAAATGCTGTCCGGCCGTCCGGCTGCGCACCAGACCTCATCGTAAGTCAACAGGCTTTCGTCGATGAAAACAGGCAGATCGACCAGATGGCCGATGGGCGCGACGCCGCCGATGGCGAAACCGGTCTCGTCGCGCACGCGATCGATGTCGGCCCGCTTCAGTCGAACGCCATAAGTTGTGGCAATATAAGCCGTATCGGCATTATGGGCGCCCGAAACCAGAAGCAGCGTCAGCGCCTGCGTATCGGCATTGACAAAGACCAGAGATTTCACGATCTGACCGACGGCGCATCCTACGGCCTTGGCAGCCTCTTCTGCCGTCCGCGTCGATTGCTCCATGCGCTTGATCGAGATGTCGAGCCCCAGCGTGCGCGCCGCAAGTTCGACGCGCTCCAGGCTGGAAAGCTTCTTGATATCTTCGCTCATAGATCGTCGTCCTCCACGTCGAGTTCGATCTGCATCTGATCATAGGCCGGCTCGACATGATCGGGCGTTTCAGCCAGTACGGTTTCATAATCGAGCGGCGTATGCATGTGGGTCAAGATGGCATGTTTCGGCGCCAGGCGTTCGATCCACTCGAGCGACTGCTCCAACGACAGATGGCTTGGATGCGGCCGATACTGCAGAGCGTCGATGATCAGAATGTCGAGGTTTTGAACTCTTTCTATCGATTCCGGTGGGAAGTCACTGATATCGCTGCAATAAGCGAGTTTGCCGATACGGAAACCCAGCGAATGGATATCGCCGTGTACCTGCTTGTGCGGCCAGAAGCGGATCGGACCGCCTGCCCCGTCGATCACGAAACTTTTCTCGAGATTTTCGATCAGCACCGGCCGTACGATCGGCGGATAGCTGCTGCCGGTAGGCGTTTCCAGGCAGTAGCGGAAGCCTTCGCGAATGCGGTCCATCGTCGGCGGATCGGCATAGATCGGGATGCGCTCGTTTGAAATATGGAAATAGCCGCGCAGATCATCGATGCCATGAATATGGTCGGCATGGGCGTGGGTATAGAGAACGGCGTCGATAAAGCTGACGCCGGCATGGATCATCTGTTCGCGGAAATCCGGACCGGTATCGATGACGACGGTGGTAATGCCACCGTTCGGCGCGATCTGTTCTATCAGGAAGGCCGCACGCGTCCGTCGATTTTTTGCGTTTTTCGGATCGCAGGCGCCCCAGTCGCCGGTGATGCGGGGAACGCCCGGCGACGATGAACAGCCCAAAATGGTGAAGCGCCGCCGGTATGTCACGACGTCAGACCCTCGTCATTTTCGAGAAGCAGCGGAAGGCGTTCGCCGTGGTGATTTCGGCTATATCAGCCATGCTGACGCCGATCGCATCGGCCAGCACCTCGGCCGTGTTGACGACATAGGACGGCTCGTTGCGTTTTCCCCGCCAGCGCTTCGGCGCGAGATAAGGCGCATCGGTTTCGACCAGCAGACGATCGTGTGGGATCGTCTTGGCGATCTCGCGCAGCTCTTCCGATTTCGGAAAGGTCAGGATGCCGGAAAAGGAAATATAGCCGCCGAGCTCGACACCGGTCTGGGCAAGGGCAGGGCCGGCGGAGAAGCAATGGAGGATAAAGGGAAAAGCCCCCTTCCCTGTTTCCTCCGTCAGGATCGCGGCCATATCCTCATCGGCACTGCGGCTGTGTATGACGAGCGGCAGCTGTGTTTCGCGCGCGGCTGCGATATGGCGCAGGAAACCGGTCTTCTGATCTTCAGGCTTGACGGTATCGTAGAAGTAGTCGAGACCAGCCTCGCCGATCGCGACGATCTTCTCATGCTGGTTTGCCAACCGCACGAGATCTTCGGTCTGGATGTCCAGCTCCTGATCGGCGCTGTTCGGATGCGTGCCGACCGAGCAGAAAACCGACGGATAGCGCTCGGTGAGCGCAAGCAATCCGTCGAGCTTCCTGACCTTAGTCGAGATGGTGACCATCTGCTTGACGCCCACCTCGTGAGCGCGGGCGACGATCGCGTCGCGCTCCTCTTCGAAATCGGCAAAATCCAGATGGCAATGCGTATCGATCAGCATGGAAAACCTTATTCGACGGTCGGCGCGACATAGCGCGGGAAGACCGGCTTCGGGGCTTCCAGCGGCGTTCCGGCAACGAGGCGGCCAGCCTCGCCGAGCGCCGCGAAATCGCGCTTGTCGGCTGGGATGGCGATGAGATCCAAGAGCTTGCCCGAGGATTCCGGCATGAACGGCTGCAGCAGAATGCTGATCTGGCGCACAACATCGGCCGTGACGTAGAGCACGGTTGCCATGCGGGCCGGGTCGGTCTTCTTCAGTGCCCAGGGCTCCTGGCTCGCGAAATAACGGTCGGTTTCGGAAACCACCGCGATGATGGAAGCAAGGGCACGATGAATGAGCTGCTTGCCCATGTCTTCGCGCGTCGAAGCGTGCAAGGCGTCGGCCTGCGCGAGAAGTGCCTTGTCTTCATCCGTCAATGGGCCGCATTCCGGGATCTTGCCGTCACAGTTCTTGACGATCATCGACAGAGAACGGCTGGCAAGATTGCCAATGCCGTTGGCGAGATCGGAATTGATGCGCGTGCCGATCGCTTCTTCGCTATAGCTGCCGTCCTGGCCGAAGGAAACTTCGCGCAGGAAGAAGTAGCGCACCTGGTCGAGGCCGAAATGGTTCACGAGATTGACCGGATCGACGACGTTGCCGAGCGACTTCGACATCTTCTCGCCCTTGTTGAGCAGGAAGCCGTGGGCATAAACGCGCTTCGGCAGCGGCAGCTTCGCCGACATCAAGAAAGCCGGCCAATAGACGGCGTGGAAACGGATAATGTCCTTGCCGATGACATGGAGGTCGGCAGGCCAGTATTTCGCCCTCGGATTATTGCGATCCTCTATGTAGCCGGTCGCCGTGATGTAGTTGGTCAGAGCGTCGACCCACACATACATGACGTGCGACGGGTCGTTCGGTACCTTGATGCCCCAGTCGAAGGTCGTACGCGAAATCGACAGATCCTTCAGGCCGGATTTGACGAAGGAAATGACCTCGTTGCGGCGCTCGGCCGGACCGATGAAATCGGGATTTTCCTCATAGTGCTTCAGCAGCCGGTCCTGGTATTCGGAGAGCTTGAAGAAGTAGCTTGCCTCCTCCACCCATTCGACCGGCGTGCCTTGCGGCCCGTAGCGCACGCCGTCGGCGCGCAGCTCCGTTTCGTTTTCCTGGTAATAGGCTTCATCACGCACCGAATACCAGCCGGCATAGGAATCCTTGTAGATGTCGCCGGCATCGGCCATCAGGTTCCAGATGTTCTGGGAGGTCTCGTGGTGGCGCGGCTGCGTCGTGCGGATGAAATCGTCATTCGACGCATTCAGCAGCTTGCCCATCGCCTGGAATTCGTCGGAATTGCGATTGGCGAGCTGTTGCGGTTCCATGCCTTCGGCTCGCGCCGTCTGCTGCATCTTCTGGCCATGCTCGTCCGTACCCGTCAGAAAGAAGACATCGCGGCCATCGAGGCGCTGATAACGCGCCATCGCATCGGTGGCGATCAGCTCATAGGCATGGCCGATATGCGGCTTGCCGTTGGGATAGGCGATCGCGGTGGTGATGTAGAACGGAGTTTTTTCGGTCATGTGAGGCAGTGGCCCGCTTTTACTGTTACGTCGCTGTTATTCTTGCTCCGCTCGCTTTAGCGCATGTTTGCCATGAGCGAAACATCAAGTTTCGCGCGCGCAGCATTCGGAACTTCAGGATGGCGCTTTGCTTGACTCGACTCCGCCTCGCCTTTACCCACTTCCAAAGACTGGAACGCAGGACAGAAGTGGCCGTGAATTTCATCGTTTTATGTATTGGCCTACCTAACGGCTTCAAGAGGCCGTGAATTTGAGTTTGATCAATTCCTTTCAGCCGCTTTATTCCTTTTCCGGCTTTTTCGTCGGCATGCTTGTGGGCATTACGGGGGTCGGCGGCGGTTCGCTGATGACCCCCCTGCTCGTGCTTCTCTTCGGCGTCCATCCGGCAACGGCCGTTGGCACGGATCTGCTCTATGCCGCAATCACCAAGACGGCTGGAACGGCCGTGCACGGCATGCACGGACGGATCAATTGGAGGGTTGTCAGTCTTCTCGCTTCCGGCAGCGTTCCGGCGGCACTCGCCATGCTCTGGATCATGGCCGGCGTCAATCGCGAGAGCCCCGCCGTTGCCCATGCCATCACCCTGTCATTGGGCTGTCTTTTACTTTTGACGGCATTGATGCTGATTTTCCGAGGCCAGATTCTCGAGGCCATTCGCAAATGGCGCGGCGAACGCGGCACGATATCGCCGCGCAACATTGCTCTGTTGACGGTCATCCTCGGCCTTATGCTCGGCATTCTCGTGACGATGACATCCGTCGGCGCGGGCGCGCTCGGTGTCACCGTCCTGCTGGTGCTTTATCCGCAGACGGATGTCCGCGAAATTGTCGGTTCCGATATCGTCCATGCCGTGCCGCTGACCCTGATCGGCGGTATGGGCTACTGGTTTATCGGCGAGATCAACTGGACGATGCTCTTCGCCTTGCTGGTAGGATCCATTCCCGGCATCGTCGCAGGCAGCCTGCTGGCACCGCGCCTGCATGAGCGCTCCGTGCGCATCATCCTTGCCGTTACGCTGGCCATCGTCGCCTGGAAGCTGATCTTTCCCTGATGCGATTCAGAGGAAGCGCCGTTATGGCTTTCGTCGGGCATGGTGATCTGTCTATGCCGAAAGCTGCTGCTTGAGCTCGCCAAGGATAGTGATGAGCGTCTGCTTGCGGTCAAGATTGTACGCCTGGGACACGTTCAATCGCTCAGTGGTCTCCGAATGCAGCCGGGCCAGCCTCTCGGCCGTGGAAATGGAGCCGCCAAGCGCGGCGGCGCGAGCCCGGTCGATGATGTCATCGCCGATATGCGACAGGAAGAAACCAAAGATCGTGTCGCTATCTTTGCCGGAAAGCGCGTCGGCGAGGCGGTGCATCGCCTTCCGAGCAGCAGGTCCATCAGCAGAAAGCACCTGCCGATAGGCCTCGATGATTTCACCGCCGCCGTAATTCAGGAGCTTGAGCGCCTCGCTGACGCTGCCCTTGGCCGCCGAAAGGACCTCGTTCCCCTGTCCCGGCGATACACCAAGATTTTCGAGCGCCCAGCGTAAAGCTTCGTTTTCGAGCGGCGCGAGCTTCAGAGGCAGACAGCGCGAGCGGATCGTCGGCAGAAGCCGGCCCGGCGCATGCGACAGCACGAGGAACAAAGCGCGCTTCGGCGGTTCCTCAAGGATTTTCAGGATGGCGTTGGCAGCGCTTCGGTTGAGATCGTCAGCGGGATCGATGATGACGATGCGCCAGTTGCCGGTGCCCGAAGTTTGCGAAAAGAATTTTCCGGCGCGACGCACTTCGTCGACGGTGATCGCGGATTTCACCTTGCCGGTCTTGTCGTCGATCGGCCGGCTCAAATGCAGCAGATTATGCGATGCTCCGCCGGAAATCTGCCGGCTGACGACCGATGCTGGATCGGGATCGCCGATCCTCTCCGGCGCGGATGCCGGATCGGGATGGGAGAGGACGTGATTGGCGAAACGAAAGGCGAGCGTCGCCTTGCCGATGCCCTCAGGCCCCTCGATCAGCATGGCGTGGTGGCCTTTGCCGGAGCGATAGGATTGTGCAAGGAAGGCCTCCGCCTGCTCATGGCCAAAGAGTTTCACATTATCCTGCGGAGGAATGGCGCCGTCGAGGACACCCGGCCGTTCATCGCTCATTGCGCCGCTTCCGATCCTGCGGCGATATTGGCTGCACCGAGCCGCTTGTCGACAATTTCGGCGATTTCAGCGGCGATCTCATCTTCCGACTTCTGAGCATCGATGATGTGACAACGCTCGGGCTCGCGGGCAGCGATATCGAGGAACGCTTCGCGACGCTTCTCGTGGGTCTGCATCTCTTCCTTCTCGAAGCGATCGGGTGCGGTTACGGCGGAGGCGCGCTTGCGTGCGCGCTCCAGACCGACTTCGGCGGGAATGTCGAGAATCAGGGTGCAATGCGGAATGACGCCGTTGACGGCAACCCTCTGCAGAGCCTCGATATAGTCAGGCTCGAGATTGCCCGTCACACCCTGATAGACGCGCGAGGAATCCATGAACCGATCGCAAAGGACGATGGTGCCGCGCGAAAGTGCCGGACGAATGATGTCCTCGACATGATCGTTGCGAGCAGCAGCAAAGAGGATGGCCTCCATGCGCGTGCCGAACATTTCCGCGGCACCCGAAAGCAGGACGTGCCGCACCGCCTCTGCGCCCGGCGATCCACCGGGCTCGCGTGTGACAAGAACCTCGTGGCCACGCTCGCGCAACCGTTCAGCCAGCCGGCGAATCTGAGTGGATTTGCCAGCCCCCTCGCCGCCTTCGAAGCTTACGAATAATCCGTTTGCATCAGCCAATGATCATGTCCTGCACTTTTCGCGTGCCATTCGTGCGGCGTGCGATACGCATCCTGTTTAACCCAAGACATGGCCAGGTGGAACCGTGCATGTCCCGGTCTCCGCCACTCTATATGGGGTGTGAACAGAGATTCGCGAGCCTTACGGCCTACTCACGTCGGCAAAGGCTTGTCCCACAGCCAGGAGAACAGCAGCGATTCCGTCAGTTCCATGAAGGCATCGAAAGCGCGGCGACCCAATGTGCCCCGCTCGACCGATTCCTTCGTATAGAGTGGCAGCTCCCGCACCAAACGCGCGCCCAGGAACACGCGAAGGGTGCCGGCTTCGTAATCCGCGGCCACCGGCGCCGTCAGCGGCCAGCGATAGACGATGCGCGCCGAAAGCCGATCCGGCGTCTCGATCGGAACATAGACATCGACGGGTATTTTCGCCTGCAGGCCGACGGTGGAAGCAGCGCCGCCATAGACGCTGGCGTCGCCGATCACTTCGCCGACGGCGAAGATACGCTGGCTCTTGAAATTGCTGAGACCCCATTCGAGGACGCGTCGCGTCTCCTCGATGCGTTCCTTGTCGCTCTTCAGACCCCCCAGCGCCAGGAACAGCCGGCGGCCGTCGCGCTGAATGGAGGCGACGATCGAAAAGCCTTCGCTTTCGGCAAAGCCGAGTCCCAGACCATCCACGCCGATATTGAGTAGAAGCACCGGGTTCTTGTTGCGCTGATAGATCTTGTTCCAGGTGAAGTCGGCCTGCCCGAAATATTTGTAGAGATCCGCGTGCTTCTCCTGCAGGTCCTGTGCCAGCATGACCATCTCCCGCGCGGAGACCTTGCCGCCGCCATTGGGATCGTTGGCATCGGGCAGCCCGGTTGAATTGGTGAAGGTCGACCGCGACATCCCGATCTCGCGGGCGCGCGCCGTCATGCGCCGCGCGAATTCGCGTTCGCTGACAGACATGCCTTCCGCCAGAACGATGCAGGCGTCGTTCGCCTGCTGCACGGCTATACCCTGGATAAGATCGCCGACGCGGATACGAGATTTCAGAGCTGCGAACATCGTTGACGCACGCGAGGGAGCGCCGCCCGTCCGCCAGGCATTTTCCGAGACGGGATATTCGGTGTCGAGATTGATCTCCCCTCGCCCGATCGCATCGAAAACGACATCCAGCGTCATCAGCTTCGCAAGCGACGCAGGCGAAATCAGCTGATCCTCGTTTTTGGCAAGCAGGATCGTACCGGTCGACGCCTCGATCATGAATGCCTGCGCGGCTTTCGTGTCGAAAGCGCCTGGTGCAGCCGGCTGCGCAAAGGCCGTGACATTTGCGAATCCGAGGAGAAAAAGGAACAAAAGAATCAAGCGCTTTGGCATATCGTCCCCTTCATCCGAGCACCGGCACGATTATTTTAGTGACGGGTTAAGATTCAGGCAATGACGCCGATCAATCGACCTGCGTCGTAGTCTGGTGCTGGCGGCGATAGGACGAGAGAATCGATTCCTGCGTGAGGCCGTCGTTGCGAACCATGACGGCATCGAAAGCGAGATCGACATAAACTGTTTTGACCGGCGCACTCTGATAGGCGGCGACAGCCGAACCCATCGATTGATCGTCGAGGCTTGCCAGCCGGGGCGTGAAATCCGGTCGCTCACGGGGAATCGGCCCGATTTGCGGCAGAACGATCATGACCGGCTCGGCGCCCTCGGCGGCAGGCATTGCGCCTCCGTTCCAGGTCATCGGCGGCGGATTGTTGCGCTTGTCGCCATTGTAGGCAGGCTTCGGCGCATCGGCGAAGGCCGTTGCCGAATAGGGCGACTGGCGTGGGACGGGCGCCATCGCCGGCGCGGCATCAAAGCTGCGCACCTGGCGGCTGGGGCGCGTCGGTGTTGGGGTATACGAATCCGGCAGCTGATCGGCAGTCATCCGGCCGGCAGAGGCCACCATCACGCCAGTTGCGATCTGGCCCCCCGGGTTGATGCCGGGCAGACGCGACCCCTTCGGGATGTAGGAAGCCATCAGATAGGGTTCGTCATGACCGTCCATGCGGGCGCGGCCGACATATTGCACGCGTACGTCGCCGGTGCCGCTGTGCTGAAGGTCGAGCAACTGTGCCGTCTTGTTCGAAAGGTCGATGATGCGGCCGGGATGGTATGGGCCGCGATCATTGACGCGAACGATGATGGAGGAGCCGGTCTCGACGTTGGTGACGCGGGCATAGCTCGGCAGCGGGAAAGTCGGATGGGCGGCGGTCAGCGACTGCTGGTCGTAAACTTCGCCGTTGGCGGTCAGACGGCCGTGAAAGGCCGAGCCATACCAAGAAGCGACGCCCACCTTGTTATAGCCGAAATCTTCCTTGGGATAATACCACTTGCCCTTCACCTGATAGGGATTCCCGACCATGAAGCGGCCGCCACCCTTCGGCACCGGGCCGTTATTGACGACGCGAGGACTCGCCTTCACGCCATATTCCTTCTCGGAGAAATATTCCTTGCCGTGCTTGCGTGTCGAGGCAACCTTCTGAGACGTCCCGCAAGCCGTGATGGTTGCACACATCAGTGAGAGAGCAAACCAACGCATGGCCGTTGTGTATGTCACCGCACGATTTTCGAATGTCATCTGTCCCAAGCCGCTACTCATTACTTTGACGGAGGTCTGCCACCGGTAGTCCCTCGTTCCGGTATCCTGCTACGCTCCAATCACCTAACGGTGCTTTAATCATGATTGCAGTTTGTCCATTTTGCGATGCAAATTGAGCGCACCGAAGAATTTCCGAAGATCATGGTTAATGCCCAGTAAAGCACTGCCGGCTGCAAGTAGTGTCGGTCACGACCGTCCCGCTCCGGTAATGACCTGTTCTACGGTCGCCATCAACCGTTCCGGATTGCCACAGATGCACTCGGTTTGTGATTGTGCTGGGATTTTGATGGACAGATTTGGAGCAGTTCTTTCAAGTGCTTGTATCAGGGCGCATCAGTAGAGTTCGTCCTGATAGACGTCGCCGACTCTGCCGCCCCGATAATGTGCTTCAGCTTGTCCGGGTTGCGCGTGCAATAGATGGCGACAACTTTTTCCCGTTCGATCTGCAGCGCGGTGGTCTGCACGATGTTGTCGCCCTCTATCGTTACGAAGCCCGGCAAGCCATCGATGATCGCATAGTGGATCAGTTGCGAGGGATGCTCGCGGAAAATTCTCGCCAGCTGCTCATGAAGCCGCATCGTGGCGGAAAGCCCGATATGTGGTCGCCGCGATGTCGGCACCTTGCCGCCGCCGTCGGCATAGACAACGACATCTTCTGAAAGCAGGGCCTGAAGAGAGGCCATGTCTCCCGTTCTCGATGCTACAAAGAAGGCTGCGGCAAGCTTGAGGCCTTCTTCCTTGCCGACGGCGAAGCGCGGCCTTGCCTCGGTGACATGCGCCCTCGCCCGGCTGGCAAGCTTGCGACAGGCGACCGCCTCGCGACCGATCGCCAGGGAGACGTCGTCGAAATCCATGCCGAATACGTCATGCAGGAGAAAGGCGGCCCGCTCCAAAGGCGAAAGACGCTCCAGCGCCAGCATCAGCGGCATGGTTATATCGTCAGCGGCATCGCCGTCCTCCGGATCGAAGATCGGCTCGGGCAGCCAGGAACCCACATAGGATTCCCGGCGACGGCGCGCCGATTTCAGCTCGTTCAGACAAAGCCGGGTGACGATAGTCCGCAGGAATGCCGCCGGTTCGCGAACGGAAGCGCGATCGGTTGCCAGCCAGCGCAGCCAGCTATCCTGCACGATATCCTCGGCATCCGCGACTGATCCAAGCATTCTATAGGCAAGCCGGACAAGGCGCGGACGCAGCTCGGAGAAGATCGGGTCGGACAGCGCCTCACTCATGGGCTGCAAACTCGCGCGCAAATGGATTGGCGTCGCGGCCACGGGCGAACTGCAGCGCCGTCAGTGCCACCCGCCGGCCAAGATGGCGGGCTGTGGCGAGATCGGATGCGGGCGGCGCAGTCTCCGGGCCTTCGTCCGTATTCGCCTGCGCTGCGGCGCCAAGCCAGAAGCCGAGGCGGTTCATGTCTTCTTCCGAGCCCGTCGAGGAGCAATTGGCCGGCGGCAGATCGAGACCGACCCAATGCATTCCATGCTGGGCTGCGAAGATCACCATCTGCATCAGCGTCGAAAGCTTGTCACCGGATCGTGACCCCGAAGTGGTGAAGCCGGCCGCAATCTTGTTCTTCCACAGATAGCCCCTGGCGAGAACGGCATTCGATGTTGCCTCCTGAAATGCTTTGAACGATGCGGAGACCGAGCCCATATAGGTCGGCGAGCCGAAGATGATCGCCTGCGCCGCATTGAGATCATCCCAATGGTGCTCCACCTCGTCCACGGTCAACAGTATCGCCTCCGCGCCATCAACCTCTTCGACCCCTGCCCTGACGGCCTCGGCCTGCCGGCCGGTATGTCCATAGCCGCTATGATACACGATTGCGATGCCCTGCCGGATCATTGTCATCTCCTTCGAATTTGGTTTTGCGAAGGACATGACAAGGCATGGGCGCGGTTTGTGACGTGCTGGGATTTTTACGGGAAGGAAAAAATTGGGAAAGCCTATTGGCGGAAGAGGTGGGATTCGAACCCACGGTACGGTTTCCCGCACGCCGGTTTTCAAGACCGGTTCCTTAAACCACTCGGACACTCTTCCCAAGCAACTGAAAGGGCCTGAAAAATCCATGCAGTGCTGATTTTTCGAAACCGGGTGTGGTCACCGGTTTTTCTACCCAATCACTCGACGGCTGGCTTTTTAGCAGCTTTAGTCGCCGCGTCAACTTGTTCCGTCCAGCTCCCTCGCATTCGCGATATCGGCAGGAATGGCGATTGAGGAATATCGGTCGGGTCGGGTGGCGCTGTGGGAAATTGATGTCGTCAGCGTGCTAGAAAATAAGGTGGCCCAGCCGCTGGAAAGGCTCGGGCCACCTTCGCCAGGTCAGGGGTCAAATCTGACTGAAGCAGGCTATTAATAAGTAATACTTAGTTTTTGTCAATTGTCACCGCGTCCGACCAAGCACTCGATGTTCGGCGCCGTGTTGATGGCTTCGGCTATCCGGGATAGTTTCCTCCCATGACTTCTGACGATCATTCCCAGTCTCTTGGTATCGAACCCTTCGCCGGCCCTGCCCTCACCGCCTTTTTCAGCCGAGATGCCGTCGTGGTCGCGTCCGACCTGGTCGGGATGCGCTTCACGGTTGGGGAGGTGGGCGGTCGAATCGTCGAGACGGAGGCCTATAGGCCCGATGACGAGGCCTCTCATGCATATCGCGGCCCGACGCCGCGCAATGCGGCCATGTTCCGCCCGGCCGGCCATGTCTATGTCTACCGCTCCTACGGCATTCATTGGTGTCTGAATTTCGTTTGCACCAAAGGGAGCGCCGTGCTCATCCGGGCGATCGAGCCGGAAAACGGCATCGAAGACATGATCCGGCGGCGGGGACTGGCCGACATCGTCTCGCTGTGCAACGGGCCGGGCAAGCTTTCGCAGGCGCTTGCTATCGATATAAGCCTCGACGGCCGCTCGCTGGATGCGGCTCCATTTTCGTTGTCTCGGGCCGAACCGGTGCCGGTCGTTTCCGGCAAGCGCATCGGCATCACGAAGAATATCGATCCACTATGGCGCTTCGGTGCTGCCGGCTCGCGCTTCGTCAGCCGCCGTTTCCCATGAAAGAGCAAAAAGCAAAGCGGCCGCCGGGGTGGCGCCCGGCGGCCATGAGCCGCGCAGTGAAACTGGAAAGGCTGCGCGACTATTCCATCGCGACGCTATGGTCGACCGCCGGCGGCGCCTTCGGTTTGCGCAAGAGCACCAGCAGCGGCATGGCGAAGATCGACATCAGCATCAGCAGCTTGAAGTCGTCGATATAGGCGATGATGGTCGCCTGCGTCGTGATCATGCCGTCAAGCGTGGCCCTGCCGACCGCCGTGAACGGGCTCACGCCCTGCGCGGCCGTGAGGTCGAAATAGCGGTTGAATGGCGTGACATAGGCGGCGATATTGGCATGGTTGACCTGCGTGTTCTCGGTAATCAGCATGGACACGACGGAAATGCCGACGCTGGAGCCGATGTTGCGCGAGAGGTTGTAGAGACCCGTCCCCTCGCCGCGCATCTGCGCCGGCAGCGTCGCAAAAGCGATCGTGGTTAGCGGCACGAAGAGGAAGCCCAATCCCGCCCCCTGGACAAAGCCGACCGATATCAGCGTCCATTGCGACACATCCGGCGTCCAGCCCGTCATGTCGTACATAGCCCAGGCCGTCAGTGCGAGGCCGATGAACAATAGCCAGCGCGTGTCGACCTTGCCGATCAGGCGCCCCACAAGGAACATGCAGAACATGGTGCCGAGCCCGCGCGGTCCCATGACGATGCCGGCAGTCACGACCGGGTAGCCCATCAGCGTCTGCAGATAGGGCGTCATCAGCGCCAGCGAGGCCAAATAGGTCACGCCGACGATGAAGATGAACAGGATGCTGACGGCGAAGTTTTGGTCCATGAACAGGCGCGGATTGACGAAACTTCGCTCGGCCGTGAACATGTGCACGAGGAAGAGGTAAAAGGCGCTGACGCAGACGAGCGCCTCGATGATGATTTCGCTCGAATAGAACCAGTCGAGCTGCTCGCCGCGGTCGAGGAATAGCTGCAAGCCGGCAATCGCAATGGAGAGCATGCCGAAGCCGAACCAATCGAGCTTGGCGAGCGCATCGAGCTTCGTTTCCGTCACGTAGACGACCATACCGAAGAATGCAAGCGCGCCGATCGGCACGTTGATGTAGAACACCCAGCGCCAACTGATATTGTCGGTCAGCCAGCCGCCGATGACGGGACCCAGCACCGGTCCGACCATGACCGAGACGCCGAACAGCGCCATGGCGCGGCCACGCTCCTCGACACTGTAGATATCGAGCAGAATGCCTTGCGATAGCGGTACGAGCGCGGCGCCAAAGAGGCCCTGCAGCAGGCGGAAGCCGACGATCTGTATCAGCGATTCCGACAGGCCGCAGAGCACCGACGCGGCGACGAAGCCGGCGATTGCTACCAGCAGCACCCGCTTGCGGCCGAACTTTGCCGAAAGGAACCCGGAAGGCGGCGTCATGATCGCCGCTGCGACGATGTAGGATGTCAGAACCCAGTTGATCTGGTCGGCGCTTGCGGAAACGTCGCCCTGGATATGCGGCAGGGCAACGTTGGCGATGGTGGTGTCCAGCGCCTGCATGATGACCGACAGGATAACGCAGGCGGTGATCGCGCCGCGATTGGCAACGGGCGCCGTGGGAGAGGCTGTGGCGGAGTTACTCATGATCCTGACCGCGGGCATGGCCCAGCAGGTTGGTAATGAAATCTGGCAGGCCGCGGGCATGGCCGGTATCGACATCGGCGACGACGCTCATTCCGACGCGCAGCGGAGGCTTGCCCGCCGTGTCGTCGATATTGACGATCATCGGTATGCGCTGGACCACCTTGACCCAGTTGCCGGTCGTGTTCTGTGCCGGCAGAAGCGAGAAGCTGGAGCCGGATGCCGGCGCGATGCTGGCGACCGTGCCCTTCCAGGTCACGCCCGGATAGGCGTCGACAGAGATATCGACCTTCTGGCCGGGTCGGACATAGGTGAGTTCTGTTTCCTTCGGGCTGGCGTTGATCCATAGATGTGTGGTGGAAACCAGCGAGAATCCCGGCTGGGAGGCCGTCAGATAGGCGCCGACCTGCAGCGAGGGTACGTTTGCGGTCACGCCGTCGAAGGGGGCTTTGACGACGGTGTCGTCAAGTTCCCGCTGCGCATTATCAACCGCAGCCTTTGCCTGCAGATAAAGCGGGTTCTGCTCCGGAGGCAGATCGGCAGTGCCTTCGCCGCCCAACTGGGCGAGAGTCGCGGCGGCTGTGGCCTTTGCGACCAATACCTTCTGCTGCGCGGCTTCGAGATTGTGTCTGGCCTGGTCGAGAGCCGCCTTGGAAGCGACCGAATTGGTGATCAGGTTTTGCTGGCGGTCGAATTCCGTCTGATAGTACGGGATGTCGGCCTGCGCCTGCGCAATTTCCGACAGGGATTGCTTATAGCTTGCCTGCAGGTTCAGGATCTGGTTCCTGGCATTGCCGAGCTGCGCTTTCGCACCTTCGAGTGCGATCCGGAACGAATCGGGCTTCAGGCGAAAAAGCACCTGCCCTTTCTTCACCACCTCGTTTTCATGCACGTCGACAGAAATCACCGTGCCGGAAACATCGGTGGAAACGCCGACCATATCGGCCTGGATGTAGGCATTGTCCGTAGACATGATCTGGCCACCGGTGACGTAGTAATAGCCGCCGATGACGAGCGCGACCGGAAGCAACGCAAACAGGACTGGTCGCGTCATGCTACGGCGCTTGCGCGGCCTCTCCGGGGGCGCCGCCGGTGCGGCCGGTGCGGCCGTCGAAGGCTGTGGCGCCGGGTTGGAGGATGGAGCCTCGGCGACGGAAGCTTGATTTTGTTCGGAGGAGTTTGCATTCGCAGGTACGCGAAGTGGGGAGGATGCTTCAGCCATGTTGTAACTCTTTGTCGACTGCCTTTGAACGGCAGGCGCTAACCAGGTTCGATTTCATAAGGGTAAGCAATTCATAGAGGCGCTCTTGATCTTCCTGAGAGGCGCCTTCCAGCGCTTCCCTGCGCGACTGTTCGCCGATGCTGCGCATGGCGTCCATCAAGGGCCGAGCCTCTTCGCGCATGTAGAGGAGCCAGCTGCGCCGATCATTCGGATGCTGCCGGCGCTCCACCAGCCCGCGTTCGCTGAGCTTGTCCAGGATACGCACTAGCGTGATCGGCTCGATTTCCAGAATTTCGGCCAGTCCGGCCTGATGGATACCTTCATTGTTTGCAAGGTAGGCTAGGGTCTGCCACTGCGAGCGCGTCAGACCCAAATCCTTCGCACGCTGCTCGAATCTCTTCCGAAGCAGTCGCGCAACATCGTGGAGGAGAAAACCAACGGTGGGGGTCGAAATCATTGTATTGGGAGCCTGCTATTCATAAGCAACCTTATAATTGTTGTTACGTATAGTAAGCGCCCATGTGATACAAGGGGGTGGACGTTCAACAAATGGCGATAGTCAACATGTCGCAGGGAGTGTCGCAAAGATGTCGCAGCAGGATTCGGTTGTAGTGCAGCGCACCTATCCTGCAATTCCTGGGCGCAGGCGCTCGCAGTCGTTACCAATTGAAAAGGCGCGAACGAATCGTCCGCGCCTTTTCGGCAGTTTCGCAGCTGCAGTGGCTCGTGGGGCTCGCCCGCCGATCGAGAGTTCGTCCTGCCTAGCGTCGGCTCAGAAGGCCGATCAGATAGCCGATGCCGGCTGCGGCAGCGACCATGAAAATCGGCTCTTCACGAACCCTCTCGCGCAACTGCTCTGTGATCTCCTGGGCTTCTTCTGCGACGACAGATTTCGCTCCCTGCCCCACAGCCGCCACGCTTTGTGACAGCTTTGCCAGATCGTCGCGCAACGCCGCGACCTGGGCGGCAAGATCCTCCATTGCCGTTTCCGTCTGTGCTCGCGCCGAAGACGACTGAGTAGAGGCTGATTTGGTCTCTGCCATCGTGTGCTCCTTATGTTTCCGCATTGCTAGAACGCTGCCGCTTCTCAAAGGTTCCGGCATGGCTGCAGCTCGTCAGGCGATTTCCCCACTGGCTCTTCAATTCCGGTTCGGATTGTTCTAAGGAACTCCGATTGTTTCGCCTGCGGGCGAAGACTTGATGATGACGAGGTTTGCTTTCCGATGTTCGACGTGCTGAGAAAAATCGCCCAGACCTGGGTTGCCAAGGGTTTGTTGCTTCTTCTTGCGGCAGCCTTCGGCGTGTGGGGCGTCGAGCGGTCCCTCATCACGGGCGGCGGCAGCAATACCGTTGTCACGGTCGGGGATCAGCACATTGATACAAACGAGTTCCGCCTCGCCTATCGCCGCCAGATCCAGGCGATCAGTCAGCAACTGCGCATGCAAATCACGCCCGAGCAGGCTCGCGCCTTCGGTATCGGACAGCAGACGGTGGCGCAGCTTGTCGCCGGCGCTTCGCTCGATCAGCTTGCCGCCGACATGAACCTCGGCCTCTCGCAAGACCGCCTAGCCAAGCTCATCGGCGACGATCCGGCCTTCAAGGCTGCGAACGGCGCCTTTGACCGTCAAAAATTCGATACGCTTCTGCGCAACAGCAACATATCGCCCGATGATTATATCAAGGAGCGCAGCAAGGTCGCGATCCGTGGCCAGATCGTTGAGGCTGTCTCGAACGGCTTTGTCGCCCCGGCGGTTCTTGCCGATGCGGTCAAGCAATATCACAACGAGACCCGCAGCATCGATTATCTGCTGTTGACCAACGCCAATATCGATCCCGTCAAGGCACCGGCCGACGACGTACTGCAGAAGTGGTTCGACGGTGTGAAGTCGAAATATCGCGCGCCTGAATACCGCAAGTTCGCTTTTGTGAAGTTGCAGGCCGAGGATATCGCCGATACTGCCAGTGTTACGGATGACGAAGTGCACGCGCAGTTTGACAAGCGCAAGGACAGCTTCACCACGCCGGCAACGCGCACCATCGAGCAGCTGACCTTCGCCAACAAGGATCTCGCCAATGCGGCCGCCGATGCGCTGAAGACGGGAACCACCTTCGATCAGCTCGTCTCCGACCAGGGCAAAAAGCCGTCCGACGTGCTGCTTGGCACCTTCAACAAGGATCAGGTTCCGGACAAGTCCGTTGCCGAGGCAGCCTTCGCCGTCTCCAAGGAAGGCGGCATCACGCCCGTCGTGGACGGTTCGTTCGGTCCGGTCATCCTGCGTGTGACGAATGTGAAGAACGAAACAGCCAAGAATTTCGACGAGGTCAAGGAAGATATTCGCAAGCAGATCGCGCTCGGCAATGCTGCCAATGAAATCATCAGTGTCCACGACAAGTTCGAAGACTTGCGCGGCTCCGGCGCATCGCTGCAAGAGGCGGCTTCGCAGCTCAAGCTGAAGCTTGTCACCATAGATGCGATCGATCAGACCGGCCTCGATCAGAACGGCAATGAGATCAAGGATCTGCCGGCTCGCCAGCAGCTGATCTCGGAAGTCTTCAAGGCCGATCAGGGCGGTAATCCGGCTCCGCTGACGGTCGGCAATGATGGTTATATCTGGTACGACGTGACGAACATCACGCCCGATCACGATCGCCCGCTTGCGGAGGTGCGGGAAAAGGCCGTCGCCGATTGGACCGCCGAACAGCAGAAGATTGCACTGGCCGCCAAGGCAGCCGAGCTGAAGCAGGCGGCGCAGAAGGGCAAGTCGCTTGCCGATATCGCAGCGCCGCTTGGCATCGCCGTTGAAAGCAAGACCGGCATCACGCGTTCGACGGATGATCCGGTTCTGGGCCGCGGCGGCATCGCTGCCGCCTTCTCCGGTCCCGTCGATACGGCCGCAAACGCCGTCGGCGCCGATGACACGACGCAGATCCTGCTCAAGGTCACCGATGTCAACGACAATCCGACAACGGATGCTCTCAGCAACGACGATCAGCAGGTGGCCCAGATCGCCAACGCCGCGGGCGATGACATCCTCGACCAGATGGTCAGCCAGCTGCAGTCCAAATATGCCGTCACGGTCAACCAGAGCCTCGCCGAACAGGCGATGTCCCGCTAGACCCATACGGGAGGATGGATCGTCAATGACAGAATTGAAGCCTTTCCTCGCCAAGGTTGCCAATCGCGAGGCGCTGACGCGGGACGAAGCCCGGCAGGCTTTCGAAATCCTGATGTCGGGCGAGGCCACGCCGTCGCAGATCGGTGCATTTCTCATGGCGTTGCGCGTGCGCGGCGAGACGGTGGATGAAATCGTCGGCGCCGTGACGACCATGCGCGCCAAGATGCTGCCGGTGGAAGCGCCTGCCGATGCGATCGATATCGTCGGCACCGGCGGCGATGGCTTTGGCACATACAATATCTCGACGCTGGCAGCGTTTATCGTTGCCGGCGCGGGCGTGCCCGTCGCCAAGCACGGCAATCGTGCCCAAAGTTCCAAGGCCGGCACCGCCGACACGCAGTCCGTGTTGGGCATCAAGCTCGATATCGGTCCGGAGACGATTGCTCGCTGCATTCGGGAAGCCGGTATCGGCTTCATGTTCGCGCAGCTGCATCATTCCTCCATGCGCCACGTTGGCCCTTCGCGTGTCGAGCTCGGCACACGGACGATCTTCAACCTTCTTGGCCCGCTTTCGAATCCTGCCGGCGCCC
Source organism: Martinezella sp. CNPSo 3732 (assembly GCF_057784515.1). Classification (NCBI taxonomy): domain Bacteria; kingdom Pseudomonadati; phylum Pseudomonadota; class Alphaproteobacteria; order Hyphomicrobiales; family Rhizobiaceae; genus Martinezella; species Martinezella sp. CNPSo 3732. The sequence continues at coordinate 162,187 of NZ_JBXSOO010000006.1, forward strand.
GTCGCCAGCTGCTGGGCGTCTTCGCGCCGCAATGGGTATTGCCGCTGGCTGAGGTGCTGAAGGATCTCAACGCGGAGAGTGTCTGGGTTGTGCACGGGGATGGTCTCGACGAGATCACGACGACCGGCAAGACCTCCGTCGCGGCCCTGGAAAACGGCAACATCCGCAGCTTCGAGCTGACACCATCAGATTTCGGCCTGCAACATGCCGACCTTGCCGATCTCAAGGGTGGGGATGGCGTAGCCAACGCTGCAGCTCTTCGTGCTGTGCTCGCCGGCGAAAAGAATGCCTATCGCGATATCGCCCTTGCCAATGCGGCCGCCTCTCTGGTCATTGCCGGCAAGGCTGAAACGCTTCATGATGGCATGAAGCTCGCGGCCCATTCGCTCGATAGCGGCGCCACCGCCGTTGCGTTGGAAAAGCTTATCGCCGTTTCCAACGAGGAAGAACAGGACTAGGACGTTATGACCGATATCCTTAGAAAGATCGAAGCCTACAAGCGCGAAGAGATCGCCGCTGCCAAGGCCAGGCTTTCCCTTGCCGATCTCCAAGCGATGCAGGCTGAACAGTCCGTGCCGCGCGGTTTTCACAAGGCGTTGCTCGCCAAACAGGATTCTGGCGCGTTCGGCCTGATTGCCGAAATCAAGAAGGCAAGCCCATCCAAAGGCTTGATCCGTCCGGATTTCGACCCGCCTGCCCTCGCCAAGGCCTATGAGGCCGGTGGTGCAGCCTGCCTTTCGGTGCTGACGGATACGCCGAGCTTCCAGGGCGCCCCCGAGTTTCTCACGGCTGCCCGCGCGGCCTGCGCGCTGCCGGCACTGCGCAAGGACTTCATGTTCGATACCTATCAGGTGCAGGAAGCGCGCGCCTGGGGTGCCGATTGCATCCTCCTCATCATGGCCTCGCTTTCGGACGACGATGCCGAGCGTCTCCAGGATGAAGCGTTCAGCCTCGGCATGGACGTGCTAGTAGAGGTGCACGATGCTGAAGAGATGGATCGTGCGCTAAAACTCTCCTCTCCGCTGATCGGCATCAACAACCGCAATCTGCGCACGTTCGAAGTCAGTTTGACGGTTAGCGAGAACCTGGCATCCATGGTGCCGGATGATCGGCTGTTGGTCGGCGAAAGCGGCGTCTTTACCCATGCCGACTGCAAGCGCCTCGAGGCCGTCGGCATCAGCACCTTCCTTGTCGGCGAAAGCCTCATGCGCAAGGACGATGTGACGGCGGCAACGAAACTGCTGCTGAACGGCGAAACCGGCATTCTGGCGGCCGAGTGAAATGAGCACCGAGAAGGCCGGTCTTACGCATATCGACGCGTCGGGCGAAGCTCATATGGTCGATGTTGGCGACAAGGCCGAGACGGCCCGCAGCGCCACGGCTACCGGCTACGTCAGGATGAAGCCGGAGACCCTGGCGCTGATCCGCGACGGCAACGCCAAGAAGGGCGATGTCATCGGCACGGCGCGGCTTGCCGGCATCATGGCGGCGAAGCAGACCAGCAATCTCATCCCGCTTTGCCATCCGCTTATGCTGACGAAGGTCGCCGTCGATATCGAAGAGGATGCCGCCCTGCCCGGGCTCCGTGTCACTGCAACGGCAAAGCTCACCGGCCGCACGGGAATCGAGATGGAAGCGCTGACGGCGGTTTCCGTCGCTTGTCTGACGATCTATGACATGGCCAAGGCCGCCGACCGTGGTATGGAAATCGGCGGTATCACTCTATTGGAGAAGTCCGGCGGCAAGTCGGGGGATTTCCGCCATTCGGGGGCCTGATCTATGAGCCTGTTACCCGTTGCCGACGCACAGGCACGCCTATTGGACAGTGCGGCGCCGATTCATCGTATTGAAAGCGTTCCGCTCGACATGGCCGAAGGCCGGGTTCTGGCCAAAGATCTGACGGCCCGCCTGACACAGCCGCCTTTCGACGCATCGGCGATGGATGGTTACGCGCTGCGCTTCGAGGATGCGGCGGGGCCTGGTTCGGAACTGCGGGTCATCGGCGCCTCCGCCGCGGGCCATGCCTTCGATGGTAGCGTCGGCAAGCGCGAAGCGGTTCGCATCTTCACCGGTGCGCCGGTTCCGACAGGTGCTGATTCGGTTCTCCTGCAGGAGGATGCGGAGCGCTTGGAGGGTGATCGCATCCGCACGACCTATCCCTTGCGCAGGGGCCAGCATATTCGTCCGCGCGGACAGGATTTCCTGGAAGGCGAATCGGTGCTTCCCGCCGGCACCGTCATGGATTTTTCCCGCCTTACGGTCGCCGCGGCCATGAACCATCCGGCATTGGATGTCTACCGGCGGCCGCTGGTCGCCATTCTGGCGACCGGCGACGAACTCGTGGCACCCGGCAATGAACCGGGGCCATCGAAAATCATCGCGTCCAACACGTTCGGCATCGCTGCACTGGCCCGCAATGCAGGCGCGCATGTGCTTGATCTCGGCATCGTCGCCGACGACAGCGACGAGATTACTGCGGCCATCGGCCGTGCGCAGGTGGCCAAGGCCGACATCATCGTCACGCTCGGCGGCGCCTCTGTTGGTGATCACGATCTGGTGCAGGCGACAATGGTCGCTGCAGGCATGAAGCTGGATTTCTGGCGCATTGCCATGCGCCCCGGCAAGCCGCTGATGGTCGGTAGCCTCGGCGACATGCATGTCCTGGGCCTTCCCGGCAATCCCGTTTCCAGCCTCGTCTGTGGCCTGCTCTTTCTCGAGCCATTGATAAGAAAGCTCGCATCCTTACCCCCGGTAAAGCGCGAAGGCATCGCGCGCGCCGCCGTGCCCTTCGCCGCCAACGATCAGCGACAGGATTATGTGCGCGCAACACTGACGAAAGCTGCCGATGGCGGCTGGCTCGCCGAGCCCTTCTCGAAGCAGGATTCGTCGATGATGAAGGTCTTTTCGCGCGCGGACTGCCTGGTCGTGCGCCCGCCGCATGCGCCGCAGCTTGATATAGGCTCGCCCACTCCGGTCATAGTCCTGCGACCCGATCTGCTGGACTGAAGTTACCCCCGGAAAAGTGCTTAGCGCGGTTTTCCTGCTGGAGGCAGCAAGACAATAAAAGCGGGCAAGCAAAAGCCAGGAAGTTTGAACCACCCGGCTCGCAATCATCAGATCGATAGGCCAATCAATTACTTTACCGGCTTCTCATGGTGGCCGCCGAAGCCGGCGCGCATGGCGGAGAGAACCTTGTTGGCGTAATCGTCATTGCCACGCGAAGCGAAGCGGCCGTAAAGCGCAGCGCTCAACACCGGCGTCGGAACGCCTTCGTCAATCGCGGCCGAGATCGTCCAGCGGCCTTCGCCGGAGTCGGACACGCGTCCGGCATATTGCGAAAGGGCTGCGTCGCCATGCAGGGCGTCGGCCGTCAGATCGAGCAGCCAGGAGGTGATCACGCTGCCGCGGCGCCAGACTTCGGAGATTTCGGCGATATCGAGATCATACTGATAATACTGCGGGTGCGAGAGCGGCGCGGTTTCTGCGTCCTTCTCCGCGTCCTGCTTGCCGATATTGGCATGGCGCAGCACGTTCAGGCCTTCGGCATAGGCGGCCATCAGGCCGTATTCAATGCCGTTGTGGACCATCTTGACGAAATGGCCGGCGCCGGACGGGCCGCAATGCAGGTAGCCCTGCTCTGCCGTGCTGTTCTTGGCAGCCTCTTCGGAGCGCATTGCCGACGGAGCGACATCACCGACGCCGGGAGCGAGCGTTGCGAAGATCGGCGAGAGATGCTGGACAGTTTCCTTTTCGCCGCCGATCATCAGGCAATAGCCGCGCTCAAGGCCGAAAACACCGCCACTGGTGCCGACGTCGACATAATGGATGCCCTTCGGCTTCAGCTCTTCGGCGCGGCGAATATCGTCGTGATAATAGGAGTTGCCGCCATCGATGACGATGTCGCCCTCTTCCAGCAACGGGACGATCGCGGCCAGTTCCTGATCGACGATTGCAGCCGGCAACATAAGCCAGACGACGCGTGGCTTTGCAAGTTTCGATACGAAATCCGCGAGAGACTTGCTGCCGGTGGCGCCGAGCTGCTCAAGCCCCGCGATGCTTTCCGGACGCGCATCGAAAACAACCGCGCTGTGACCGCCTCTCATCAGGCGCTGCACCATGTTGTTGCCCATACGGCCAAGGCCAATCATTCCGATTTGCATATGTCAGTCTCCTAGGACGGTTTTAATCGTTTGAATGTTCAATAGAGACATTTCGCAGTATTTTCCAATGAACAAATGACGGGCGAGCTATGCACAGGCCGGACAGCGAAGAAAAATTCGCCCGTTCACGCATCTGTGATATCGCTTGGTCAAACCTCCGGCTTTTCACCATGATCGCGCTTTGCCGGCTTCGAGGAAAGCTGTATTTTGCTCTCCCATTCGCATCAATGATTTAGCATCGGTCTCGGGTTCTTTGCATTATTCTCTTTGGGGCGGCGCTCATACAGGGCGTCAAAGGGGGCATATGGCTGCGTCTTTGAAATTACCGCTGGTTCCAGCTTCTTTTTTCGGTGTGGTTCTGGGGCTTTCCGGTCTCGCCAATGCCTGGCGCGTGGGCGCACGCATCTGGCACCTGCCGGCACTTGTCGGGGAAGTTCTCACCTTCATTACGCTGGCCGTCTGGCTGGTGCTGATCGTGCTCTATGCTTTGAAATGGATGGTGGCGCGCGAGGAGGCATTCAAGGAAGTGGCGCACCCTGTCCAATGCTGCTTCATCGGCCTTGTCGGGGTCGCGACTATGCTGGTGGCCGGGGGCCTCCTGCCTTATTCGCGTATCGGCGCCGAAACCATATTCCTGATCGGCGCCGTCTACACACTGGCCTTCTCCGTCTGGCGTACCGGAGGGCTCTGGCAGGGCGAGCGCGATATCGCCACGACGACAGCGGTGCTCTATCTGCCAAGCGTCGCCGGCAGCTTCGTGACCGCCATCGTCGGCGCCGCATTGGGCTTCCCGCAATGGGCGCAGCTTTTCTTCGGCGCCGGCTTCTTCGCCTGGCTTGCCATCGAATCCGCTCTGCTACATCGCCTGCTGACGGGACCGGCGCTGGCACCGCCACTAAGGCCGACCCTCGGAATTCAGCTGGCTCCGCCGGCCGTCGGTGCGCTAGCCTATATCAGCGTCACGCAAGGCCCTCCCGATATGCTCGTCCATGCAATGATCGGCTATGGCTTGCTGCAGGCTCTGATCATGTTGCGCCTTCTGCCCTGGATCATGAAGGAGGGCTTCAGCCCCGCCTATTGGGCCTTCACCTTCGGCGCAACGGCACTGGCGACTGCCCCGATGCGCCTTGTCGAACGTGGCGATGTCGGCCCTGTCACGCAACTTGCCCCCATTCTCTTCGCCGCCGCCAATATCGTCGTGGGTTTGATCGCGCTGGCGACAATCTGGCTGATTGCCAACCGCAAACTCGTCATCGGCTGGGTCGCGCTTGCCGACCGCGACGCAGGCGCCGTTGGTCAGCGGTAGTAGAGCTCAATCTCACTTTTGGAGGGTGATGTGCTTGATCATGTGACGATCGGGGTTCGCGATCTCGAGCGATCGAAGATCTTTTATGACACGATACTGCGCTCTATCGGCATAGAGCGTCTTTATGCCGAAGGCGAAAGATTTGCGGGTTATGGTATCGGCCAGAAGGCTTTCTTCTGGATTGGTCAGCGCGGTGCTCTGCAAACAGGCGCCCATATCGCCTTTGCCGCCCCAAACAGAGGGCTCGTCGATGAGTTCCATCGGGTCGGGATCATCGCCGGCGGCATCGATAACGGTGCTCCGGGTCTGCGACCCCATTATCATCCGAACTATTATGGCGCTTTCATTCTTGATCCCGATGGCCACAATGTCGAAGCCGTTTATCACCTGCCGGTGAGTTGAGCAGAAAGCGCCTGCGCTCGGTAAGAATGAGATCATGGTACCGGCGGACCGACATAACGCGCACGCGGCCGAATGAGCCTGCCGCTGGTGGCCTGCTCCATGGCATGCGCAAGCCAGCCGACCGAGCGGGCGAGTGCGAAAATGATCAGCGGCGCATCCTCCGGAAGATGATAGGCGTGGATCATCGCCGTCAAAGCGAAGTCAACATTGACCCGCTCACCGATCAGCTGCTCGCCGACATCGCGAACCTTGGCGAAAAGCGGTGGCAGCGTGAAGCAGCCAAGCAAAGCCTCTCCGCGGATATCGACATCGGGATAAAGCTGATGGCCGAAAGCCGGCAATGGCCGCCCTTCCGCCAGATAGCTGCGGACCGCTTCATCCACGCCTGTCGTGGCTGCCCGCGCGATTAGCGTGCGCACGCTCTGCCATGCACCGCCATGCAGCGGACCCGTCAGCGTGGAGAGGCCGGATAGCGTGGCGGCGGACAGCGTGGCGCCTGCAGACGCCGTGATCCGCGCAGTGAAAGTCGAAGCGTTCAGCTCGTGATCTGCAAGCAAGACGAAGCTACGGCGGATCAAATCCTCGGCATCGGGGCGATTCCAGGCAGCGGCAAGGCGTCGATGCAGCGGTTGATTGCACGCACCGGGAGCCAAGGCTTCAGCCACCGTGCCCAATACGCTTTCGGCCTCGTTCTGAAGGGCCGGAAGCGAGCGTCCGAGTGACGGCAGATCGCCCGTTATGCGCTCGGCAAGCATGGAGAAAGCGCTATTCAGGGAAGGCGGCCTCCGCCACGCCTCGCTTTGCTCGAATCGCAACGGCCGCTTCATGTCCCACAGCAGCCGTGCGATATCTTCGAGGCTTGCGCTTTCAGCAAGCATCGCCGCGTCCTTGCCGCGATAGAAAAGCCTGCCGTTCGAAACTGTCGACAGCGCCGATGGCAATACCGGATCGCCCCATTGAATAGCCTCGGCGGCCACCGTCTCGGTCTTGCGCCGTCCGGCATGACGGGTGGCCAGTCGCTTGACGTCATCGGCGAAATAGAGGCTGCGCCGCGTATCTGCGGGATCGGCTTTCGCGCGAATGCGCCCGCGGCTGACATTGGCGTAGAGCGTCTGTGATTTCGTTCCCAGCAGGTTCAACGCCTGCTCTGCCGTCAGCCAGCTCATCGGCCCTCATATTGATCAATTGCATCAAGATTGACGTCAATAGGAATAGATCCGATCTAATCGGATAGTCAAAGGAGAACCGTAATGAAAAGTGGTCTTGAAGATGTCATTGCCGCAGAAACCAAGCTGTCCGACGTCGACGGCGCTGCCGGTCGCCTGATCATCCGCGGCGTGTCGCTCGATGATCTGGTGGCGACCAGCCGCTTTGAGGATGTTGCGGCGCTGCTGCTGGATGGCCTGTTTGACGAACATATCGACGCAGCTTCTATCCGAACCCAGCTCGGCGCGGCTCGTGCTGCGCTTTTTGCGCATGTGGAGGCTGCCGATGCTGCTGTCCTCACGCTGCCGCCGGTGGATGCCGTGCGAGCCTTGCTGGCGCGCGTTGCTGACGGTGAGGATTTCGCCACCGCGATCCGCCTCATGGCGGCACCGGCCGTTTTCCTGCCGGCCGTCTTGCGATTGCAGAAGGGCGATGCGCCGATCGCGCCGGATGCCTCGCTCTCGCAATCGGCCGATATCCTACGCATGTTGACGGGTCGATTGCCGACGGCAGAGCAGACGGCAGGCCTCGATGCCTATCTGGTGACGATTTCCGATCACGGCTTGAATGCATCCACATTCGCCTCCCGCGTCATCGCCTCGACCCATGCCGGCCTCACCTCCTCGGTGCTTGCCGCAATCAGCGCCCTTAAAGGCCCTCTGCACGGCGGCGCACCCGGCCCTGTCCTCGACATGTTTGACGGTGTCGGCAAGCCGGAAAATGCCCGCGCATGGTTGTCTGGCGCCCTCGATCGTGGCGAGCGGCTGATGGGTTTCGGTCACCGCGTCTATCGCGTCCGCGATCCGCGCGCGGATGCGCTGAAGACGGCATTGAAGCCGATCTTTGCCAGCGGACAGGCAGATGCCGGACGTATCGCCTTGGCGGAAGCGATCGAGACGGCAGCACTGACGCTGTTGAAAGAGCGCAAGCCGGATCGTCCCTTGGACGTCAATGTTGAATATTACACCGCCCTGCTGCTCGATGCCCTTGGCTTCCCCCGCAGCTCCTTCACCGGCGTCTTCGCGATCGGCCGCACGGTCGGCTGGATCGCCCATGCCCGCGAACAGACGCTTGACGGACGCCTGATCCGCCCGCAGTCGCGCTATGTCGGCCCACTGCCGAAGGCGGCATAGGCCAGTCTATCGGAAGACGGAACTTAGGCGGCCTCGGATTGGCGCGGCCGCATCATGCCCTCACGGACATGGCGGGCCAGCTCCAATGCCTGCGGCGTCGCACCACTTTTCGGCAAATGCAGATTGATCGAAAAGACTGGCAATTCGGGCAGACCCTGCTCGACGGTGAGAATATCGAGATCAGTCGGCACGGTCGAAGCGAGCCAGGCAGTGACCGCCAGATCCGTACGCACGGTTGCCGTGGTCGCCTCGATATTGCCGTTCTCGAAAACCGTCCGCCAGCGCAGACCATCCTTGCTGAGCGCTGCAAAGACGGACGACCGGAAGGCACAAGTATCGGCGACCATCGAGATCGGCAGCGGCACCTTGCGATGGGCATTGCCGGTCTTCGCTCCGACCCAGACGAGCCGTTCCACAGCAAGACATTCACCCTTCGACGTGCCGTATGGTTCCTCCGCCACGCAGAGGTCGATAGCTCCCTTCCCCAGCTCTTTCAGCAGTTCTGGTGATGAAGCGCAGACCAGCGAAATCTCCACCTGCGGATGGCGCTCGGCATAGGATTTCAGCACGGGCGCCAGCGTCGCTCCAACAAGGTCATAGGGAACGCCGAGCCGGACGCCGCCGCGAATCGTGCTTTCCGTCATGTCGTCCCAGATCTCGTCGTTCAACGCCAATAGGCGACGGGCATTGCCGCGCAGCCGTTCGCCTGCTTCCGTCAGCCGCAATCCGCGCCTATAACGCTCGAACAAGGCGCAGCCGAGCATGTCCTCCAACCGCTTGATCTGCTGGCTGACGGCGCCCTGAGTCATATGCAGCATATTGGCAGCAATTGTCATGCTGCCCTGATCGGCAACGGTGGCGAAGGTTCTGATGAGGGCAATATCAAAGTTTCGGATCATGCAGGCATTATAATTGCTAATGCATCGATCCTTCAATATTCGATTTCATGATGCTGGAGCGCCGCCTATGCCTTTTCAATTAGAGAAAGGCTGGATATGACGATCGAACCCTTGCTGTCGCTGCTACTCTTCGCATTGGTTTCCACCATAACGCCGGGCGGTGCGACCACGCTTGCGACAGCATCCGGCGCTCACTTCGGCTTTCGCCGGTCCATACCGGTCATAGGCGGCTTTGCCTTCGGCCTGGGCTCGATGGCCGGTGCGGCGGCAGCTGGGCTGAGTGGCGTTTTGATGGCCTTGCCGATGCTGCAAATTGCCATGAAGACGCTGGGCTCGCTCTATTTGATCTGGCTTGCTATTCGAATCGGCAGAAGCGGCCAGCCGCACGAGGCCGGGCAGATGGTGAGGCCGACAGGCTTCCTTGCCGGCGTCTGGATGCTCTGGCACAATCCCAAGGGCTGGGCGATGACGATGGGGGCTGCCGCTTCTTTCGCTGCGTTGACAGAAAGTCCCATCAGACTTGGAATTCTGCTCGGTTTGACCTTCTGCCTAATTGCAGCCTTCTCGCTCGCCGTATGGTGCCTTCTCGGGCAGATGCTCGGGCGTCTGCTGAAAACGGCATGGCAGTGGCGGGTGGTCAATATCTCTCTTGCGTGCCTGCTGGTGATTTCGATCATTCCGATGTGGAACGAATGAAACCAGACAAACGAGGCTGGTTTGATCACGGCCGGCTGCGCCAGAGCCATATGGCCAAGGTCCCGGCGCGACCACGCAAGCCTGTTTCGATCGGGCCATCGAGGCTCCCTTCACTGAAAGGCGCGCTGTCCCGACCGGCGGAAAGCAGCAGTTCGTCGCTGATGGCGATTTCGGCGCGATTGCTGGCTGCGACCTCCATCAGGCGGCTGGCGATGTTGACGGTGTCGCCAGTTGCCGTGATCTGCTGGCGACCTCCACCACCCAGCCGAGAGGCGACGATGGTGCCGGAATGCGCGCCGATCTTGAAGCCGATGCGAGACGCGACCGTCTCCGGCAGCGCCGAGAGCCAGCCTCTCATCCGCTCGGCCAAACGAATGCAACAACGCGCGGCATCGGCGGGATCGCTCGGCTTCGGCTGCGGTAAGCCGAAAAGGATCATCGCTCCATCGCCCATGAAGCTGGTGATGGCACCGCCGCATGCAGTCACTTCCTCCTCGACGAGATTATAGAAGCCATTCAGGAGTTCCCGTACGGCAGCCGGGCCGATCGTTTCGCTGAGACCCGTGAAACCGTTAATATCAATGAAGACGACAGCAGCTTGCTGATGCACCGGGCTTGCGAGGAAATCGGGATCACGGGCGAGATGTTCGGCAAGGCCGGGCGCCTCGATGCGCTGCAGGAGCTCGCTTTGCTCGGCGAAGCGCGTGGCTCGCCTGCGGTCGAACCAAAGCTGTGCTGCGCCGAACAGCAGCGCCGGCGGCATGGTCGCGGCAATCGGCAGGGCGGCACTCAGCCAGACCCCATGCTTGAAGGCGCTGACATTGATCGCGAACCAGATGAGCATGACGCCGAGGACTGTTATCAGCCCGATGGTGCTGCGTTGCCAGGAGAGAAGGCCGACAACAAGCAGCGGCAAACCGATGGCGAAATAGAGATCGATGAAGCGAATGTTGCGGTCGCGCACCAGACCGTCTCCTGCAATCAGATGCGTGATTGAGGTCGCGATCACTTCGATACCAGGCAGAACGGGATCGAAGGGTGTTGGAAAGACATCGCCACCGCCGGTAACAGTCGCGCCGATAACGACGATGTGATCCCTGATCGCAGCCTCCGGCAATTGCCCATTGAGCGCAGCACTGGCACTGACGGCGCGGATCGTGCCGCGCGGGCCGTAGAAGGAGAGCGGCATGAGATAGCCGGTATCGGTCTGGATGGACCTGTCACCGATCTTGATATGATCGGAGATGACGGTTGTCTGCTCGTTGGTTGCGGTGGAAACGACACGCAGCGAAAAGGATGGTTCGATCCGCTCGCCGCTGCGAAACAGCAGCGGCACGAAACGCGGCGTGCCCGCCTTGTCAGTCTGCACATTGACGATCCCATAGCTTGCGACATCGGCGAACCGCTGCTGTGGTTCGAGGAATTGCAGCGCACTGGGCACGCGGGCGAGAGGTTCCTTGCTATCTTCCGTGACGCGCTGGCGGCTTTCAGGAAAGATACCGGCCGCAGCCAGCACAACCTTGGTCCGCTTGAGCGATTGTTCCAATGCCGCATCGTCGGCATTGTCGCCGGCGTCGACCAGGAGCAGATCGAGCGCGACGGCTTTCGGCCCCAGTGCGGTGATGGCATCGATCATTTTGGCGAGCGTGGCGCGAGGCAAAGGATAGTGTCCCGCCATACGCGACGTCTCATCGTCTATGGCAACGATCGTGACGAGATCGGGTGGCTGTAAGCTGCCGCCGAGCGTATTGCGGAGGTTCGTGAGCGTCGCTTCGGCGCCGTCGACAAAGGGGATGTCGCCGCGCAGATGCGCGATGCCGAGGCTCAGTCCCCAGACGGCAGTCAAGAGAAGCGCAATCAACGTCTGCAGCGGTGGTCGGCGCATGGCGTCGCGATCTCATTGACCGAGGCGGGCCATCAGAGCGTTTATGCGCGGCTGTCCCCATTGGATGACACGCAATGGGAAGCGGCTGCGATCGACATCGACGCCTTGCCCTTGGCCGAGCGTGACCCCTTGCCCGGTCGATATCTTGTTGACAGCGACGCGGCCACGCAAGACAAGCACAGACGCGTTGCCCCGCTTCACGTCGACGGCCCATCGCGTGCCGCGCACGGCGGCGATTGCCTGTGGCGTCACCACTTCGAATCCGCCCCGAACGCGACCGGCATCCACATCGATCAGCGCTGCCTTGCCGTCGAGCACAAGAGCATCCACATGGCCATCACGGTTCCGATCCGCAAGCCGATAGTGCGCGCCGCGCTCGACGATGATGCTAAGTCCAGCTTCGCAATTCAAGATCTGGCGCGTCGCGCTGACAGCAGGCTGCAACGGGCAATTCGTGACGGCTTGCGCGGAAGCCGTGCCGGCACTGACGATGCATAGGCTGCCTGCTGCCAGCGCCAGGCTGCGAACATTGCTTGTGTGGATCATGATTGTGGCCCCTCATCGCCTATAACTGGAGCCGCGGACGGCGATTTCCAGTCACGGTATGCCCGATCCCTGGGACGATGATGCGTCATGAACGATTGATCTGCAAGTTGTCGTAGCCTCTGACTTTGTAGAGCACGGTCGAAACCAGCCAGCTCAGCAGGAAAATGCCGACGACGGCGAAACCGAAATTGGCAAGATTGTCATTGAGTTCGCCGATGAAGCTCCAGAAGCCGCCTTCAAGGCCGAGCTTGTCGGAAATCAGCCCCAGGGCCTCGATGCCGCCGATGAAGACGGCGACGACGACTGACGCCGCGGTGATGGTCAGATTGTACCAAAGCTTGCGCACGGGCTTGACGAAGGCCCAGCCATAGGCACCCGTCATCAGCGTGCTATCCAGCGTATCCATCAGCGACATGCCGGCGGTGAACAGCGCCGGGAAGACCAGTATGGTCCAGAAAGACATGCCCTGCGCGGCTTGAGCGGCCGAAATGCCGAGAAGCCCGATTTCCGTTGCTGTATCGAAGCCGAGGCCGAAAAGGAAGCCGATCGGATACATATGCCAGGAACGCGTCACGACCTTGAACATCGGACGGAAGATGCGTGCCAGAAATCCGCCGCCGGCAAGCAGCGTGTCGAGGTCTTCCTCTGCGATCCGCTCACCCCTCTGCGCCCGTCTGAAGGCGGACCAGACACCTTTGAGGACAAAGAGATTGGCAATGCCGATCAGCAGCAGAAAGACCGCTGAAACCGTCGTACCGATGACGCCGCCGATATCGTGGAAGGAATCGAGCTGGCTCTGCATGGCAGCGGCTGTGGCGGCAATCAGGATCGAGGCGATCACGACGATCGAGGAATGACCGAGCGAGAAGAAAAAGCCGACGGCATAAGGCTGCTTCTTTTCCTGAATGAGCTTGCGCACGACATTGTCGATGGCGGCGATGTGATCGGCATCGAAAGCGTGGCGTAGGCCGAACATATAGGCAAGAAGCGCAATACCGAGCAAAGACGGGCGGTCTTCAAAGGCAACCCAGGCCCAAGCCCACGCGGCAATATTGAAAGCGATCAGCAGCGTGAAGGTGATGGCGATCTTCGCTTTCGGCCGCTCGACGCCATCATCAAATGGATTGAGGATCATACTTTTGTTCCCGTTATGCTTACTCGCACAGTGTCACGGAAAGGAAAGCGGCGCGACAGGTAAATGACGTAGATGCCGAAGTTTTTTGCAGTGTCGCAAAAACGGGCAGACCCGACATATGCCAGCTCTGCCCTCGTGCTCAGCCCTTCTCGAACGGATAACTCTCATCGGCCCAGCCGGTCATGCCGCCGATCATGACCTTCACGCGCTTGCCGAGCGTGCCCAGGCGCCAAGCCGCCTTGTCGGTGCCATTGCAATGCGGCCCGGCGCAATAGACGACGAAGAGTGTATCGTCAGGCCATTCCGCCATCTTCCTGGCGGTCATCTTGCCATGCGGCAAGTTGATCGCAGCGGGGATATGCTTTTCCTGGAACATGGCAGGGCCGCGGACATCGAGCAGGACGAAATCGACCTTGCCCGATGTCATGGACTGGTGGACGTCGGAGCAATCGGTTTCGAAGCCGAGCCTCTTGGCATAGTGTTCGGCGACGAGACTGGGATCTGCGGCAGGGATTTCACTGACTAGCGACATGGAACGCTCCTTCTTTGCTTCGGTGCATTCATGCCTGAGCGATCCCGTGGTTGAAATTGGCCGAAATGCCATATAGCGTCGATATCATGCCAAACTCAGATAACCCCAATCTCCGCGCCCCCCATGTCGTTGCCCTCATCTATGACGGGCTGTGCACCTTCGAATTCGGTGTCGCCTACGAAATTTTCGGCCTGCCGCGACCGGAGATAGGTGAGGATTGGTATCGCTTTTCCGCCTGCGCGATCGAGGAAGGCCCACTGCGCGCCGCGGGTGGGCTGACGGTGCAGGTCGATCATGGCCTCGAGGTCATTGCCGATGCCGATCTGATCGTCGTGCCTGGTTGGCGTGGTATAGGCACGGCAGTCCCTGCCCCTCTGATTGCCGAGCTCCAAGCGGCGAGCCGCCGTGGCGTCCGCATCATGTCTCTCTGCTCTGGCGTCGCGGTCCTCGCCGCCGCAGGATTGCTTGCGGGCCGCAAGGCGACGACGCATTGGCGCTATGTCGATTCCATTGCCGCGCGCTATCCGGACATATCAGTCGACGCCGATGTTCTCTATGTCGATGAAGACAAGGTGCTGACCGCCGCCGGCAGTGCCGCTGCCATCGATCTCTGCCTGCATGTCGTGCGCCGGGATTTCGGACCGGATGTCGCCAACAGTGTCGCCCGCCGCCTGGTGGTTCCACCCCATCGCGAAGGAGGCCAGGCGCAATATATCGAGACGCCGGTTTTGAGGCAGCGCGAGGGCGCGCGTTTGGGCCCCCTGCTTGAATGGATGCGCGAGCGTTTGCAGGAAGATCAACCCATCTCCGCGCTTGCAGCGCGGGCCGGCATGAGTGTTCGGACCTTCCAGCGCCGTTTCGAGGCGACCACCGGCATGGCGCCGGGTGAATGGCTGCTCAGCGAGCGGCTGCGGCGTGCTCGCGATTTGCTGGAGAAACAGGCGGCCATTTCGCTTGACGATGTGGCAGTGGCAAGCGGATTTGGATCGCTCGCCACCATGCGCCATCATTTTCGGGAGAGGCTTGCGGTAAGCCCGAGCGACTACCGCAAGCGATTTGCAGTCCTCAAAGCAGTTCCGGGAAAAGTGCGTAGCCGTTTTCCATCCGGAACTGCGTAAAAGCAAAGATGTAGAGCACTTCGGTGAAGCGCTCTATACCAGCCGGCTTTGTTCCGTCGCCGCTTCGATGAAGCTGGAGAACAGCGGATGCGGTTCCAGGGGACGGGATTTCAGTTCCGGGTGATACTGGACGCCGATGAACCATGGATGATCCGCATATTCGATCGTCTCAGGCAGCACGCCGTCCGGTGACATGCCGGAGAAGGTCAGGCCGCAATCTTCCAGCTTATCCTTGTAGTCGATGTTGACTTCATAGCGGTGGCGATGGCGCTCCGAAATATCGGTGGAGCCGTAGATTTCCGAAATCTTCGTGCCCTTCTTCAGGGCCGCCTTATAGGCACCGAGACGCATGGTGCCGCCGAGATCGCCCGATGCGGTGCGCTTCTGCAGTTCGTTGCCCTTCAGCCATTCGGTCATCAGGCCAACGACAGGTTCCTTGGTAGGGCCGAACTCGGTCGACGAGGCATGCTCGACACCGGCCAGATTGCGGGCCGCTTCGATGACGGCCATCTGCATGCCGAAGCAGATGCCGAAATACGGCACCTTGCGTTCGCGCGCGAAACGGGCAGCCAGGATCTTGCCTTCGGAACCGCGCTCGCCGAAGCCGCCAGGCACGAGAATGCCATG
Source organism: Martinezella sp. CNPSo 3732 (assembly GCF_057784515.1). NCBI lineage: Bacteria > Pseudomonadati > Pseudomonadota > Alphaproteobacteria > Hyphomicrobiales > Rhizobiaceae > Martinezella > Martinezella sp. CNPSo 3732. The sequence goes on from NZ_JBXSOO010000006.1 coordinate 177,832, forward strand.
AACCTTCTCGAGATAAGGCGCTGGATCTTCCTTTTCGAAGACCTCAGATTCGATCCATTCCAGCTTGACCTTGACCCGGTTGGCAATGCCGCCATGGTGCAGCGCTTCGATCAGCGACTTATAGGCATCCTTGAGGCCGGTATATTTGCCGACAATGGCGATGGTCACCTCGCCTTCCGGCGTGCGGATGCGATTACAGACCTCTTCCCACTGTTCCAGACGCGGCTTCGGAGCCGGCTCGATGCCGAAGGCGGCCAGCACCTCGTTGTCAAGGCCTTCCCTGTGGTAAGCCATCGGCACATCATAGATGTTCGCAACATCGAGCGCCTGAATGACGGCAGATTCCCGCACGTTGCAGAACAGCGAAAGCTTGCGGCGCTCGGCTTCGGGAATTTCACGGTCCGCACGCACGAGCAGAATGTCGGGATGAATGCCCAGCGCCTGCAGTTCCTTGACCGAATGCTGCGTCGGCTTGGTCTTCAGCTCGCCGGCAGCCGGAATATAGGGCATCAGTGTCAGATGAACGTAGACGGCCGTGCCGCGTGGCAGGTCGTTGCCGAGCTGGCGGATCGCTTCCATGAAAGGCATGGCTTCGATATCGCCGACCGTGCCGCCGATCTCGCAGATGACGAAATCATACTCGTCATTGCCTTCGGTCACGAAATCCTTGATCTCGTTGGTGACGTGCGGAATGACCTGAACGGTCGCGCCGAGATAATCGCCACGGCGTTCCTTGTCGATGATGTTCTTGTAGATGCGACCGGTGGTGATGTTGTCGGTCTTGGTGGCCGAGCGGCCGGTGAAGCGCTCGTAGTGGCCGAGATCGAGGTCGGTTTCCGCTCCGTCATCGGTGACGAAGACCTCGCCGTGCTGGGTCGGGCTCATCGTGCCCGGGTCCACGTTCAGATAGGGGTCGAGTTTGCGCAGGCGAACTCGATAACCACGAGCCTGCAACAACGCTCCGAGAGCCGCAGCCGCAATTCCTTTTCCGAGGGAAGAAACCACGCCGCCAGTGATGAATACATATCGCGCCATGGGAGTCACCGGATACCTTTTCACAAATGATTCCGCTAGCCCTAAAATTCGTTTCCGGAATTTTGGCTACAGAATGCGGAATATGGACAAAACAAAACCGGCAGATCCGAGGACCTGCCGGGGATGATCTTCGACGACCGGGATTACTTGCCGGTCGGGACGCCGCCGTTGTCGGTCGGCGCAGGAGTCGTCGTCGCCGGCGCGGTCTGCTGACCGGTTGCGGCCGGAGCCTGCTGGGCAGGAGTTGCCTCATTCGTCGCGGCAGGCGGTGTCGCCTGCGACTGCGGAGCGACAGCACCGCTGTTCGGCACACCGCTATTGTCGGCCGGCTTCGGCTGGGTGGTTGCCGGAGCAGCACCCTTCTGGCCGCCAAGCGAATCGAGGATACCGTTGCCCTGGCCGGCCGTGCTCGGAATACGGTTGAGAATATCCGTCGGACGAGCTTCGAAGCGGGATAGCACGTTCATGCCGAGCGCGAGCGCGAAGAACAGCGCCGCAAGAATGGCCGTGGTGCGCGTCAGCGCATTGGCCGTACCGCGCGCAGACATGAAGCCCGATCCGCCGCCGATTCCAAGGCCGCCACCTTCGGAGCGCTGAATCAGCACCACGCCGATAAGGGCGACGACGATCATGAGATAGATGACAAGCAGTACGGTTTGCATAGATCCAGTCCTGCCCGGTGCGGGCATCAAAAATAAAAGCTCGCGGCTCTTTACATGAGGCTCTCGCCTATTCCAAGCCCTTTTAAGGCCGGAACTCCGGGCAAGTTGTTGCTTCAGGCGAACTGCCGTTCGAATGCGGCATAAATGGCGAGAAAATCGGTGGCTTTCAAGCTCTGGCCGCCGACAAGCACACCGTTGACATGCGGAACATCCAGAAGGTCGCGTGCATTGGCGCCGCTGACCGATCCGCCATAGAGGATTCGCATATTCGCCCCCTCCTTGCCAAAGCGCTCGATGAGCTCGGCACGGATGAAGGCATGTGCCTCCTCGACGTTTTCCTGGGTTGGAACCACGCCAGTGCCGATCGCCCAGACTGGCTCATAGGCGATCACGGTCGTCTGCGCCGTGGAGCCATCCGGAATGGAGCCTACGAGCTCCCGCTTCAGCACCTCGAGCGTCTGGCCGCTATTGCGCTCGTAAGCCGTTTCGCCGACGCAGATGATGGCGATCAGCCCGGCATCGTGCGCCGCCTGCGCCTTGGCGCGCACCAGCATATCGCTTTCGGCATGGTTCCTGCGCCGCTCTGAATGGCCGACGATGACATGGGTACCGAAGCAATCGGCAATCATCTCGGCCGAAATATCGCCGGTATGGGCGCCGCTGACCTGCTGGTGACAATCCTGGGCGCCGATGGCGAGCGGGCTGTCGTCGCAAAGCGCGGTCGCGACATAGAGCAAGGTGGCCGGGGGGCAGAGCAGCGTATCGATCTTCTCCGACAGCGGCGCCTTGACGCCGTCCGCGATCGCCTTGATCTGATCCAGGCTCGCGCGCGTGCCGTTCATCTTCCAGTTTCCGGCCAGAAGCGGCCGTATGGTCTTCGTCATTCCGATATTCTCCCCCTTGATCCAGCTTCGGACTAACAAAAAGGAAAGGGAAAGGAAAGTTATCGAATGCGGCCGAAACCAGCTCAAATCGTTTGAAAAATGCTTATCCGGAAAATAAGTCGGATCGCGCCAGCGTTTAAGACGCTTGCGGATCAACGATCCAGTTGAGCACTTTGCGCCAATCGGTCATGCGGACGGGCGTTCCATGATTGCCGGTCTCGAAAAGCGTGAAGCGTGTCGGATAATGCGCTTTGTAAAGCTTCTCAAACAAGGCCTGCTGGTCTGCAGCCGCATAGACCGGATCCTTGCTGCCATGCGTGAACCAGAGCGGCAGCTTTGTCTTGTAGAAAGCGCTCTTGGTGAAATCCGGATCGGTGACACCGCTCAGGATTGCCATGCCCTTCAGCCGCTTGACGCTTTCGGCATCGCGGGTGATGCCCCAGCAGATGAAGCTGCCCATGGAGGCGCAGGTCAGGATGACGGGCTTGCCGCCCGATTGCTCGTAAGAGTAGCGGATCAGCGCGGCGATATCGGCGACGCCATTGCTGTCGAAACCTCTGACGCTCGGTGCGTAAAAGGTGCCGCCGTTGCGATAGGCGAGATTCTTCAGCCGGTTGAAATTACCGCCAAATGTATAGTCGTTGGAGCCGAGCCGACGGTCACCGCCGCGGCCATGGATGAAGATCACGGTAAACGCCTGCTTCGATGCGGGACCTATGCGGGTGACATCGACCTTGCGGTCACCGATCTCAAGCGTTTCGTCCTCCTGCGCCTTCCAGCGTACGCCGGTATCAACATAGGCAGGCTTGACGCGCTTTTCCGGAATCTGGTCGCGGCCGTTGATGTCACGCATCTCCTGGTAATCGATCGTCTGAAACGCACCGTTATCGTGGCTTTCGATTACCGTCTGGTTGGAAAACAGTTCGTCCTTGAATGGCTTGAGCATCTCGGCAGAGGCTCCAGAGGCGGTCGCCAGTAACAAGATGCCCGAGATTGCGGACAGAACGGGCAAATGAGCTGTGGACATTGGCATGCGGATACTTCCTCCGGTCGGCCATCGGGCTTGCCATTCGTCACCCGGCAACGCAAATCTCTTTCAAGAATCTGCCCCATCGTGGGGCGCCATCGCTCTTGTGCGCTGTTTCTGGCAGAATCACGATGATTCGCGAATAGCGGCGACAAATGCGATAATGAAGGGGTCTGGCCCCACCAGAACAAATCTGAGCAGCTTGAAATTCTATGGACAATAGCAACGATCTCTTCTCCGGACTCCCCCGCTCCCCCAAGCCGGAGGCAGCGGAAAAGCCGGCCGTAAAGACAGAAAAGCCGGCTCCTGCGCCCGCACAGCGCGCGGTTCCGACGACTTCCTCGTCAGAGGAATATGGCGCAAGCTCCATCCGTGTTCTCGAGGGGCTCGAGCCTGTCCGTATGCGTCCCGGCATGTATATCGGCGGCACGGACGAGAAGGCGCTGCACCACCTTTTCGCCGAAGTCATCGACAACTCGATGGACGAGGCCGTGGCCGGTCACGCCAATTTCATCGAAGTCTATCTCGATCGGGAAGGCTACTTGACCGTCACGGACAATGGTCGCGGCATTCCTGTGGAAAACCATCCGCAAGTGCCTGGCAAATCGACGCTCGAAGTCATCATGACCAAGCTACATGCCGGCGGCAAATTCGACGGCAAGGCTTATGAAACCTCGGGCGGTCTGCACGGTGTCGGCGTGTCCGTCGTCAATGCGCTGTCGGACGACCTGGAAGTCGAAGTTGCCCGTAACCGCAAACTCTATCGCCAGCGCTTCTCGCGGGGCCTGCCGGTCGGCGGCCTGGAAGAGCTGGGCGACGTGCATAATCGGCGCGGCACCCGCGTCCGCTTCCATCCCGATCCACAGATCTTCGGCGATCACGCCCGCTTCGATCCGGCCCGCGTTTTCCGCATGGCCCGTTCCAAGGCCTATCTGTTCGGCGGCGTCGAGATCCGCTGGGGCTGTGACCCAGAGTTGGCACCTGAAGGCGCCGATGTTCCGGAAAAGGCGGTCTTTCACTTCCCGGGCGGCTTGAAGGATTATCTCAAGGCGACGATGGGCAATGAGTTCACCGTCACCCGCGAAATCTTTGCCGGCAAGTCGGAGAAGGAAAGCGGCCACGGCTCGCTCGAATGGGCGATCACCTGGTATGGCGGCGACCCACAGATCCATTCCTACTGCAACACGATTCCGACCCCGGAAGGCGGCACGCATGAGGCGGGCCTGCGCATCGCCTTGACCAAGGGGCTAAAGAGCTACGCCGATCTCACCCAGAACAAGCGTGCGGCCAATATCACGACCGACGACGTGATGATTTCGGGCGTCGGCATGCTGTCGATCTTCATCCGCGAACCGGAATTTGTCGGCCAGACCAAGGACAGGCTCGCGACGGTCGAAGCTCAGCGCATCGTCGAAAACGCTCTGCGTGACCCTTTCGACCATTATCTTACCGACAATCCGGCCGAAGCTGAGAAGCTGCTGGAGTGGGTGATAGAGCGCTCCGAGGAGCGCATGCGCCGCCGCAAGGAAAAGGAAGTCAATCGCAAGACGGCTGTGCGCAAGCTGCGCCTGCCCGGCAAGCTGGCCGACTGCTCGCAGAACTCCGCCGCTGGCGCGGAACTTTTCCTGGTCGAGGGTGACTCGGCCGGTGGCTCTGCCAAGCAGGCGCGCAACCGCATGAATCAGGCGATCCTGCCGCTGCGCGGCAAGATCCTCAACGTCGCCAGCGCTGGTCGCGAGAAGCTCTCCGCCAACCAGCAGATTGCCGATCTGGTGCAGGCGCTCGGTTGCGGCACGCGCTCGAAATACCGCGAGGAAGACCTTCGTTACCAGCGCATCGTCGTGATGACGGATGCCGACGTCGACGGTGCCCATATCGCCTCGCTGCTGATCACCTTCTTCTACCAGGAGATGCCTGAGCTGATCCGTCAGGGCCATCTGTTCCTGGCCGTGCCGCCGCTCTACAAGATCACCCAGGGCTCGAAATCGATCTATGCCCGCGACGACGCCCACCGGCAGGAGTTGATGGCAACGGAATTCAAGGGCAAAGGCAAGGTCGAGATCAGCCGTTTCAAAGGTCTGGGCGAAATGTTGCCGGCCCAGCTCAAGGAAACCACGATGGACCCGGCCAAGCGCACGCTGCTGCGCGTCGAGATCGACGAAGTGGATTTCGAAGGCACCCGCGATGCCGTCGATAACCTGATGGGTACCAAGGCCGATGCTCGCTTCCGCTTCATTCAGGAGCGCGCTGCCTTTGCCGAAGACCTGGATATCTGACGCAGAAAACATAGTCTTTTGCGTCAAGATGCTTCGCCACCTCTTGCTAACTTCATCGCGACGCGCAGGCCAGTCGTGCTATTGTCATGACGACTGAATAAGAAGCGTGAAGCCGTTGCTCTTGAAACGGCCTAGATCATACCCCATAACCGGATGATCTAGTAAAGAGGGGCGAAGTAAGACCGGTGGGTGTATTTGAACGTCATAAGCCAAAGGAACACCGGTGGCTGGGGCCGAGCGCGCATGCGCGCATGCCTTTGATTCCATCCATTTCCGCGGCGCGCTGGCTGCTGATTTTGATTGCGATTGCCGGCATCTATTTCTTTTACGGCTTTCTCGTTCCGGTTCTGGCCGCAGCGGTGATCGGCTTCGCCACTTGGCCGCTTTATAGCGATATCGTGCGCCGTACCGGCGGCAATACGACACTCGCCGCCACCATCGCCATCGCATTCATCGTCACCTTCCTTGTTCTGCCCATCGTCCTATCCGCCATCTATATGGCTGGTGAGGTGCGCGAGTGGTTCAGCTGGGCAATCCATGTGAACCGCGAGGGTGCGCCGCCGCCGCAATGGATTCTCGCTTTGCCGGTCGTCGGTTCGTGGCTCGGCGAGCAATGGACGCAATATGTCGGCAGCCCAGGCTCGCTCGGCGAGTTGGCGCAGCTGGTAAGCGGTGCCCATATTGGCAATATCTACAGAGCAGTGCTTGCAGCCGGTGGTGGTGCATTCCATGTCGTGCTGACCCTGCTCTTCATGCTGATCGCGCTGTTTTTCATCTATCGCGACGGCTCGACCTTCGTTCGTCAAGTCGATCTGCTCGGCGAACGTATCCTTCCCAATCGCTGGGAGCGGATTTCGCGGGTCGTACCGGCGACGATCAGTTCCACCGTCATGGGCATGACACTGATCGCCATCGGTGAAGGCATCGTTCTCGGTGTGGCTTATTGGATTGCCGGCGCTCCATCGGCCATCACGCTCGGCGTTCTCACCGGCGTCATGGCTCTCGTGCCGGGCGGCGCACCGCTCTCGATGTCGCTTGTGTCGATCTACCTCGTCGCCAGCGGCTCGCTTTGGGCGGGTATCGCCCTCTTCCTCTGGGGCACGATCGAACTTTTCATTGTCGATAAGACGCTTCGTCCCAAGCTTGTCGGCGGTCCGATCAAGCTGCCCTTCCTCCCCACCTTTTTCGGCCTAGTGGGCGGCGTGAAGACCATGGGATTTCTCGGGCTCTTCATCGGCCCGGTCCTGATGGCTATCATCGTTGCCATCTGGCGTGAGTGGATTCGCGAAGCCGAATTGACCGAGGAGCAGCACGCGCAGGAGCCCGAACTACAATTGCACGTTCGGGACGCTGCCGAGGGCTGATTGCTCAGCTGGTTTGTTCCAGCCGTTTTTCCATGAACAGGCTCAACGGATCCGGCTGATAGCTGCCGAATGCGGGAATTTCGAGATAACCGAATTTCCGGTATAGGCCGATCGCTTCCGGTTGATATATGCCGGTTTCAAGCCGCACAGCGGAAAGGCCTTTTTCGAGCGCTGCCGCTTCCAGCGTTTCCATGAGCCTGCGTGCGACGCGTTGGCCCCTGGCGGCCGGATCAACGAACATGCGCTTGATCTCCGCCGTGCCGTCACCGGCTTCCACCAGCGCGCAACATCCGACGATCATCCCCTTTATCTTGGCAACCCAGAAGGTCACCTCTGCCTTCTCCAGCGAAGACAGATCAAGCATATGGTTGCTTTCCGCCGGATAAAGCGATTCCGCATAGGCGCTGGACATGTCGAGAAGGCGAATGACGCCTTCCTGATGCGGGGGTTCGATAGCAATCGTCAATGACAAGATAAACCTCGGAACCTAGAGCATGTCGCGCAAAAGTGTGCAGCGGTTTTGCGACAACGACATGCGCAAAATCAAAGACCTAAAGCGTGGGAAGCGAATCTGAAAGATCGAGCCGCGCTTTAGAACGCCTGCTGAATATCACGCAGCGGCTAGTGTCGCCAGCGCGGCAAAACTCCGTGCTGCCTGCCGCCGTTCGGCATTCGCAAGCTTCTCCACCATGTCGAGGAGCTGTATCGCAGCGGCGGGAGCTGGCTCCGCTAAGCGGAACTTGCGCAACAGGCGCGAAGAAACATCTTCCAGCATCGCACTGCCGTTCTTGCGGGAGGATTCACGCCATATCATCGTCGCCTCGACGAAGATGGTGCTGATATCTCGGGGCAGTCCGGCGCTTTCGTAGAGCGCCCGAATGGCGTAGACGCGACCCCTTGAGATGATGGAGCGCACGCGCCGTTCGTCGCAGCCGGAAAGGATGGTGATCGCGCAAGCGAAGAAATCGACCTTGCCGGAGCCCAGCGCATGCATCAGGAATGCCGGCGTCAGCCAGCCGCTCTGCCTGAGATGCTCGACCAAATCAGGCAATTGCTCGTGCTGCGCCGTTCCTGCGATCGTGACAGTTGCGGATTCGGTTGCTTCACGCGTTACCTGCTGCAGCCTGGAGCTGCCGACAAAACTCTGGACGAGCGCCGATTCCGAAAGCGCGTCGCTGACCTGACGCATCAGCAGGTGCCTGATGTCGGAAGATAGCATATCGCGGGAAAGAAGCAGCCCACGTATCTCGGCGCAATCACCCATGCGCTCCGCGATACGTTTAAGCGAAGCCTGTGAAATCAACGCACCGTCATTTTCCAACAGACACAGAATTTCCGTCTCTCCGCCGATCTCGGCAAGAGCGGCGCAGACTGCACGCGGTACCTGCCCGCGGGAGGCAATGAGAACCCGTGCCACATCGCTGCCATGTAGTGCGAGATCGACGAGATCGGCATCGGTGAACACAGGCGAAAACAGGATGATTTGCCCTGCAATTTCAGGCTGATCCTCGGCAAGGGACAGAATGACATTGCGTGGCGCGCCGGCCGAATGGGCGATGGCTTCAGCAAGCGCCAGCCGCACGCGGGGAGACGGATCGTCGAGCAGATAGGTCATGGCCATCTCCGCGGCTGCCCGTTCGTCTTTCGGCATCTCCGAGTGCAGATATGCTCTGCCGAGTGCATTGGCCGCCCGGGTCCTGCTTTCTGCCTTGGCGGTTTCAGCCCAGCGAAGGAATGCTTCTATGATCACGTAACGCCCCGATATCGACGAGGCGATTCTTGCCCCGCAAATTCATATGCTTCACGTTATCGGGCAAAGGTTTACGGGACGTTTACCTTGCTTATTAACCTTTCGCCCATCGGCACGAGGGGCGTTCCTCAGGGCGCCTTTGGCCTGATCATTTCGAAGACGTCGCTGCCCTCGCTATAATCCATGTAGCCCATGCGCGCGACGGGACGTGCCAGCGCCATGTCCAGCCTGCCGTCGCGAATGATCGTCTCGTCGATATGGATGCCGACGACCTGGCCGATCACCATGATGTTTTCCGACGCCTCACCATCGAGACCCTTGGGCTGCAGGATTTCGGTCACCCGGCATTCGAGCACGGCAAAGGCCTCGGCGACATAAGGCGCGTCGACCAGCTCGCCCGGCTTCGCCGTCAGTCCGGCGAGCTCGAATTCGTTGATGCCATAGGGAACGGCAATCGATGAATGGTTCATCTTCTCGACAATATGGCGGCTGACGAGATTGGCGGTAAAGACGCCGGTTTCCTCGACATTGCGTACGCTGTCCTTTCGACCGGCGGAAGAGAACATCACCAGCTTTGGCCGATCGCTGACGGCATTGAAAAAGGAATAGGGCGAGAGGTTCAGCGAACCGTCCCTGCCCTTGCTGCCGATCCAGCCGATCGGCCGCGGCGCAACGATTGCCTTGAACGGATCATGCGCCAGACCGTGGCGATTGGTGTCTGTCGTATAGAACATTACGCGTCCTCACCGCCGATCCAGCTCACCGTTTCCGATAGCTCCGGGCGTGGGCGTTCGACCGGCGGAAAGCTTGTCGAACCGATATGGATGAAGCCGGCAATCTTCTCACCCGGCTGGACGCCGAGCAGCGGATAGGCGCGCTCGTCGAAGGCGAACCATTCGGTCAGCCAGTTGGAGACCCAGCCATGGGCATTGGCCGCGATCAACAGGTTCATGCAAAGCGCGCCTGCCGACATCAGCTGCTCCCACTCCGGAATCTTGAAATGCGGCGCCGCCTTGCTGACGACTGCAATCACGACGGGCGCTCGGGTGAAGCGGGTCCGCTCGACCTGGATCATTTCCTCCGACAGGGCAGGCTTGGCTTCCAGCGCTAGTTTCAGCAGCTCTTCACCGATACGGGCACGCTCACCGCCGCGATAGACGATGAAGCGCCAGGGCGCGAGCTTGCCATGATCCGGCACACGCGAGGCCAGCCGGAGAATCTCCTCGATTTCGGCCTTGCCAGGTCCCGGTTCCGACATCTGGAACGCAGGGATGGATCGGCGCACCGCGAGATAGTCGACCAGCTTGATATCGGTTTTCATTGAGGAACTGCCTTCATTTTGGCTTGTGGTATGATGAGGTCTTGAATTTGCCACCGCATTGGTTTTGAAGTGGCGTGTGTTTTATCGGAAGTCAATCGGTTGGTATCCATGTCAGGCATTTCATCCGCTCGCCGATTGAGCGCGGCTTTCGCGATGCTTGCGAGCTTGAGCACTGCCGTGTCGGCACAGGATGCCTTCAAGGAATTCAAGCAGCTCGACGGCAGCGTCAAGATGCCGAAGCTCAACGCCTTCGTGGCACCGAGTGGTGAGAATTCGGCCGCGCGGACATTGCGCGACGTTTCCCTCGAAGCCAAGCTCACGCCCCAGAGCGGCCCGCAGCAGCAGGGTCTTGCCTGGTACGTCTTCAGCCCGGTTGCGGGCGCTGACGGCAAACTGCCGCTGGTCGCCAGCTCGCGCGGCGGCTCGGCCTCCTTCCACCTTTTGCCGGGCGATTATTTCGTCAACGTCTCTTTCGGCCGCGCCGGTGTCACCAAGCGGCTGAGCGTGCCTGAAAGCGGCGACACCCAGAAGCAGACGATGGTTCTCGATGCCGGCGGCATGGTCCTGAACGCCGTATCCGGCCCCGATGTCCGCATCCCTCCGAACGAGCTGAGCTTCTCGATCTATTCGAGCGAAACCAAGGAGGACGGCGAGCGCGGTCTTGTCATGGACGACGTCAAGCCGAACACGCTGGTCGGCCTTAGCGCCGGCACCTATCACGTCGTTTCCGAATACGGCGAGGTCAATGCCGTCATCCGGGCCGATATCCAGGTGGAAGCCGGCAAGGTGACGGAAGCGACCATTCAGCACAGGGCGGCAAAGATCACGTTCAAGCTGGTTTCGGATGCCGGCGGCGAGGCGATCGCCGATACCGCCTGGTCGATCCTGACGGCTGCGGGCGATATCGTCGGGGAGAGCGTCAGCGCCTTTCCGACCATGGTGCTTGCGGAAGGCCGCTACACGGCCGTCGCCCGCAATAAGGACAAGATCTACCAGCGCGATTTCACGGTCGCCGCCGGCATGAATACGGATGTGGAAGTGCTGATGAAACAGCAGCAGCCGCAGGATGCCGATACCGAACAGTCGGCCCGACAGCTGCCGATCCAGATGCCGCCAATGCGCCAGAGCCAGACTCCTCCGGCCACGACCAACCAGCAGCCGCTGCCCACCTATGAACAACTGGCGCCGGCCGCTGGCGGCGACGACGGCGATAGCATGGATTGACAACCGAGACTCGCGTTTAATCGTCGGCTGGTGCTATCAATGCAGTCACTGTTCGGTGATGAGGAGCTCGAAACCCTTTTCGCTCATCCTGCCCTGCGCCGCAGCACCTTTCTCGGCGGAGCCATGGAGAAGACTGCGCCATAGAGCTTCGTCAGCAGATCCTTGCGATCGCTGCCCTCGCTGAGCGCCTCCCAGCTCCTGGGAGCACCGATATGTGCCGTTATGGTGCTGCCCGAGAGACGCCGGAATTCGCGGATCAGCAGCGAGATGCGCAGGGTCATCGAGATCCGACTCGCCAAATGGAACAGCCGGCCGTTCTGCCCCTCGAAATAGATGGGGATGACGCTGGCGCGCGCCGCCTGAATGAGTTTTGCCGGGAATATTTTCCAGGGAAGATCTTCTGCCCGGCCGAAACCCTTCTTGGCGGTTGCGACGCCTCCGGCTGGAAAGACGATGATCGTCGTGCCTTCCTTCAGCAGGCGAACGGCCTCATGCCGGGTCTTCATGTTGATTGCCATCGCTTCTTTGGTTTCCTCGAAGGAAACCGGCAGCGAATAATCGCTCATTTCCGGTACTTTCAACAATTCATTGTTGATCAGGACCTTGAAGGGGCGCCCCAGTTGCTCGGCAAGCGCCAGCACCGCGATCCCGTCGCCGATGCCGTAGGGGTGATTGGCGACGATGACGATCGGCGCCTCGGGGATCTGGTTTGGCGGCCACTCGCCCTTGATGAGCAGGCGCACGTCGATGAGATCGAGCATCTTGCCGAAAACCCGCTCGCTCTTGCCGACGATATCGGTGCGCCAGATATCGTAGAGCCGGGCGTAACGGTCCCGGCCGGAAAGACCTTCGATGGAGCGGATGAACCAGCGCTTGATCCGCGTATCCCGTTCATTGGCGTAGGATAATTCTTTGAATTCCAAGTGCGCGACGGGGCTGCCCCGCTCCTATGGTCTCAGTTGCGTCACATGCTGCAGCCACAGCAACGCGTTGATTCATCAACTATATGAAAGCTGTATGTCAGTTCTCTGACGGCACCCTGAAGGTGCCGCCAGATATCGATCGGCCGTCAGGCGGCCTTGACGCGTCGTGCTTCGCGCTTGCGCAGAATGTCCGGCGGCGTTGCTTCGAGAGCAAGCGAGGCGATCGCCTCGTCGAGCGACATTGACGTTTGCGACTGGCTGCCGAGGCGGCGGATATTGACCGAACGTTCTTCGGCTTCCTTCTTGCCGCAGACGATGATCACCGGAACCTTTGTCACCGAATGCTCGCGGATCTTGTAGTTGATCTTCTCGTTGCGGAAGTCGGTCTCGACATCGAGGCCGGCATCGCGCAGCGCTTCGGCAACTTCTTCGCCGTAGGCATCGGCTTCCGAGGTGATCGTCGCGACGACGACCTGCAGCGGCGAGACCCAGAGTGGCATATGGCCGGCGAAGTTCTCGATCAAGATGCCGAGGAAGCGTTCCATCGAGCCGCAGATGGCGCGGTGGATCATCACCGGCTGCGTCTTTTCGGAATGCTGGTCGATGTAGAAGGCGCCGAAGCGCTCCGGCAGGTTGAAATCGACCTGCGTCGTGCCGCACTGCCATTCACGGCCGATGGCGTCCTTGAGTGTATATTCGAACTTCGGACCGTAGAAAGCACCCTCGCCCGGCAGAATGCCGGTCTTGATGCGCCCTTCGGACTGCGCCTCGATCGTCTTCAGCACGTCCATCATCACGCTTTCGGCGCGATCCCAGAGCTCGTCCGAACCGACGCGCTTGTCAGGGCGGGTCGAGAGCTTGACGACGATCTCCTTGAAGCCGAAGTCCTCATAGACTGACAGGATGAGATCATTGATCTTCAGGCACTCGGCCGCCATCTGCTCATCGGTGCAGAAGATGTGCGCATCGTCCTGCGTGAAGCCGCGCACGCGCATCAGACCATGCAGCGCGCCCGAGGGCTCGTAGCGATGGACGGCGCCGAATTCCGCAAGACGGATGGGCAGTTCGCGGTAGGACTTCAAGCCATGCTTGAAGATCTGGATATGGCCTGGGCAGTTCATAGGCTTCAGGGCGAAGACGCGATCGTCGTCGGTATCGTCACCGGCAACTGTCACTTTGAACATGTTGTCACGGTACCAGCCCCAGTGACCCGAGGTCTCCCAGAGCGACTTGTCGAGTACCTGCGGCGCGTTGACTTCCTGATAGTCGCCCTGCAGCCGCCGGCGCATATAGGACACCAGCGTCTGGAACATGCGCCAGCCCTTGCCGTGCCAGAAGACGACGCCGGGGCCTTCTTCCTGGAAATGGAACAGGTCCATTTCGCGGCCGAGACGGCGATGATCGCGCTTTTCGGCTTCGGCAAGAATGTGCAGATAGTTATCGAGATCGGCTTGTTCCGCGAATGCCGTCCCGTAAATGCGGGTCAGCATCGGATTGTTGCTGTCCCCACGCCAATAAGCGCCGGCGACCTTCATCAGCTTGAAGGCATTGCCGATCTGGCCAGTCGAGGCCATGTGCGGACCACGGCAGAGGTCGAACCAATCGCCCTGGTAATAGATCTTCAGATCCTGACCTTCCGGGATCGCATCGACCAGCTCCACCTTGTAGCGCTCGCCCTTGGCGGCGAAAACTTCCCTCGCCTTTTCGCGCGACCAGATTTCCTTGGTGAACGGCTTGTTGCGCAGAATGATCTCGCGCATCCGCTTCTCGATGACCGGGAGGTCATCGGGCGTGAAAGGCTCGTTCTTGGCGAAATCGTAATAGAAGCCGTTTTCGATGACCGGACCGATCGTCACCTGCGTTCCCGGCCAAAGCTCCTGTACGGCTTCGGCGAGAACGTGAGCAGTGTCATGGCGGATCAGTTCCAGCGCGCGGTCGTCCGAGCGGGTAATGATCTCGATCCTGCCGTCGGTCACCGGATCGGAAAGGTCGCGCACGGTGCCGTCGATAGCGATTGCGACAGCCTTTTTGGCCAGCGACTTGGAAATGGATTCGGCGACATCGCGCCCGGTCGTGCCGGCAGCGAAGCTGCGCACGGAATCATCGGGAAATGTCAGGGAAACGGATTGGGACATCGATATTCTCCTTGTCCAGTCCCGCCAACGAATGCGGGTGGTTTCGAAAGATACGGACTTAAGTAAATGCGTACTTAAGTCCGCGCGCCTGATAGCGGTATTTCGTATTCTAGTAAAGGAAAAGCGGCGCTAGGCCCGGATCATCTCGGCTAAACCGCGCACGGTGTTCCAGTTTCGCATCGTTCCGATGCCGAGCCGCTTTGTCGTCAAAGCCAGTAGCATTTTCGTCTCGCTGGCTTTGAGGCCGAAATCAATCCAGAGATCGCCGTTGACAACGGCCATGCGCTCATCTCGCTTGTATCTCGCGAGCATATCAAGAACGTCCGGTTCGAGCGGCTGGCGCATCACCCGGACGATGACCTCGCTAGCGATCCCGTCGAGGAAAGGATTGCCCTCGGCAAGCTTCAGCCATGCGTCGGCATCACGCGCGATGATATCGACATGCTTGCCGAAAGCCGCGGCGAAACCCGCTTCGAGTTGTGCCTCGATCGACGCAATCGGCTGCGGCTCGGCTTCGAAAACGAGATTGCCGGTCGAGACAAGCGTTCGGGCATTGCGAAAGCCCAAACTCTCCGCCATGGCCTTGAGATCGGCCATAACAACTCTGCGGCCCGGGTCGAGGCCAATGCTGTAGAGCAGTGCGACATAGACCGCCATGCGGGTCAGGCAGCCTTTCGCCCAAGGCGGAAATAGCGCCAGGGCGTCCACCAATGATAGCGGCGCTCCAGTTCGCCGGGCACCGGATCGAGCCCGCTTGTGCCTCCCGGCCCGCAGCGCGCCACGCGAAACAACGTCATCCAGCCGCCAGCCCAAAGTCCGTGGCGGGCAACGGCCTCATAGCCATATTCCGAGCAGGTCGGGATATGGCGGCAGGAATTGCCGATGAAGCCGGAAAGCGTCAGCTGATAGAGGCGAATGAGGCCCATTCCGAAAAGCCGGTCGGGCGTCTTGCGAAAGGGGCCGGAATAATTGCGCGATTTGACCAGCTTGTCGCCGGATGGTGACGCATGACGTCGCGCGGACCTCGGAGGAGCTGCACCACCCTCATCTTCATCGTCGTCCTGCATAAGACAGAATTGGCACATCGCACCAAGCCTCGGTCAAACAGCTTCTGCAGTCTTGGCGATGCCGCCCGTCCGCGCCTCCTCGATCTGCCCGATCGCGTCGACAACGGCATCGAATGTCAGCATGGTCGAAGCGTGACGCGCCTTGTAATCCCTGACCGGCTTCAGATAGCGCATGTCCTCGAAGCGGCCGTCAGGCCCCTCGCCGTCGGCCTTGAGCATGGCGAGCATGTCCTCGCGAGCCTTGCGCACCTCATCGGCGGTGGCGCCGACGACATGAAGCGCCATGATCGAGGATGACGCTTGGCCGAGTGCACAGGCCTTGACGTCATGGGCAAAATCGGTCACCACATCGCCGTCCATTTTCAGCCAGATTTTTACGCGAGAACCGCACAGTCTGGAATGGGCCTGGGCACTGGCATCGGCGTCAGGAAGACTGCCGATGCGGCCGATATTGCCGGCAAACTCTAGGATTTTGCTGTTGTAGATGTCGTCCATCACAGATTTTGCTCCGATGCACCCGCTAGAGCATGATGCCGAAAAGTGTAGGCGGTTTTCGGATGACATCATGCTCTATTTATTTGATCTAGAGCGGATTCAAATTTTAGATCGAGCAGACCTAAAATCATCCGGCTCTAGTGTTTCGTAACAAAAAACACAGCGTGTCCGTTTAGGACACTTTCACAGGGACAATGCCATACTATATGTATGTCGTTCGAAGACCATCGAAATGCAATGGTCTTCTGTAAGTTTGATGGGAAACCGTGCAGGACGGCAGGCTTGTCCGCCAGCCAGAACGCCCCGGAGCCCGCCAAAGGTACAAAATCTCCGTACCTCGGGGAATGCCAGTGGCGAGTCCGACAAGATGACATCCGCACAGCGGATCAGGAGAACCACAGGTAATGGACGCCATTGTAAAGAACTTTCCGCAAGTCACTGATTCTGAACGCCCGTCGCAGCAGGAAGCTGAAGACGCAATCCGCGTCCTCCTTCGCTGGGCCGGCGATGATCCGCGTCGCGAAGGCCTGCTCGATACGCCTGCGCGCGTTGCCAAGGCCTATCGCGAGCTCTTCGGCGGCTACGAGCTGAATCCCGAGGATGTGCTCGGCCGCACTTTCGAAGAGGTCTCAGGCTACGACGACATCGTTCTTGAGCGGGACGTCCCGTTCTACTCGCATTGCGAACATCACATGGTGCCGATCATCGGCAAGGCGCATGTCGCCTATCTGCCGAGCGGTCGTGTCCTTGGCCTGTCGAAAATCGCCCGTGTCGTCGATATTTTTGCCCGCCGCCTGCAGACGCAGGAAGCTATGACTGCCCAGATCGCCAATGCGATCGACGAGTCCCTGCGTCCGCGCGGCGTCGCCGTGATGATCGACGCCGAACATATGTGCATGTCTATGCGCGGCATAAAGAAGCAGGGCTCCTCGACGCTGACGATGACCTTCACGGGTGCCTTCAAGGCCGATCCGGCCGAGCAGGCCCGTTTCATGTCCTTGGTCCGGGGTCGCTGACCGGGCTTCAACGAAAGAGCCGGAAATGAACCTGATTTTCAATGCTCCTTCCGAAGATAAATCCGAGTTGGAGGATGCAGGCGATTTCACGCCCCGTTTCGACGATCGCGGCCTGATCACCGCGATCGTGACGGATGCTCATGACGGCGAGTTACTGATGGTCGCGCATATGAACGCCGAGGCGCTCGCGCTGACGATCAAGACCGGCACGGCGCACTATTTCAGCCGCTCACGCGGCAAGATCTGGAAAAAGGGCGAAACCTCCGGAAACCTTCAGACGGTGAAGGAAATCCGAACGGATTGCGATCAGGATGCAATCTGGCTGAAAGTGGAGGTCGCCGGACATGATGCGACGTGCCATACTGGCCGCCGTTCCTGCTTCTACCGAACGGTCGAACTCGAAGATGGGAAGCCGGTGCTGAATGTGGTCGACGATCACCTGCATTTCAATCCGGAAGAAGTCTACAAGCAGTAGACCTATCGGTGATGGTTGTTTCAACAAGCCACAACCAGTATACGATTTGGAAACGAAAAAGGGACAGTATTTTAGCCGAGGCACACGGAGCCTCGGAGGAGGCGAAAAATGCTGAATTGGGGGTTGAATCGTCACATCGGCGCACAGAGCTCGACCGGTTCAGGCCTTACGCAGGATACGTCTACCCCGCTTCTCCCTCCTGCTCCTCCTAAGAAAGTGAAGATTGCCTTGGCGCTTGGCGGTGGCGCTGCGCGCGGCTGGGCGCATATCGGTGTTTTGCGCGCGCTCGATGAAGCCGGCATCGCAGTCGGCATGATAGCCGGCACGTCGATCGGCGCCCTCGTCGGTGGCTGCTATCTCGCGGGCAAGCTTGACGAACTCGAGGCGTTCGCGCGTTCGCTGACCATGCGGCGCATCGCCAGCCTGCTCGACCTCACCATCGGCGGAAGCGGATTGTTCGGCGGCATGCGGCTCACCAAGCGCATGCAGGAACATCTGGAAGGATTTTCCATCGAAGATCTCGACCGTCCCTTCGTCGCCGTCGCGTCGGAGCTGAACACAGGCCATGAAGTCTGGATTGCCAATGGCTCTCTCATCACTGCACTCAGGGCATCCTATGCCCTGCCCGGCATCTTCGAGCCGGTGCGCTCCAACGGCCGTACGCTGGTCGATGGCGCCCTGGTCAATCCGGTGCCGGTTTCCGTCTGCCGAACTTATGAGCAGCCATTGGTGGTTGCGGTAAACCTGCACTACGATCTCTATGGCCGGTCCGCGGTGGTCAAGCACAATGTCGGCTCGCCCAACGGCGATCTGCTGCGTCGCGAAGATGCGCCCGCCATGAAACTCGGCATGACGGGTGTCATGGTGCAGGCTTTCAACATAATACAGGATCGAATTGCGCGTGCGCGCCTCGCCGGCGATCCGCCCGATCTGGCGCTGCATCCGCGCCTCAGCGATATCGGCCTTTCGGAATTTCATCGTGCTGGCGAAGCAATAGAACGTGGCTACGAGGAAACATCCGCAAGATTGACCGAGATCCGGCGCATGCAGGAAGCCTACGCGCGTTGAGCTGTGATAAACCGGCAGCTCAGTAAATCCCTCAACCGAGGGGAGGCTCCGCTAACCCTGCACAATCGGCGCTTTGCTTGGAGTTCAGGCCGTTGCTTGCTGCAAGCGACCCACCGCGCCGATTGCCGCGGCGACGCCGAACCGCTTCTTATCCGGCGATATAGGCCTTGATCTGCTCGGCCTCGAGTTCGATCTCGCGGATGCGCCATTTGACGACGTCGCCTATGGAGATGATGCCGGAAAGCTTGCCTTTCTCCTCGACAGGAACGTGACGGAAGCGGCGCATCGTCATCAGCTCCATCAATTCGTCGGTGGTCGTATCTTCCTTGCAGCGGTGCACCTTGGCCGTCATCATCGATGCAATCGGCTTGTCGAGGCATTCCTGCCCCTGCTTGGCAACTGCATTGACGACATCCCGCTCGGTGAAGATGCCGGAAATCTTGCCGCCCGGTCCGACGACCACGATGGCGCCGATGCGATTCTCGTTGAGAATCTTCGCGGCCTCGGCAACGGTCGTATTACCGCCCGTCGTCACGACGTCGCGGCCCTTGGCTTCAAGTATGGCCTTTACGGAAACTGACATTCGATCCTCCCATCTCGAAAGCATGATGAACACCTGAAGCGTCCGATATGTTCCGAAATTACCCCCGGAGCTCAAACCGGCGCTTTGCCCGTCGGTCGGTCGATCTCCTCATCCCACGACCGACGGATAGCAATGGTGCGCCAGTGTCAGTAAGAAAGCAACAGCTCATTCATCGGGTGGTAAAGCTTCCTGAGCTTCCACGGGCGGCTGCCGGTCGAAGGGCGCGAAAAGCAGGAATCCGAACAGGAAACCACCGATATGAGCATCCCAGGCCACCGGCTGCGAGCTATCGCCCGCAAGATTGATGCCGAAGGCTACGAGTGCATTACCGGCGACCCACATGACGATATAGGCGACGACGGTACGGCTTCGAAGCGACTGGAAAATGCTGAGACGCGGGTTGAGATGCGCCTGCCGCATGGAAACTCTGCGACCGTCCATGGCTGGAAACGCAAAGCGGCAAGCCGCCCCCATCAGGGCCGAGACGACGCCCGATGCCCCGATCAAAAGCGTCTGGTCTCCCCAATAGAGCGCCGCATGCAGGAAGGCGGAGGCCGCTGACGAGAAAATCCAGAAAATCACGTAGCGCAGTGCACCGATGCGTCGCGCCACAGGCGCGGCAAAGACCATCAGCCAAAGGCTGTTGAAGACGATATGCTCGATCCCGCCATGCAGCAGCGAGTAGGTGACCGGCGTCCAAAGCCATTCCAGCCCCTGCTGCGACAACGGAAAGGCATAGCGGGCCGGGATGAAGCTGAAAGCGAAATAAATCCAGTTCAGCGTATCGTCCGACCACCAAGGAAGGTTCATGACCGCAAAAATGACGATCAGAACAGCAAGGCTCGCCAAAATCGCGGGAGGCAGGTTGAAGGCCGGCACATGCTGCTGCGGCCGCGGATTTTCCGGCTCTGGGCGCGGCAGCTGTTCATCGTCCATGTCTTGCTCTGCTTGTCGATAGAGCAATTCCAGGAAAAGTGCGAAGCGTTTTTCCGTCCGGAACTGCGTAAAACAAAGGGATGGAGCGTTTTCGCGATTCGAAGAAAAGCGGAAAGGCTCCGGAAGTCATCGACACATAACGCAGCGAAAATCAAAAAAAAAGCCGCCCGTAGTGTCGGGCGGCATACCGGGGCGCTCGTCTCCGGATCTGACCTCAATGGCCCGTCCGGCTGCCGGGAAATTCGTGCTGAAGGTCACTTCGTGAAGTGATGAACAAAGCCTTACACCCACCATCCGGCAGAGCAACTAAAACTCCTTGTTAACCCTAATGGCCCGGTTCTGGCATGGAATTCGCAACGTCGGAGTCGAAGGCAATGAATGCCTTTGTATTTGAAATGAAATGGGACACGGACGCATTATGCGCCAGAAGACGAGCATCGATATATTTACCTATTGGGAGCACATACGCGGCAACGCGGATGCCCCCTTGCGCAATTTGATACAACCATCGGCGATCGGCCATATTCTTCCCGAACTGTTCATCCTGGAAAATACGGCCGACGACAATCCACGCTTCCGCCTGGCCGGCACGGCGATCTGCAACCTCATGGGACGCGAACTCCGCGGCGAGCATTTCGCAGCGCTCTGGGCTGGCAGCCAGCAGGACGATCCGATGCGCATCGCCGCCGGCGTGATGAGGCACGTCGTTCCCGCATCGATCCATGCGACGGGCTATTGCATCAGCGGCCGCAGCATGACCTTCGAACTGATATTGCTGCCGGTTCGCACATCGAGCGACACTTGCGACAGACTGCTCGGCTGTCTGACGCCTACCGTTTACGCGACATGGCTCGGCAACGAGCGCCTGGAATTTCTGGCGCTGGATCGCAGCCGCTTGCTTCGCGACCGCCCTGTCCGGCTCGTGGATACGCCGCCCCATCCCGATCCGACAGATCTTCTGCCGCATCAGAGAAGCAGCCTGGGCGAATGGATGCGCCGAAAGTTAATTCAAGCAAAAAATGAGCGCGAGAGAACCGGAATTGACCCAGCTCGGAACAAAATCGATGATCATCTCTAAGTCAAGCCTTGGGAAAGACAACCTTACTTTAAGGAGTTGCGGCTAATAGTTGGAAGAGACGCAATAGGGTTCAAGACGCTTCATGCACTCATTCCAGCCGGCCCATGCGACGCGGCCCAACCAAATGACAGGCAATGCCGTTCGCAATGATCAGCGGACCTTTCAACGGGTTCCGATCAATATGCAGGGCCGCCTGATGCTGGCTAACTACGAGGAATTCGAGTGCCTGGTCACAGAGATGTCGCCGGGTGACCTTCATGTCACCTGCCTGGGACGTCCGCGCGCCGACGAGCGCGTCATCGCCTATATCGATCACCTCGGCCGCGTCGAGGGCAATGTCGTGGCCATCGATGGGCGCGGTTTCACCATGTCGATCAATGCGACCGAACGGAAGCGCGAAAAGCTTGCCGCCCAATTGACCTGGCTTGCCAACAAGCACGAACTCGGCTTGCCGGAAGATCGCCGCCATGATCGTCTGACGCCGCGCAATACCCGCAGCGAGCTCACGCTCGAAGACGGCACGCAATATGTATGCCGCATCATGGACCTCTCGCTCTCGGGCGCAGCCGTCGATGTCGAGATACGCCCCACGATCGGAATGCCGGTGCGCCTCGGCAATATGCGTGGGCGCGTCGTCCGCCATTTCATGGAGGGTGTGGCGATCGAATTCCTTTCGCTGCAGTCGCGCGAGACCTTGCGCGAATTTCTCTGATATTGTCATCCTCCTGTCACGCGGCGTCGCGAAACAGCGATGCCTGTCTTCTCCTCAGCGCGTGACGGCAAATGCTTTACCCGGACACAATTCCTTTTGACGAAGGCCTGCTTGAGGTCGGTGACGGCCAGCGGATCTATTGGACGCAATCAGGCAACCGCCAAGGCAGGCCCGTTCTTGTCCTGCACGGCGGTCCAGGGTCAGGAAGTTCCGCCGGAACGCGACGTTATTTTGACCCGCATTATTATCGGATCATTCAGTTCGACCAGCGCGGCTGCGGTTGCAGCCTTCCGCATGCGTCGGAACCAATGGTCGATCTCTCGGCCAACACGACATGGCACACGATTGCCGATATCGAGCAATTGCGGTCGCGCCTCGGCGTTGAAAGCTGGATCGCATTCGGCAATTCCTGGGGCTGCACGCTTGCGCTCGCCTATGCCGAAACCCATCCGCAACGGGTGGAAAGCTTGCTCCTCGTCGGCATCACCATGACGAGACGATCGGAAATCGACTGGCTCTACCAAGGTCTCGGTCGTTTCTTTCCGGAGCAATGGGCACGCTTTCGGGCTGCCGTGCCCGAAGAGGATCGTGATGGTGATCTCGTCGCTGCCTATTATCGCCTTCTGCTTGACCCAGATCCCGCAATCCACGTGAGAGCTGCCAGAGACTGGCACGAATGGGAGGGCGCCTCGATCTTGCTCGATCCCCGCGCGGCCCTGTCACCGCGCTGGTCCGATCCGCACTATCTGACAGCCCGCGCCCGGATCATCACCCACTACTTCCACCATCTGGCCTGGCTCGAGGAGCGGCAGATCCTGCGCGACATCCATCGGCTCGCCGGAATCCCCTGCACGATGATCCAGGGCCGGATGGATCTCGAGGCGCCGCTGGTAACCGCCTGGCAATTGTCGCAAGCATGGCCAGAGGCGGAATTGGTGGTCGTCGCCAACGCTGCCCACTCGCCGGCCGTCGCGGAAATGGCTGCCGCGATCATCCGCGCAACCGACGGGCTTCGCGGCGATTTCAAGCAATAAAAATCAAAATATTTTTTTGAGTCGGCTTTCCCAAAATGAGACAGATTGAGGTTCTTGCGGTCATTTCCAGCACTCGGCAGGCCTATCGCGAGGTAGGCTCTGTATCAATAGAACACGGTTGCTGTCCAAATCTGCGCCCGGACGTTAACGATTCTCATTGTTGAAAACCGTTCCGAAACAGCCGGATATCAAACTCTCGCTTCGCTGCACTTCATACCAAAACTCTTCAAATTTTAATCGAATTTGCCGTTAACTTGAATCAAGTTTTCCGCGTGTTTTATGAGAATTTTCTCCAGATTTGATTCAACTAAGCCCTTAATTTAACTGTGCAATTTTGCGTCAGGTAAAATCACGCGTGTCATTCTGATCCCAATAAAAACAGGGACAGGGACATGAACTTCCAAATCGTACTTCGCGGCTTTGCCGCTTTGGCGCTTTCCACTCTTGGCTTCTTCGGCCTTGCTCAGGCAGCACCCGCCAACATGACGATAACAGGCGACGCCGCCCCTCCGATCGGTCACTATGAATTCTGCAAGGAAAACCCACGGGAATGCGCCTATTCCGGCGGTGACGCGGGCCCGATGATCCTGAACCAGGACAGCTGGAAGACGATTCTGAAGATCAATTACACGGTCAACACGACCATCAAGCCGATGACCGATATGGAGCTTTACGGCGTCGAGGAGAAGTGGGCGATTCCGACCACCGCCGGCGACTGCGAAGATTTTGCGCTTCTGAAGCGCAAGCAGCTCATCGATGCTGGCTTCTCACCTTCCGATCTGCTCATGACCGTCGTGCTGCAGCCAAACGGCGAAGGTCATGCCGTGCTGACGGTACGCACGGATCGTGGCGATTTCATTCTCGATAACATGCGCAACAAGGTGAACCTCTGGTCCGAGACCGAATATACCTTCCTCAAGCGCCAGTCCGCCGATCATCCCGCTCGCTGGGTCAAGATCCAGGATGGCCGGGCCGTCGCGGTCGGCAGCTTGAAATAAGCGTTCTTCACACAGGATCATCGGCGACCTAGCGCCGATGGTCAAAGTCAGAGGCCCGGTCTCGTCCCCTGATTTCTGTCCAGGCCGGTGCCTCTGAGCCGTTCCCACTGTCCCGGGGAACGGCTCTTTTTCGTTTTGTAACTGGCTCCAAAGCCAAGTCTGAAAATATCCAGAGAATTTAAGTCTATCATTAGCATGGCTTGCGATGCATATTTAACCGTCGATTAACCATCGTGGCGCCAATCATCATTTCCAACGAGACTCAAAAAAAAGTCAGGCACCGCGAGGCTTTGTCGTCGATGACGGCACCCGGAGCGGAAGGAAATGAAGGCAAGAGTATGGCTCCTCCTCTGTCATCCGCCGCAATGATCGACGAAAGACCGCTGATATCGAGCGGCTTTGTCTATCGACTCACAGCAGGCGTCGCCATTCTGGCAGCCCTGACCGTCGCCATATCCGTTGGTGGACGCTGGCTTGGTGGGAAAATTTCGCTTGCAGGCCATACGACGGATACCAAGCCCATCTCCGTCACGATCGGCGACGACGCAATGCGTCTGGCTGCAAACACCATCCGCTTTCCAAGCGAGCGTTCGGACGGTACGGCCGAGCGCGTCGATCTCTATCTGACCTGGCCGCAGATGCAAGGTTACACCGAAGCTGATCGCATGCGCTTCGACGATATCTCGCAATCGTCCTCATTGATCTTCCTGCAAATCAGCCAGAGCACGATGTCCCACGACATGTCTGGCCGGCTCGGCCCGATCTATTCGCAGCTGATGGATGGGGCAGCCTATGGCGGGCCCTTCGGGCTGATGGCACATCGGCTTCGCGCGGATGCCGGCTATAACGACGAAATTCTTTTGACGGCGCCGCGGCCCGGTGAGACCGATTATGCCGTGCGCTGCCTCCTGCCCTCCTCGCCCGCACTGGCAACCAGCGGCGACTGTCAAAGGGACATCAAGGTCGGTAGGGATTTGAGCGTTCTCTACCGTTTTTCCAGCAATCAGCTGGGTGATTGGCGCGCGATGGATGCAGCCGTCCAGAACTTCGTCAATATCCACCTTGTGGATAATGCCGCGCCTGCGGCGACAGCTGTGGGCGGCCGCTAAAATGGCGCAGAAACATGAAACCAACTGTTCATCATAAACCGATTGGTAACGCTAAGCCTCTACTGTTGAACGGAATGGCCGTTCATGGAGGCGGCGGCCGAATAATCGAGAATGTAAATGCAAGCAGAGAGTGATTTAGTGTCCAGATCCGTTCTTTCCGTTTCGTCGTCTCAAACCGGTAAGATTCTGGCGAGAGCGCTTCTTGGTTTTTCGATTGCAACGGCGACAGTCGCGGTGACTGTCGTTGACGCAAGCGCGGCCGGTCCGAAATATGCCGGCATCGTCATCGATGCCAATACCGGTAACGTTCTCTACAGTGAAAACGCCGACACGCTGCATTATCCAGCCTCGCTGACGAAGATGATGACGGTCTATCTGACCTTCGAAGCGCTTGAAGCCGGCCGCATCACCCTCGATACCCCGGTTGTGTTTTCAAAAAACGCCGCAGCGCAGGCGCCGACCAAGCTCGGTATTGGCCCCGGCCGCTCCGTGACTGTCCGCGAGGCGATCCTCGGCATCGTCACAAAGTCTGCCAACGATGCCGCAATGGCGCTTGGCGAGATGCTTGGCGGTTCGGAGGAAGGCTTCGCCCGCATGATGAACGACAAGGCGCGTGCGCTCGGCATGACGCGCACGACCTATCGCAACCCGAACGGCCTGCCAAACACAGCGCAGATGACGACGGCGCGCGATCAGGCCCGCCTTGGCATCGCCTTGCGCGAGCATTTCCCGGAATATTACGGCTTCTTCTCCGAAACGAGCTTCCGGCTCGGCAATCGCACGATCCTTGGTCACAATCGTCTGGTCGGCTCCGTACGCGGCGTCGATGGTATCAAGACCGGTTACACGCGTGCTGCCGGCTATAATCTCGCGACGTCCGTGAAAGTCGATGGCCGCTCCATCGTCGGTGTCGTCCTTGGCGGCGCTTCGACGCCAGCTCGCGACAATCAGATGCGCAAGCTGATCGCTGATTATCTGCCCAAGGCATCGACAAAGCATATTGATTCCAATGTGATCGCGCAGGTGCCAGCCGCATCTGCCAATGTGAAGGCGGCCAGCGCGCGCATGGCGGATATCAGCCGCGCGAATATCAAGAATAACGGAACTACCGAAGTCGCCGATTCCAGCCCTTCCAGTGCGGCGGCCTTCGCAGCAGTAACGCCGCAATCTTCCTCCTCCA
This sequence comes from Martinezella sp. CNPSo 3732, assembly GCF_057784515.1. Classification (NCBI taxonomy): domain Bacteria; kingdom Pseudomonadati; phylum Pseudomonadota; class Alphaproteobacteria; order Hyphomicrobiales; family Rhizobiaceae; genus Martinezella; species Martinezella sp. CNPSo 3732. Next base: position 204,184 of record NZ_JBXSOO010000006.1, read on the forward strand.
ATCCGTTGCTTTCGACAAAACCGGAGCCCGCGAAGCGGCCCGCCTATGACGAAACAGCCTCCACCGGATCTACGGACGATGCTGATGAGGATGAGATCGATACTGTAACGACCGCATCGACCTCCAAAAGCGATACGAAACTCGTCAAGCTGCAGCGAGCCGAGAAATCTGAAAAGGTCGCAAAGGCTGAAAAAGCTGAGCGCGGACCTACCGGCTGGATCGTTCAGATTGGCGTTTCCTCCAGCAAGGACGGTGCGACAGACCTGCTTGATACCGCGAAGAGTAAGGCCGGCAAGACATTGCGTTCGGCTAAACCCTATGCGGTCGCCTTCGACGGCGGTTACCGCGCCCGTTTTGGCGGTTTTGAAGATCAGAGCGAAGCGGTGAATGCCTGCAAGGCGCTCAAGCGTGCCGGCGTGAAGTGCTGGGCGAGTATGGAATAGGCATGTGGCGGGTGTTTTCACGCCGCATGATGTGAAAATTGGTCGGGCCTTCTATGGCTCCGATCTTCCGGTTCTGAATGTCAAACGGGCCGGCCCTGAGTTTGTAACGTGTACGGGGTTTTGAAATGGCAATGAACGAGAACTTTCCCGGTTTCTCGCTCGATAGCGGGGGCAAGATGAAACCGAAGGGCTTTGCTCTTCATCCGCTGCATGAGGCAGCGATGCGGCTGGCGGACCTGGGTCTCAGCCGCTCACGCTCGCGCAACAAGACGAAAGACCTGATCGGCATCCTGCTCTGCCACGGCGCCCGCGCCTGGCGCTATTCGCAGCCGGAAGCCCATATTCATCTGCACATCACCGCCCCGACCGGCCGAGCGCCGATCATGATGCGGCTGCGCTGAAGCAAACTCGGGAGAACTGCCCAGCAGTTTTCCCTCTGAAATTGCGTAAAAACAACAGGATAGAGCGGCTCAAAGGCTTTTTGAAAAGCTCATCTGTTTTAAGCAGCCGTTCTTAGAGCAAACCAAGTTCGGAAAGCTCCCGCCGCAGATCGGCGGGCAATTCAGCCGCCGCGCCGAGACTGTCGAGATCGCGCGGCACATCGTCCTGCGGCAGGTAACGCCAGCCCTGAAATGGCCGCTTAGGCTGACCCGTCGTTTCGACGACGCTCGGATCAAGGATGAGCCGGCAACGGTGAATGCCTTCCGCATCGGTAAAGGTTTCGATGCCAAGCAGCTTCTGCCGTGCCTGCACCTGCCCCTTGATCACCCAATAGAGCGAACCGCCGTCCAGCAACTCTTCCACCCGCTTCGGCACCATGCGTGTCGTATGGGTCGTATGAGGCTCCAGTCCGGCGGCAATGGCGTTCATCGCCCGCTCGGAAACCCATTCGCGCAGATTGTCAATCGAATCCGCGCCGACGCACAATTTGATGAGATGCAAAGCCATAGTGCCGTTGAAATCCTTTTGCCCGGCAGCGTCAAGCTTTTAGATCAGGCGTCCACACTCAGCATTCCACCACATTGACGGCGAGGCCGCCGGTCGAGGTTTCCTTGTATTTTTCGCTCATGTCATAGCCGGTCTGGCGCATGGTTTCGATGCAGGCGTCTAGCGGCACGAAATGCTGGCCGTCGCCCTTGATCGCAAGCGAAGCGGCGGTAACCGCCTTGACCGCGCCGAGAGCATTTCGCTCGATGCATGGCACCTGGACCAGGCCGGCGATCGGGTCACAGGTCATGCCAAGATGATGTTCAAGCGCGATTTCAGCCGCATTTTCGATCTGTTCCGGCGTCGCCCCCATCACTGCGGCAAGTCCCGCAGCCGCCATCGCGGCCGCCGAGCCCACCTCGCCCTGACAGCCGACTTCGGCGCCCGAGATCGAGGCATTGTGCTTGATGATGCCGCCGACGGCAGCAGCCGTCAGAAGATAGTTGCGAATACCGTCCTGATCCCAGTCCTCATGGAAATGCTGATAATAACGGATCGTTGCCGGAATGACGCCGGCCGCTCCATTGGTCGGCGCCGTCACGACGCGGCCGCCGGCCGCATTCTCTTCATTGACCGCCATGGCGTAGACGCTGAGCCAGTCGTTGGCGAGCAGCGGATTGATGCGGTTGCTGCGCCACTCTTCCTGCAATTTATCATGGATGGCACGCGCACGCCGGCGCACCTTTAGTCCGCCTGGCATGATGCCATCGACCTTGAGACCGCGATCGATGCAGCTGCTCATGGCCGCCCATATGCGGTCGAGGCCGGCATCCAGCTCCTCGCCGCTCATATGCGTCTCTTCATTGGCGCGTTTCATCTGCGCAATCGAAAGGCCGGAACGCTCGGACATTTCGAGCATCTGCTTGGCGCTGGCAAAGGGGAACGGAACGCGCTCGCCGGCCGGGGCAGGCTTTTTCCGGTCGGCCTTCATCTGCTCCAATTCGGTATCGGTAACGACGAAGCCGCCGCCGACGGAATAATAAATGCGCTTGACCAGCAAGCGCTCATCCTTATCCAAGGCGGAGAAGCTCATGCCGTTGGCATGACCGGGCAGCGGCACTTTCTTGTCGAAGATGAGGTCGGTCTTGGGCTGGAACCGATAGGCCGGATGGCCCGGCGGCATGATGCGCCCGCTGCGCTCCACTTCGTCGATAATGGCATCCATATGGTCGGGATCGACGCTATCCGGCCTCTCGCCCATCAGGCCTAGAATAACCGCCCTGCCCGTGCCGTGGCCAATGCCTGTGTGGGCGAGCGAGCCATGCAGGCTGACCTTGATCGACTCTACATGCACATTCGAAGACGGGCGTGGCCATTCGTTCGAAAGAACGAGATCGAGGAAGCGATTCGCGGCCGACATAGGCCCCATCGTGTGCGAGCTGGACGGTCCCACACCGATCTTGAACACATCGAAAACTGAGAGAAACATGGACCTTTGGTGCCTCCAGGCAAATCGATTTCCGGCAAGGCTACGCTATCGGGGCAAGCTTGCACGGCGATTTGCCGACATCGGATTTCATGGCAGCGACATTACATATAGGCATTCGGGGAAGCAAACAGAAGGCCATTGCATGCGCCACGCGCTGCGCTACAGTCCACACCGGATTGATCTGGAGAATCTCCCTTTATGACGACTGCCGACTATGTCGCCCTCGCCCTCTTCATCTTTCTCTGGGTCGCGCTGAACTGGATCACCAGCAGCGCCAGCTTCTTCAATCGCACAAGCCTGACGCTGGCGATGAATGCGCGCCGGCGCGAATGGATCTACAACTCGCTGCGCCGCGACCTGAAAATGATAGATACGCAGATCCTCTCGGGCCTGCAGAACGGCACCGGCTTCTTTGCCTCCACATCGATCTTCGCCATCGGCAGCTGCTTTGCGCTTCTTGGCGCCACAGATAAGATCAACGCCTTTTTTTCGGATATGCCCTTCATTCTCAACGGTGGTCGCACAGCCTTCGAAATCAAAGTGGCCGGGCTTGCCTGCCTCTTCGGCTATGCCTTCTTCAAGTTCGGCTGGGCTTACCGCCTGTTCAACTATTGCACCATTCTCTTCGGTTCCCTGCCGATGCGCGAGGACGCTCTTCTCGATCCCGCGGGTGCGGAAAGAGCCGCCGAGCGGGTGGTGCGTATGAACATTATCGCGGCGCGCAATTTCAACGCCGGCCTCAGGGCAATCTTCCTGTCGATCGGCTATCTCGGCTGGTTTCTAAGCCCTTACGTTTTCATGGTCACGACCATGTTCATCATCATCGTGCTGGTTCGCCGGCAGTTTTTTTCCGATGCCCGTCTGGCCATTATGGATAGCGATGTGCCATGACATGCCCGCGTCGTCTCAAGCGGCGCTCGTGATCTGAGTTCATGCCTGGAAGGACCCGCCAATGGTCGCTATCGCCGAGAGTGCCGATGCACCGCAAAAGACGCCCCGCATCGGCATTCTGGACACGGCGCGCGGCGTCGCGCTCTTGGCCATGGCAAGCTATCACTGCACCTGGGATTTCGAATTCTTCGGCTATCTCGATTCCGGCACGGCGGAAACAGGCTGGCTGAAGCTTTACGCCCGCGTCATCGCCAGCACCTTCCTGTTCCTCGCAGGATTCAGCCTCGTGCTTGCCAATACGCCGGAAATCCGCTGGCGCTCTTATTGGCGACGACTGGGCATGATCGTCGCGGCGGCCGCTGCCATCTCTCTCGTCACCTTCATCGGCATGCGCGACGAGTGGATATTCTTCGGCATCCTCCACAGCATCGCGGCCGCCAGCCTCATTGGGCTCCTCTTCTTGCGTCTGCCGGCATTTGCCACGCTTCTCGTCGCGATAGTGCTTGCCGTCGGCATTGTCGTCGACAATCTCATTGCGCCTCTATCGCTGCATTCGCCATTTTTCGACGCACCCTGGCTATGGTGGGTGGGGCTTTCGGAAAACATCCAGCGCTCGAACGACTATGTGCCGCTTTTCCCATGGCTGACGCCATTCTTGTTCGGCCTCGGCACCGCGCAATTGGCGACATCTCTTGGCTGGCTTAAGTCGTTGGCGAAATTCGGTCCCGGCCGCAATCTCATTGCCCGTGCCGGTCGGCACAGCCTGATCTTCTATCTGGTCCATCAGCCGGTGCTGTTCGGTCTCGTCTATCTTCTGTCGCTGGTCGCTCCGGCTCCGCCGCAGGACGCGACCGCCGGCTATATCGGGCAATGCGTGGCCTCTTGTACTCGATCGGGCAGCGAAGCCATGTGCCGCAGCTTCTGCCAATGCACGCTCGACAAGTTGCAGACTCAAAATCTCTTCAAACCTTTGGAATCTGGGGCGATCAAAGCAGATAGCGATGAACGCGTAAGCCGAATCGCGATACAATGCACGGATGAAGCGCAATGACAGGGTTATTCTATGAATGCCTATCGTTCGAAGTCGCTGAGTTTTCCGTGGCCGCCGCTGCTCTATAGCCTCGCCGTCATGGCGGCGCTGTCTCTGCAGCGGTTGTATCCTCTGCCTTTGCCCTTCATCTGGGCGCTGGTTTCATGGGTGGTCGGCGCGCTTTTGACCGCCGTTGCGGTGACGTTGAATGTCTGGGCCATCAAGACACTGATGGAACGCCGTACGACCATTCTGACCCAACGCTGCAGCGCGCATCTCGTGACCTCCGGCCCCTTTCGCTTCACCCGCAATCCAACCTATCTCGGCTATACCTTGCTGACCGCAGGCCTCGGTCTTCTGATCGGCAATCCCTGGTTCCTGGCCATGGCGGCAGCGGCCGCCGCCTTGACGACCTTGCTCGTCATCCGCCGCGAGGAGATGCATCTCCTCTCGCGATTCGGCTGTGAGTTCGAGTTTTATTGCAAACGGACACGGCGCTGGCTTTGAGAAGCTGAGCGCTTAATAGCGGATCAAGTTCCCACGCCGATTTCGGCCAGCCGGCCGAGACAAGCCTCTTCGACATTGTCGAGTTCGCTCAGCGTATCGTCGATATCCTTGCGCTTCTGACGCAGCTCGTCGCGCTTTTCATCGACGCGCTTCATCAGCAGCTTCAGCTGGCCGATTTCACCCGGAGGCTCCTTATAGACCTGGATGATTTCGCGAATTTCGGCGATCGTGAAGCCGATGCGGCGGCCGCGCAGGATTTCCATGATGAGACGCCGGTCGGCCGGACGGAACAGACGCGTGCGGCCCCTGCGCTCGGGGTGAATGAGGCCTTCGTCCTCATAGAACCTAAGGGTTCGGGTCGAAACGCCGAATTCCCGAGTGAGCTCCGTTATGCTATAGTATCCGTCGACCAAGAATCCGCCCCTATCTGCTCCCCATGATAATATTGACTTTTACGTAATAGTCAATTTTCACGGGGTGCAGTCAGTTCCCGACCCGCTAGTGCAGCACAAAACCGCAGGCTCACAAGGCCTGAGAGGGCGAAATTTCCCGAAAATTCGATGGGAATGGTCATAAAGACCGCAGACGCCTAAGCGATGCGATGTGCGAATCAATGCGATGGAAGTACGAAATGGTGGAATACAATGGCAGACATCATTCGGCTAGAAGGCCTCCGGCTCGCCAACGTCCCGAATTAGGTTCACTTAAAATCGATAAAAACAATTGGATGATGGAAAAAGCTCATAGGAAAGCTCAGCCGTTAAGGGGTGGCATTGCCGTCGTCTTCCCCTTATCCTGGCAGCCTCCTACCCAATGTCCTCCATAGAGAGTGCCGTGTCCGCCCGCCCCATCATCCGCTTTCCGAATCCGCTATTACGAACCGCCTGCACTGCCGTCACGGTCTTCGATGAGGATCTGCGAGTGCTCGTCAACGACCTGCTGGATACGATGCGGGCCGCGCCCGGCGTCGGCATCACCGGCGCGCATATCGGCGTCCTCAAGCGAGTCGTTGTGATAGAACTCAGCCGCGAGGATGGCGTGCGTACCTATATCAATCCGGAAATCCTATGGTCATCGGCGGAGACCATGCGGCATATGGAGGGCAGCGTTTCGATGCCCGGAGCGACGGAGGAGATCGTCAGGCCGAAATCGATCCGGTTTCGCTATCGGGATGTCGCCGGCGAAACCAATGAAGCGGAGGCGCATGACTTTCTGGCCATTTGCATCCAGCACGAGATCGACCAGTTGGACGGCATTTTCTGGCTGCAGCGGCTTTCCAAGCTCAAGCGCGACCGGCTCGTCAAAAAATGGGAGAAGATGCGGGATTGATATGAGCAAAAGAAAACGGGCGCCCGAAGGCACCCGTTTCGTAGTTCGTCAGCTTCGCAATCAGCCCTTGAGCTTGGAATTGCAGAGGCTGTAGTAGCCGCCGCCCTTCTGGATCCACTTCAGGCCGCCGAGCGAATTGCTGGTCTTGGCGGCATTATAGGCGTCTACGCAGGTGTGGAAGCGGCCCTTGCCGGGCGTCTCGGTAGCATATTTCGGGTCGACCTTTGCCGGGAAGGTTACACCAGCCGGAGCAGCCGTGGTCGGCTTTGCCGGTTCTGCTGCCGGCGGCTTGGTGGCATCGGGTTCGCTGGCGTCGACCTTGGCTGCCGCAGTGGTCTTCGCCGGCTTGGCAGGCGTCGTAGCCGCTGGTGCGGTGGCTGCGGGAGCGGTGGTCGTCGTAGTGGCGCTGGCGTCCGCACTGCACTGCGTTGTGCGGAAGTCATTCCACTTCTGGCCGTTCAAGGTACCAGCGGTCTTGGCCGCCTGGTATTTGGCGCTGCACTCTTTCATGGTTAGCGCAGAAGCCGAAGAAGCGAGGCCCATCGAGCCTACAACTGTGAGAGACGCAAGGGACATCAACAGGATGGCACGACTTGTCATTGGCATATCCTCCGCTCTATGACGAATGTCGAAACTATTAATCGTATCGTCCATATCGATTGTCAATCGACGCGCGATCTGGGGGCGACGGAAGACACCATATGCGGACGAACATGAACGCAAACTGTACAAAAATAGCCATCAAAAAGAGTGGCTTGACTGTAGTGACAATCCCGGATGGCGGTTCATCGGCGCGTTGAGTTCATCCGGAGATGGAAGAATCGATGGTGCCGATTCATATTGCAATCTTGCTTCTGCTATTTGCACGTCAGCGATGCATAAGGGCGATTCCAGACCAAATACAACCTGTCGTGAGCTTCGGTCTTGAAGTGCGAGCGCCTCGCCCTAGTTTCGGTTATGCAGTTCCCCTCTCTGTGCCCTGGATGCTCTCCCTTCCAGGGCATTTTTCTTTCAAGGCATTTTTCCTGTCGAGCGGAGCGTGCAGTGAAAATGGACCATCGCACCAAATGATTCGCCACATCTCCCAAATGGGCGTAGGCTGTCTTCACCGTTGGCTACCGAACCCGTAGGCGCCATCGGCTGAGAGAGATGATTACTCTCGCCTGCAGAGGTCAAGGAGTTACCCGCATGACCTCGCATGATAGCGATAATATCCTGAGCGATCAGAAACTGCATGATCTTCTCAAGGCGGAAGACAGGATCGATCTCTTGGAGAAATCGAAACGGTTCGTTCTGGATGAACCGGAACTGCCCTTGGCAGAAGAGCGCTCGCGTGAGCTATAGCAGTTTTCGCCATGAATTCGGACAGGTCGTTTGACCTGTCCTGCTTAGCATTAGAATTCAGCGCAGCCTCCAGCATCGTCTTCTGGCAATCGCCGATTACCTTCACGCGTCATTGACGGTTTCGCCGAAGACTTGTTCGAACGCCTCACGCAGGCGGATATCGACATCCGCCATCATGATCGGCAGACCGAGGTCGACGAGGCTGGTGACACCATAGGCCGAGATTCCGCAAGGAATGATGCCGGTGAAATGGCCGAGATCAGGATCAACGTTCAGCGAAAGACCGTGAAACGTCACCCATTTGCGCACGCGGATGCCGAGGGCTGCAATCTTGTCCTCGGCCACGGTGCCGTCGGCCAGAATCGGCTTCTCCGGGCGCCTCACCCACACACCGACGCGATCCTCTCGCCGCTCGCCGCGCACATTCATCGAATCGAGCGTGCGGATGATCACCTCTTCAAGCGCACCGACGAAGGCGCGGATATCCTGCCGCCGACACTTGAGGTCCAGCATGACATAGGCGACGCGCTGACCCGGCCCGTGATAGGTATATTCGCCACCGCGTCCGGCCGCAAAGACCGGGAATCGATCCGGCTCGATCAGATCGGCGGCATTGGCACTGGTGCCCGCCGTATAGAGTGGCGGATGCTCGACCAGCCAGACGAGCTCCGGCGCCCGCCCCTCGGCAATCGCGGCCACTTCCGCCTCCATCGTGGCTACGGCCTCTTCATATGGCACGAGGCCATCGCTGATCCGCCAGCGGACCGGCGGCGTGCCTTGAACGGGAAACATTTGGTGAGAAAGTTCGGTGCGAAGCATATGGCAGTCCTTTGCGCGCCGCGCCGGCCGCATATGTGGAAAACCTGCGTGCCAACGGGTTGTCCACATATGGCGCTATTCGGGCGGGAATTCAAACATGTAAGGCGTTTCCGCTACATCCGGACCAGCTCGATCGGACGAGCTGTGAAGGAATTTAAAAAAACTGACATATCGCTCTTGTGCCCCCCGAATGCTTTTGCTACATGCAGCCGCGCCGGAGCAATCTGGCCTACCACGATGCGGTCGTGGCGGAATTGGTAGACGCGCAGCGTTGAGGTCGCTGTGGGGCAACCCGTGGAAGTTCGAGTCTTCTCGACCGCACCAAGAACCCGGCTTTGGCCGGGTTTTTTGTTTTTAAAACAACACCTAGCCGACGCTTGTTTCAGCGCGATGTTATCCCGCATGCCATCCTCCACCTTGCCGACGGCATGCAAGCCGATCAAAGCGTCGGGAATATTGCGGTGCTGCCCCCTTAACCAAACAAGTTGCTCACGAAGTTCATGCCAAGAGGCAGTTCTAGGCCGGAACAGCCGTCGTATTTCCATGGTCACTTGACTTCGCGCCCCTCTCTGGCACCGTGAACTTCTTCAGACATGGGGAAAATGGATGACGCCGGAACGCTTTTCAGAATGCCTTCTGCATATACGCTGGACGCCCATCAATCTGGCGAGCGCTCTGCAATGTGACCTGTCATGGGTGGAGGCGCTGGAAGCTGGAAATGCCAAAGTCCCGGAAGGGTTGGCGGAATGGCTGGAAACCCTCGCGCAATGCCATGAGAAAGCCGGTGTCCCAACCACCTATCGCGGCCGTGGACACGATTGAGGTTGAAGGAGACGACCTGGGAGAACGATGACAGTCCGAAATTGGCGATAATTCATTCCAAACGGAAGGATTGGAGATGAATGATGATTTTCGCTTGAAGCTTATCAAAATCCGAGGCGAAAAGATCGCCCATCGCAACGAACTGCTGGCGATGAAGACGCAGGGCATTGACGCGAAACAGATCGGAGAGGTCATCGATCTTGACGACATGATCGCCCGTGAACAACTCGCGATCGACACCCTCGACGATACGATTGCCAGATTAAGCTAGAAGTACCTAAGCCGCGCCACGTGGGAAACCGCGCTCAATGCGCCACATCCTTGCTGAGATTGCGCAGCCGGATCTGATGGTCGAGGCGTTCGAGCTGGTTTGTCGTCGTCTCTATCAGCCGGCCGATCTCCTGATAGGCTGTGCGCAGCCGCGATAGCTCGTTCCTGACGGCTTCCAGGGCGCGCTCGTCGCTGTCCTCCCCAGGTCCGTCGCCCGATCCGGTCATCAGCCACGCCGGAGAAACATCGAAAAGAGCTGACATCTTGGCCAGCGCGGAGGGATTGGGTTCGGCGCGATCGGATTCCCACGCGAGCATCGTCTCCTCGCTGACGCCAAGCTGTCCGGCCAGCGTTTCGAGACTGATTCCCGCGGCATCGCGCGCCATGGACAAGCGCCCTCCAAGCGTATCACCGCCTTCATCCGAAAAAACGGTCGTCTCTTGTTCTGGTTTGAACATCGGTGCGATCCCTTTCCTGGTCGCGCCAGCCATTTTTCGCGGCGCAGTCATGTTTTAGCCGGTTCCAAAGCTCCAGATAGGTCTAAGGGCGTCATCTCGCCATGGCGATCTGTCCCAATTGGAAAAGTCTGACACTTTCCGCTGGCTGTCCGCCAGACTTGCAGCTCACGCCTGATCGCACCTTGATTGCATGCTTTTCCTATGTTTGATGTTCGTGCATGTCCGTTTCTTCCGCCGTTTCCACACAGCAAAATCCGCTTAGAGGTATGACCATCATGGCAAGTGCCATGATCCTGCTGCCGACGATGGATGCAATTGCCAAGTACATGGCCAGCTTCGAAAACATGTCGCCTGGCCAGGTGACCTTCTATCGCTTCTTCTTTCAGCTTGTGTGCATGCTGCCGCTGCTTGCGACCGTAACCGGGCGGTCGGCCTTTTCAGCAAAGCGCCCGTGGATGAACCTTTTGCGGGGCGCGCTGCATGGCGCTGCGAGCTTGCTCTTTTTCGCCGCGGTCAAATACATGCCGCTTGCCGATGTCTTCGCCATCTATTTCGTCGAGCCCTTCATGCTGACGGCGCTTTCCGCCTTGTTTCTTGGCGATAGGGTTGGCTGGCGGCGATGGCTGGCGATCGTCATTGGCTTCGGCGGCGCAATGATCGTCATTCAGCCGAGTTTTGCGATTTTCGGATTAAAGGCGCTGCTGCCCGTCGCCTGTGCATTTCTCTATGCGCTCTATCTTTTCATGAACCGTGCTGTCGGCGAGGCGGACTCACCGCTGACGATGCAGATCATGGCGGGTCTCGGCGGCACCGTGTTCATGGCCGTGGCTCTGTTTGCCGGCTCGTCAGCCGCTATTACGGATTTCGAGCCGTCCCTGCCCGCCTCGGCGCTTGGACTGGTGCTTCTCCTGATTCTCGGTTCGATATCGGGCTACGCCCATATGCTCGTCGTCAGGGCCTTCCGGCTGGCACCCCTGTCGCTGCTTGCCCCGTTCCAATATTTCGAGATCATTTCCGCCACCGTCCTCGGATACGCGATCTTTGGCGATTTTCCCAATCTTTCCAAATGGATCGGCATTGCTATTATCGTCGGCTCCGGCCTCTTCATCATCTGGCGGGAGCGCGTTCAGTCGAGATTGGAAAAAACCGCGTGAGTGCAGATATCTTGCACATGGACCCGCAGTGCAATTTGTGGCTAAAACACTGACTGAATAGGGTATTTGGGCGGAGATTGCATGTTCAAGAAAATCCTGATCGCCAATCGCGGCGAGATTGCCTGCCGCGTGATCAAGACCGCGCGCCGTATGGGCATCCTGACGGTCGCCGTCTATTCCGATGCCGATCGGGATGCTCTGCATGTCGAAATGGCCGATGACTCCGTCCATATCGGCCCCGCTCCCGCAGCCGAAAGCTATCTCGTCGCCGACAAGATCATCGCTGCGTGCAAAGAGACCGGCGCGGAGGCGGTTCATCCTGGCTACGGCTTCCTCTCCGAGCGCGCCTCCTTCTGCGCGGCGCTGGAGAAGGAAAGCATCGTCTTCATCGGCCCGAAGCCGAAGGCGATCGAAGCCATGGGCGACAAGATCGAATCGAAGAAATTCGCCAATGCAGCCAAGGTCTCCACCGTTCCGGGCCATCTCGGCATCATCGATGATGCCGATCATGCCGAAAGGATCGCCGCCGAGATCGGCTATCCGGTCATGATCAAAGCGTCGGCGGGCGGCGGCGGCAAGGGCATGCGCATCGCCTGGAGCAAGGACGAGGTGCGCGACGGTTTCGAGCGTGCCCGTTCGGAGGCAAAAAGCTCGTTCGGCGACGACCGCGTCTTCATCGAAAAATTCGTGGTCGATCCCCGACATATTGAAATCCAGGTATTGGCCGACGCTCACGGAAATGTCGTCTATCTCAGCGAGCGCGAATGCTCCATCCAGCGCCGGAACCAGAAGGTCGTCGAAGAAGCGCCCTCGCCTTTCCTGGACGAAGCGACGCGCAAGGCCATGGGCGAGCAATCCGTAGCACTCGCCAAGGCCGTCGATTATCAAAGCGCCGGCACGGTCGAATTCATCGTCGATCGCGACAAAAACTTCTATTTCCTCGAAATGAATACCCGCCTGCAGGTCGAGCATCCGGTGACAGAGCTGGTGACCGGCGTCGATCTCGTCGAGCAGATGATCCGCGTTGCAGCGGGCGAAAAACTGCCGTTCAAGCAGGCGGATATCAAGCTCAACGGTTGGGCGATCGAAAGCCGCTTGTATGCGGAGGATCCCTATCGCAACTTCCTGCCCTCGATCGGCCGTCTGACGCGCTATCGTCCGCCGCGCGAAGGCAAGACGGAAACATCGGTCGTGCGCAACGACACCGGCGTCTTCGAGGGCGCGGAAATCTCTATGTATTACGATCCGATGATCGCCAAGCTCTGCACCTGGGCTCCGACGAGGCTGGAGGCAATCGAAGCGATGGGCGAAGCTTTGGATGGTTTTGTCGTCGATGGCATCGAGCACAATATGCCGTTCCTCTCGGCTCTGATGAAGCATCCGCGCTGGCGCGAAGGCCGCCTCTCCACGGGCTTCATTGCCGAAGAATATCCCGATGGCTTCGCGCCGGTGACGCCGGACGAGGAGCAAACCGCTTTGCTGTCGGCAATCGCCCTTTCCTGCAGCCTGATCGAATCCAACCGCCGCGAACGCTATGCCGACCGGCTGCGTCCAGCCGCCGCGTCACTGCGGGAGAGCTGGGTCGTCAAGCTTGGTGCCGCCTATCTGCCTGTGACATTGCTTGAAGGCGTGGTGATCATTCCCTTCGAGATGGACATGCAGATCGGCGCCCAAACCGTAACTGTCGCAACCGACTGGCGTCCCGGCGATTCCGTATGGGCCGGCACCGTCGGCCGCCGCAAGCTGACAGCCCAGATCCGCACTGTGCTCAATGGTCTGCGCATCGATTGGCAGGGTATTTCCGTCCGGACTAGGGTGTTTACGCCGCGTCAGGCCGAGCTCGACAAGCTGATGCCGGTCAAATTGCCACCCGATACGTCGAAGCTGCTGCTCTGCCCCATGCCGGGCTTGGTGGTCGCCATCGCTGTTGCCGAGGGACAGGAAGTGAAGGCAGGCGAAACGCTGGCCATTGTCGAGGCAATGAAGATGGAAAATGTCCTGCGCGCCGAACGCGATCTGATCATCGGCAAGATCAACGCCAAGCCGGGCGAAAGCCTCGCCGTCGACGCCGTGATCATGGAATTCGCCTGACCGAGAAGCTTTCGCCATCGCGTCCATATGGAAAAAGCTGCGCGGCGATCACTCGGCTAAAACATGATAATTGCGACGCTAAGTGTCTGATTTTGGCTTGAGCCGCCCCGTGCGCCCATGCCAATGTCGCGCGGACCAAATCATAGCAGGAAGGGACGAGATCATGGACGTAAGAGCAGCGGTCGCGGTTGCGGCGGGCAAGCCGCTTGAGGTGATGACGGTTCAGCTTGAGGGGCCGAGAGCCGGCGAAGTGCTGATCGAGGTCAAGGCGACCGGCATCTGCCACACCGATGATTTCACGCTCTCGGGCGCCGATCCGGAAGGCCTGTTCCCGGCGATCCTCGGCCATGAAGGCGCCGGCATCGTCGTCGATGTCGGGCCGGGCGTGACTTCTGTCAGGAAGGGCGATCACGTCATTCCGCTCTATACGCCCGAATGCCGCGAATGCCCGTCCTGCCTCAGCCGCAAGACCAATCTGTGCACCGCGATCCGCTCGACCCAGGGCCAGGGCCTGATGCCGGATGGCACCTCGCGCTTCTCGATCGGCAAGGACAAGATCCATCATTACATGGGCTGCTCGACCTTCGCCAATTATACCGTGCTGCCGGAGATTGCCGTCGCCAAGGTCAATCCCGACGCCCCCTTCGACAAGATCTGCTATATCGGCTGCGGCGTGACGACAGGCATCGGCGCGGTCATCAACACCGCCAAGGTGGAGATGGGCGCAACGGCAATCGTCTTCGGCCTCGGCGGCATCGGGCTTAACGTTATCCAGGGCCTGAAGCTTGCCGGTGCCGACATGATCATCGGTGTCGATCTCAACAATGACAAGAAGGCCTGGGGCGAACGCTTCGGCATGACGCATTTCGTCAATCCGAAGGAGGTCGGCGACGACATCGTGCCCTATCTCGTCAACATGACGAAGCGCGGGGCCGACCAGATCGGCGGCGCCGACTATACCTTCGACTGCACCGGCAACACCAA